>JAFUYH010000021.1 GCA_017470605.1 Treponema sp.
CCATAGAAAATGCGTTGAAAATCTGCGAATATCCCTCACGTTTTTCCAGAACCTGATTATTTACCGGCATCAAGGTCAATTCCTGTATGTCATCAAAAAAGGAATCCTGTAAAATGTTTTCAATCCGCGTTTTTATTTCCCCAGCTTCGGCAACATAAAAAGAATTCTGCTCTTTTACATAAGTGATGATGTTTTCGCAAATCTCCAGAAATACATTCAGGGCGAACTTTAAAAAGCGGTTTGCAGGAGTGTCCAGGCTTTCGCATTTGTGAGTGACGGCAATTTCAGACGGAAGATAAAATCCGCTGCCAGAATCATTCCAGTTTCGGCCATAAGAAAGTGGATTAGTGAAAAAGCGTTTAGACGGCGCGCCCTGCCCAAAAGGCTTGAACTCATCTTCTTCTATGAGAATACGGTCTGGATTTCTTTTGATTGAAGCAAAAAGACTTTCGATGTTGTCCGAATAACAGAACTGGCGCAAAAAGATGAACCGCTCCAAGGCAGTTTGCTGCTGCTTTTCCGCGTTCTGAGAAAAAGTAAGAGATGTCGGGCTTGAATATTCCAGAAGCAAAGCCGAACATTCTTCAGCAATCGCCTGTGTAAGATTTACATAATCTGTTTCATAATTGATTTTGTCCGGCACAACTTCAAACGACAAAGATAACGGCTCATTATCTAAATCAAAACAAAGCTCAGACTTTCCAAGATAATTTATGAACTGAAAGACAATGCTTTTTTCATCATCTTTTTCGGTCTTCAAAAGTTTGTTGCTTTCGTTTTTAAAGTGAAGCTTATAGTCTTCGTTTTTGTCCGGATTGGCAGAATCTGAAATCTGGCACTTATAGCGGACAGTTTCTTTTAAGCGAAGGGGATTTATATTGTAGTCGGATTCTGTTGAATACTCCACATAAGATTTTTCACCTGCTCCAGAATCTTTTAAAAGATAAAAATCAAAGTTACCGTCAGAAAAAGCTATGTTGTTCCAGTCAATCTCATTGTGCTTTCCTGCGGGGAACAGTTTTAGAGAAAGGGATTTGAAATGATATATAAAACCTGCAAGATTTTTCATTTATTCTTTTGTTCTAATCGGTTTCGGGCAAATTCTATAGCCTGATTCAGTTTCTGCTCAAGCAGCTTCTGGTCAGGAAGTTTTGTAAGATATTCAGCTACCCGAATATTACTTTCTTCAAGATGCATCAATTCAACATGTTCCGAGTTTTTTCCAGCACAAAGAATAAGTCCGATTGGCGGATTTTCACCTTCAACATGGTCGTTTTTTTCAAGCCATCGCAGATATAATTCCATCTGCCCCTTATATGCTGCCTTAAACTCGCCAAGTTTTAGTTCCACGACAACAAGACAATGCAGGCGACGATGACTGAACAATAAATCAATATAATAATCCTCATTGTCAATCGTTATACGCTTTTGACGGGCCATAAAACCAAAATCGGTTCCCATTTCGCAGATGAATTTTTCCATTTCTGAGAGAATTGCATTCTCCAAATCTTTCTCGGAATATGAATCGTGAAGTCCAAGAAAATCAAGAAAATAAGGATCCTTAAAGACCAAATCTGGAGTGAGCTTGTCAGAATCTTTCAAGCTGGCAAGTTCATTTTTTATTGTCTCTTCACTTTTTTTGCTGATTGCAGTCCTTTCATACAACATGCCGTCAATTTTTTCACGCAAGGTACGAACGCTCCAATTTTCCAGACGACACATTTCCATATAAAACGAACGTTTTAGTTCATCTTGAATAGGAATAAACAGAGTAAAATGGCTCCAGCTGAATTGTCGCAACAGTGTTGCGACAATCTTACGGTCGGGAAAAACAGAAGCAAACTGCATCATACGGCGAAGGTTTTTCTCTGAAAAGCTGTTTGAACCATATTCAGTCTGAAGCTGCTTGGCCAGCTGCGAAACAATCTGTTTTCCATATTCCGCCCTTTTCTCTTTGAGCAAATCCTGATTGATTCTGTTTCCAATTTCCCAGTACAAAGCAGACATCGTGCTGTTTACTTGAACAGCAAGGTCTTTTTTGGCAGAGTCGATAATGTTTTTTATATCGAGAAAAAGCTGCGGTTCTTTTGTTATGGAAAAATCATTATTCATTAGCTGCCCCTTAAATAAAGCTTGCATACTGGAAGCGGTTCAGTCTGTCTTTCATCTGACGGATTTTGTTTTGCTGGATTTTTGGCATAATAGGGAATGCTGTTCCTCCAATGTTAGCAGAAGCAATAGCAAATAAACTTGCAGAGTATTTAGATTAGTCAATTTCCTCTCCAAGTCAATCAGGTGAAAACTAAAGAAGTTTAAGTTTCTATCGTTCTATCTCTTTTATGTAGTCGATAAATTTTTTTACCGTCCAAATATCATTTCGATACTTTTCAGGATATGTTGTTATATATTTTTGAGGGATTACCAAAACAACTTTTTCACTTTTCATTTCCTCAAGTTGTGCAGATGAAATTCCTTGTTGAAGTGTACAAAGAAATTTATTTTGTGAACGTAATCTGTCCGCTTCGTTTAACACTTGTCGCCAACGGTCTTTGCATGTTGTTTTTGCTGCAAGAGAAGCTAGTTTTTCTAGAGGGAAAGATGCATTATGATACGATTCTATTGATGGGAATATGAAATCAGGCTTCTTGTTACCTTCTGTAATAGCTTGTGGAGTAAAAGTTATATTGTTTCCTGTGAATAATGAACTTAAATGATGTTCCAAGCTTTTTCCAGCACGACTCTTTCGTCTGTTTAAAACTTGGTTAGCAAGTTCTATAAATTTCTCCACATCAGAAAATCCATTTTTTATAAGAACTCCATATCTATCATGTTCAAGGGCTCTAAAGAGTCTATATTCAACCTCTGTCCAATCCAATAATTTATTATCTGGTTTCAGCTGGATGTATTCATTATGATCAAAAACTAAATTTTGAATTCTTTGAGCCGCAAGAGACATTTGTTCTGACGATGGAAAATCTGTTGTCAGCGATTTGATAAATTCTTGAATAGCGTATTTTTCTTTTTCCTCTGGATTTGTTAATTCTGTATTAATTAAACGATTAGTCTCAGCCGGAGTTATTCCAAAATAATTTAAGATTTCATTTATCTCATCATCAGTATTGAAAATATAAGCTTTAAACTGTCCAGTGTGTTTTTTTAAGAATATTAGTAATGCACCTGTATAATCGGGATTTGATGATGGAAAAGATTTTCTATTTGAAGTTACCCTATATTCATCCTTGCTTCCGTAATAAATAAAATTAGCTGGAGTTTCATAATCATCAAACCAATAAATTGTTGCCGAGGCTCTTTTTATATCGCCACCTTTCTCTCCCGGTTCGTCAAACAAAATCGAATAAGCAGGCTTAGATACAAGAAAGCCTGATTGATGGCCTCCTGTTTCTCCAGAATCATTTGGAGATAAAAATTTACAATATATTTTTTCACTTTCAGCAGAGTCTTCTATGACTTTTGAAATATAGTTTTCCATAATTCTTTCCTTAAATTGCTATTCGTTTTTCTGCATAAATGCGCTCTACTTTTGCGGATTCTTTTTCTATTTCTTCCATTAAATACGGTTTTATATATTCAGCTACAGCATGAAATAAAGGCACTACAACTGAATTTCCAAACTGTTTGTAAGCTCTTGTATCAGAAACGGGAATTACATAATCATCTGGATAACCCATAAGCCTGGCACATTCCCGTGGTGTAAGACGGCGTGGATTTTTTCCTTCGCCTTGCGAAATTAAAATTTCTGAACCATCTTTGTAATATCTTGCCGAAAGAGTTCTTGCGATGTCATTTTCATTTACAAGTCCATAGCCAAATCCATTTCCCATTGAACGGTGTTTTTGTGCATAGGCTTGTAAGTAAGCCCAAAGATTATCTGTTAATGTATATTTATCCAAAACTTTATTGTTCTCAAAGTCAAAATATTTATCGCCATCCTGCGGAAGTCTTGGTTCTGTTCCGTCTGTTTTGTGAAGTATACTTGCCAGTTTTACTTCTCCTTTTGGTGGAAGTTCCATATCCTCAAGCGAGAAGTCAACTTTATTTCTAAATCCAACAATTACAATTCTTTCACGATGTTGAGGAACCCAGCTTTGACCGTCTATAATTCTATAACTGCAAGTATACTTTAAATCTTGTGTTAAAGTTTCCCAAATTACTTTGAAAGTATTTCCTTTGTCATGAGATTTTAAGTTTTTTACATTTTCAAGAACAAATACTTTCGGCTTCTTTTTTTCAATTATACGAGCAACATCAAAAAATAATGTTCCTTGCGTTTTATCCTCAAAGCCTGTAGGACGACCTAGGGATTTTTTCTTTGAAACTCCCGCGATACTGAATGGTTGGCATGGAAAACCAGCCAATAAAACATCGTGGTCAGGAATGTCTTCTGCATTTACTTTCGTAATGTCACCGTTTATCGGGTGTTTTGAGGGATAATTATTGCTGTATGTTTTTTGTGCGAATTCATCCCATTCCGAAGTAAAAACGCATTTTCCACCAGCCTGTTCAAAGCCTTTTCTGATACCGCCAATTCCTGCAAATAAGTCGATAAAAGTAAAATCTCCTTCACGATTATCATTTTCTTGTGCAGGAATTTTTCTTGAAATCATATTTACTAATCTGTCTGCAATGAATGATTTTGGCTGTACAGAACCATTGAGCCAGCGATGAATTGTACTTTGATTAACTTGTAGTTCTGTTGCAATATCAGAAATAGAGTATAGTTTTGTAACTTGTTCTAGCAAATCTTTTATTGAGGATTGAAAAAAGGATTCTCCCATAATTTACCTCGGAAAAGGGAATTATAACTTGCATTATGCAATATTTATTCCCCATTTGTCAATCATTAAGATTAAGAGTAATTGAATGCTGGGCTCTTTTCCCTCCCAATCACCCTTCTTCCCCCAAAATTCACGCCGAGTTTTCTCCTAAAACATACGACGTTTTTTCAAAAACGTACGGAGAATTTTTCAAAACTCACCGTGTTTTTCTTCATTTGTACGGTGTTTTTCAGGCTAGGGATTGGAGCACCTGCCTGCAGGGCAGTTCCGTAGCGTAGCGGAGGAATGAGGGTGACCGAAGTGCGGAAAGCCCGACCCCGAAGCGAAGGGATTGTCGGGTCTAGCCCGACAATGACTGAGCGGAGGGGGAGCCCCCATAAACCCCCTACCTAAGCCAGTCATCTTCAAGTAAAAACTGCTCAATTCCTATATATTGAATTCCTTTGTCATCCTGCCAGGGTTCTATGTTGTCTTTTATTACTACAAACTTTTTGAATGAATCGTTTATCCGGCAGAGGGAATTGATTTCCTGCTGCTTTTTTTCTTGGTCATCAATATTTAGGGCAGACTGTATATAAAAACGTTTGCTGCCCATATTTGCTATAAAGTCAACTTCTAGATAATTTCGCTGACTTTTTCCCCGCGCATCTTTTGTATTATGCACAACTACTCCAACATCAACATCAAAACCTCAGATTTTCAGTTCATTAAAAATGATATTTTCCATCTTAAAAGTATTTGAAAGATTTAAAGGATTTGTTAGAGAGCCTATTGAAGATGAAATTACATTTAGTAATTCTTCAAGATCTGAACTGTCATTAATTACTTTATGACGTTCAAGGACATCTTTTATGTAAGTACCAGTGAATAAATCCTTAAGATATTTACTTTTTTCTGCCGGAGTCTTTTTTGTCACGACGAGCGGCATTCCTCCGTATGTGTAATACTCACGCCAGGCTTTGCTTTTATCACCTTTATATGCGCTGTAGAATTCGCTGAATGATAAGGGATAGATTCTAACTTCGTCCCCTCTGTCGCGGAATTCCGTTACTATGTCAGATGAAAGCATTTTAGAGTTGCTTCCTGTTATGTAAATATCAGCATTAGGAAGCTTCATAAAACCAAGAACAGTGTCTACAAATGTGATTTTCGCGTCTGGATTTGGAAGGTACGGATTTTGTATTTCCTCAACTTTCTGAATTTCATCAAGGAATATATAATATTGCTTTGAGGTATCAGAAACCAGGGAACGAATGTATTTATCAAGTTCTATTGGATTGCGGTATTTGGCATTTGCAGTTTCGTCAAGCGCAAGTTCTATAATCTGCTCTTGTTTTACTCCATTATTGATTAAATACTGATGATAAATAACAAACAGAAGATATGACTTTCCGCAACGGCGGTTTCCTGTAATAATTTTTACAAGCCCATTCTCCCGTTTTGAGATTAATTTTTCTAAATAACGTGGTCTTTCAATCACTTTCAACCCTCTAAATATTTGCGTAAATACGCATTTTTTTCAGTTCATTATACAGGCAGAGAGAAAACTTGGCAACTTTTAGCTCTGAAATTTTTGCGTATTTACGCATTTTTTTAACATAGCGTGTTTTACAGTAATATGAGCGAAGTTGTCATCCCCTGCCTTCCAAAATCATCTCCCCAAGCCGCTTTGCATTTTTTGCGCCGCTGCCGTCGGGGTGGTTGTTGAAGAATATCATGGTCTGCTTTCCTTCCTGAAGGGCACGCTGCACAACAGGCACAAACGCACAAAGTTCACTATCACTATAGTCGTAGCGGTAGCGGCCACTGCCGTTTTTGTCGCCGGGATTTTGGACACTCGCCTTTGCATACCAAGCCCCTTCGTTCCGGCCGTGCAGGCGTATGTAGGCCTTATTTCCCACAAAAGAGCTTGTGTCTAGCCTTGCCTCACCCCCGGAAAAATCTCCTGCAGGAAGATTCTTCAGCTTTGGCATGTCGCAAAAGGCCAGGCTTGCGCCCCTCTCTTCCAATCCTGCAAAGACACTCTGACGAATCCATTCCCGATGGCGGAATTCAATCACCACCGGAAATCCCTCAAACTCAGAAATCAACCTGGCAAGATAAATGCGGTTATCATTCGTATAATGAAAACTTTGGGGAAACTGAAATAGGACGGCACAGAGGCAGTCTTTTTCACAAAGGGGCTTTAGTGCATCCTTAAAAGCCGCCGCCGCCCCCTGCCAGTCCCTGCCTGTTTCGTGGGTCAAAAGTCTGTTTGCCTTTACGCTGAATTGCAGCTTCCCCTCGCTCCTTTCGTAAAAAGAGAAAAGTCGTTCTGCCGTGGGCATATTATAAAAAGTATTGTTCACTTCCAGCGCATTGAACTGAGTCGCATAGTAAGAAAGAAAATCGCAACGCTTCAAATCAGAGGGATAAAAGACGCCCTTCCATTCAGGATAGTCGTAGCCGCTTGTTCCCAAAAGAAAATTTTCCATGCCATATAATTATATCACAAATAAGGCCATTCCGCAGTCAGCTCTTCCCAATCCCCTCAAAACCCTTCATAATATTCATTGAATTATGGACACGCTTACTCCAGAATCCCGCCACCTGAATATGTCTCACATAAGGGCCAGAGATACTATCAGGAGCAGTGCTGGCGGGTCTGTCTGGTCTGGGAATGTTCCATCCGCGGCAAAAATTCAAGGCAGAAAATTGAAAAGGTCACGGATCAGATTATCCAGTGGCTTGAAGAACCTGGCGAACCTTTTCTTGAAATAAGGGGATAAATTTCCGCTTTTGTAAACAAGTTGATTATCAGCTCAAGCCCGATAATGACTGTAATGACTTGCCGCCATCTTTCCGTAACTGTAATATTCGTCAACGTAAGCAGCCCGCAATAACACACCAGTCACCCTCACCTCTTCTTCCCAACACCCCCGCATTTCATTATACTCTAAGCCACAAGACAGTTCGAAATCCATCCTGTCTATAATCAAAACTAGGAGGAAATCTGAAAGCATACTGATGAAAGACCGCCTGTATAAAGCGGTCGGTGTGGACGACTAAATAAAACATCAAATCTTGCCGCACTAATCAGAAATTTCAGAATAATATCATGAAACTTGAATCTCTTTGCGCCTGGGAAATTGGCGAACTTGTAAACTCAAAACAGATTAGTCCGACTCAGGTTGTGACCTACTTTTTAGACCGAATCGAAAAAATCAATAAAAAAGTAAATGCCTTTGTTTATGTAAAAGCTGATTATGCTCTAGAAAAAGCCCGAGAGCTGGAAGAGCGTCTTAGCCGCGGTGAATACTGCGGCGAATTTGCAGGAGTGCCTTTTGGCCTAAAGGATTTTCTTCCAAATAAAAAAGGATGGCAGAGCTCTCACGGAGGAGTGGCCTGTCTTGTAGCAACTGACCAGGGTAATTCTGTTTTTTGTGAAGCAATGGAAAAGGCCGGCGGAATTGCCATTGGAAAAACAAATGCCCCGGCATACGGCTTCCGCGGAACTACGGACAACCTCATGTACGGGCCAACTTCCACGCCCTTTAACCCCAAATACAACTCCGGCGGCTCCAGCGGTGGAAGCGCGGCTGCAGTTTCGGCCGGTCTTGTTCCCATTTCAGAAGGCGGAGATGCCGGCGGTTCAATCCGCATTCCTGCAGGCTTCTGCAATCTTTTTGGCTTTAAAGCAGGCGTGGGAACAATTCCTTCTGTCTGCCGCCCCGATGCCTGGAGCGCCACTCACCCCCTTTGTTTTAACGGCGCCCTTACAAAATGCGTTAAAGATGCTGCAATCCTTTTGAATTATATGAGTTATGAAGATGTGCGCGACCCTTTCAGCCTTCCAAAAAAACATAATTTCGCAAAGGAGTTTGAAATCAATCCTTGGAGCGCAAGGCAGTCAGACTCTTCAAATCAGCACGCCCCTCAGAGCCTCTCCCTTCAGGGACTCACTCTTCAAAACCGTCCCCTTCAGGGCATCTCCCCTCAGAGCCTCACTCTTCAAGACCGCCCCCCTAAGGAAACCGCAACTCAAAAATACCAGCCCCTAAAAATCGCCTTTACCCAGGACTTTGGAATTTTTGAAGTGGAAGATCAGGTTCGCGCCACAGTTCAAAAAGCCGCCAGAAGATTTTCTGATTTGGGCTGCATAGTAGAAGAATATAAGTTTGATTTTAAGCAGACGGCATTCGAAATTGCAAGCCAGTGGTGCAAAGGAATTACCATCGACTGCGCTCTGGAATTAAATCATCTGAAAGAAGAAGGAATTGATTTACTTGGCGACCACAGCAAAGATTTCCCCGAAGAATTTATTTACTGGAAGAGCATTGTAGACAGACTTGGAATTGAAGACCTTTACCGCTTTAATCTTACCAGAACGGAAATTCTTGACCAGTTTGAAAAAGCCTTTGCCGATTACGACCTCATCATTTCCCCGGTAAGCTGCATCGCCGCCATAGAAAACAGAAACGATAAAAACACAAAAGGCCCGGACTTCATCAACGGAAAAAAAGTTGAACCGCTCATCGGCTGGACTCAGACCTTTCTCGCAAACTTTCCGGGCTATCCTGCCGCTTCTATTCCGGCCGGCTTTTCCAAAGAAGGAGTTCCTATCGGACTTCAGCTGATTGCTCCCCGCCACGAAGACCTGCGCCTGCTCCAGGCCGCCCGCCTTTATGAAGAGGCCTTTGACTGGAAAAAGTTTTACCCGGATTTGTAAAAGGACTTGGAAGCCACATCAGGAAAACTGCGCCCCAGGTAAAACTCCTCACCCAAGGCAAATCTCCACATCACGTAAATCTCCGCACCACGCAGAACTCCTCGCCCCAACAGGCCCCCGTCTTCTGCAAGGCCCCGCCCCGCCCCGCCCCACTTCCGCTAGAACAAATCCAGCAAATTATCCAGATACAGTTCTTCGCGCAAATTGATGTGAAATTCAGGCTTAGTCATATAATATAAAATAAATTCAAGAAGAAGCGCGCTGCCCAGAGAACGTCCTTCAATTTTAAAATTGGAAAAACCCATAGGAAGAAAAACTTTCTGAATGTCATCCAGACTGATAAAGGCAGGATTTTTCATTGCCAGAGAAAAACGATAGCCCTTATTGCCGCCGGGTGCCCTGCAGATGTGGGCGTCAACACTCCCGTCAGGACTCCCGCCAGCACAGCGTTCCAATACTTCGCGGCTCACGCTCTCATAACATTCCCGGCGATCCTTGCAGCCAGCCCAGCAGCATTCATTACACAAAAACTCAACCTTGTCTTTTTGCGCCTGAGTCAGGCCCCCTAATTTTTCAAAAGACTTGTTCAGGCGAAAATCCGGCACTACAAAAGAAAAATCCGCCCTGTCCAATTCCGCCTCAAAATCAGAAAAATCTGTCAGCACTTTTGTAGTAGAAGAAACAAAATAAAAGTCAGGATAATTTTTTTTCAGATATTCAAGCAGCAAATCAGAATGAAGGATGACGCCGTTTTTCACGACCCTGCAAACACCACCGCCCGCCCCAGTATCCCCGCCAAAAATCCTGCAAAGCAAGTTGCATTTTTCGTCCGCCAGATGCTCCGCCCTCAAAAGTGAATTGCTGAAAGTAAGGCGTGCAGAAATCCCAAAATCATTCAGTAAATCACGAACCTGCTCAAGTTCATTATCCCCGCAGCGCAGACCGCTTTCTTCAATGCGGCCGCCAGCCCAAAGACAGTCCTCCGGCGAACCGTAAACAGAAGCAATATCGCACCAAGAATAAAACCATTCCCTATGCTCTCGGAAAATCGGAAGAAATTTTTTGTAAAAATTGAAAAACTCAAAAAGACCAGGAAGATGAAAAAAGGCTTTGCCTTTGGAAAATTGACCGGACAGTGAATCAATCATAATTAAAAATTTTGGAGCTGATCGGACTTGAACCGACTACCTCTACAATGCCATTGTAGCGCTCTAGCCAGGTGAGCTACAGCCCCATTGCCTTTATTCTATCATATTTTACTATTTTTTTTCAATCTTAAACAATCAAAAAGGCAAATTCCAAAAGACCTTTTCATATATTAAACTACCCTGCTTTTATGGCAGGCAAAATATATTACCTGTTTTTCCTTTGCCATATCCTTAACCATCTGCAGAGCGCGGGGAACTTTTTCATCATCCAGATTTACAAAAGGGTCATCCAGAATTACCGGCGGTTTTACATCTGTAAAAAGGGCATCTATTAAAGCCATTCTGGAACAGAAATTCACCATATCCTTATAGCCTTCACTTAAAGATTCACTTTCATGATACCTGCCGTTGTCATCTATAGAAACCTTTAAATCCGTATCAATTACAAGATTCAGTTTTCCGCCAATCATGTTCAGATATTTTGCAAAACCTTCTTTCATAGGGTCAGAATAATTTGCATCCAGATTTTCCTTTGCCTGCGCAAGAAGATTCTGAGTTTTTTTCAAAATCGCCAGTTCTGCATTTTTTTCTTTCTTTTCAGCTTCAAGCCGCTCAATTTCTGTTTCTATATCTTCTTTTTTTTCAGTAAAAGTCAGATTATCATTTATGATTTTCTGGTATCCCGCAATCGTGGCATTTTCATTAGAAATCTTATCTGCAACTTCAGAAAGCTCTGAGCGCAAAGATTCAGCAGATTTTGCAGGTTTTGTAAGATTTTCAAAGGCCTGAATGTCGTTATCAGGATTATTTTCAAATTCCAAAACCTTCTGCTTATTTAAGTCAATTAGTTTTTCTGCATTTTTTATGTCGTTTACCTTATCATGCACCTGCTGAACCTGTTCAGCAAAAGTATAAGACTTATCAGATTTATACTGAGCCAGAATGCTTTCAAGTTTTTCTTTCTGTTCTTTTTGAAGCTGACTGTTTTTTGAATCTGCATTAATCTTCTTTTCCAGTTCATTAAGGCGGGCAAGCCTGTCATTCAAAGTCTGGATTTCAGAAGAAACCAGAGAAATGTCTTCTGTTTTACAGAAACGCTTCATAAACATTTTAAGTTCGTTTTCAAAATCTGCCGGCTGTTTTTTCTGACCGGCAAGCCAGGAATTATAATTACGCATTTTTTCAAAAAGGATAGAATATCTGTTAAAATCTACACTGATTTTATTCAATGCAATAAGTTCTTCATCCTTGCTTTTTGAATATCTGGCAATAAAAGTTTTATATTCATTTTCATTTTTATCATTCTGAATGGCCAGCTTACCAGATTTTGCCTCCAAATCCGCAATTTCTGCTTCAAGATTTGAAAAATCCTGAACTTTTGACTTTGAAACAATTCCCAGAACCAAGGTAATTATTCCTGCCAGAGCAAAAGCCAGACTCGCAATCAGAGAATAATTCAGTACAAAAACCGCTCCCGCCAGACTTAAAAGTAAAGCAGAAAGAATAAAGAGCACAATTCGTTTTATATTTTTTGGTCTTGACTGCTCGCAAACCTTCAGTTCCAGTTTTTTTGTCTGAATGTCAGAATCAATTTTTGCCTTTTCATTCTTTGCCTTCTGCACTTCAGAAACAAGAGAAATATTCAGATTGATTTTTTCCTGAGAAATATCCCCATTTTCAAAAACAGGTTTAAGAGTCTTATATTCTGCTTCTTCAATTTCAGAAAGTTTTTTTTCACTTTCATCCCGCAAAAATTTTTTGTATTCGGAATCAGTTCGCAGACAGTCTTCTATCTGTTCTTTTGAAGGAATATCTCCCCCAAAATAATTTCGCAAAGATTCATACTGATCCCTTTCTCCCTGCGTTGCAGAATTAGTCCTGAGATTTGATTCCACCGTTGTAAAATCCTGAGTAAGCGCGTCTATCTTGCCAATTACCTCATCTTCTGGAACTTTGCCGTTAAAAAAATCAATCAGCCTTTTCTTAGAATTTTCTGCCGCTTCCAAATCAGCTTTTAACTGCTCATAACGCAGTTTTCCTTCATATTTTGCACTCACAGCAAGCTGTTTAGTCAGCTCTTCCTGAACATTTTTCAGTTCTTCAATATTAGCCTTTACTTCTGCAATCTTTTTTTCATAATTTTCGTTCTGAAGGATTTTTGTTTCAATTACAGTCAGATTATTTCTATCACTATCAATATTTTCCTGAATTTGCGAAATTTCGCCGCTATTGCCCCTTTTTGCTTTTAAGGAAGTTGCCTTTTTATCCAGAAAAGCCATAGCATCATCAAAATTAGAAACATCTGCCGCTTCAATTAAATTTCCAAGTTTTGCAGAAATATCATCAGAAGCCGCCGGTTTTTCATCCAGAACAACATAAACGCTTCTGGCATAAGTTTCCCTGTTTATACCAAAAAGCTCGTTTCCCAAATTTTCAGAAAAATCATAAGAAATCTTATTTGTCTTCAAATCCCTGAGTTCAAAAGTATCTTCGTTTTTTTTCAAATCAAAAGTTCTGTGAATCTGATAAATTTTATCATTATGAGAAAAAACCAGACTTCCACCGTAAATTCCCCCCTGCCAGGGCAGATATTTCAGTTTTTCGTTTTTTTCCAAATCTTTTGAAGTAGTATACTCCATGCCGTAAAACATAGATTTTATAAAAACTGAAAGAGTTGTCTTTCCCCATCCGTTTTCATGAATAAGAGCATTTAAGCCTTCATTAAAATCAAAATCGCAGTTACTTAGTTTTCCAAAATTCTGGATATGAGCCTTTATTAATTTCATGATTAATTCACTCTCCTTGCCAAAGCCTTAATACCTGTCATGATGATTTTTGATTTTTCGTCTTCTGATAAATCTGACTGACCCTTTACCAGCCTTATAAATTCACCCTTTAATGAAACATCATTTTCATATTTTTCATAATTGATTTTTGTCTCTGTCTTATCTTTAAAACGAATCAGATAATAATTTGAAGACAGAGCCGCTTCATAGGATTGAGTTTCTATTTCCGTTTCTTCAGAAACTTCGCCCGTAAGGTTTACTTCCACAATATCTCTTGAAGAAATTCCTGCCAGTTTAGCCGTTACCGCCTGCATTATTTCATTATAATTCATTGCGCCGTCCAGCCTTACTTCCACTTCATGAATCCTGCGTTCCGCAAGAGAGACAAACCTGCTTTCAACCTGATTATTTTCTATATTTAAAAGTACAAAGCCCTTTTCTCCACATTCATCAAAACCTCGTCCTTCAAGACAGCCTGAATAGCACCAGAAGCATCTTGCATCAAGTTTTTCTTTTTTATAATCATGAATATGACCCAGTGCAATATAATCAATATTCTGATTTACAAATTTAGGCAAAGAAATTACAGGTGCACCCTCTTTTGCCTTATATTCTGCAACCTGCCCATGAAGCACTACAATATTCACTTTTTTTGAATCAAAAGAAACTTCGCTGTAAGCACTCAGAGGAATTGTTTTTCCAAATTCATGCCCGTAAACCTCAACATTCCCATAAGAATATGAAGTCCATCTTTCTTTTGTAAATGATTTCAGATTTGGCATTAAGTCCGCATCTGCAAATTCCACATCTTCATCATGATTTCCGCGCAGATACAAAAAATCAATTTCAGGATTCTGACTGATTATGTAAGCTATTCTTTTTTTTATTGTTTTCTGCTGTGAAGTTTTAGTGTCAAATAAATCACCGGCAATAATTATAACCTTTACATCATTTTCTTTTGCAAAAGTAACCATTTTTGCAAAAGTATTCACAATTTCATTTCGCCTTTCATCTGCCTTTTCTTTTGAAAAATGAGTTCCCATTTTTGAATCTGCATGAATATCAGCACAATGTATTATCTTCATTCTTAATAGTATAGCACATTTTTTTGTTAACATAGACAAAGTAGATAACTTTTTACCCGAAAAAATTCCACCATTTAGAAAATTATCAAACTATCCGCTTTTATATTGCGCGTTTATACTCTAGTTATGAAAATTAAAGAACTATATGAAACTGCAAAAGATACAGCTGAACGAATTTCTAAAGTACAGCCGGAAGAAAGATTTTTTAACGGAAAAGGATGGATTCCTACCACCCTCACTTTAAAACCTGCAGAAACTTTTCAGGCTTTCTGGGGCTTTGGTGGAGCACTTACAGAATCATCTGGTTTTGTACTTTCACGACTGCCTGCCCAAATCCGCCAGCAGGCAATAGAAGCATATTACAATCCAAAAACAGGAAACAACTACAGATTTGCACGAATCCACATGAATTCCTGTGATTTTTCTCTTGATAACTGGGCCTGCGTTCCAGAAAAAGATGAAACACTAAAGTCTTTTTCAATGGAACGTACCGACAAATATATTTCACCATTGGCTGTGGACGTACAGAAGGCTGCAAGAAACGCCGGAAGCGACGTTAAATTTCTGATGAGTCCATGGTCACCTCCTGGATGGATGAAAAACAACGGCGATATGAACCATGGTGGACACCTCCTCACTTCTTACAAGGAACTGTGGGCTCAGTATTTTGTGAAATTTATTCAGAAGATGGCAGAAAGGGAAATAAAAATCTCTTTTGTCACAATACAAAATGAACCGGCTGCCGTTCAGACCTGGGATTCCTGTGAATGGTCTGCTTCAGAAGAAGGTGAATTTGCCGCTAAGTATCTTGGCCCTGCTCTGGAAAAGGCTGGCCTAGGTCAGGTAAAAATCTACATCTGGGATCACAACCGAGACCTTGCCCTTGAACGCCTGGAAGAATCTCTGGCAGTTCCTGGAGCAGAAAAATATGTTGCCGGACTCGCCTTCCATTGGTATTCCGGCGACCAGTACAGCAACCTTAAGGCTATTGCAGAAAAATATCCCGAAATCGATTTAATTTTTACGGAAGGCTGTGTAGAAGGAGGCTCCCGCAATGGAGCCTGGTTTACCGGCGAACGCTATGCCCACAACATCATAAACGACCTTAAAAGCGGCTGTACAAAGTGGATTGACTGGAATGTGGTTCTTGATATGCAGGGAGGACCTAATCATGTTGGGAACTTCTGTGATGCTCCAATTCTTGCTGATGAAAAAGACGGTACCCTTCACTTCCAGAGTTCCTATTACTATATAGGTCATTTCAGCCGCTTTATTCAGCCTGGTGCAATTCGCCTTGGATCAGAACTCTTTTCATGGATGACGCCTGCAACCGTAAGCGGCCATCTCACAGATGAAGCAGAAAGCCTAGCCTTCCGCAACCCTGACGGCACAATTGCCCTGATTGTAACAAACCGCACAGAAGCAGATTTGGTTTTTGAATTCAAAGTTGAAGAAAAAACACCTTCTGTTTCTTGTGATTCTAAAGCTGACAAACCTGGTGACTGGGAAAAAGCCCGCACAGAAGGCAACAGCCAGACTGTAAAAAATGATGCACCGCTCTATCTTAAGATTCCACCACGCGCTATTCAAACCTGGATTTTGGAGGAAAAATGAATAAAGTAATTTTAACTGCTGCCACACTTGGCAGCCTGACTCTAAGCCTGAGTCTGATTTGCTGTAATAAAAACGCTGTAAGCACAAAAGAAGCAGAAACGGCCGCTCCAAAAGGCTGGCACCTTGTCTGGAATGATGAATTCAACGGCAATGAAATAGACCTTACCAAATGGGACTTCCAGCTGGGAACAGGAAGCCAATACGGCCTTGAAGGCTGGGGAAACAACGAGCTTCAGTATTACCGCAAAGAAAATGCCAGCGTAAAAGACGGCAACCTTGTTCTTGAAGCCCGTAAAGAAGACTTTGGCGGACGTGCCTACACTTCTGCCCGCCTGCGCACCGTAAAAGACGACGGCACAGAACTTTTCACAAAAACTTACGGCCGCATAGAAGCCCGAATAAAAATGCCAACCGGCAACGGAATCTGGCCTGCATTCTGGCTGCTGCCCGCCACCACAGATTACGGTGTCTGGGCCTCTTCCGGCGAAATTGACATTCTGGAAGCAAAAGGCCGCCTTCCAAACCGCGTTTACGGAACCGTGCACTTTGGGCAGGCCTGGCCGGGAAACAAATATTCCGGCGGAATGTATAAATTCCCTGCTGGCCAAACAATCGCAGATTACCACGTTTATTCCCTTGAATGGGAACCAGGCCTTTTGCGCTGGCTTGTAGACGGAAATCTTTATTATGAAACACAGCAGTGGTGGTCTCTGGGTGCTGGTGAATCAGAACCATACCCTTACCCCGCTCCTTACGATAAACCTTTCTACATCCTCTTGAATTTTGCCCTCGGCGGAAATTATGATGGCGGAGTTGCGCCAGAAGATTCTGACCTTCCTGCACAAATGCTTGTGGATTATGTTCGCGTTTACGACAAAGACGAACCTTACAATACAAACGTAAAACGCCCTCTTCCTCAGCGTGATGAAACAAACTTCAAAACTTTCTCAACATCAGACGGAAAAAACTTCATTTTTGACTCTGGAATGAATTCTGCCATCACCGATGCAGGAAATACTTCTCTCCTTTCAAATGAAAACATGGATGTTCATGAGCGCGCCTGGTACTTCCTGGGTCTTTCAGATTTTGGAGGCAGCGCAGTTTCTCAGGCCGAAAAATCAGACGGAATAGACGGAAGACGCGTGCAAATCAAAAACGTTGGAAATCAGAATTATTCAGTTCAGCTGATTCAGCACTTACCGGTTGCAAAAGGCTATTCTTACAAGATTCAGTTTGATGCAAAAGCAAGTGCCCCCCGCAAAATTGCAATAAAACTCGGTGGCGATGCCGATAACAGCTGGGCAGTTTATTCTCCGGAATACTATCCTGAACTCGGCACAGAAACAAAGCATTATTCATATTTCTTCACAATGGAAAATGATACAGACCCAACCGCCCGCCTTGAATTCAACCTTGGTTTAGATTCAAATGACGTCTGGATTGGCAATGTAAGCGTAACCCAAGAAGAATTATAGCCGCCTAGGGCAAACGCATTATAATGCGTTTGCCCTGCTGTCATACCTTGCTATTAGGGCCTTTTTCATGATATATTTATAATAATTGCTCTTTTTTCGGGGGAATTTATGCCTTCTTCTATCAAATTTACAACACCAAAACGTTCAGATTATATTTCTTGGGATGAATACTTTATGGGTGTTGCCAAACTTGCCAGTTTCCGCTCAAAAGACCCGAATTCACAGGTTGGAGCCTGCATAGTAAGCGAAGACAACAAAATTCTTTCTATGGGATATAACGGATTTCCTCGCGGCTGTTCAGATGATGATTTTCCATGGGCGCGAGAAGGCGATACTCTTGAAACAAAATATGCCTATGTTACCCACAGTGAACTTAACGCAATTTTAAACTACCGTGGCGGTTCTCTTGAAGGCTGCAAAATCTTTGTAACACTTTTTCCTTGCAATGAATGTGCCAAGGCCATTATTCAGGCCGGAATTAAAACTGTAGTTTACGCAGATAATAAATATGAAGGCACTCCTTCTGTTGAAGCCTCAAAAAGACTTATGAATGCCGCAGGTGTACGTTACTACCAGTACCAGCCAAGCGGCAGAAAACTGGAAATATCTTTATAATTGAATTGCTGGATAAATAATGTTTAACAGAAAACAATTATTTCACCTTTCAATTATAATATTTTCGCTTTTATTTTGGGGCTGTGCTTCCACAAACAAACTGAATCAGGATTTAGAGTCCAGTCCTGTTCCTTTTATTATTGAAGAAAACCTCTTTTCCTCACAAGATTCTGAAAACCCGACGACTCCCGAAAAAACAAAATATCTTTTTTTCCGCCTTTATAATCCGGAATATACAAACCCTCTTTATGTTGCTAACATCCTTAAAGCCGGAATTGAAATTACAGATTTAAATGAAGAAAAGGTAAGTCACAGTGCCATCAACTTTTATCTGGATGATAATTTTTATGGACTCACAATGGGCGGAGATCTTCAGCTTGCTTTAGAATCCTGTACAGATATAAAAGGCCATAAATATATGGGAAAATGCAATCTACATACATCTACCCAAATGACATACGCCCTTCCTGTTACAGAAGAAGAATATAACAATACAAAAGAATTTGTTGAAATGTATTCCATGAGTCCAAAAGTAAACTACAGTGCAATAGAAAATTTTAAAATCGCTATTTTTGATATTGGACGCAAATTTTTTACACCAAAAGAAAAACAGAAATTCGGAAAAACAAAATATAAGCCTTTACCAAAAAATAAAAAGAATAAAAACAGTAATGAATATATTGAAAATGATTTTGTCTGCTCCACTTTCCTTGCCTTTGTCCTTATAAACAATGTTCCAAGCGTTTCAGATTGGTTTGAAGAACACAAAATAAACTACCGCTATGTGAATGTAGGAGACTTAATTCATATTCCTGGAATGATAAAGCTCTTTTCTTCAACCTGGGAATACTATGAAATTGCTGCAAATGAATTTGTAAAAAATTATCCTTCTTTTTCAGAATATTTGAATAAATAATTAAAAAATGTTAGTATTACTTAATTAAATATGAAAAAAGGTAAGCGTAGTTCAAATATTTTATTTAAAGCTATATCAAAAAATTTCTTCAAGATTCTAAGATACTATCCAAAGATGGTTTATATGGCATTCCATCAAAATAAATATACACAAGAAGAAATGTATAACTACTGCTTAAAACTTATCAAAATTGCAATTGATACCTGCAACTTTAAAATTGAAATTCATGGTTTAGAAAATATCCCGGAAAAAGATGGAATTTACGTCTGTTCTAATCATCAAGAAAAATTTGACCCTCTTTCAATCTGGTACACTTTTCCACGCAAAATTGGAGTTATTTTAAATGACGATGCAACACACCGCCCTTTTATACGAGATGTCTGCCGTCTTATAAAATCAAAAAAACTCAAGAAAGACATTCATGCTGTAGTTCAGCTGTATTCAGAAATAACAACTGAATTAAAAAGTGGCATTAATTACATGATTTTTCCAGAAGGATTTTATGAAGATAATCCTCATGTATTATCTGAATTTCATCCCGGCAGTTTTAAAAGTGCCCAGCGTGCAAAATGCCAAATCCTGCCGGTTGCATTAATTGATTCATATAATATTTTTGATAAAGGATATAAAACCAGCCGTCCTATTCAGGTTCATTACCTTCCACCTATTTCCCCTTCTGAATATGACGGTATGAATACAAGTCAAATTGCAGAAATGGTAAAATCCCGCATACAGGAAAGAGTTTCTCAATTCCAAAAATAATCCAGAGGTAAAAAATGATTATAGACTTCCACTGCCACATTTATCCAAGCAAGATTGCTGCCAAGGCATCTAAATCTGTTGGAGACTTTTATAACTATCCAATGAAATGGACAGGGCTCCCGGAAGAACTGATAGAAAGCGGTTCAAAAATCGGTGTAGATAAATATGTAATTCTTCCTGTTGCAACAAAAGCCATGCAGGTAGAACCTTCCAATAACTTTACCCTTGAACAGTGCGAAGAACATCCGAAATTTATCGGTTTTGGAACCATGCACCCGGACTATGACAATTACCGCCAGGAACTTTTCCGCATAAAAGAAGCAGGCCTGCGCGGTCTTAAACTTCATTCAGACTTCCAGAAATTCCAGATAGATGCTGCCCGCATGGATGACATTTACGACATCCTCACAGATTTACAAATGCCCCTTATCATTCACGCCGGCGACTGCCGTTATGATTTTTCCGGCCCGGAACGCATTCTGCACCTTCACAAAAAACACCCGAAACTTACCCTTATTGCAGCCCACTTTGGCGGCTATTCGGAATGGGATAATTCCATGAAGTACCTTGTAGGCCAGGACATTTATTTTGATACTTCCAGCACTTTGGAATGGCTTCCCGTAGAAAAAGCCAATGCCATGATAAAAGCCCACGGCGTTGAACACTTTCTTTTTGCTTCCGACTTCCCGATGTGGGACCACGAAGGAGAACTGGAACGCTTTAATCGTCTTGATTTAACCGAAGACGAGCGCGATGCTATTTTCCACAGAAATGCAGAAAGACTTCTGGGACTTTAGGTAATTAGGAAAAAAGAAGATTTCCTTCCCCAGTTTAAAACAGTCCCAACAAATTTAAAAACTTGAAAATCCTCAAATTTCTGATAGAATTATTATATTCTTAAAACGATTTAATTACAGTGAGGTTTTTATGGCAATGAGATTGGTAACCCGTTCAGACTTCGACGGACTTGCTTGTGGTGCCCTCCTTTTAGAGGCCGGAATTATAGATCATTGGAAATTTGCACATCCTAAAGATTTACAGGACGGACTTGTTCCTGTAGACAGCAACGACTGTCTTGCAAACGTTCCTTTTGTAGAAGGCTGCGGACTTTGGTTTGACCACCACTCCAGTGAATTTGAGCGCAACCAGCTTGCAGGCAAATATAAAGGAGAAAGCCGCATTACACCGTCTTGTGCCCGAATTATTTACGAATATTACGGCGGAAAAGAAAAGTTCCCAAACTTTGACGACATCATGACAGCTGTTGATAAGGTTGATTCAGGAAATCTTACTATTGATGAAATCCAGAACCCGGAAGGATGGATTTTAGTAGGATTCTTGATGGATCCACGAACCGGACTTGGACGCTGGCGTGAATTCACAGTTTCAAATTATCAGCTGATGGAAAAACTGATGGTTGCCTGCCGTGATAAATCTACAGAAGAAATTCTTGCAATGCCAGACGTAAAGGAACGCATTGAAGTTTATAATGAGCAGACCCAGAAGTTTAAGGAAATGGTTAAGGCTCACACTACAGTTGAAGGCAATCTGATTATTTCTGATTTGCGCGGTGTTGACCCTATCTATACCGGAAACCGCTTTATGATTTACAGCATGTATCCTGAACAGAATATTTCTGCATGGATTGTAAGCGGTCGCGGCGGCCAGGGCTGTTCTGCAGCAGTTGGCTACAGCGTATTGAACAAAACCTGCAAGGTAAACGTTGGCAGCCTGATGCTCAAGTACGGCGGCGGCGGACATCAGAAAGTCGGTACCTGTCAGTTCACAAACGAGAATATGGCAACCGACCTTCCAAAAATGCTGGAAGAGCTTAAGGGTTTGGCAAACGCCTGATAATGTGCTATTATGAAAACGGTGGTTGAGGCTCTCGAAACCACCGTTTTTTTATTGCCTTTTAAACAGGCAATATTGGGTGGGTTAATGAAAAATAAAGTTTTCTTCGAAGGCATGCGCGACGGCCTTCCTATAGGCCTTGGCTATTTTGCCGTGGCCTTCTCTCTGGGCATTGTTGCCAGAAATGCCGGTCTTACTCCTCTTCAGGGATTTATTGCAAGCTTTTTTAATGTAGCCTCTGCCGGCGAATACGCACTTTTTACTTCCATGCAGGCCGCAGCAAGTTTTCTTGAAATTGCAATTATCACGCTTGTAGTAAATGCCCGCTACCTTCTTATGAGTACAGCACTTACACAACGTTTTGACCCGAAAACTCCTTTGATTCACCGTTTTTTTATAGGCTTTGGAGTAACAGATGAAATCTTTGGAATTACGATTGCCCGCCCGGGATATATAAATCCTGTCTATAATTACGGGGCACTTTTAGTTGCCGTTCCCCTTTGGAGCCTTGGAACTTCACTTGGAATCATTGCAGGAAACTTTTTGCCGGCAAGAGTTGTAAGTGCATTGTCCGTTGCTTTATACGGAATGTTTCTTGCAATTATTGTTCCCCCTGCAAAAAAGAACATAGTGATTATGATTGCTGTTCTTGTCAGCTTTGCGGCAAGTTATGCCTGTACCAAACTACCGTTAGTTAGTCAACTTTCTGGCGGAACAAGAACAATTATTCTTACAGTTTTGATTTCAACTATTGTCGCAATCATCAAACCGATTCCAGAATCAGACACTCAGATGCCAGAAGCTAACGAAAATAACAAACCGGTGATTGAGTAGCCCAAGGGGCGTATGCATTGTGCGCGTGAGCGCACTAGAAAATAATTTCTATAAATGCAAACGACACGAAGTGTCGTATCGAAATCACCTAAAAGGAGATCTATGTATGACAGCTTACACCTACGGCGCAATTTTTACCGCCTTTTTTGTTTCATATCTGATTCGCGTTTTGCCTTTAACATTAATCCGTAAACCCATCAAAAACCGTTTTATAAAATCCTTTTTGTACTACGTGCCATACATCACGCTCGCAGTAATGACCTTCCCGGCTATCGTTGATGCAACGCAATCACCAATTGCAGGCCTCATAGCCCTTGTGATTGGTATCGCACTTTCATACTTTGGCCTCGGCCTCTTCCCGGTAGCCTGCGCCTGCTGTGCCGTAGTTTTCATCGCAGAGTTCTTTCTGGTATAAAGTAGCCTGTAGCAGCCTGTCATTGCCGGGCGTGCCTTGTGCCATTGTCAAACTTCCCCTGTGTCATTGTCGGGCTTGACCCGACAATCTCTCCTTCTCTATAATTTCCCTATGTTCGACTACTTATTCTTCGACCTGGACGGCACCCTAACCGACCCCGCCCAAGGAATCACAAATTCCTTTATTCACGCATTAAAATATTTTGGCCTCGAAATCCCTTCTTATGAAACTTTATGTACTTTTATCGGCCCGCCACTGCCAGACACATTCAAAACTCATTTTGGATTTGACGAAGCAAAAGCTGCAGAAGGCGTAAAAAAATACCGAGAGTATTTTGCAACAAAAGGCCTGCTGGAAAATTCAGTTTATCCCGGAATCCCGGAACTGCTGTCCGGTCTTAAGCAGGCAGGAAAAAAGTTGGTCGTAGCAACCTCAAAACCGGAAGAATATTCAGTTCGAATTATAGAACACTTTGGACTGGCACAATATTTTGAAAATGTCTGTGGCAGCCTCATGGACGAAAGCCGCAGTAAAAAAGACGAAGTGATAGCCTACGCAATCGAACGAAATCACATATCAGACAAATCAAAAATCCTAATGATTGGCGACCGCAAGCATGATATTCTGGGCGCAAAAAAGACTGGCCTCAAATCTTGTGGTGTTCTTTATGGTTATGGCAGTCAGGAAGAGCTTGAATCTGCCGGTGCCGACTATATCGTAAAAGATATTTCACAGCTGCATTCAATTCTGTTATAATAAATTAACAGGTGAAATTATGGTTTATGGATTTATTAGAACTGCGTGTGTTAGTCCACGTTTAAAAGTCGCAGATTGTACTTTTAATGCAGAAAATATTATTAAAACAGCAAAGAATGCTGCAAAAAATGGAGCATCTATTATTGTTTTTCCAGAGCTCTCAATCACAGGCTACACCTGTGGAGATTTGTTTTTTCAGGAATCACTGCAACGCAAAGCACAAGAAGAGCTTATTTCAATAATCAAACAAACCTCTAAACTTTCTTCCCTGATATTTGTGGGACTACCTTTTCCTAGAACAGAAGGAATTTATAACTGTGCTGCTGCAATTTATAATGGCCAGCTTCTTGCTCTATACGCAAAATCTTTCCTTCCAAACTATGGTGAATTTTATGAACGCCGCCAGTTTACACCTTTCCAGCAAAATATGGAAACTCAGTTTATCAGCTTCGCTGGTTTTGATAATATTCCTTTTGGAACTGATATTCTGATTCAAGATGAAAACGATCCATCATTAACTATAGCTTGTGAACTGTGCGAAGATCTCTGGGTTCCGCTACCCCCATCAAGCCGACACGTTTTAGCCGGAGCTACCGTAATTGCAAATCTTTCAGCCGGAAACGAAATTATTGGAAAAGCAGAATATCGACGCAGCCTTGTGAAATCTCAATCTGCCCGCTCAATTTGTGCTTATCTTTATGCAAATGCCGGAATGGATGAATCTACACAAGACATGATTTTTGCAGGACATAATCTGATAGTTGAAAATGGAACAGTCCTTGCAGAATCAAGCTTGTTTTCAAATGAAACTATTTATGCTGATATTGATGTTGAACGTATTTGCCAGGAGCGCAGAAAAACAACAAGCTTTGGTTATTCAGCTAATAATTCTTTCTTTATTTCTGATTACACAATTATTTCAATTAACTTAAAAAATAACGATAAATTCACACGTTTTATAGATCCACATCCTTTTGTACCTAACGATGAAGAAAAGCGTTCTCAACGCTGTCTGGAAGTAATTACATTACAGTACCAGGGACTAGCAAAACGTTTACGTCATATCAAATGTCAATCTGCGGTAATTGGACTTTCCGGAGGTCTTGATTCTACCCTTGCGCTTCTTATTACCTGTCGTGCCTTTGACAGTGTTGGAATAAGCCGAAAAAAAATCACAGCAATTACAATGCCATGCTTTGGCACTACAGACCGTACCTACAACAATGCTTGTGCGCTTGCTCATGAATGTGGAGTTACCTTAAAAGAAGTTCGAATTGCCGATTCTGTCAGACAGCATTTTAAAGATATCGGTCAGGATGAAATCGTTCACGATGTAACTTATGAAAACTGCCAGGCTCGCGAACGCACTCAGGTGCTCATGGATTATGCAAATAAAACTAATGGAATTGTAATAGGCACGGGCGATCTTTCTGAACTGGCACTCGGCTGGTGTACTTATAATGGTGACCACATGTCTATGTATGGAGTTAATTCCTCAATTCCAAAAACACTGGTACGTTATCTTGTTCAGTGGTTTGCAGATGAAAAAGATTCTGACATACTTCGCGACATTTTGGATACACCAGTTTCACCAGAGCTTTTACCTCCGGCTGATGGTAAAATCTCACAGGCCACAGAAGATTTAGTTGGCCCTTATGAACTTCACGATTTCTTCCTCTATTACCTTTTAAGATTTGGTTTTTCTCCATCTAAAATACTCTTCCTTGCGGAGCACTCTGAGCTTAATAAAATTTATGATTCTAAAACTATACTTAAATGGCTCAAGACATTCTATCAACGCTTTTTCAGCCAGCAGTTTAAACGCAGCTGTATGCCAGATGGAGCAAAAGTTGGAACAATAAACTTGTCTCCAAGAGGAGACTGGCGTATGCCAAGTGATGCAATGGCTTCTGCCTGGCTGGAAGAAATTGCAACTCTTGAATAAAATCAACTACCGAACGTTAGTAAGTTTATGAAAACAGCATCTTCCTATATTATTCCTGCAGACTTCCCGGACCCCGACATTATTCGTGTCGACGATACCTATTATATGGTAAGTACCACAATGCATTTTATGCCGGGATGTGTAATCCTTCGTTCTTATAATCTTGTTGACTGGGAACACGCCACATATGTTTACGATGAGCTTGAAGAAACCTCAGGGCAAACTCTCAAAGACAATAAAGGCGTTTACGGAAAAGGCATGTGGGCAGCGTGTCTGCGCTATCATAACAATAAATTCTATGTAAGCTTTGTTGCAAACGATACTCATAAGACCTATTTATATACTGCAGACAAAATTGAAGGCCCATGGCATCGTTCCGAAATAAAGGGCTTCTACCACGATATGTCGCTGCTTTTTGATGATGACGGCAGAATTTACTGCGTAAGCGGAAATATGAATATCACTCTTACAGAAATGGAAGCTGATTTGTCTGGACCAAAGGCCGGAGGAATCAATAAAGTAATAATCAGCGATAATCCCGAAAATGTGATTTTGGGCTACGAAGGAAGTCATATTTATAAAATAAACGGAAAATACTACATCTTCTTTATTCATATGCCAAAAGGCAAAATGCGCACTCAGGCCTGCTACGTTTCTGATAAGATTGACGGGCCTTATACTGGTCGCGATGTTCTTTGCTCAGATTTAGGTGGATGGAAGAGCGGAACCGCCCAGGGTGGGATTGTTCAAACTCCGGACGGCAAATGGTTCTCAATTGTTTTCCAGGACCATGGGGCACTTGGCAGAATTCCTGTTTTAGTGCCAGTTCACTTTAAAAATGATTTTCCAGTTTTCGGAACAGATGGAATTGCACCAGAAAAAATAGAAGTCCCTGATAATCGTCCTGATTATAAATATTCACCACTCTACAGCAATGATTTTACAAATCCCGCCTGGCAGTGGAATCATATTCCGAATAAGCAGCTGATTACCAGAGAACCGACCTTACTCACCATAAAGACCGATAAAATCTGCAAAAACGTAGTTCAAGCAGCAAATACCCTTACGCAAAGAACCTTCACAGAGCATTGTTCAGGAAGCGTAGAAATTGATGTATCAAAACTGAATGAAGGCGACATTGCAGGTCTTTGCGCCCTCGAAGGCGAATACGGCCTTATCGGAATCAAAAAAGAAAATGGAAAATATAAGCTGATTACAGCGGAACACAAGATTTCATACAGTCCGTGGTCTATGGGTGTTTTTGATGATGAATTACCAGATATTAAATCTGAAAAAGAGATTGATTGCTCAAAGCTGCGTCTAAAGGCAAGTTTTAATCTGGAGCATAATAAAGAGAATGTTCAGTTTGCATATTTTGATGATAAGAGCGGCAAATATATTGATTTTAGAGAGGCTGTAAAACTCCGCTACACTCTGGATCAGTTTGTTGGCGTTCGTTTTGCATTATTCTGCTATTCTACAGAAAAAGCTGGCGGAAGTGCCACTTTTAAGGATTTTGATTTTGACATTCTCTAAAGCAAACATAAATCAACTGGATAAAATATTCGAATTGTACTCTGCAGCAATTGAAAATATGGAAATACAGGGAATCCACCAGTGGGATGAAATATATCCAGACAAAGAGATTCTACGCCAGGATATAAGCAGAAATCAAATGTTTATTGGAGAAAAGGATAATAAAATAGCCGTCTGCTTTGTTTTGAATGAAGAACGTGATGAAGAATACAACAATGCCAGCTGGATATGTCCGGATGCCAGATTCTGTATAATTCACAGGCTTTGTGTAAATCCACTCTTCCAGAATCAAGGAATTGCAGGGCAAACCATGGAATATATTGAAGACCTTTGCAATAATCTTGGATATGACTCAATTCGCCTGGATTGCTTTACAGAAAATCCATATTCCCGAAAACTATATGATAAAGCCGGATATACAGTCACAGGATATGCAGACTGGCGTAAAGGCCGCTTTGAACTGCGGGAAAAGAAGATATAATCGATAACTCGCGTATTTGATAATCATTATGGCACAATCTGTTGTCATTCCCACACAATCTGTTGTCATTTCCGCGCTTGACCCGGAAATATAACTTATATCCGCCAAAAATAAATAAATTGCTAAAAAAATTACAGTTTCTCTGACATACATTTTTTTCATCAGAAAAAAAACTCACCACATAATAATATATTCAGTTCGCATCTATTAATTCATCACTAACAAACGTTCATATATTTTTTAATTACCTATCGTTTATTAGTTTTTAAAGTTAACAACCGTTTGTCAGTTTAAAACCTTGTTTCACGTGGAACAAACTATTTTCAAACATTATCAAATTCAAATCTTTTTGTTTCACATGAAACATATAAAAAGCCGTACTACCCTTCACTTCTTTTATCACCATCCACACAATCACAATGTTTCACATGAAACAGTTAGTTTTCCACAGTTCCCACATAGTTATCCACAAAGAAAGAAAAAACTTACTATCCTAAATATCCTTATTGTGGATAACTTGTTAATATTGTGGATTTCTTTTTAAGTTATTTATCTGCCTATTTAGTTCGTTTCACATGAAACATTTAAAACAAAAAAGCTGACCGAAAGAATCCGGTCAGCCCTTGCCTGATGTATATAGACACCCTTGAACTAAGCATTAATAATATAGTTCTTACCCTTGTCTTTTATTATCATTCAATTTATAAAGTTTGTCAACCCAAATCAAAGAAAATAAACAACTACCGAACGTTAGTTAATTATCATCTTCATCTTTCTCCTGAACTTTATCAAGTCCTACAAGATAATCCGGCTCCGTAACTTTTACAACGTTCACACCAGAAGCACCGCTACCCTGCTCTTTAATGTCACTGGCTTTAACGCGTAAAGTTTTACCCTGACTTGTCATACAAACGATTTCATCTTTTTCCTGAACGTTTAACGCTCCAATGATTTCACCTTTTGCTTCGGTATTTCCAAATACTCTCTGACCACCAGTTCCACGGCCATGAACAGAATAAAGTTCAAAAGAAATCCTCTTTCCAACACCTTTTTCCGTCATAAGAATCATACTTGCATCTGGTTCAACTTTTACTGCAGCGGCAATTTCATCACCTTCAGAAAGCTTCATTCCCTTTATACCGCAGCTTGCACGTCCCATAGAACGTACAGAATCTTCCGTAATACGCAGACCTTTTCCCCGGCGAGAAATCAACATTACTTCTGAATTACCTGTTGTAGGAATTGCACTAATCAGTTTATCACCGTCATTCAATTTGATTCCAATAATTCCTTTTGTTCTAGCATTTGCAAATTCTGTTGAACGAACTTTCTTTACAACACCCTTTGCTGTCGTCATAAAGAGATACAAATCATCAGAGAATTCTTTTATTGAAACAATTGTTGTTATTTCTTCATCAGCAGTTACCTGCAGCAATCCTTTTATATTTGCGCCGCGGCTTGTTTTTTCTGCTTCTGGAATTTCATGTATGCGCACCCAGTAAGCACGGCCTAAGTTAGTTATGAATAACAAATGTTCCTTTGTTGAACCAATAAACAACTGATTAATATAGTCATTTTCAAGAAGAGCCGTACTATTACTTCCGGTACCTCCCCTACCCTGCTTTTTGTATTTTGATACAGAAACACGTTTGATATAACCAAGACGGGAAATCATAACAACCATGTCTTCATCTTTTATCATATCCTCTACATTAATCTGTTCAACTTCATTTGCAACAATTTCTGTACGGCGGTCATCGCCATACTTTTCTGCAAGGCCGCGGGTTTCATCCTTAATCAGATTAAGAATCTTGTTGTGGTCTGCAAGAAGGCCTTCTAAGTAATCAATGAGAGCCTGAAGCTCTTTAATTTCTTTCTGAAGATCTTCAATGAGCAAATGTGTGAGGCGCTTAAGCTGCATATCAACAATTGCCTGTGCCTGCTCATCATCAAAATTAAAGCGCTTTTCAAGCTTGAGCTTTGCATCCTCAGTATTTTCAGAAGACTTGATAATCTGGATAACTTCATCAATATTATTGATTGCAGTAATCAGGGCTTCCAAAATATGCATTCGGTGTTTTGCAACCTTGAGGTCGTAAATTGTACGTCGGGTAATAACTTCATCGCGGTGGTTTACAAAGTGCTGAATCAGCTGCTTAAGAGTCAAAACTTCCGGCTTAAGATATGTTGCCGGCAAGGTAAGCATGCCAGGTTCATCATAACGAGGAGCAGCTCCTTCTTTTACCTGAGGAACAAGAGCAAGATTAATTACACCAAAGTTTGACTGCAAATCTGTTTTTGCAAAAAGCTGATTAAGAACAATCTTTGTGATTGCACCTTTTTTCAAATCAACTACAAGGCGCATACCAGAGCGGTCAGAAGATTCATCGTTGGCATTAACTACACCGTCAATCTGCTTATCACGGACAAGCTCCTTAATGCGGCGGATAATGTTTGTTGTATTTACACCATAAGGAACTTCTGTAAATACGATAGATTCGCGGCCATGCTTGTCTGTTTCGATTGTAAACTTAGAACGGATAACGATTTTACCGCGTCCTGTTGTGTAGGCTTTTTTGATTCCAGCTGTACCGTAGATGATACCGCCGGTCGGGAAATCCGGTCCCTTGATATATTTCATCAATCCTTCAACAGAAATCTCCGGGTCTTCAATATAAGCACAGATTGCGTCGGCTACTTCGCGCAGGTTGTGGGTTGGCATATTTGTGGCCATTCCAACGGCAATACCTGTTGTACCGTTACAAAGCAGGAATGGAAACTTTGAAGGAAGAACTGCAGGCTCGTCGCAGGTATCATCAAAGTTGCGGATCATATCTACAGTATTTTTGTTGATGTCGCTGGTCATCTCTTCGGTGATTTTTGACATCTTGGCCTCGGTGTATCGGTAGGCAGCCGGAGGGTCACCGGCAATTGTACCAAAGTTTCCCTGAGGAGTTACTGTTGTATAGCGCTGGGCAAAATCCTGTCCAAGACGAACAAGGGCATCATATACAGAAGCGTCTCCGTGTGGATGGTAGTGTCCCAAAACTTCACCAACGATGGTAGCACATTTCTTTGTTTTTCCACCGCTTGCAAGATGAAGGGTATCCATGGCGTACATAATACGTCTGTGAACAGGTTTAAGACCATCACGAACATCCGGCAAAGCGCGCTGTACAATTACAGACATTGAGTAGTCAATATAGGCCTGTTTAACCTCATCCTCAATCGGAATTTTAATTAGAGAGCCACCTTCGGCTGTTTTGATTTCTTCCATTGTTGCTATCCTGTGCGGCGGTTGAGCTTGTCGAAACCACCTTTACTTGATTAATTATACTATTATAGCACTTTTTGGAGATTTAGTCTTTAACTGTCGTAACTAATACTTGGTAGTTTATAGGATTTATTACTGCAATCTGAAATTCATCTTCGTAAATGATTTCGCCGGGAATTTCTCCTGTTTCTGATTTATAAAGCTGGATTCCGTACTTTCTGCACATCTGACGGTAAAAAGTAAGCTGATTCCAGATATCCCTACCCTGCTCTGTATCTTTGAACCAGGTAATAGCATGGTCTGGATTTCCATCTTTGTAAAATGGCGGAACCGGCAGAACTTTTTCAAAATATTCCCGCTGCTTCCAGTATTCAGCAGTTTCTTCTTCTGTGAGAGTTTTTGAATCAACAAGTTTGCCTACAGTCGTAAAAATGCCGCGCGGCTGCTGGGTAAGATATGCAAGGTCTGAAGTGTGTACACGGAAATATTTCATATAAAAAATCTAACACAGTAATTTTATTGATTCAATAATCTACCTTAAACTTCTGGCATTCAGCACACGAGGACGGTTGTATCTTTGAATCAGTATAAAAGGAACGTTTGTGAGCGCAAAAATTATGCACAGAATAAGGAGCAGCGGAAAATGCTCAAAGTCTTTTGCCATTATAAGAGGCAGAAAACTCATGACAAAAATAAGTTCATGGACTATCTCTGACTGGGTGATATTCAACATGAGTCTTTCTTTTGAAAACTTTTCTGATGAAAAAAGGCTTCTGTCATAAGTAGAAACACGATTCTTCCACTTTTTCAGATTGATTTTCTTGCAGAGCTTTTTTTCCCATTCGTGCTGCCTAAACCACCATGAATTGTAATAATCTTTTCTGCGGCTTACAAGAAAAGTGATGAGTGCACAAATGGGCGGTGTAAAATGAAAAATCAAAAACTGAAAAGCAACAAAAGCCGAAAAAAAGTAGCCCCAGAAAATCCATGTAGGTAAAGCATCAGATTCCGAACTTCTTTCTACGCTAACAAGTCCTGCTACATCACTAGAATCCACATTCACAGTCATTCCATACGTTCTATACTCTACACGAAAAACAAAAAAAAGAACTCCGCTTAAAATCAAAATAGCGAGCAGTAAAAAAGGTGTAAAGTTTGGTCGTGTTTTTTGCTTGATGGATTCAGCCATAAAAATATGATACTAGATAAAACTGACTTCCTCAATAAATTTTTTAAATGGCTTATTATTATTAATCTTTCATAATTCTATATTTATTAATTTTTTTATTGACATATACATCTATCATATTTATCATTATTTTGATAGATAATTTTAATGGCATCTATGTTGTACCGCTGGCGATAGGAGATTTATATGTACGACACTTTAACTGCGACAAAAATGCTCAAAAGCTTTGTGCCAATCAGCCGCTTTAATAAGGGTGAGGCTGGCAAAATTATTGAGGAAGTAAAAAGAGACGGAATCAAGGTGATTGTAAAAAATAATGCGCCAGAATGCGTGATGATTACCGTTGAAGATTATGACCGCCTTGTTGAAGAATCTAAGCGGGTTGTGAATCCACCGCAGACTCCCGAGCAGGAAAAACGCCGTAAGGAATTTATTGCAAGAATCCGCCAGAATGTTACTCCGCCTACTCCGGCAACTAGAAAGCTGGCAGATGTCATAAAAGAAATTGGACCTATTGATATAGACGAAGAAGCCGTAAATGAATTGCGAAGGGTGAGCATGATATGATTTTATTTGATACAAATGTTTTGATAGATTATTGGAGAAAGCCCGAAGAACTGCTTAAGCTAGATATAACTCCAGATAAGTATGCAATCTGCGGAGTTGTAAAATCTGAGCTTTTACATGGTGCAAGAACAAATCAAGAAATAGATGATATTCTTCATTTTTTCAACTCATTCAATCTTCTTCACACCGATGAATATGATTTTGAAGGCGTTGGCTTTATGCTGCAGACCTTGCGCGAAAACGGAATAACGCTTCCTATGGCAGACGTAATGATTGCTTTCTGTGCAATGAAGTATGATGTGCCCCTCTGGACCCGTGACGGTCACTTCCGCCTTATTCAAGGCCTGTACCCTGAACTGACTTTTTATTACCCCAAGGAAAAATAAAGGCTTATACAAACACCCTTCTGTAAGTCTTAGCCTTAAAAGTTTCGCTGCCGTCCAACTTTGAATATTCTGTGTCTTCGTAGTAAGTCATGCCAAGCTTTTCCATAACACGGCGGGAACCAATGTTGTCTAATGCAAAGGTTCCGGCTAGGACTTTAACTCCATATTTTTCCTGGGCATATTCCAAAATGCGGCTGATTGCTTCCGGCGTATAACCGTTATGCCAGTAGTCATAAGCAATATTATAACCTATGCTCCAGACATCAATATCTTCGTGATAATATAGGCCGCCACTGCCAATAAGCTCGCCGGTAGACTTTAGCACAAAACCGTAGTCCAGTTTCTTTTCATCTTCGTATAAAGACTCAATCCATTCGCGGCCATCTTCTGCAGACCTGTACAAAGGGTAAATCATATATTTATTTACGCGAGGGTCGCCTGTCCATTTGAAAACTGTATCTTCATCCTCAAGTGTAAGAGGTCGTAAAATGAGTCTTTCACTTTCTAAAACTGGTGGTAAGAATTTTGGCATAGTGATTCTCCATGAGTCTTTGAATTGTTTTTCATTTTCGTAAAAATATGATATAATATCAATATGCCAACAGTTTTTAGACACGATGAATTCAGATTCTACTTTTTTTCGCGTGAAGAAACACGTCGGCATATTCATGTTTCTTCACCAAATGGTGAAGCTAAAATCTGGATTGAACCAGAGGTTTCTGTTGCAAAAGTTATAAATCTTTCACAACAGGAAGTTAATAAAATTGTTTCATTGGTAAATGAAAATCTGGAGACAATAAATGAACACTGGAACAGCCACTTTAACCAAAACTAAAATTGCAGAAATTACAAATATTTCACCATTTGGATTTTGGATTCTAATTGACGATAATGAATTTTTTATTGACTACAAACAATATCCAATGTTCTATAATGCAAGAATTTCAGAAATAAATGATTTTTCAATTGATGCCATGGGTAATTTTCACTGGGAATCTCTTGATGTTGATATTGAAAAAGATGCTATAGAACATCCGGAAAATTATCCTTTGATTTATTCTTAATTTATCCGCTTTTGGATATTGCGTAATTTATAACTTTTCTAAAATCTGCTCAAATTGATTTTTTAATTGTTTTTTTATCTCTATTTTATTTTTTGACGAATCACGAACAAAAAGATCTGCAGGTGTAATTTTTAAAGCTTCTGCAATTCGAATTATCATATCAAAAGAAGGCTTAGCTTTTCCAGATTCTATTCCACCAATAGTGCCTGTTCCACAATCACATAAAATTGCAAGCTGAGTTTGAGATACGCTATTTTTTTCGCGATAAAATTTCATGTTCATTCTGAAATCTTCTAAATAGTCTTTCATTAGCACAACTATAATCGAGAATTTATAGTTATTTTGATATTGACATCGAGAATATGCCATTTTATAATCGAATTTATCGAGAATATAAGTAAAAAATCTTTTTATATTCGAGAAGAAATTACTGTCAAAGAGTTTTTTATGAATGAAACAATTATTTTGAATCTTTGCTCTTATAAAAATGATATTTTGAAAATTACTGAAAATGGCACATATCATAATAAAACTTATCTACATATTCTCCCAAAAAATATGAGCGAAAAGAATCTTCTGGAAACAAAATATTTTGAAGACTTAAAAAAAGAATTTCATGATTTACAGAATGAAAAGAAAATTCATCGGTATTTTCATCATCTGAATTCCTCTCAAGCCTTGGCATTAAATTTTTTTGTTCCAATAATCAAAGAAGGTTTGTTGTCAAATTTTCTTGGAATTGAAGATGAAGTTTTTAACACTAAATTTGAATATGAATTCGAACATGAAGAAGAAAACTCATTTGAAGTGAATCCGTACAGAAAGACAAACTTTGATTTTTATGCAGAATCCAATAATAAAAAATATTTCTTTGAATTAAAATATACTGAAAAAGGATTTGGTTCAGCTAAAAAAGGTTCTGCCCATAAAGAAAAATATAAAACAATTTATAAGCCTACACTTGAAAAAATATGTAAAGCGAATATACCAGAAAATGAATTTTTCAAGAACTATCAATTATGGCGAAATCTTTGTCATGTTCAATATGGAACTATATGTTTTGTATTACCTTCATTCAGAAATGATTTGATAAAAACAATTGAAAATGCAAAGTCATTTATAAAAGAGGAATACATAAAATTTATACAAATCAAAATAATCGATGACTTTGCATTAAAAATGACTAGCCATAAAAATGTAAATATTTCCAATCATTATAAAGAATTCAAGAAAAAATATTTTGAATTTTAATTTTTGGAAATCTTATAAAAATCAATTCATACCTTAAAGGAGGCTGTATGAAAAAAATTTTATATTCAATAACTTTAACACTTTTTGTGTTTAGTTTTTTTGGTTGTGCAGAATTAGCAGAAATTCAGAAAGCTGTTTCATCTGTATCAAATGTTGCTGCTTCAAATAAAAAAGACAATTCAAACGATGAGCAATTACCTAATCCTGATGATGAAACCCTTGCATTTTTTAATACTATTAGTGAAAAACCTAACAATTATTGGATTCCAAAAACTGAATCAAGCGAAAATCCTCCAAGATTGTCTTATTTAATTGGTACAAAGGATTTAAATATATTGCTTGAAGATTTATCTAAAAATAATTTTGAAAAAATTTATAAAAATACTGATTTAGCAGACCCTACAAAAAAAGCAATGTTAGATGCACAAATGCTACAGGTTTTTGGTATGTACTCTTTAGGTTTCAACGATGGAAGGGGAAGCCCTATAAATTTTTGTGTATATGACATGAAATATAATAAAGAATGCACAACTCATAATGGATGGGAATCTGGTGCTTTAATATTTCATGCAACTTTTAAACAAAATATATATGGCAATTATGATGTCGATGAATTCGAATACTATATGTACGAATTAAAATAACAATAATGATTCTATAACAAGCACTGTCATCTGGCAGTGCTTGTATTTCTTAAATCATCTTAAAAATCGCATCTGAAAAGACTTTAAAATCATCCAGATGTTTTGTGATTATTTCATACACAATTTTGCAATTTATATTTTCATACTGATGAACTGCAATGTTTCTAAAACCTACTGCATGACTTAAATCATCGGCATTTTTTGAATCAATCAGACCATTCTGTGCAAGATATTTAAAAGTTTCTGACATTGTTGAAGGTGTTGGAGTTTGAAAATCCAAAAGAATATGATTGCCTATATCAACGCAAATCTGAACTGCACGCTGCAAATTTAAAATAATAATTTCCTGTTTATCAAGATTTTCTTCCAGTTCCTGTAAAGAATTAACATTTTGACTTTTTATTCTGTGAACACAACGAATTAGAGCTTCCAGCTTTGTCTGTAATACTTCTTTATCCATTTATAAACCTCCTGATTTTTTCTTTTCTGGAAAATTCTATTACTGGTAAAAAATCTTCCTTAAAGCAAAGAGCTTTTGATAAATGATTCACAAATACTGTAGGATTAATTTTTATTTTAATTCCTGTCGTCATTATCTGATATAAAAATATTCCCTCTGCCTTAGATAAATCGGCTAGATCAATTTCACGATGACATAAAAGGGAAAGCTCCGTTTGAATCTGTGAAAGTTTTTCGTAATCAAGAGGAAGATGCGAATGAATGGCAATGTCTACATCACTATGAGAATTATAAGAACCTTTTGCAAAAGAACCAAAAAGCAGTACCGTATCAATATCTGATTTTTGAGAAAAATAATCTTTTAGAAGATTTTTAATATTCTCCTCTTCTGACATAATAGGCTCTCCTTAAAAAGAGATTGTCTGGTCAAGCCAGACAATGACATGCATTGCCTCGTCGTTGCACTTCTCTCAATAACTTGTTTGACTAAATATCCAAATTTGCGTAGCTGGAGTTTTCTTCGATGAAGCGGCGGCGAGGTTCTACCTCTTCACCCATACATACGCTGAAAATTTTGTCGGCTGCCATTGCATCCGGGATTGTTACTACACGCATCTTGCGGTGAGCAGGATCCATTGTTGTTTCCCAAAGCTGATTTCCGTCCATTTCACCAAGACCTTTGTAACGCTGTACATCAGCTTTATCTCTCTGGTCGCCAAGTGCTTCAAGTGCCGCATCTCTTTCGGCATCGCTATAACAGTATACAGGTTCCTTCTTTCCAAGCTGAACACGGAACAAAGGTGGCATAGCAAGATACACATAACCCTGTTCGATAATCTGCGGCATGTAGCGGAAGAAGAAAGTCAAAAGCAAAGTGCGGATATGTGAACCATCGACATCGGCATCGGCCATGATGATGATTTTGTGATAGCGCAATTTATCTATGTTAAAGTCTTTTCCAAAGCCTGCACCAAGACTTGCAATTACAGGTTCAAGTTTATCGTTGTTCATTACTTTTTCAGGACGAACCTTTTCTACGTTAAGCATCTTTCCCCAGAGCGGAAGAATTGCCTGGGTCTTAGGGTCGCGGCCTTTCTTTGCAGAACCACCAGCAGAGTCTCCCTCGACTATGTATACTTCGCAGAGCTCAGGATTTTTCATTGAACAGTCAGACAATTTTTCTGGCAGACCGAAGCCATCACTCATGGTCTTTTTGCGCATATTGTCTTTTGCCTTGCGGGCTGCAATACGGGCTTTGGCTTCGTCGATAGCCTTTTTAAGAATTGCTTCCAGAGTTGCAGGATTCTGCTCAAAATAAATTGTGAGCTTTTCCTTTACAATCTGATCTACAATTGTGCGGACTTCTGTGTTACCAAGCTTTTCCTTTGTCTGGCCTTCAAACTCTGGCTCCGGAACCTTCATTGAAATTACGGCTGTAAGACCGCTACTCAAATCTTCGTAAGTAAGCTTTTCGTCCTTATCAAGATTTTTCTTGAGTTTTTCGTTGCCTTCAAAAAACTTGTTTAAAACAAAACGAACTGCAGAACGGAAGCCTTCAAGATGTGTACCACCGTCGCGGGTATTGATGTCATTAACGAACGTTCGTACGTTTTCAGAATAGCCTGAATTGTAGTGCATGGAAATTTCTGTAATTACATCATCCTTTTCTTCTTTGATGTAAATCGGGTCAGCCGGAACAACGGCCTTTCCTTCATCAATTTCCTTTACGAATTCGTTGATACCGCCTTCAAACTTAAGAACTTCTTCCTTTGGATTTTCAAGACGTTCATCGCGGAAAACAATTACAACGCCGCTGTTCAAGAAAGCAAGCTCGCGCAGACGGTCGCGCAGAACATCGTAATCATAAGTTGTGGTTTCTGTAAAAATTGTTTTATCGGCCTTCCAGCGGATTGTTGTACCATGTTCATCCGGGCCAATATCACCAATAACTTCTACCTTTGTTTTTGGAACTCCGCGTTCGTACTTCTGCTGGTAAATATGTCCGTCGCGTTTTACGGTTGCTTCCATCCAGTCGGAAAGAGCGTTTACACAGGAAACACCTACACCATGTAAACCACCAGAAACCTTGTATGAACCTTTATCAAATTTACCACCGGCATGAAGGCGGGTCAAAACCAATTCAAGGGCAGAGATTTTTTCTGTAGGGTGAATATCAACAGGAATACCTCGTCCGTTATCTTCTACGCGGCAAATGTCATCACGCTCAAGAGCAACAACAACAGTATCACAAAAGCCTGCCATTGCTTCATCAATTGAGTTATCTACTGTTTCATAAACAAGGTGATGGAGTCCGCGTGGACCTGTAGAACCAATATACATACCAGGTCGCTTGCGAACTGCTTCAAGACCTTTTAAAACCTGTATGTTACTTGCACCGTAATCTGCTGACATTATTTTTTCCTTGAGATTTTTTTAGAAATCAAAAAATTATTTACTTTAAAGATTTATTATATAAGTAATATATTTTATCAAATATAAGTTTTAAATTCAATGATTCTAGAAACTACCATACGTTAGTTTTATAAAATTTTATCAATCTCTATATTTTATACTTGAAGAAAATTACAAACTTTATGATAATGAAAATATGTCTGAAAAAATGTACGAAGAAGCATGGAATTACACAATGAAAGTGCTTCATGATGAATATAAATTAAATAACAAAGAAGATGAATTTACCCTCTGGTTCAATATGAACTATGTTGAAGATACAATTGATACTATTACTATTTCTTTTTCATCAGATTTTCTTTTAACAGCAATTCAAAAACGCGGAAATATTGATATTGTAAAAAATAAATTAAGGGAAATAACAGGACAAAGTAATTTAAATTTAAAATGTATTGTAAAAGAAAGTCCTATTGTAGAAAAATCTTCTGATAATTCAGATGAAGAAAAAAATGAAGACGACATAAAATCTGTAGAAAAAAATTCAGATAATAAAAATTCAAAAAGTGAATCTGATTCTTCTAAATCATCAGAAAAAAAATCTCATTCACTGTTAAATGAAAAATTTACTTTCGATACTTTTATTCCTGGTGAAAACAGTAATTATGCTTATAACGCTGCATTCGCAGTAGCTAAAAATCCTGGTAAAAGATATAACCCTATTTTACTATATGGTGGTTCCGGCCTTGGAAAAACCCACCTTATGCAGTCAATTGGAAACTACATTTATAATGAAAATCCAAAGGCTAAAATCTGCTATGTTTCTGCAGAAAATTTTGTAAATGATTTTACATCATCTCTTAAATTCAAAAAAGAAAATGAATTCAAAAATAAATATAGAAATCTTGATGTTCTTCTTCTAGATGACATTCATTTTTTACAAGGAAAAGAAGGTACACAAGGTGAACTCTTTTATACTTTTGAAGCTCTTTCTCAAAAAAATGCACAGATGGTTTTTACCTGCGATCGTCCTATAAAAGAAATTAAAGATATGGCTGACAGACTTGTAAGCCGAATTTCTAATGGACTTTGTATTGACCTGCAGCCACCAAACTATGAAACACGAATTGCAATACTTCAGAAAAAGCTTCAGATTTTAGGAAAGAGCCTTAATCAGGAAATAATTGACTATGTTGCAAAAAATGTAGAAACAAATGTAAGAGATTTGGAATCTGCATTGCAGAATATTCTTGGTTATGAAGAATTAATAGGTCAGGAACCAAATCTGGATAATGTAAAGAATCTTCTTAGGGATCTTCTTTCTTCTTCTTATGCAGAAAATATTTCTCTTGATATAATCAAAAAAGTTATAGCAGATGAATATCAAATTTCTGTAGCAGATTTAACAGGAAAAAAACGAGATAAAAAATTTGTAATTCCAAGACAAATAGCAATTTATATTGCAAGAGAAATTACAGAAATTTCTTTTATGGAACTTGGTCGTGAAATGGGCGGAAAAGACCATTCAACTATTATGCATGCATATAATACTATATCTGAAAAAATAAAATTTGATCCTTCTTTAGAATCAAGAATTCAACTGTTTATAAGGGAGATAAAAGAGTATAAAAATGTGAATAAGTAGTTTCTTTTTTGTGGATAAATAAGAAATTATTGAGTAAAATGTGGATATGTGGAAAAAAAGTGAAATCTGCATACAATTTTATAAACAAATTAAATTATTATAAAATAAGGAAATAAATAGGTTATACACAGAATTCACCATACTTATTATTAATACTATTAAATTTATAAATTTAATAAATTTAAGAATAAGAAAAATTTGTGTATTTTATAAACAATCTATTTCAGGAGATAAAAATGAAATTTACATTTGATAGAGATGCAATGATTAAAGAAATTGCAATTGCACAGGAAGTTATTACAACTAAAAGTCCTCTTTCTATTCTTTCTAATATTTTGCTGATTGCTAAAAATAATGAATTGATTATTAAGGCAACAGATTCAACATTAAAATTTACGACTATTGTTCCTGTAGATATTCAGGAAGAAGGAAGTACAACAATTTTCTGTGATAAGTTCATGAGTATTCTTTCTTCTATACCTTCTGGAGATGTTGAATTTATTCAGGAAGATATTGAAGTAACAATTAAACCAACAACTAAACGCTTTACTGCAAAACTTAAAAGTCAGACAAGTGATAAATTTCCAGAAATTGGAACAAGCGAAAATGTTCCTTTCTTTGAACTTCCTTCAAAAGAATTTAAGGAAATGATTAAGCAGACTATTTTTGCCGTTTCTGATGACCGCAACCGTTATTTTATGACAGGTGTATATTTTGTTAAAAATGGTGATGTTCTAACTATGGTAGCAACAGACGGACGTCGTCTTTCTTGTGATAAAAAATCTGGTTTTAACATTCCTGATTTTCAGCCTGCTATTATACCAACAAAAATTCTGCAGTGTATTTTAAAGAATGCTCCTGATGAAGGAAACATTCAGGTTGCAGTAATTGATAAATCTATTTTTGTAAAAATAGGAAATCTTGAATTTTCTTCTGTCTTGATTGAAGGTCAGTTCCCTAATTATCAGAAAGTAATTCCAGAAAATCTTGCTCATTCAATCATGGTAAATAAAAATGATTTGGATGCTGCATTAAAACGCACAACAATCATGGTTGATAAAAAATTAAGCAGAATTATTTTTAGAATTACTTCTGGTGAACTTAAGCTTATTTCTCCTGAATCTGACAGTGGTTCTGCAGATGAAATTATTCCATGCCGTTATGACGGACAGGATATTTCTATGGCATTGAACTTTACTTATGTTACAGAGCCTCTTAAAGTAATTGATTCTGAAAATGTTGTTTTTGATTTTAATATCAATGAAGCAAGTGACGGTGAAGAAGCAAGTATTACAAAGGCAGTAATAATGAGAAGTGAACCTGCAAGTGATTATATTCATGTCATAATGCCATTCATGTTGTCATAGCAATGAATTAATAGGATTTTATGCCGTTTCTTTATCAGAGTTTTTATAATTTCCGCAATCTAAAAAACGATACAATAGACCTTTCTTCAAGAGAGGTCTATTTTGTTGGAGAAAACGGACAGGGAAAAAGTAATATTCTGGAATCCCTGTATTATGCCTCTTATGGAATTTCTTTTAGAACCCATGTTGATTCTCAGATTATAAAAAATGGTGAAAAAAATTTCAGCCTGAATTCCATGTATACAAGAAGTGATTCAGAAACTCATAAAATTTCAGTAATTTTTGAAAATAACAAAAAAAGAATAGAAAAAGACGGTAAAAAAATTCAGGATAGAAAGGAACTTATTAATACTATTCCATGTATTCTTTTTTGTCATGATGATTTACGTTTTGCAACTGGTGAACCAGAAGCGCGCAGATTTTTTATAGATCAGTCTTTAAGTCTTTATGATTCTTTATATCTTGATGATATAAGGAATTATAAAAAAATATTAAAGAGCCGGAACTTAATTCTTAAAAATCATGAATATGAAATGCTTGATATTTATGACAAGCAGCTTGCACAGATAGGTCTTATAGTTCAGGATAAACGTAAAAAAGCGATTTTTCAGTTTAATCAGATATTTGGTAAACTTTTTGAAGAAATTACCGGAATAGATGGTGTTTCAATTTCTTATCATCCTTCATGGAAAGAAATTGATGTTCTTACTGCAGAAGGTCTTTCTACTGGTGAAAAAAAATTTCCTGCTGCGCAGGATATTTTAAATGTCCTTAAACTTAACAGGGAAAAAGATAAGGTAATGGAAACTACCCTTTCTGGCCCTCATAGAGATAGAATTGATTTTGTGCGCAATCATCATTTTTTTGTACCAACAGCTTCTACAGGACAATGCCGCCTTATTTCACTTATACTGAGAGTTGCTCAATCAGTTTATTATACAAGAGTTACTGGATTAAAACCTGTTTTACTGATGGATGATGTTTTACTGGAACTGGATCCGGATAAGAGGGCAAAACTTACAGCTCTGCTTCCTGAATATGAACAGCTTTTCTGTACTTTTCTTCCTGGTGAACCTTACGAAAGATACATGCATGAAACTACAAAAATATATAAAATAAAAGGAGGTGAATGGCATGAATGATTTTATTACTTCTTCTGACATAATGTTAAAAATTGCGGATTTCAAATCTTACTCAGAAGGAAAAGAAATTACCTCTGTCTGGAAAAATGTTGTATCAAAAATAAAAAGTTATCAGTCTGATGATGATGCAGAAATGACTCTGGGAGAAAAACTTTCTGCAAGTACAAGAGTTATAGATTTTAAAAACGGTGTTTTGCTTATAGAAACTGACCATTCTGGATGGATTCAATATTTAAACTTTTACAAGAAGTTTATTATAAAGGGAATTAAGATGGCTATTCCTGAATTAAAAATTTCTTCTCTTGCTTTCAGGGTTGCGGGTTCAGATATAAAGCTGAATGACAATTATGAGGAAGATGTAGAAAAAAGCTGGAAGAAGATGGAAGAAAAACTTGATGCCCAGGAAGAAGCTGTAAAGAAATATGTAGAAAAGAAAAATGAAAAAAAAGAAGATTTACCGCCAGAATTAGCGTCAAAGTTTGAGAGTATAATTCAGAATATGTTGACCAATTCCGAAAATAAATGATATATTTTATTACTATTTTTATCTTATTTGAAAAAATTTTTTTAATATATAAGGAGTACGTTCCATGAAAAGAACATATCAACCAAGTAAAGTAAAGCGCAATAGAAAATTCGGCTTCAGAGCTAGAATGGCTACAAAAGGCGGAAGAAAAGTTTTGGCTAGACGCCGCGCTAAGGGAAGAGCTAAACTTACTGTTTCTGACGAAAAGAAGAAGTACTAATTAGGGATGGAAACAGACTTGATAAAGACGGGATTTTTTAAACGTGAAGAACGAATAAAAAATCCCGCTGATTTTAAAAAGCTGTTTAAAAGTGGGAACAAGATAAGTATTCCTGGTGCAAAACTTTTCTTTTTAGAAAACGGACTGGGAATGAACCGGGTTGGTTTTCCTTTAATGCGTGGATACGGTAACGCCGTTGAAAGGAACTTATCAAAAAGATACAGCCGTGAAGTCTATCGTTTATTTAAATCACATCTGAACACCGGATACGATATGTTGTTTTTAATCTATCCTGGAAATGACTCGTTCAACTCGCGATGTGAACAAATTCGTTTGTTGTGTGAAAAGGCTGGATTAATTAAGGAATAATCTGTGATAAAAACTCTGACGGGTCTTGTTAGAAAATTTTTCATATCTTTTTTCTGTTTTTTTATCCGTGCTTATCAAATTTGTATTTCTCCTTTGTTTCCGCCAAGTTGCCGCTACACTCCTACGTGTTCGGCTTATGCGCTGGAAGCAATAAAAAAATATGGACCTGGTAAGGGACTTCTTCTTTCAATCAAACGAATAATGCGTTGTAATCCATATCATGAAGGCGGGTACGATCCTGTTCCTTAATTTGCTATTGGGCAGGGGTTGCCAGCGGCCTTACATTAGGAGAAAAAATGAATAAAAATACTGTATGGGCAATTGTATTGTCTACACTTGTTATTTTCTTAAGTTATTTTGTTCTTCCGTTAATTTTTCCTTCATTGCGTCCAGTTGTAGAAGCTCCAGCAGAAGTTGCTGCAGAAATGGAAGCAGAAGCAGAAAATTCTGGTGAAAATCAGGTTGCGGAATTAGAACTTGGCCTTGCAGAAGAAAAAGATTCTGTACAGGAAGAAGAAGTAAAAATTTCCGAAGAAACTATTACAGTTCTTACGGATAAAGCAGAAATCATCCTTACAAATAAGGGTGGAGACATTTTAAGTTATAAACTTGTAGAGCATAACGACAAGGACACAGGAACAGGAGTTCAAATTTCTGACAATGTTTCTGATGTAAACAGAACTTGTGCTCTGGCTCTTGGCATTGCAGAAAATAAAATTATTGATGATTTGTTTACTGTAGAAAAAGTTGATGACTACACATATTTCTTTAAGAAAAACTTTTCTTATAACGGTAAGAAATTTTCGCTTGGAAAACGCTACACTTTTATGCCGGGCGAATATGTATTTAAACTTGATATTTTTATTCATACAGATAATGTAAACGGTCTGAATTTTGACGGTGCTTCTTACACTCTTAGAACTTCTCCACAGATTGGACCTCATTTTAATCCAAAACAGAATCGTTATGAAAACCGCCAGTATCTTGCATTTAATGGCAGTAAAACAAAAAAGATTGTTTTAGGATCAAATCAGTTTAAGCGTTATGACAAAGATTTTGTGTGGAGTGGAATTGCCGGAAAATACTTTATTGAACTTGTAATTCCTAGTTCTGCAGAAACCATTAATGCGGGATTCTATTCTTCTGCTGTAGAAGTAGAAGATTATGCTAATGCCCAGGCTATGCTGGAACGCAAGGCCTTTACAGGTTCAGATATTCAGGATTCGTACTATATGTACTTTGGTCCTAGAAATGAAAAAGAACTTAAACGCTATAACGTATCTGAAAACAACGGTTGGGGCTTAAGCGGATACCGTTTGAATCAGGCTTTGCAGACTTACGACTGGCTTAAATGGCTGGAAACAATTCTTAAGTTTATTCTTGAACTGCTTTACAAGGTTGTTCGCAACTGGGGTGTAGCAATTATCATCATGACTATCCTGCTTAAGTTGGCAATGTTCCCTCTTTCTAAAAAACAGTCTTTGGGAACTTTGAAGATGCAGGAACTGCAGCCAAAAATGCAGGCTATTCAGGCTAAGTATAAAGATGACCAGCAGAAAATGCAGATTGAAACGTCTAAGCTTTATAAGGAAGCAGGCTACAACCCTGCAAGCGGATGTCTGCCAATGCTCTTCCAGTTCCTTATTCTTTTTGCTATGTATGACCTGTTTAACAATTACTTTGAATTCCGCGGGGCTATGTTTATTCCTGGCTGGATTCCAGACTTGTCTGCAGGTGACAGCGTTTATACACTCACAAAATTCAGTATTCCTCTTTTAGGAAATCAGATAAGAATTTTGCCGGTTGTTTATGTAGCTTCACAGCTTTTGTTCGGAAAAATTACACAGAACGGCGGTATGACTGCTGCAAACGGTCAGAATGCGGCTACAATGAAGTTTATGACTTACGGTATGCCAATCATGTTCTTCTTCCTCTTCTATAATGCTCCTTCTGGACTTATCCTTTACTGGACAATCAGTAACTTCTTCCAGATGGGTCAGCAGATTATCATTAACAAGATGATGGCAGAAAAAAAGGCAGAAATGACTGGAAAAAATTCACAGCAAAAAACAATTCCTCCAAAGGAAAAAGGTAAAAGAAAATAAAAAACAGATTGTCATTCCCGCACTTGATGCGGGAATCTGAAAAAGATTATCTGGTCAAGCCAGATAATGACAATGTGCCAACAAATAAAATTATATTTGGACAGATAATTATATTGAACTTGATAATGACAAGTTCAAAGGAGATACAAAAATGACTTACGAGTACGAAGGAAAAACTGAAAAAGAAGCAATTGAAATGGCTGCAAACGACCTGGGACTTGAAAGAGACCAGTTTGATGTGGAAATTCTTGAAACACAGAAAAAATCTATTTTTAACAAGGGATATGTAAAAATCAGAATTCATACTCTTGATGATGCTGCTCCAAAGGGAGCTTTTGAGCGAGAAGAGAAACATACAAGACTTGTTGCAGATCCACTTCCACAGGGTGAATTTGAACAGAAACTTATTGAATTCATTACAAATATCATTGAAAAGATGGGATATGATGTAAAAGTTTCCATTGCTTACCGCGAAGACAAAAAACTTGGAGTAAAACTTGATTCATCTTATTCTTCAATTCTTATTGGACGCAAAGGAAAGAATCTTGATGCACTGCAGCTGCTTGCAAATATTTATGCAGGCCGCCTTGGTCATGAAGAAGTTCGTGTAATTCTTGATACAGAAAACTACAGAATCCGCAGAGAAGAATCGCTTGTTCGTCTTGCCTACACTACTGCAGACAAAGTTCGTTTAAGCCATAATTCAATTCTTCTGGAACCAATGAATCCTTTTGAAAGACGTCTTATTCATACAACTTTGAATGACATTCCAGATGTTGACACAAAGAGCGAAGGTGAAGGAGTATACAAGCAGGTACGTGTTTTGTACAAAGGAGTTCGCTAATGAAATTGAACTTTAAGAAACTTGCTGTTCTTTCTTTTCTGATTACAGGGCTTGGTATTCAGCTTTCTGCACAGGATAAGGCAAAAGCACTTGTTGGTGAAGCAAACTTTGCAAAACTGCTTGCAAATCCGCAGAATCACATAATGAGTACAAGCGAAGATATGAACAGTAAGATGATTCTTTTGCCTGAGACACCTTACAGTTCAAGAATTTTGAATAATCGTGTACCACGTAAAGAAAAGAATTTTTCATATCTCTGCGAAAATCTTTATTATCTTAAAAAAGATTTTCTACTTAAACAGAGCGGTTCTTCTGCAAAAGACATTACAATTGATGATGTTGCCCGCGTTTGCCGTTCAGTTTCTAAAATGCAGGGTATGATGTATCATTCAAGCACAAAAAAGAAAGACATGGTTCTTTATAAAAAGTGCTATATGGTTTCAGGACTTGGAAGCAAAGAGCCGATTCCAGACCAGAATACAGGCAATGCCGACGGACAGGTTTCTTACTGTCTGCAGGATGATAATTCTTTTGGCGAAAATACCTATAAACTGTCATATTTCCAGCAGGGCGACACTCTGCTTATGGAATTTACAATTCTGGATAAAATGGGCTTTTTGGGAGTTTATCCTATTAAGCCTGAAAAAATGAAGATTAATGTTCTTGTAACTGACTGTGGAGATTCACTTGTTCTTTATCTTTGTACAGACCTGGATGCAGAAAATCCTATGCTTGTAAAAAAGCAGATTCCTGAATCTATGGGTGAACGAATGGATGCTATTTATAAGTGGTTTATAAAGCAGTTTTAATTGGGATGAAAATGAATAAAAATATTGGAAGAAAAATTATTGGCGGACTGATTTTTGGAACTCTGGTACTGGCCAGTGTTTCATGCAGTCCTAAAAAAACAAATGCCGGTGCTGCTGGAGTACAGAAAGCACAGGAAGGAAAGAAAATGGAAATTGATGCATTGAAAGGAAAGGAAGGCGTTTTTGCCGTTTTGGAAACGGAAAAAGGAACAATTGTTTTGAATCTGTTTTATAAAGAGACTCCAATGACTGTAACAAACTTTGTTGGTCTTGCAGAAGGAACTCTTGATGCAGCAGGCGGAAAGCCATTTTATGATGGACTTAAGTTTCACCGCGTAATTGCAGACTTTATGATTCAGGGTGGAGACCCACGTGGAAACGGAACAGGCGGCCCTGGATATAAGTTCCCGGATGAATTTGTAGACGGATTTGTTTTTGATAAGCCTGGAAAACTTGCTATGGCAAACTCTGGTGCAAATACAAACGGAAGTCAGTTCTTTATTACACACGTTCCTACAGACTGGTTGAACTACAAGCACACAATTTTTGGTGAAGTTGTAACTGGCCAGGATGTTGTAAATGCTGTTGCTCAGAATGATACAATAAAATCTTTGAAGATTATCCGTCAGGGTGCAGATGCAGAAAAGTTTACAGCATCTCAGGCAGATTTTGACAGGTTGATTGAAGGACAGAAAAAAGCTAACGAAGAGCGCGAAGCAAAGAAATTTGCTGCCGTAACAGAAGGATGTACAAAAACAAAAAACGGTATTTACTACAGAATTGAAAAGGAAGGTTCTGGCGAAGTTTGCGGAGCTGGAAAGAAAGTTTCTGTAGACTATCAGGGATATTTAGTTGACGGTACAATTTTTGATGCTTCTAAGGGCTTCCATCCACAGGGACACGAAGCTCTTGATTTTACAACCGGTGCCGGCCAGATGATTCCTGGTTTTGACCAGATGGTTCAGGAAATGAAGGTTGGAGAAACAAGAGTAATGGTTCTTCCGCCAGAACTGGCTTACGGAAGTCAGGGCTATCCTGGAGTAATTCCTGGTAATGCTTATATCTGTTTTGATGTTACTTTGTTGAAGTTCTAAGAGATTGTCCGGTCAAGCCGGACAATGACATTTAGTTGTCAATGACAAGTTGGAAAAGGCCTTCTGTGGTTAGCAGAAGGCCTTTTTTTTATGATTAATTGTTATTTAATTATTGGCGGTACATCGAAGAGGGATTTTGTTGCTTCGTAGATTTTGCGGGCAACAAGCGGGTTATTCATGGTGTAAAGGTGGATTCCCTGAACACCGTGAGTAACAAGGTCTACAATCTGGTCTATGGCGTAGGCAATTCCGGCATCGCGGATAGCTTCCGGGTGGTCGGCATAGCGTTCCATCATGTCTGTGAATTTTTTAGGAAGCACGGCATTTGTCATGCTGACCATGCGTTCGATAGATTTTTTGTTGGTAGCTGGCATAATTCCGGCTTCAATAGGTACGTTAATTCCCTTTATCTGGCAGCGTTCCAAAAATCTGTAAAACTGTTCGTTATCAAAGAAAAGCTGAGAAAGAAGATGGCTGGCACCGGCGTCTACTTTCTTTTTAAGAAAATCAATATCATCATAAACTGAATCAGACTGGGGATGGAGTTCCGGATAGCAGGCTCCTAAAATCTTAAAATATTTGCCGTCTGTCCGGCGGCTGTCAAAATCCTTTATAAAAGAAATTAAGTCGCTGGCATGGTGGAAGTCGCCGGCAGGTTCTTTGCCTTCTACGCGGTCGCCACGGAGGGCGAGGATATTATCTATTCCGGCCTGCTGGAACTGTTCCAGAACATACTGGGCATCTGAGCGGGTCATGTTAAGGCATGGCATGTGGATTACAGATTCTACGTTGCATACATCTTTTATGTGTTTTGCAATTGCAACTGCATTATCACAATTTTCGCTTCCGCCAGCTCCAAAAGTAACAGAAATAAAATCTGGAGCAAGACCTCTTAATTCATCGAGTGTAGAAAAGATTGTGTCGATGGGCATATTTTTCTTTGGAGGGAAAACTTCGAAAGAAAAAATTGTTTTGTTTGAAAAATTTGTTTCGTATAACATGAAATGTTATTATAAAGAGAAACGGGAAGTATGGGAAGATGGAAATTATTTGTACATCCGTACAGTCAGGGCTTCCGCATTATAAAAAGATTTACGTAATCTTGGCGCGAGGGAGCGGGGCGTGGTACAAAAACACTCTTTTTGTGGCTGCCGCGTAAGCGGCAGGTGTAATAGTTTCTATACCACAAAAAGTGTGTAGCGCATTATTGCGCGGTTTTGTACCACGAAGCCGCGACCGGGAGCCATGTTTTCGCAAAATTAATTTATAATGCGGAACCCTTGTCCGTACAGTTTACTAAACGGTAGTTTTAAACAGGTTAGCGATTGGAAGGGCGCCGAAGGCGTTCTGGAGCGAAGCGGAAGAATGAAGTGCGTGAGCACGGAACCCTGGAAAGCGCGACCCCGGGGCTGCGAAGCAGCCCCGGGGGAACCCCAAATTAAATAATACCGATTCCCTTTAAAAGAATTACGAAAAGCATGATTGGTGCAACAAACTTTATCATCACAATATAAAGCGTCTTGCGGCCGAACTTTTCGCCATTGAGGGTAATTTCTTCGATAGTTGTTTTTGGTTTTGCAACCCAGCCGATAAGGATACAGGTAAGAAGACCAACAATTGGCATGAGAACATTGTTAGAAACGTAATCCAGAATATCAAGAATCTGGCCAACACTGCCGTTTGGAAGTTTAAGGTCAAAGTAGAATACGTTATAGCCAAGACAAACGATGATGGAAACTACAAAAGTGCAGGCTGCCATGATTACAGCTGAACGGCGGCGGCTCCACTTGAACTTATCCATCATGGAAGATGTGATTGCTTCAAGAATGGAAACGGCAGAAGTGAGGGCGGCGAACATTACCATTACAAAGAAAATGAGACCAATGAATTCTCCGAACTTTCCAAGTGAAGCGAATACTTTTGGAAGTGTGATGAACATGAGGCCTGGTCCTGCAGACATTCCTTCTTTTCCGCTGAAAGCAAATACGGCAGGAATAATCATCATTCCGGCAAGGAGTGCGATTCCTGTATCAAAAATTTCAATCTGATTTACTGACTTGCCCAGGTTTACATCTTTTTTCATGTATGAACCGTAAGCAATCATAATTCCCATTGCGATGGAAAGTGAGTAGAAAAGCTGGCCCATTGCGTCAAGGCAGACTGTAAGGAAGCCTTTGAAGGTAAGTCCCTTAAAGTTAGGGATAAAGTAAACTGCGGCTCCCTGCAAGCCTGTGCGGGTTGTTCCGTCTGCATCTGTGTGGGTGATGAAGAGAGAATAAATTGCGATGAATACTACAATTACAACCAGAATAGGCATGAGGATTTTTGAATAGCGTTCAATTCCATGTTCTACACCTTTGTAAACGATGATAAAACAAAGGATTGCAAAAAGCACTGTATAGAAAATTGGCTGCCACTGTGAAGTAATAAAGCCGCCAAAGTAGCCGTCTGCAACTGCAACTTCTCCCTGGAAAGCAAGGTAGCTGAACATGTACTTCATTACCCAGCCGCCGATTACGCAGTAGTAAGGATAAATGATGAAAGGTACTACGAAAGAGAAGATTCCCAAAAATCCCCATTTCTTATTGATTTTAGAATAAGCGGTGAGAGGGCTTTCCTGGGTTTTACGGCCGATTGCAATTTCTGTAATGAGAAGTGCAAATCCAAATGTAAGGGCGAGAATCAGATAAACGAATAAGAAGATTCCGCCACCGTCTTTTGCGGCAAGATAAGGGAAGCGCCAGATGTTTCCCAGACCTACGGCACTACCGGCTGCTGCCAGAACAAAACCGAGAGAACTTGTAAACGAATTGCGTTGTTTAGTTTGATTTTCCATTTTTTTTCCTCTATAATTTTGGATTATTACATTTTAACATAAAAAGTGTATATGGTCAGCAAAAAAATCTTTTGTAAATTGTTCTTGTATATTTTATTTTTCTGTCTTCACAGGCAACACTTCCATCATTTCCTTCGCCATAATTAGTTTCGCCAAGGGAAAAGTCAAATTCGTCCTTATTAAAGTCTGGGAAAAAAGTATCACCGTCTTTAACTGTAATATCTACTTCTGTAATGTACATAACATCTGCTAAATCAAGGCCCTCTTTGTAAATTGCATAGCCGCCAGCCAGAAAAATTTTGGAATCAGATTCGGTAGAAATTTTTTCTGCAAGTTTTACCGCTTCATGCAGACTTTTTGCAGTATAAAGATTTTCGCCTTCAAATATCCTGCTTTTTGAAACTACAATGGTTTTTCGGTTTGGTAAGGGGTGTCCTATTTCTTCATAGGTTTTGCGCCCCATAATTACTATGTTTCCTGTGGTGAGTTCTTTGAATTGTTTCTGTTCACCTTCAATCTTCCAGGGAATCTGACCGTTTTTTCCGATTACGTTATTTTTTGAGCGGGCAACAATTAATCCTATCATTTCCATTATGGTAGCGGATTTGCAGAGATGTGGAAAGTGAATTTTAAACGTGAAGTTTAAACGCAAATCTAATAAGGGAATCATTTTGCAAGGTCACAATAATCTTGTCGAATAAAGAATTAATTCAGTATATTTTATATATGGAATCAACGAATATTTTTGAAAACAAGACTTATGATCAGGAGCGGGCACTTTACGGAATAAATAATTCCCTTGTAAAAAATTGCCGCTTTGATGGTCCTGCAGACGGTGAATCGGCTTTAAAAGAAGCCTCTGAAATTACTGTTGAAAATTGTTTTATGAATCTCCGCTATCCATTCTGGCATGTTAATGGTGCAAAAATCACTGGTACGGAACTTACAGAAAATTGCAGGGCCGCACTCTGGTATGACCACAACGTCACTATAGAAAATTCCACACTTAATGGTATAAAGGCTCTTCGTGAATGTGAAGGAATAATTCTGAAAAACAGCAGTGTTTCTTCACCTGAATTTATCTGGAAATGTAAGAATCTGGTTATAGAAAATACTGAAATCAAGGAATCTGAATATCCTTTTTTTGAAGTTGATGATGCAAAAATCACCGGGCTGAAAATGAAAGGGAAATATTCATTCCAATATAACAGCAATATTGAAATTTCAAATTCTGAACTTGATACAAAAGACGCTTTCTGGCATACAAAAAATGTAACTGTTCGCGATAGTGTGATTAAAAGTGAATATCTGGGCTGGTATTCAGAAAACCTCACTTTAATAAATTGCCGCATAATTGGCACTCAGCCATTTTGTTACTGCAAGAACCTTGTGCTGAAAAACTGTGAGATGGAAGGATGTGACCTTTCTTTTGAAAGAAGTTCTGTTCAGGCAGAAATACTTGGTAAAATAGACAGCGTTAAGAATGTTCTGTCTGGTTCTGTAACAGCAGATGAAATTGGTGAAATAATTATGGAAGAGGAAATCGTAGATAAAACAAAATCTTCAATTGTTACACGGGTTTCACGCAATATTAAATAATAAGATGTTATTACAAACTAACAAAAGAACACATTTGAAAGGATTTTTCTTTTATTATTTTAAAGTGTAGAATATAATGATTTTGAATTTGAAATTTATATTTTAGTATCATTTCAAATCAGGAGGCAACTTTGCGAATTAGTTTAAAATTCAAAATCATTAATTTTGTAGCACTTTTGATAAGTTTAGTAGTTATTATTCTTGGACTTATTTCGAGAAGTGAACTGTCATATTCAATTTCAAATAATACACAGCAGATTATGGAATTGAATGCACAAAAATCTGCACGAATTTTGCAGGATGTAAATAAAAAGGAATTCTATCTTCTTGATACCATTGCTTCCCTTCCTTTTATACGTGATGAAAACATTCCTCTGGAAGAAAAAACAGTCCAGCTTGAAGCAATTGCAAGAGCAAATCCAAAACATTTTGAAAATCTTGCTTTTTACAGCGATAAAGGAATTTGTATCCGCCCGGATGGAGCGTATGTAGATGTTTCTGAAATTGACTTTTTTATTCAGACAATTTCCGGAAAAAGAGTTGTTATTGATCCGCTTCCAAAAAGTTTTATGATGGAAGGCGGTTCTGATGAAACAATCATGTTCTATACAATTCCAGTTTACAGCAGCACAAATTCATCAAAGCCGATTGGAATTTTATCTTCTATCGTAAACGGTTCAGATGTTTACAATCTTTCTGAATCAATTTTAATCGGTAAAAAATCACATCCTACAATCATTTCTACAACTTCCGGCATGATAATTGGGCCTACAACTTATGAAGGCATGAGCCAGGAAGAAATTACGGCAATTCAGGAAAGCGGAGGAGCTGTTTTAATAAATACAGACGGCCCAAAGACTCCTTGGGATTTGATGATGGAATCCGTTATTGCAGGAAAATCCGGTTATGAAATCTTAAATGACCCTATTACAAATGAAAAAAAAGTTGTTTCTTATGTTCCTGTAGGAGATGAAAGCGGCTGGGCTGTTTTGTGTGCGGCTCCATACAATGAATATTTTGAAAGCCTTTCAAGAATTACGATGATTATTGTAATTGCAACTATTGTTGCCGTTATTATTGTAGTAGTTTTAACCTTTATTTTGATTTCAATACTTATCAAGCCTCTTGGATTTGTTAAAACTTCTATTAATGATATTGCAACTGGCGATGCAGACCTTACAAAGCGCATAGACATTAATCTTAAAGATGAAATTGGTGATGTAGTAACTGGCTTTAATAATTTTACGGAAAAACTTCAGACAATCATTACGCAGGTAAAGAAATCCCGTGATTCTCTTGGAATTGCAGGAAGCGATTTGGACTCTTCAACCCAAGATACTGCAACTTCGATTGAAGAAATTCTTACAAGTATAGATTCCGTTCATAATCAGATTGATAATCAGTATAAGTCAGTTCAGCAGACTGCCGGCGCTGTAAATGAAATTGCAAGCAATATAGAATCTCTTGGAACTATGATTGGAAAACAGTCTTCCGAAGTTTCTGATGCTTCTGCTGCCATTGAAGAAATGATCAGCAACATTAAGTCTGTAAATGAATCTGTAGAAAAAATGTCTGAATCTTTTGATGGACTTGCAAATTCGGCGCAGAGCGGTATTCAGCTTCAGTTAAATGTGAACTCCATTATTGAAGAAATTAAAAACAAGAGTGAAACCCTGCAGGATGCAAACTCTGCAATTGCGGCCATTGCGGAACAGACAAATCTTCTTGCAATGAATGCGGCAATTGAAGCGGCTCACGCTGGTGAAGCCGGTAAGGGATTCTCTGTTGTTGCAGACGAAATCAGAAAGCTGTCTGAAACTTCTTCTTCTCAGTCTAAAACAATTGGAGACCAGCTTAAAGATATAAAATCTTCAATTGATAGCGTAGTTTCAGCTTCTGAAGAATCAAGTCTGGCCTTCCAGTCTGTAACAAGCAAGATTAGTGATACTGAGCAGCTTGTTCACCAGATTCAGTCTGCAATGGAAGAACAGAATACAGGTTCCATGCAGATTTCAAATGCCCTTCACTCTATGAACGATTCTACGATTGAAGTAAGAACAGCCAGTGAAGAAATGTCGGCAGGAAACAAGGCAATTCTGGATGAAGTAAGGAATCTTCAGGATGCAACTGGAATCATGCAGTCCAGTGTAGAAGAAATGAGTCATGGTGCCGGAAAAATCAAGGAAACAGGACTTGCCCTGCGCAACATTTCAGAAAAGATGAAATCTTCAATTGATGAAATTGGCGGACAGATAGACAAATTCAGAGTGTAGTTTAATTACTGAATAAAACCTATAAAAAAGGGATGTCTAATAAGTAAGTAAATAATGAGGTGGTTGAGCCTGTCGAAACCACCTCATATAGTGTAAATGGTCATTTCGACAAGCTCAATGACCACAGCCATAATTGCAGGCAATAAAAAAATTATTAAACCTTAAACTGGTCTATTTGAGAACCCATAAGGTTTATTGATTCGTTCATAACGGAAGCAATTTCGTTTAATTGAGAGCCGGTTTCGTTAATTTTTCTTGCTCCGGATTTCATTTCTTCCATGCTCTGCTTCATTTCTGTTGTAGCACTTTGAAGTTTTTCTACTTCCAGAAGAATAGCCTTGTTTCCGTCAGACATTTCTCTTGAAGCCTGTCTAACCTGACTTGCACTGTCATTCATGGAAGCCAGTGACTGATTAATCTGTTTTGAGCCTTCTGTCTGCTCTTCCATAGCAGATTTTATCTGACGCACAATTTCATCAGTTTCATCAATTTTTGTACCTACAAGTTTGAATGCTTCGCTAGACTGAACAGAAACATCAACAACTCCACTTATAGAAGTTTCTATGTTATTAAGCTGTTCGCCAATCTTTTTTGATTCCGCACTGGAAGTTTCAGAAAGTTTACGGATTTCATCAGCAACTACGCTAAAGCCTTTTCCAGCATTTCCGGCATGTGCGGCTTCAATTGCGGCATTCATAGCAAGCAGGTTGGTTTTAGAAGCAATTGAAGCAATGGCAGCGTTCGCTTCCAGCAAAGCCGCACTCTGACTCTTAATTATTTCCATCTTTCCGTTTACTTCGGCAAGTAAGCCTGTTCCAATATTTGCGCTTTTGTGAAGTTCTTCAAAAGAATAAGCCATTCTATCTACCGACTGATTAACGGAATTAATGTTACCAATCATCTGCTCTATAGCGGCAGAAGCCTGAGAAACTCCTTCTGTCTGTCCTGCAATCATTCTGTCCAGAGATTCAATGTTTGAAGCAATTTCATTTACGGCTCCTGCTGTTTCTGAAACGCTGTTTGACTGAGTATTAATCTGACTGTTGAAATTTTCAATATTTGAAATTATTTCATTGATTGAAGAAGATGTATTCTGTGTGCTGTCTGAAAGAGAAGAACCAGCCTGAATCAGATTTGCCTTAGATTCCTTTAAATCCTTCATAACATCCTGAAGTTTATCAATAAACTGATTAAAGCCTTTTGCAACTTCACCAATTTCATCTTTTGTATTAACAGCAATTTTCTTAGTTAAATCTGCATTTCCGCTGGCAATTTCTGTAAAGGAATTCTTTACGGCCTTTATAGGTTTTAGCAGGGCTGTAACAATGATGACTACAAAAATAATTGCGGCAATACATAAAATCACACCAAAAAGACCAATCTGTTTTTTTACAAGGTCAATATTTTTTGCGAATACGATATAAGGGCAGGAACCTATTGCAATCCAGTTGCTTCCATCTGTAAAAGGGGCATAGGCCACAATAATCTGAGTTTTCTGTTTAGGGTCAAAATAAGAACCCATTCCAGTTTTGCCGGAAAGAGCAGTATTCAAGATTTGCTGAAAGTCGTTTCCTAAGGCAATGTCTTTTACATCTGTATCTGCTTCATATTCACCAAAACTGGTAAGAAGTTTTCCAGATTTTGCACTGATTACAGCAGGGTGAGAATCTTCACCAAGAGTCATATTATTGGAAACCATCTGCAGCCAGATTGAATTTGCCGCAGAAACCAGAACACCAACAACCTGTTTATTTTCATTAAAAACCGGTACAGAGTAGTAGATGAAATTCAGATTTGCTCTTGGCTCAAAAATTGGGTCAGAAATGAAAGTTTTTCCGCCAAGTGCTGCTTTTACATAATCTGCATTTGAAGGTGGAATCAACATTCCGTTTGGAGCAGTAGTGCGTCCGTCTTTATCATAGAAAGTATAATTTGCCTTGCCCTGCTTTGTAGCGGCAATTTTTTTAAGCTCATTATTTTTTTCTAAAACAGACAAAGATTCAGAAGTAAAAAAATCTATGGCAGCAATTGACTGCAGGAAGTCCAGTTCTTTTTGATTCTGACCTTTAAAACTATTAACCGCTCCCTGTGTAATGTTCATTACGGAATGATTAGCCGTACTTGTCATTTCATCTTTTATGATGTTCAAAGAAATCATCGACAAAATGGTGCTTGTAATGGAAATGATAACAACAACAAAAACAATCAGTTTGAATTTTAAACTATGCATACAAGACTCCTGTATCTGGGGAAAATCACTAATATTTTAACTTATTTATTTGAATATAACAACTTTTTAAATTCCCATAATGTGCCTTCCGTCGCCGGCAAGTTCAATGACAGGCAGGGAAAGTTTGCCCGGAGTGCGGTCAAAACGCAAAATTGTAATTCCTGTGTGTGGAATATGAAGCGTTGCACATAAATATGGGAAAGGAATATTAAAAATTCGGGAAAGAAGGGCTGTAGAAGAGCCGCCATGGCTGAAAAGTGCAAGAGTTTGCTGCCGGTCGTCTGGCCTGATATTGCGGTAATAAAGTCCTTCACGTTTGTAGCCCAGCTTTTCTAGCCAGACGTCTGCATTTTTCATAACATTATCAACGTCAATTGTGGCAGTATTTTCCTTAAAAACTGGAAATTCCCGCCATTCTTCATCACAAATAAGCTGACCCTGACTAATCATTCTGTCAGAAGCGACCCAGGGACTCCATTCTTCATTATATAAATCATTTTCAAGACCAAAACGGATTTCATGCATAAAGTCCAGAATCTCAATTTTTTGGATTCCAGAAGCGTCAGAAAAAGCCTGTGCTGTTTGACGGGCCCTGCCCATAGGAGAAGAATAAATTTCTTCAATTCCTTCATTCAAAAGTCTTTCTGCTGCAACTTTTGCCTGCCTGTGTCCGCGTTCGGTAAGGCAGTCCAGCTCGTAATTTGGTTCTGCGTGTCGTACTAAAACTAATCTCATGTTTTTATTATAAAACAATTTCACAAGAATATGCTATAATCAGATTATGATTCGTAACAGCGGACATGCAGATTTGCCCCTTCATACAGGAACAGTTCCCCGTTGGTTGGCCGACAGAATGATGGTTCTGGGTACGCTTATAACAGAATCTCTGGTGGAAAATTTTGGGCCTGATGAAGTGCTTACCCGCCTGAGTGACCCGCTCTGGTTTCAGTCTTTTGGGGCAGTTATGGGGATGGACTGGCACAGTTCGGGAATTACTACCAGCGTTATGTATGCACTTAAGCGCGGTCTGAACCCGAGGGCAAAGGAGCTGGGGCTTTACGTGTGCGGGGGACGGGGAAAATATTCCCGCATGACTCCTGATGAACTGCTGGAAATTGCCGGGCGTGAAGGAATGAACGGCGATGAGCTGGTACGGAACAGTAAACTGGTTGCAAAAGTAGATAATAATGCCCTGCAGGACGGATTTCAGCTTTATCAGCATAATTTTGTTTTAAGCCGGACTGGAAAGTGGGCGGTTGTTCAGCAGGGAATGAATACAGATGAACGAAAGGCCCGCCGCTACCATTGGTGTTCCAGCGATTTGCGCTCTTTTGTGGAAGAACCTCATACAGGCGTAGTTGGCGATAACCGCGGGCAGATTCTAAACCTTACAGACAGCAAGGCGCGCGAGGCCAGAGGAAACATTCTGGAAATGAGCTGCGAAGAGCCTGAGCGGATGCTTAAGGAAATTGTTCAGATTGGAAAGCCCGCTGGCGAAATGATTTTGATGCAGGGAGGAAAAGTTTCCTCTGCAGCACATGCAACACAAAAGGCTCCGATGCAGCAGGAACTTTTTCCAGAGATTGAGCCCACCCCTTCCCTTCAAAAAGATGAAGCCCTGATTGAAGTGGGTGGCCGTTCCATTGTTATGCCTGCCCATCATGAAGTGCTTGCTCAGGACGTAGACCTGAAACGTTTGGGGGGTGTCCTTGCAACGGCCTATACTTCCCAGCCTAAAGATTTTGAAAGCCTGCTGCTTACTCCGGGGCTGGGGCCGCGAACCTTGCAGTCTCTTGCCCTTGTGAGCGAAGTTATTTACGGAACTCCAAGCCGTTTTACAGACCCAGCCCGCTTTAGTTTTGCCCATGGCGGAAAAGACGGACATCCTTTTCCTGTTCCGCTTAAGATTTATGACGAATCAATCCGCGTTTTGCATGACAGCATAGAAAAATCAAAGCTGGGATATAAGGATAAATCTGAATGTATTCGCCGTCTTCATAACGCAGCTTTAAACATAGAACGCAACTGTGCTCCCCAGGCAGATTTTGATGCCGCCATACGTTATGAACGCGAACACAGTGCAGAATGGGATGGAAAAACCGTATGACAGTCCACTTTCCTGAATATCCGATTACTTCATATTTAGATGAAATTTGCAGCAGCCTGAAAAATTCGCCTTCGCGTTTTATGGTTCTTACGGCAGAAACGGCGGCGGGAAAATCTACCCTGCTGCCCCTTGCCCTCCTGCAGAAATTTGAAGGCAAAATAATTATGACTGAGCCCCGCCGCCTTGCCGTTTTGGGGGTGGCAAACCGACTTTCTGATTTAAGTGACACTTGCACTGTCGGTTATAAAATCCATCTTGAATCTCATATCACAAAATCTACCCGGCTGGAAGTTGTGACGGAAGCAATTCTTGTGCGTCAGCTGCAGGAAGACCCTGCCCTAGAAAATTATAATGTAGTTGTTCTGGATGAATTTCATGAACGTTCAATAAATACAGATTTGGCTCTGGCTTTTTTAAAAGAAGCAATGCAGCTTAGAGATGATTTGTATGTCGTCATCATGTCTGCAACAATTGATACTGCAAAACTGCAGGCTTATCTGGCGGGAAAGAAAGACGGAGGTGCCGGACTTTCTGCCGTACCGCTGTTTCAAGTTCCGGGCAGGAATTTTCCAGTAAAGATGATTTATGAGCCGGAAAAATCCCTGATTTCTGTGATAAGGCAGGCTATGAAGATTTCTGGGAGTGCAGGCGCTGGAGCAGGCGCTGGCGGAATGGACGAAGCTGGTAGAACCGGCATGGCTGCAGCCCGAGGCGGGAATATTCTTGTTTTTTTGCCGGGAATTGCGGATATAAGGCGGGCAAAAGAAAATCTGGAAGAATCTGGTGATTTTGATGAAGACAGCGGTGTAGAAGTTTGCGTATTACATTCAAGCATTTCTCTGGAAGAACAGAAACGAGTGATTTCTGATAAGGGCGAAAATCAGGGACAGGAAGAGGCCTTAAGCCAGAAAGAAAACCATGCCCGGGGAAGGGGCGGTCAGAAAAGGCGCATTATCCTTTCTTCTGCAATTGCAGAAACTTCCCTTACCGTTCCCGGAGTTTCCATAGTTATAGACAGCGGCCTTGCGCGCGTAAACCGCCTGGATCTGAACACCGGCATGGAAAAGCTATGCACCGAAAACGAAAGCGAATTTTCCGCCACGCAGCGGGCCGGCCGTGCAGGGCGACTGGGGCCGGGAACATGTTTCCGCCTGTGGGCAGAAACCGACCCACGCCAGAAAGAACTTGCCCCGGAAATCCTCCGCACCGACCTTGTGCCCCTTGTTCTGGAATGCAGTGAACGCGGCGTATATTCTTCTTCTGGTCTGGACTGGCTGGATGCCCCTTCGCCTGCTTCATGGAGAGCCAGCAGCGAGCTTCTACGTGCTTTGGGAATGATTCGCGAAGACGCTCGCATTACCGACCGGGGGCGTGCTGCCTTAAAGCTTGGCCTGCACCCGCGGCTTGCCGGAATTGCGCTGGACTCTTTTGTAAGGGGTGGCAAAGGGCTTGATGAAGTGGGCCGCCGCCTTTTGCTTAAGTTCTCTACTTATTCTAAGGTGTCTGCGGAAATGCAGAGACGCTTTATTTCTGATTTGGAGCGGCGGCTATCTTTTGCCCAGGTGCCACGGCCTCAGGAAACCTCCCCCCAGGTGACCCCCGCCCACTATGCCCCTGCCCACAGGGAGTCCCCTGCCCAAGTGCCTCCCGCTCCACAGGTGCCCTCCCCTGCCCAAGTGCCCCCATCCTCGCCCTCGGCAGCCTCAACCACCCACATCCCCCTCATCCTCAGTGGTTACCCTGACCGCCTTGCCCGCCGACTTACTGCCCCGGGCGCAGAAAAGGCGGAATACCAGTTTGCAGGCGGAAGAAAAGCCCTTTTATCTTCTGAAAGTAAAAGCGCCCCGGAATGGCTTGTTGCGCCAGAAGTTTTGAGCGGAAAAAAAGAAACTGTAATTTTTGAATTTGAAGAGATTTCTGAGCAGGAAAGCCTGAATTTTCTTCAAAACCGGACAGAAAGGCGCATAAAATGTGAATTTCAGGGTGAAAAAAGCGGAAAAATTCAAAAAACAGAAGAAATATGTTATGGTGCAATAGTGCTTTCCAGCAGAAAACTTCCTGTGTCTCCAGAAGATTTTGCAGAAGCATGGATAAATGAAATTTCAGAAAAAGGCCTTTCATGTCTTCCTCTTGATGAAAAAACACAAAGCCTTCTGCTCAGGGCAGAATTCCTTTTGCAGCAGGAGGCTCTAAAATCAGTCAGTCTGGAAGTCGGTCAGGAAGATTTATACAGTCACCTGCAGAATAATGCCCGGGAATGGCTTATTCCTTTTCTTTCTGCTGAGCAAAAGACTTCTGCAGGTCTTAGTTCAAAAGTAATTTATGATGCGCTTTTCTGGTATCTGCAGGGGCAGGAAATAGACACACTTGCTCCCGAAACACTCATTCTGGAAAATGGAAGACGCTGTCGTGTAATTTACGAAAAGCAGTCAGAAATCCGCCCGGTAATAGAAATCATCATACAGCGTATTTTTGGATGTAAAAGCACTCCTCAGATTTGCGGAAAAAAAGTTTTGTTCCGTCTTCTTTCACCGGCAAGCCGCCCTCTTCAGGTTACAGAAGATTTGGAAGGTTTTTGGAAAGGTGCCTGGCCGGAAATATGCAGGGAAATGAAAGGTCGTTATCCAAAACATAACTGGAATCCAGAAATTATATAGATTTTTTCTTGTTTTCCACGTACAATGATAGTAGCAATATCAGTATGATTTGCAAAAAGGAGCCAGATAACTTGGAAAAAAAAGAGCCTTCTAAAATGGCGCAGACAATCGGATTTCTTGCCACATCAGCATCTTTACTTTATCATATAGCTATCTTTTTTGTTTTTCTGATATTAAGAGTTTATCCGATGTTTTTTTATAACATCATCAGTATTTCTATTTTTTCAATCCTGCTCTTTCTGATTCCTCATAGAAAATCTCTTGTAGTCCTTTTTACAATAGCAACTACGGAAGTTGTAGTCCATCAGATTCTGGCAGAATACTTTATAGGCTCAGAAGCGAACTTTCACTTTTTTATCTTTGTGGTAGGACTTTTGCCTTATCTTGTTTTTGATTACCATTTTAAAGCTTCCATTCCAATGACTACTATTACGACCATGATATTTGTAGCCCTTGAAAATTTTTCTTTTCCGGGAGTTTATGAAATTCCAATCACTACAATCAGGATTTTAAAGTATATAAACGTTTCCATTGCTATCATTATGATAGTTATGGCAATTCTTCTGTTTACAATGCTTGTTTCCAGAAGTGAAAAGAAAATTACCAGTCAGAATAACATGCTTGAAGGAGAAATTAAGCGGGCTTCTGTAATTCAGTCGGCTTTTTTTAAGCAGAATGTAAAGGGGCTTAAAGGCTGGGATGTTTCTTATTTTATTAAACCGATGGCTGGTGTTTCTGGAGACTTTTTTGATTTTTGCAGGACTGGAAATCAGCTTGACGGACTGGGGATTTTTGATGTTTCTGGTCATGGAATTTCTTCCGGTCTGATTACAATGCTTGTTAAAAATATTATACATCAGGAATTCTACAATAATCAGAATATGGAATTGTGGGAAATTCTGAACAAAATTAATGACAGAATTGTTGAAGAAAAAGGTGATGTAGAAAATTATCTTACTGGAATTCTGACCCGCTTTACTCCGACTCAGGCAGAAATGGTAATTGCGGGGCATCCGACTCCAATCATCTACAAAAAAAATACAGGAAAATGCGATTATCTTAAAAAGACAACAGAATCTAGTGGTGCTATTGGAATTGCTGGTTTTCCTACTTTCTATATTTCTCAATATGTTGATTTTGAAGATGGCGACCGTCTTTTTTATTTTTCGGACGGAGTAACAGATGCCAGTAATGAAAAAAAGGAGGCCTTTGGAAGAGAACGGCTTCTGCAGGCTTTTAGGGAATCCATTTATCTTGATGCAGATTCCCAGATTAACTATATTCGTTCAAGCATTTCTGAATTCAGGGGAAATGCCGTTCAAAATGATGATATTACAATGATTTGCATTGTACGCGGAAATAAATAAAATGATTCTTATAATTTTAGGCATTCTCTGTATTATTTATGACTTTATTTTAAACTGCATTTCTCCGGGTACTTTTCTGGATATTCTGACTTCTTTTTCTCACATCTGGACTGCTCTGGGGATAATTTTGATTTTTACCGGCGTTTTCCGCAGAAAAACAGGCCGCTGGTTCTGGAGCGGCTGGAAAGGCTGGCTAAAGGGAACTGTTCTTGGCTTTATCTGTGCGGGCGCGGTAATCAGCCTGATTAATCTTGGGTTTATTTGCAGTCCAGGCCTTGCGGGGCTGGATGAGGATTGTGATTACGTGATTTTGCTGGGCGGGGGCATTGATAAAAACGGGAAACTCCCGCCTTCGGTGATGAACCGGGTGGGGGGCGCTGCCGAGTATCTGGGGGCGCATGAAAACGCGTTTTGTGTTGTTACCGGGGGGACGCTTAAGTGGCTGCCTTATGCCGAGGCGCCGGAGATTAAACGGCAGCTGGAGGCGGCAGGTATTGCCGGTGAGCGGATTCTGGTAGAAGACCAGGCTCTTGATACTATTCAGAATTTTCAGTTAAGCTGCCGCCTGCTTGCCCAGCACGAAGGCCTTCCTGAATCCGAAATTTTACAGAAGCGTTTTGTTGTAATTTCAAATTATTATCATTTAAGGCGGGCAGAACGTCTTGCTAAACGTATGGGCTTTAGTCATGTTGCTGGAATTGGAACCCGTTGTGCCCCGATTCTAGTTCCCATGTCTTATCTGCGCGAAATCTGTGCCTACATCAAGTTGAATCTGCGTATTCTTTTTACAGGCGAACCTGGGCCTATTTTGCAGTAAAAATTGTTCCTGCAATCTTGCCTTCGTAAAGGTTTTCCAGAGCACGCTCATAACTTCCGTTGGCAAGAAGCAGATTAATTCCGTATTCTGTTACCTTTTCTGCAGCCTGAATTTTTGTTTCAATTCCGCCGGTTCCAAAGGCATTTGTTTCACCAATTTTTATAGATTTTCTTAATTCTGCAATGGAATCAACTTTTTCAATAAGTTTGGCGTTTTTATTTGTCTTAGGATTGTCTGTGTAAATGCCGTCAATGTCGCTAAAAAGAATCAAAAGGTCTGCTGACCATAAAATTGCTGTGAGTGCCGAAAGGTTATCGTTATCACCAATTTTATCTTCTTCAAAAGAAACACTGTCGTTTTCATTTATGATTGGAATTACGCCTTCATCTACCAGAGTAAAAAGCGTGTTGCGGATATTCAGAGTGTGGAGGTTGTTTTCAAAATCTTCTTTTGTAAAAAGCAGCTGACCGATGTGAAGCCCCTGCTGCTGAAAGGCTTTGCGCCACTGGTGCATAAGTTCCACCTGCCCTATTGCGCACAAGGCCTGGCGGTAATGCACATCTTTTTTGCGGGCCCATTCTTTTGTGGTAGAAACGCCGGCAACCTGCGCTCCAGAAGAAACTACAACAATTTCTTTTCCCAGCTTTATAAGGTTGGCACACTGCTGTGCAAAACTGGCCATAAAATCTGTGTTCTGGGTTCCGTCTTCTTTTGCAAGAGTATTTGAACCGATTTTAATTACAATTTTTCTGGCACTTTTAAAAATCTCTGAAATATCTTGATTCATGATTTTGCATTATAGAAAATATTTTGAACTTTGTCACTTTATTGAGTGTTGTAGTTTATTTTGTTTGGAATCTAAAACCGCCTGCAAGAGAAAATCCAAAGTCGATTTTGTTGTACAGTTCCCAGTTTGCGGCCTGCAGGTATTCAATTTGGGGGCCTGCTCCAAAGAAAAAGCCATGATGCCCTTTTGGCGGCATAAACATAAAATATGGCATGGCATCTGCAAACATATAAAAATCTACACCCTTTATAAAGGTAAAGCCGCAGCCAGCCCTGGTGTATAAAAAGATTTCCATTTGAGGCCAGGAACTTTCATGAAAACTGTATGAAATTGCTGAATTAACGTTTACGCTGATGCCTGGCAGACTGTACATCATATTTACAGAACTTCCTGCTCCCAGATAAAAGTTCAAATTTCCCAGAGACGGAAGCGAAAAGAGGACAGAAGTTCCTGCAGACATATCAAAATCCTTAAAATCAGGATTCCAGATTCTTTTATTATAAGTATCATACTCACTTGTTCCCATTACTGGCAGTATGTCTAAATCTTTCATGATGATTACATCACAAAATGCAGAGATTCCCAGAAAAATAGATGCAAATAAAATACAGGCTAGTTTTTTCATCTTGACCTTCTTGATATTAGAGTAGTTCTGAAGCAGAAATGATTATTTCTTCAGAAATTTTAAGACTTTCCAAATCTACATAACGGATGGAAATTTCTTCAAAGTTATTTCCATCTGTAATCAGATAGAGTTTAGAATCTATCAGCTTTGTATAGCTTAATAATTTTATATTCGGGATATTAAATGATTGGATTTTTGTAAATTCTGAATCAGAAGGATTTGCCTTGAACAAATCATAAGTTTCAGTGATTGAGTTTGTATATATAACATATAAATCATCCTTATAAAAAAAGGCAGATTTATCCCAGAAATCATCTATATCAAAAGTTGCTCTGGACACAGCTGTATCATCCAGATTAAAAGTACAGTAATATCTTTTTTCTGAATCAAAATCATAATTGCTCTTTCTTTCATAGCATCTTAGAAGAATCTTCCTGTTTTGAATTTCTTCTATAACGTAATCATAATATAAATTTTTATCAGTTTCCCATGAAACAAGCGGCTCAAAAGAGCTTCCGTCATCTGAAAGTCTGGAAACAGTAAATTTATTGTCTTTTTCTAAAAGGATATAAAGATTTTGGTTATCCGAATAATTCTGAATATAGCTGGCTGATTTTATTTTGATGGTATTTTCTTTAAGGCTGTCAATATTAATAATATTGAACTTATATAAGTATTTTTCTTCTTCATCAGAATCAAAGAGATAATCATAGTCACTATGACAGAAAAATTTATCTGTATTGTTATAAGAGTATTCTGTGAATTTATTGCTTTTTACAGAAATTTTACCGCTTGTCTTATCCAGTAAGACCATACGGTAGTAATGGCAGGGGTTTTTATAGTCATTGTAGTAAAAGCCTCCGTCTTGAAAAACGGAAGTGTAATATCTTTCTTCTTTGCACCAGTCTGACATTTTCCATGAAGAAGAAGAATTGCGGCCTTCGAAAAAAGCCCAGTCGTAAATGCTGTTGCTTTCTGTGTCGTAAACTGCAAAAATATTGCCTGTAGTTTCGTAAATAGGATATTCGTCTTTTGTGTTGCCAAAAAGGTATAGTTTTTTATTTACAGGCAGTGTGAATACCAGCGGATTTTTCAAAGTGTCAAAACTTTTCATGGAAGTTCTGGCAGACAGTTTATCTACTGTTTCCTGATTTCCTTCTGTGAAAAGACGGCAGGAAGCAAAAAATGGGCTTAGCAGGAAAATTGCCAGAGCGCAGATTAAAGAAAATATGTGTTTTATAGTTGAGCTGTTCATGCCCCCTATAATAAATTCACTTTTTTGAGAAGTAAATATGTCTGGATACGAAATAACCGAAGTTACCGCAAAAAGAACCGCGGTTCAAAGGGGAATGGTCAGCGTATGACTTGGCAGGGGGCCCTGTCTTACCTATTCTGCCTGCTCTGCCTGCAAATTTTCTACCTTATCTGGCCTTCGCCGTCTATAAGGTATTTTGTAGTGGTAAGGGCTTTTATTCCCATCGGGCCGCGGGCATGAAGTTTTTGCGTGCTTATTCCAAGTTCTGCGCCAAAACCAAATTCACCGCCGTCTGTAAAGCGGGTACTTGCGTTCACGTAAACACAGGCGGCATCTATGCGGCTCTGAAAAAGGCGGGCTGCGGCGCGGCTTTCTGTGATTATGCTTTCGCTATGCTTTGTATTATGGGAATTAATATAAGTAATTGCTTCGTCTATGCTGTTTACGGTTTTTATGCAGCATTCATAGTCCAGATATTCGTTTCCAAAATCTTCTTCTGTGGCTGGCAGGGCATTTTTTAAAAAGGGCATGGCCGCTTTGTCTGCATGAAGTTTTACCCGGCCTGCAAATGTTTCTTCCAGTTTTGGCAGGAATTCTTTTGCAATTGCGCTGTTTACAACAATACATTCAATTGCATTGCAAACGCTTGGCCTTTGGATTTTTGCATTTTCTGCAATGCGGCAGGCCATCTGCAGGTCTGCATCATCATGAATGTAAAGGTGGCAGACTCCGCTTCCTGTTTCAATTACAGGTACGCGGGCATTGCTCACAACATTCTGAATCAGCTTTTTTCCTCCGCGTGGAAGAACTACGTCTATCAGGCCTACAGCATTCAAAATCTGGTTTACATCTTCGTGATTATGGTTGCCGGAATCTACTTCTACAAGTTCAATGGTTTCCGGAACTCCGCACCCTTTAAGTTCTGCATCAGAAAGTGCCTCTTTTATAATGCGGACAATTTCGCAGTTTGAATTATAGGCAGAAGAAGAGCCTCTCAGCAAAATGGCGTTTCCGCTTTTGTAGGCAAGGCAGAAAGCGTCTACCGTTACGTTTGGGCGGCTTTCATAAATAATAGCCACAACCCCAAGCGGAACGCGCACCTGGCGGATATTCATGCCGTTAGGAGTTTTCCAGCCGGCAACTTCTTCTCCAATAGGGTCGCCTCCCCCAATAACAATGTTCATGCTTTCTATAATGCCGTCTATGCGCTTGTCGTTTAAAGTAAGGCGGTCTATAAGAGATTCGCTCATTCCGTTAGCGCGTCCATTTTCTATATCTGTCTGATTTGCTTTTATAATTGAAGCGCGGTTTTTATCAAGAGCCAGAGCAACAGCAGAAAGTGCTGCGTTTTTTGTGTTGGCATTCTGAAGGGCAAGTTTTTCGCTTCCAGAACGTAAAGATTTACAGATTGCGTTTAAGTCCATTACAGACCCCCATAAAAAAAATGACGTGTCATTTTCAGGCACGTCAATAAAGGTTTATTTTCTTCTAGTAATTAGCCAGGAAGTACATTCCCAGCATCATAGCAAGCCTATATTTATCTTCAGACCAGTCTGCCTGTTTAGGAAGATTAGAAATGTACCACCAGAATATTCCGAATTCGGGGTCAATCCTAAGTGAATATTCAGCAAAATCTTCAGAATCAGGATTCTGCCCGAACATTAAAAATACAGCCTGATTTATAATCTGAAGGAAAGGAAGGTAATCTTCTTTCCATGTGTTCTTAGTGCGGAATTCATTAAGCTGATAAAGAAGCTGGTCTTTAAGAGCAATATCAGATTTTTCTACCCAGGTTTTCTGAATTAAAAGAGTAAGATTATTTTTGAAACTTGAAACTAATTTTGAAATGCCGTTTTCGTCAGTTTTAGAGAATCCGTCATTTGAGCCAAAAGCAACAGCAATCAAATCAACGGATGATTCAAAACCAGATGAGTTTTCAAGAAAAGCTGGAAGCGAATTAATGGTATTTGAATCTAAAAAGTCAGAAAGAATTTCAGCCTGTTTTGTCATATCAGTGATATTATAATTTTTAACAAAAAGTTTCAATCATCAAGAAAATACGCTATAATTACACTGATGAAAAATAAAAAAAGAGCAAATGCCCTTACGGCAGAAGAACAATATGACAAAATGGTGAATACACCAGTTTCCCGCCTGATTGCCACCCTTGCAATTCCTACTGTTATTTCCATGCTGGTAACTTCCATTTACAACATGGCAGATACATTTTTTGTTTCCCAGCTGAGTACACAGGCCAGTGCCGCCGTAGGAATTGTTTTTCCCATCATGTCTATAATTCAGGCCTGCGGTTTTACCCTTGGAATGGGGGCCGGAAGCCTTGTTTCTATCAGATTAGGACAAAAACGCAATGAAGAAGCCAGTGTAATTGCTTCTACAGCCTTTTTTGCCGCAATTTTTATAGGACTTCTGATTACGCTTTTTGGCAATCTTTTTGCCCGCCAGTTTCTGAGTCTTGTTGGTGCTTCTGAGGCTGTTCTGCCTTATGCCTCTGCCTATGCCCGCTATATTTTCTGGGGTGCCCCTTTTATGTGCGCTTCCTTTGTCCTGAACAATGTCCTTCGTTCAGAAGGCAAGGCATTTTTTTCTATGATAGCCCTTACTTCCGGCGGACTTATAAATATTGCGCTGGATCCGCTTTTAATTTACGGCCTGCACCTGGGAATAAGCGGAGCCGCCATTGCAACGCTCGTCAGCCAGTTTATTTCATTCTGTATTCTGCTCAGCTGGTTTTTAAGACGAAAAGCTGTCTGCCAGATGAGCATAAAACGCTTTACATTAAAAGAAGGCGTGCTTGCAAAAGTTGTCTGGACAGGGGTGCCTTCTCTTGCCCGCCAGGGACTTGCCAGTATAGCAACAATCCTTTTGAATACAGCGGCCGGCCAGTACGGAGATGCCGCAATTGCCGGAATGTCTATTACAACAAAAATCGTAATGTTTGTTGCCAGCATTATGATTGGAATAGGACAGGGCTTTAGCCCGGTTAGCGGCTACAACTACGGCGCAAAGCGTTACGACCGCGTAAAACAGGCTTACCGCTTTATGCTTACCAGCGGCTTTTGCATTATGGCAGCCTTTTCTCTGGTAATATTTATTTTTTCCCCGCAGATTATGGCTGCCTTTATAGAAGACCCGGCTGCCCGCGAGGTTGGAAGCATTGCCCTCAGATGGCAGGTTTCTTTTATCCCTTTCCATCCTTTGATTGTTGGTACAAATATGCTCATGCAGTCTACCCGCAACATAAAGGCCGCTACCTTCCTTTCCATGAACCGCCAGGGCCTTTATTTTATTCCAGCCATTTTGATTTTACCGCGTATTCTGAATCTTACAGGCGTGGAAATAAGTCAGTTTGTGGCAGATTTGCTCAGTGCCCTTACGGCAATTCCTTATGCTCTTCATTTCTTTAGAAAATTAGAAAAATTGGCTAAATCTGAAAATTAGTTGTACAATAGAGGGATATGATAAGAAGAATTCTCTCTTTTACATTAGGATTATTTTTTTTAATTGGCATGGGTTTTGCCCAGTCACAGTCAGACAGCACTAATATTATTCATGGTGGCGAAGCAAAACATTCTGCTGATTTCTTTATGAAAGATTTTGTCAGCAGAAACTGGAATGCAGAAGACGGACTCCCCGGCAATACGGTAACGGACATCATGCAGGATAGCGACGGCTATATGTACTTTGGTACTTATGGCGGACTTCTGCGTTTTGATGGTGTGGAATTTATTTCCATCAATCGTCTTTATAATCCAGAATATGACTTTTTAAGTGCCCGCACCATGTTTCAGGACTCCCGCAAAAATCTGTGGATAGGTTCAAATGATGAAGGAGTAATCTGCTTAAAACATAATGGCGAAATTCAAAAATTTTCTGTAAAAGACGGACTTCCAAATACTTCTATCCGGGCTTTTTGTGAAGACAAAGAAGGAAATATCTGGGTTGGAACTGCTGCTGGAATTTCATGCATTTCAAAGGCTTATCAGATTGTAAGACCGCAGGGCTTTAATACAATTCCAAATGACAACCGCTTTATTGTAAGCCAGCTCTATTGTGATACTGCGGGGCGAGTTTGGGTAGTTACCAACAGTGAAAACGGACTTTACTGTTACAGCAACGGCAGATTTGAAGTAAGTGATATTATTAAATCAGTTCAAAATCCTATTGTTACAACAGTTACTCAGGAATCTTCAGGAGCCTTCTGGTTTGGTCTTGCACCTTACTATGCAGTAAGAATTACAGGTGATTCAGAAACAATTTATGATTTGGGAAACGGCAGTCAGAAAGGAACCGCTGTAAAAAGCATTTATCAGGATTCGGAAAAAAATATCTGGTTTGGTCTTGATAACGGAATTTCCATCATGAGGAACGGAGAATTATTCTACTGCAATACAGATAAAATTCTTGCGGACGACAGTGTAAACGAAATTATGGAAGACCGGGAAAAGAATATCTGGATTGCTTTGGACCGTGGTGGAATTCAGAAACTGAGTTATGGTAAATTCCAGACTACAAATATGCCTACAACTGTAAATGCCATTGCCCAGGATCGCTTCCGCGACCTTGTATGGATGGGTGGCGATAACGGTCTTTACTGCTATAAAAACGGAAAGTTTGTTGAAAATTCAATTACGGAATACTGCAAGGCAACCAGAATCCGCCATGTGGGCCTTACAGAAGACGGAGCCCTTCTTGTCTGCTGTTATGAAAAGCATGCCCAGCTTAAATTTAATCTGGACGGAAGCATAGAAAAGTGGAACCGGGCAAAAGGTCTTGCCGGCGACAAAGTTCGTGTTGCAATTCAGGCAAAAAATAAAGATTTGTACATAGGAAGCACAACCGGACTTTCTGTAGTGCGGGCATCAGATAAATCCATCATCAACATAAATAAAAACGACATTCTTGATAATGACTTTATTATGTGTCTTTATGAAGATGATGACGGTTCAATCTGGTTTGGAACAGACGGCGGCGGTGTGTATGTTTTGAATCCGGAAAGTCTGGAAATTACCAAAAAACTGACAAAAGACAACGGGCTTGCGGGAAATGTTGTTTTCAAAATAGAGCAGATTCGTGAAGGAGAAATCTGGATTTCTACAGGGTCTGGTCTTTCCATCATCAATAAAGAATCTGGAAATCTGTATAATTTTGATACTTCAAACGGATTTTCTGTAGACGGCGTTTTCCAGGTTCTTACAGATTATACTCAGAAAGTCTGGGCAACAAGCAATCACGGAATTTTTAACGTAAAAATGCGGGATATAGAAGAAGTTATGGCTGGAAGCAGAAAAACTCTTACTCCTTCATATTTTAACAGGCTGGACGGAATTACTTCTGGCGGCGTAACTTCTACTTCCCTTTCCATGAAGGATGATAAGGGCCGCCTCTGGTTTACTTTAATAGACGGTTTTACAATTATGGATCCTGTGCGTAATGCAACCGTTACAAATCCTCCTACAGTAAAAATTCAGTCTGCCATGCTTGATAACGAAAAGGTAGACCTTTCTATTAATCAGAAGCTGATTATTGAACCGAATGTAAAGCGTCTTAATTTAAAATACACTGGAATCAGTTTTATTTCTTCTGAACAGGTTCAGTTCAGGACAAAACTGCAGGGTTTTGATTCAGATTTTAGCGAATGGACAACAGAGCGTACTGCTTCATACACAAACTTAAAGCCGGGAAATTATACCTTTATTGTTGTAACAAGAAATCCGGATGCATGGTCTGCAAGTAAATATGTAGAAAACACCATGACCGCCAGTATAGAAATTGTAAAGAAGGCGCATTTGTGGGAAAAAGCCTGGTTTATTGCACTTATTTCCCTTCTTACGGTGGGAGCTGTGGTCTTCTTTGTTTTCCTGCGTTTTAATGCTTACCGCAAGCGTCAGGAAGAGATTCAGAAACTTTCTATGGAAGTAACCAGTGCCCTTGTTCAGACAATAGATGCCAAGGACAAATATACAAAGGGTCATTCAAGTCGTGTTGCAAAATATTCTAAAATGCTTGCGGCCGAACTGGGTGAAAGTGAAAAGGTTCAGGAAAGCATTTACTATACGGCCCTGCTTCATGATATTGGAAAAATTGGAATTCCTAATGCAATCATAAATAAGCCGGATAAGCTGACTGATGAAGAATATGAAATTATTAAAACTCACCCGGTAATTGGAAGTGATATTTTAAAATCAATTTCTTCAATGCCTGAAATTTCTATTGGGGCAAGAAGCCATCATGAACGCTATGACGGAAGCGGTTATCCAGACGGACTTAAAGGCGAAGATATTCCGTGGATTGCCCGCATTATTGGTGTGGCAGATGCTTATGATGCCATGACTTCTAACCGCAGTTACCGTAGGTATCTTCCTCAGGACAAGGTTAAATCAGAAATTGAACGATGCAAGGGAATGCAGTTTGACCCGCGCGTTGCCGATGCCATGATTAAACTGATAGAAGCCGATACGGCATACACGATGCATGAGTAATCATGAAGTTGATAGGGGATTTCTCCCTTGACTAACAAAGTGATAAGAATAAAATAAAACACTAAGGAGTATAATTGAATGAAAACTGTTGCTGGTATTGACCTTGGAACACAGAGTATGAAAGTCGTAATTTACGACTATGAAAAACATGAGATAATTGAAAAATCATCTTGCCCTATGGATTTGATTTCCGAAGCAGACGGAACTCGCGAGCAGAAAACTGAATGGTTTGATAAGGGACTTGAAGTTTGTTTTAGCAAACTTTCTGCAGAAAATAAAAAGACTATTGAAGCAATTGGTGTTTCTGGTCAGCAGCATGGTTTTGTTCCCCTTGATAAAGATGGAAAGGCTTTGTATAACATTAAACTTTGGTGCGATACTGCAACTATAGAAGAATGTAAGCTTATTACAGATTCTGCCGGCGGTGATGCGGCTGTTGTTGCGGCTCTTGGAAACTTGATGCTTCCAGGCTTTACTGCTCCAAAAATTTTCTGGCTCAAACGCCATAAGCCGGAAGCTTTTGCGGCATTGAAATATATCATGCTTCCACACGACTATTTGAACTGGAAACTTACTGGCGAATATGTTATGGAATACGGTGACGCTTCTGGAACTGCTCTTTTTGATTCTAAAAAGCGTGAATGGTCTAAGAAGATTTGTGATATTATTGATGCCGGTCTTTTGGAAAAACTTCCAAAACTGATTGAACCGACTGCCCCTGCAGGAAAAGTTTCTGCTGCCGCAAGTGAGGCCTACGGAATTCCTGCCGGTATTCCTGTTTCTGCCGGTGGCGGAGACAACATGATGGGTGCTGTTGGAACCGGTACTGTTGCAGACGGATTTTTGACTATGAGTATGGGTACAAGCGGTACTCTTTACGGATATTCAGACAAGCCGATTGCAGACCCTGCAAACGGTTTGAGCGGTTTCTGTTCTTCAACAGGCGGATGGCTTCCACTTCTTTGTACAATGAACTGTACTGTTGCAACAGAATTTGTTCGCGGACTTTTCCAGATGGACGTAAAGGAACTGGATGGCGAAGCTGCAAAGGCTCCTTGCGGGTCAGAAGGCGTTCTGGTTATGCCATTCTTTAATGGTGAACGTACTCCAAACCTTCCAAACGGCCGTGCCAGCATTACAGGCCTTACATCTGCAAATACAAACCGTGCCAACATTGCGCGCGCTTCTCTTGAATCTGCCGTATTTGCAATGCGCGGTGGTCTTGATGCATTCCGCAAACTTGGTTTCCAGCCTAAGGAAATCCGCCTGATTGGTGGTGGTTCAAAGTCTCCACTTTGGCGCCAGATTGCCGCAGACATTATGAACCTGCCAATCCGCGTGCCTGCTTTGGATGAAGCTGCCGCTCTTGGTGGTGCTGTTCAGGCTTTGTGGTGTCTTAAAAATCAGAATGGTAAGTGTGATATTGCAGAACTTTGTGCAGAACACATCAAGCTGGACGAAAGCAAGAGTGCTAATCCAATTGCAGAAAATGTTGCTGCTTACGATAAGGCTTATGCCGAATATAACAAGGTGCTTGCAGCGGTCAGCCCGCTTTACGAGTAGGCTTGCTGCAAGCCCCTCCATCCCGTAGAAGCTAAGCTCCGGGGTGATAATATATATTAGCGTCCGGTTCACTCTTGGGTTCCGGACGCTTTTTTGTTTGATTTTACTTTCTGTTTTTGTAAACAGCTGCTACTTCTGGATCTGTAAAGCCCAGGGTGCCGTTTTTCTTAAAGAAGGTGTTGCAATCCCAGAGGAATGGGCAGTAGTTGTATTCATCACAATTATCAAGAACTGCGGTGAGCCATTTTTCCATTCCTTCTTTTTTAGTGTAAGAACCGTTAGATTCTTTTTTCTGAGCTACACCGTATTCTCCAATGATTACACCATAACCGGCGTCTATGAATTTAGTCATCTTTTTAAAATCATTCTGCATTGCTGTGTAGTCATTTGCAGTTCCCCAGGAATTTCTTACCCTACCCCAGCTGGCATTTTCTGAAAGAATACAATAAGTAGAAGGTGTATAATAATGAACAGAAATAATCAGCTTTTGAATCTTGTTTCTGCTGTCAGTTGGCATAACATAACGTGAATCTGTTGTTTTTCCAATATCTGTGTCATAACCTGGAATCAAAAGGAAACGCTTTGCGTTGTTTCCACCCTGGGCGCGAATTGTATCAACAAAAAGCTGAGTAACCTGTGTAAGCAGCTTGTAGCAGTCATTCTGCATAAGAGTACCCCGGCTGCTGTAATTTACGTTTTTAAGGCGGCTATCTACCTTCGAATCAACCGTATCATTAAAGCGGTCTCCTAATTCTTCGTTTCCGCCTTCAAAAATCAGTTTGTAAGAATAATCCTTAAAATATTCGCCCACCTGAGACCACATTTCCTTGTAAATCTTAAAGGCAAGTTCCTGGTCATGACTGAAAAGACCCCACCACTGATAGTCCCAGTGGTCATTAATCATGACATATAAATCTGAATCCAGAGCCCAGTTCACAACCTGAGCAACACGTTCCAGATAGTTCTTGTTAATTTCAAAGTCGCCGTTGCTCCAGTCCATTGTGTGAGTCCAGGCTACAGGAATACGAACGCTATCAAATCCGGCCTTCTTCATTGCCTCAAACATTGCCTTTGTGGTTTTTGGCTGCCCCCAGGCAGTTTCATAATTTGAAGCATCTTTCTGACTATAGCCCAGCCATGGACCGGTTGCTTCCATTGTGTTTCCCAAGTTAATTCCGTTGCCCATAAGTTTTGTGAACTGCTGGGCTTCCATATTTTCATAGTCAGAAGAAGAAACTTCAGTAAATTTGTAGGATGAATTGTATTCTTCTGACTTTGAATTTCCTGAAACTGGAGCTGCGCAGGCTGAATAAAAAAATGTTAGCATAATTGCAGATGCAGTCAGTGTCTTTTTAATAGTTGCTTTCATAAGTCACCTCTACTAAAAAGTCTACTTCAATAATGGTAATATAAAATGGCAGATTGTGTAAATTTATATAACATTTTGTGCAGTTTTATTCTGGTTTGTACCGCTGCATCCAACTGTCGCCATTGCGGAATTCTGTAGGAGTAAAACCTGTTTTTTGTTTAAATTGCCTCATAAAATGAAATTCAGTTTTATATCCGCATTTTACGGCAATTTCTGCAATAGTTTTATCTGTGCGGGCAAGCAAAGCTTTTGCTTTTTCAATTCGTCCAAGTATAATATCCTCAATAAGTGTAATGCCAAAAGTTTTTTTATAAAGGTGCTGCAGGCCAGAACGGCTTAAAGACATAAAGTCGGCCATGTCATCAACAGAAGTAAAAAGTTCAGGTTCTTCGTAAAATCGGGTTCGCAAATAAGTAAGCTTGTCATTTTTGCTGGCTAAAACTTGTGCAGATGTATGATATTTTGATTGTACAATCCGCCCAAGCAGCATAAAAAATGTATCTGTGTAATTTTGCTTTATTTCTTCGTGGTATAAATCGGCAGAATAATGCTCATAAGAAATCTGATGAATTATGGAAGAAAGGGAATCCAGGGCAGAACCTATGTAGACTGGCTTATCAAATTCAAGCTTCAGCTGTTTTAAAAAGTTTTCATCATCGTTAGTCATGTCAAAATAAAACCAGTCGTCAATGTAGTTTTCTTTTGCAGCCCAATATGAGGTAGAAGTATCTCTGCGAATCATAACATACGAATTCTTTATAACTGAATAACGCTTTCTGTTTAATTCAAAAATTGCCGGAGACTTAACCAGAATAAAGAGAAAGGCGCCCGGCCCGTAAAGTGCATTCTGGCGGAAATCTTTGTCATGAACATGGTTATATCCAATAGAACCAATATGAATTGCCATAAGAAAATTATACATCAGTTTTAAATATTTGCACAAAAAGATATATAAAAAAACACAAAAGTAAATTGTGTTCTCGCTTTTTTGAGCTACACTGAATGTGAAAACTAAACAAGGGGGCTTTATGAAAAAAGAATTATCCCGAAAGGCTACAGCAATATTAGCAGTTTTGCTTATGCTTAGCAGTTTATGTTCAGCCAAAAGCAAAAAAGGAGAATCAACAATGAGCCTAAGCAGAAATCTTTGGAAAAAAGTATCTACATCCAATCCGATTTCGCCAAATGTATTTTGTGCGGATCCTACTTCTGTAGAATACGAAGGACGGCTTTATGTTTATGGCACAAACGACCATGAGCAGTATTTTAAAGCCCAGAAAAATACTTACGAAAAAATCAAATCTCTGGTTTGTTTTTCTACTGATGATATGGTCAACTGGACATATCACGGAGAAATAAACGTGGGAAAAATTGCCCCCTGGATTATAAACAGCTGGGCTCCTTCTATCTGTTCCCGGGTTGAAGAAGACGGCCTTACCCATTTTTATCTGTATTTTTCGAATAACGGAACCGGTGTTGGCGTAATTACGGCAACTTCGCCACTTGGTCCCTGGAGCGACCCGCTTAAAAAGCCTCTGGTAAAACATGGCATGAAAGGACTGGAAAATTCTCCGAATCCTTTTGACCCTGGCGTTTGTATTGATGATAAAGGCGATGGCTGGCTTGTTTTTGGAGCCGGAATTGGAAAAAACGGCGGAACTAAGGCTATGCCGGGAAGTGCCAGAATTGCAAAGCTTGGAAAAGACATGATTTCTTTTGACAGCGAATTTGTGCAGATTAAAGCCCCTTACAATTTTGAGGCTAACGAAATTGATTTTATAAACGGAACTTATGTTTATACCTACAACACAAGTTGGGAAGAGCGTACAGAATGGCCTTTCAAGGATATTCCAAAAGCGCCAACCTGTTCTATGTCTTATATGACAAGCAAAACTCCTTTGGATACAGATTCCTGGGTTTATCAAAAGCATTATTTTAAAAATCCGGGAGAAATGGGCTTGAATTACAGCAACAATCACACTCACCTGCAGAAGTTCAACGGCAAGTGGTATCTGCTTTATCACACCTTAACCTTGCAGGAAAAAGCTCCAACCAAGGGCGGCTTCCGCAGTATGTGTGTAGATGAAATTCAGATTGATGAAGAGTCTGTCGATATTCATGAAACTACAGGCACAAGAAAAGGTCTGGCTGCAATAAAAAATCTGAATCCTTTTGAAAAGGTTGATGGAACAACTATGTTTACTTCTGCAGGCATCTGGTATTCAGAAGCAGAAAATCCAGACAAAATTGCAGTTCAGGCTGAAGAAAACGGTGCCTGGATTTATCTTAGAAACGTAGATTTTGGAGATGGCGCAAAAACAATTAAGGCTGAATTAAGCGGCAGCGGGATTGTTCAAATTCGCGTAAAAAAAGCGTCTGTAGTGGCAGCAACCCTTAAAGCTAAGCCGGCAAAAAATAGCGGAGAATATATAGAAGTTTCCGCTAAATTTGACCAGCCGCTTACAGGGGTGCAGGATATTTGCATTGCCTTTAGCAACAAGGGCGACCAGCTTAGAAGCTGGAAAGTTGAATAAAGGCAGGTTTTTCTTTTCCATCTAAATCAAACAAAAGTGGTGCATCTGGGCGGTTAGGAACCGGGAAGTTGTTTTTCCAGCTTAAGCGGTCTGTAACGCCCCAGAGCACTACGTCTTGTAGAATGCCCCGGCGTGCTTCCTGTCGGAAGCATTCAAAAATGCTGCGGTAGCGTTCTGCCTGCTCTTCCAGCTCTGCGGCGGTAAAGTCGCGGCGGGCCTCTTCGCGGGAAGTGTACATAGAAACTTCCATCTCTGTGACAATCACACGCAAGCCCATTTTTCCGAACATTTCTATTGTCTCCGCAATTTCTGCAACCGGCGGATTTTTAATATCAATGTGCATCTGCAGGCCAACCGTGTCCACAGGAACTCCCTTTCGTAAAAGAACTTCCAGCAAATCACGCATGCCTTCTCGCTTGCCCTTAATCATTTCCAGATTGTAGTCATTTATTACAAGGTTGGACGCAGGAAAGGCGTCTTTTGCCCAGAAAAAGGCTTTTTCAATATAGTCATCACCAAGAATAAGGTTCCAGCGGGAATAGTCTTCTATTGTGCGGAGCTTAAAATTTTTATCAGAAATACATTCGTTTACAACATCAACCGAGCAGATGTCCTTTCCGTAACGCTCGCCCACAGTAAAAATGTAATTTTGCAGACGCTTTTCCAGTTCAGATTTAGAAACCGTGCATTTTGCGGCAATTTCTTCTGGAGTAGGAGGCACAAAAGGTTTGTCGGGATTCCACTTTGGGCGGGGAGTGGCTTTTCCATCAGCATCAAAAATCCAGTCCGGCGACTGGCTGTGCCATACCAGAGTGTGCCACCTTACCGCCTGACCGTTCTTCTTTCCAAATGCAACCAGTTTATCAGCACGCTCAAAATTAAAATCATTAAGTCCGCGGTAAACGTTTTCCATTTTTGTATCATTTTCTGCAACAATCAGATTAAAGTGCTTAGAGGCAATCTGTTTGTCTGGTAAATTCTTAAAGTCAGGCAGGGCTTTTGCGTCTGAAATGTCCTTCATCCATGGCAGGCTGAAATCATCATCATAAATAAAACCTGCAAGTGCGGCACCAAGTCTGAAATCGTCCTTAAAAGACTGAAATAAGCCGAAATCATTTTCATTCAAAATATTCATAGAGCGAATTATAACAGTAAGAAATAAAAAAAATATAAGAAAAAAAGCGGAAAATTGTATAATTATCTGTCTAAAGTTGATAATAAGCAAAGAAAAGTCTATAATCTTCATATCATTTTGGAGAAAGTATGAAACGATTATTCATCAGTTTATTATTGTTTTCTTCTATTATTTTATCCGGCTTTGCACAGGCAAAAAAAGAGCTGGTTTTAAAAGTTACGCTGGATAAAAAAAATTATTCTTCCCTTGATCAGAATACCAAAGCCTTTGTAAGTTCCGCCTACATGAAGTGTCTGCAGGATTTAACAATGATTCCAGAAATCAGCGTCAGGACTCCCGATACAGATAACGAATTGCGCGAAATTCAAAAGCAGTCTCAGATAGAAGCCGCCACCGGGCTTGGAAGCGAAGATGCTGCCTATGCGGCAGATAAAGGAAGTCGTGCAGATTTAGTGATGAATATTTCGCTGAATAATGCGGGAAACGGAAATTATCAGATTGTCTGTACTCTTTCAGAAATTGAAACGATGAAGCTGATAATCACAGAAAATTCCGAACGACTTCCTATTGCAGAAGTTACAAAAGACCAGATTATAGACGGACTGGTTTACAATGTTCTTTCTGCCTTAAATAAACGCGGATATATTTCTGCCATTTCTGCAGATGTAACAAATCAGCTTTTGCACCTGGACAGTTCAGAAGAAAGTTTCCGGAAGTATGTTCAGGAATATACCCGCCAGCGGGAAGAAGCAGAGCGCGAACTTGCAGCCCTTCGTTCAGATGCAAAAACAGAAGAAGAACGTATGCAGGCCGAAGCGCAGGCACTTGCCCTGCAGCTTAAGATTGAAATGGCAGAAAAAAACCGCCAGATTGCAGAAGAAAATCTGCGCCGTCAGCAGGGGGCTGCTTCTACAAATCAAAAACGCCAGAAAGAAATGGAGCAGATGCAGAATGCCCAGCGCGAACAGTTTTTAAAAGACATTCAGGCAATTGAAGAAGCAAGAACTGCAATCAGGAAAGAAACTTTAACTTCTCTTCCTCTTAAAAAACGAATTGAACTGATTGAATCTGCCCGCGGAAATCTTACCCGCCTGGAAAATCAGCTGGCAGAAAGCATTGCCCAGAGCAACGCTTTTTATGACGAAAAAATGAATGCAGAAATTGACGAAGTAAATGCTGAACCATGGCGCAAGGCCGACCTTTCTAACGGAGAGCCTACCGCCCGCGCTTTAAGCTTTAGAAGTCAGAAAATTTCAAAAATCCGTGATAATTACGGCGCCCAGAAAAAGACGGCAGAAAATCAGCTTAGAAATGCCGCCAGAACAACAATAGACGGCTACAAGTCTCAGATTCAGTCTAATATTTCCGACATGGAAAAAACAACTTACGTTTTCCGTTCCATTGACCTTACAGACGATTTTCTTAGTCTTGAAGTTTCTGAATTTGACGGAAACCGCATGGTCTGGGATGTTTATTCAGACTTTAATCTGAATACAATCCAGAAAATTGATGTAAGAAAGGTTGTCCTGCCAAAAACTGCCATTTCTTATGAAGCCATGGCAGGCGGTAAGCCAGATTTAAGCACAGAATCGGGCTATCAGAAATATCAGGATACTGTAGATATGGCAGACCTGTATTTCAGGACTTCTGTTCCGTATTTGTATTCTCAGATTGCAATAAAAGTGCGTTACAACAGCACAATGGATATTTACGAAGTAAATCCTATATCTTTCCAGATTTTTAAGACTCAGGATAACAAAAAGCCGATTATTTCTTATTCAGAAAAGAATTTTGAAGCAGCCCGAAAAGTTCAGGCAGAAAGCGTTACAGCCGCTGCGTCATATAATTCAGACAGTACAGAGTCTTCAAATACTTCAAGCACTTCAAATAGTTATAAAAAGTCTCTTTCTGTAATATTAAAGCAGGATGCACGTGAAGGAATCTTTACAGACATAAGCTATCTGAACGGTCCATTCTATAAAGGTACAGACATTACTTTTTCTATTCTTGGTGGCGGAAAAAACTTTTTTGCAGGTCTTGATGCAGGTTTTGGTATGGCTTCTGTCAGTTCAGATTATTCAGTACCAAGTTATAATAAGGAATTTTATATTTATTCAGCAGATTTTGTTTTGGGTTATTCCTTGACCATTGGGGCATTTAAGCCTTATGTTGCCGTTGGAATAGGCGGTTATTCGGCAGGAACTAAAAAAGATATAGAAGAAAATGAAGTTTTTGGATTACATCTGGAAGGAATGACAGGAATTGATTTGTGCTTTAATATTTTAAGTTTGGGCTTTGTTTACAAAATAAAGTATCTGCATGGAGCCGGATATGTTGATAACATTGGCGGAAGTATAGGATTAATCTGGTAAGGAAGCGTGTATTCATACAGCGTTGCTAACGCGGAATTTTAAAAAGGAGAAAAATTATGCGTAAATCTTTATTTTTTGCTTTTTCACTTTGCTGTGGACTTGTCTTGTCTTCCTGCGCAAATTCTTTAAATGAAAAAAATCCTGATGCATCTTCAACTCTGGCTTCAGAATTGGGAGTAAACTACGGTTCTGAAAATACAACAGTTTCTGATGAAGTAAGCAGCAGCCTTACTTCCAGTTATGACTATGACATCTGGTATTTTAATTCTGCATCAGATGAAACTGAATATTTGATTGAATGGGAAAATTCAGATGGTGCTAAAGTTGCAGTTTCCGTAAGTTCTGAACCAACTTTTACTAATTCAAGCAGAATTGTTTTTGAAAATGATAAAAGCGGTTCTCATACTATAAAAGTTTTATATAAGCGCAAGGTTTATATAAAAGTAGAGCCATATAATAATTATTATTACAATACAGGTTCTTATACATTAAAAGTTTCGGGAAAAACCGATTCTATATATTTATATAAATATTAATCTTTTTAATATCTGGAGGATTTTATGAAAAAGAGTTTAAAATTGATTATGGTAACTGCACTTGTTGCTGCAATTGCCTCAATGGGATTTACAGGCTGTAAAACAACAGAAGTTGCAGGTTCTGGAATTAAGGGAAAGTCTGCAACTGTAAAAAAGGTAAAAAGACAGATTGTAGATTATCAGGGCGCAACACTTGGAAGCGAAATTCCACAGTGGGTAAAGCTTGTTTCTGAAGGTCAGTATGGTCAGAAGGTTCTTTCTAAGGCTATGCCGGATTTGGAAGGAAAGAAAGTTTTTGTTGTAACTGGTCGTGGTGATAATCTGGACTTTGTAAAGTCTTGGGTAAATCTTGTAGATGTTGAAACAGAAGTTTCTGGAGCTTTGGAACGCGTAACCGGTAAGGTTGTTACTTCTAAACTGGAAGGTGCCGCTTCTGCAAAAGGTCAGGAAGCAAATCAGACAGAAGTAGACCGTGCAATTAACGATTACCGCATTGCCCTGCAGGATGTCCGCATTGCTGGTCTTGAACGCGTTGCTGAATACTGGACTTTGATAGATGTTATTGAAAAAGGAAAGACTGTAGATTCTTACTATGAATATTATTCAGTTTGGTCTATGGATCAGAAAGTATTCAACAGTCAGCTGGAAAAATCTCTTGAGCATATTGATGAAGCAACAACAGAAGCTGCTGAACTTAAGAAACTTGTAAAAGAAAAGCTGGAAAATGAACTTTCAGTTTCTTCAAACAGTTCAGATACTCTGGACGAAGCAGATTCTTATATCGTTTATGCTGAATAAGAAAAAAAGCCCTGGGCTTGTTGCCGGCGGGATACTGTGGGCTATATGTGCCCTGAGCATCTTTTTTGAGGGCTGTGCCTCAAAACCTCGTGCAGAAGAGCTTGCCCCGCTTTGGGCCAGCTATGACACAATAGAAGAGGTCTACCCTAGCGATGCCTACATTGCAAGAATCGGGCGCGGTGCAGATGGGGCTCTGTCTGCTTCGCTTGCAGAAAGCGAACTGGGCTCGTATTTTTCTCATACTGTTCATTCGGTGGTGCAGGGCAGTCAGGTGATGACTGATTCTAAACGTGGCACTGCCGAAGGCGCAGGGAATGCAAAACAGGCCTCTGTTTCCCGCAGCATAGAGCGTACAGTAACTGTTGAATCTTTGAACAGACTTTTTGATGTACGCAAAACTGCTCCCTGGTATGACCGCAGTAAAAAGGAATATGTCTGCTGTGCATACATAAAACGTGCCGATGCCTGGAAAATCTACGAAGGCAGTGTAAAGGCCGCCGCTGAAAAATTCCACACTTTTTATGATACCGCCTCTGCAGAGCGCGACCCTCTTAGAAAAATTTCCCTGTTAAAAAACTGTGACCAGGCGGCAGAAGATTTTCTGGAAAGCCTTGAAATGACCCGCCTTATTCTGCCTGGAAAAGAAGCTGCTTTTGCCGCTGACCGCCGCCTTGCCGAAGGCCTTGAACTGGAAAGGGAAGCAGCCCTTACCAATTGCGTAATGTTTGTAAGCGCCAGCAATGATGAAGGCGGACGCCTTACCCGCTGTGTTTCCCAGACTGTTTCAGACTGTGGTTTTGTTCTTGCACAGAAAAGTGCCGATGCGCTTTACTTTATTCAGCTTGAATTAGACTACGGCAAAAATCTGTATGGCGATACCCTTACTGCTGACCCTGGCATTTCTGTGGTAATTCAAAGCAGGTTTGGCACAGGAGGCGCGGCTGCTACTGGAAAAACTGTTTTCACCTACAAAAAAAATCTACCGCATCAGACAGGTTTTACCGCCGCAGAAGCTCTTGTTAATCGCAAAATACTGACTTCGGCAGAAGCAGAATTAAAAGCCAGTTTTGAAGAAGAATTTAGAAAATCGTTCATAGATATGTTATAATATCTTATGTTTTCTAAAAACCGCCTTAACAGGAATTGGCTGCCCAAAACACCAAAAGATTTTTTTTCTGATTTATTTATCGGAATAATAATTGCACTGGTTTCCATTCCAATCAGCATGGGATATGCTTCGGTTGCGGGGCTGCCGGTAGTTTACGGACTTTACGGTTCCCTGCTGCCTATTCTTCTTTTTGGGCTGATTTCTTCTTCCCCGCGGGCGGTTTTTGGGGTGGATGCGGCGCCGGCGGCTCTTGTGGGCGGAATGCTTGCCGGTATGGGAATTGCTCCTGAAAGTGCCGAAGCCCTTCACATTATTCCCCTTGTAACATTTCTGACTTCTCTCTGGCTGGTACTTTTTTTTGCCCTTCATGCAGACCGGGTTTTAAAGTTTATTTCACAGCCTGTTATGGGCGGTTTTATTACAGGAATTGGAACAACAATTATCCTGATGCAGTTTCCAAAACTTTTTGGCGGAGAAAGCGGACACGGCGAAGTTATAGAACTGCTATCCCACATTGTAAGTGAGGCTCGTGCTGTGCATGAGCAGGGGGCTGGTCAGGGGTATGTAAGCGGGCTTCCTTCCCTGCTGCTGGGCCTTACGACAATAGCGGTAATACTCTTATGCCGGAAGTTTTGCCCCAGGCTCCCCGTTCAGCCGGTGCTCATGTTTGGGGGAGCGGCCTTTGCCTTTTTTGCAGGAAGTACCCGCCTTGCTGCCTGGGGCATAAAAACGCTCCCTGCCGTAGAACGCGGCCTGCCCCCTTTTGTCCTCCCAGACCTGAAACTTCTGCACGGCAATCTTGCTACCTTTCTGCTTCCCAGTCTTTCTATAGCCCTTGTTATCCTTTCCGAAACCCTTCTTGCAACAAGTAACTTTGCCAGAAAGTACGGCGACACCCTAATGCCCCGCCGCGAAATTGCCGCCTACGCCGCAGGCAATCTTGCTTCTGCCTTTTGCGGATGCTGCCCGGTAAACGGAAGCGTTTCCCGCACAGGAATTGCCTCTCAGTTCGGCGTAAAAAGTCAGTTCATGTCTGTGACCGCTTTTTTTGTGATGGCTATAATCCTGCTTTTTGGAACGGGCTTTATTGCATATCTTCCGGTGCCGGTTTTAACTGGCATTGTAATTTCTGCCTTGCTTGGAACCCTGGAATTTTCCCTTGCCAATAAATTACGCCGCGTAGACCGCATGGAATTCCTGATTTTTAATGTTGCTTTTTTGGCAGTTTTGTTTCTGGGCACAATTTACGGCGTTTTAACAGGAGTCCTGCTTGCAATCATAACTTTTATATTCCGTCAGTCTAAGCCAGTTACAGATTTTCTGGGGGTTGTTCCCGGAACAAAAGGTTATTATTCACTTACCAGCAGGAATTCGCAGGCAAGACCTTTAAAAGGTGTAGTTTTATACAGATTTTCCGCCCCGCTTTTTTATGCGAATATCGACCAGTTTTGTGATGATATTATGAATTCCGCAGATTCTGCCCCTTCTGCATCTACAGCCCCTGCCGCACCCACCGACCATTCTATGCAAGTTGCCCGTACACATTCAATTAATACCATAGTAGTAGATTCCAGTGGAATCAGCAGTGTAGATGCATCTGCAGCAAGCCGCCTGCTTTCCCTGTACAAGAGTCTTTCTGCCCGCGGAGTGCATTTTTATCTTGCAGGCCACGTCAGTTCTGTAAACGACCAGTTGCGGGCCTTTGGCGCAGGCCAGCTTATAGAAAATCGTGCCGTACGTGCAAAAATTCATTATGCCCTCAGTGATGCGGGCTTTGAAGCGCCATATACAGAAGAAATGCTAGAAACTTCTTCAAAAAGTAAAAATTATTCTTCTTACCTTGCAGAATTTGACTGGGCTTTTGGAAGTCAGGCAGAAGCAAAAATGACAGAAATTGCCCGCCGCCTTGCAGAAGAAATTTCTACCTGCAGCCAGAATAATAAAGAAATAGACCTGAAAGTTATTCGCGAAAAAGAGCGACAGTATTCTTTTGGTTATTGGGATGAAGCAGATGAAGATGAATTTCTTGATATTCTTGAACTCCAACTGGAACTTCTGCGAGCCCAGGGCTCGCTCCAGAGTGATCAGAGTCTGGATGAAAAACTTCTGCAGCGTCACATTCAGCTGGAAGAAAAGATGATGGAAAAGAAATCCGAAATTATAAAGGATGTCGTAAAAAAGAGATGGCATCGTGATGAACGTTTCCGGGAGCAGCATCCAAAACTGGCAGAGCGGCTTGAACTTCATTATGAAAGATATTTTGAAGAGCTTGCCATGAAAAATCCTGAACTTGCAAGAGAACTTGCAGAAATCATAGCAGAAGAAGAAAAAAAATAGCGGTGAAACGCCTTTTAATTAGACCAATCACCGCTATTTTGAGAAATCAGGAATGATTTATTATCTTCCCCAGGTAAGAATTAAATCGTAATTATCTTCACGAACTTCAAAATACTGATTGTATTCACCGCAAGTCGGGCAGTATTCTGGAGCCTTGTCGCCCACAACAATGTGACCACATTTAAGACATTCCCAAATCTTAACGGAATTCTTTTTAAGTTCAGACTTTGAATCTTCATCGTTCAAAAGTGAACGGTAGCGGTCTTCGTGGCGTTTTTCAATATCTGCAACTGCACGGAATTTTTTTGCCAGTTCTGCAAAACCTTCTTCTTCTGCAGTTTTTGCAAATCCCACGTACATATCTGTCCATTCGTAGTTTTCGCCGTCCGCAGCGGCCTTAAGGTTTGCCTTAGTGTCGTTTATTCCGCCCAATTCGGTAAGCCACATTTTTGCGTGCTGCTCTTCATTGTTTGCAGTTTTCTTAAAAATTTCTGCAATCTTAGTCAGCCCTTCTTTTTCTGCTACTGCCGAAAAATAGGTGTATTTATTGCGGGCCTGTGATTCCCCCGCAAAAGCTGCCAGTAAATTTTTTTCTGTTTTTGTACCTTCGTATTTGCTCATATATAGCATCTCCTAAAAAATAAATATTAAATCTATTATATCATGGATTTTCCCTATATATAAAAATATTTTATGTGTTATAATTAAAATGATAATAACAAAAAAAGGAGTTTAAAAATGAGAAAAAGCAAAATTATTCTTTTGTCTCTTCTTGTGGCTGTCTTGTTTGGATTTGCAAGCTGTGATTTTAATGCGAGTGATTTACCAGAGGCAAGTGTTAGTATTATTGAAAATGGAGCTACAGATGTAGATCCTGCAGCAGTGTCTTACATTGACGTAAAGTTTGATAAGTCAATGAATACAAAGTATTCTGGTTTCATTTATTATGGTGATATCTATTATGATATACAGGAGCATTTCTGGTATAATTCTTATACTTATCGTATTTATGTAGATTTACGATATGGTCAGAACTATAAACTTGTAATTAATGATAGTGATTATGCAACATCACATTCAGATGATAAATACAAGAGTGAATTTTTTAGAGATACAGAAGGTAATAAGTTAAAACAATTTGCAATTGAATTTTCTACTATCCCTTCTACTTTGGAACATCCTCATACATTTGAACTTGATTTAACAAACAAAAACGTACTGGGCTATTCTACATTTACATTGAATTTTGCTGATAATTCAGAAAATACAGAAAATACACAGCAAATGTTAGTTGGTTTAAAACCTCTTTTAAATCATGAAATGCTTAAAAAGGGTGATACAGTAAAACTTAAATATAAGCTTTCTTCTGCTTATGATATTTCAGAGATTCGTGCAAATCTTATTGATGGAAGTTCTTATATGAATTACTGGGGTCAGCTGAACAGCGATACAACTAAAGATGTAGTTTTGGTAAAAGACTACACTGCTGCTACAGCTGATGCAGATCCAAACATTTACGAGGGTGAAATTTCTTTTGATATTGCTAAAGACATGTATGCAAATTTTATGGTTCAGCTCTGGGCAGACTATGGCCTAGATGATGATCTTTATAGCATTGATATTTTAGCTGATTAGTAACTAGTTATAAAAACAGAGGAGGAAGTCTTTAAACTTTACTTTAAGGTCTTCCTCTTCAAACTGGTAGTAATGGAAACCATAGGAATCCAGATATTTAGAAATATTACTGCCAGCTTCTATTGGAGTTATTGTAGTTTCAGCTATTTCTGCAATTTCTTCCAGGTCTATTTTTGGTAAAGTAAATTCATATCCATCAATATTTCTTGAAACCTCTATGTAGAGGCTTGGTTTACTAGAATCTTCTGCTTTTGGATTTATTAAAACAAGGCAGAATTCTTTTAATAACTGTTCAAAAGTCTTATTTGTTTTATTAAGGGTATTTACTGCTTCTACAACAGATTCTTCATTAACATATGCATTAGTTGCAATTTCGTGGAAAAGTTCGGCACCGCCGTAATTTCTAACAAGAAAGGCTCCAAATGCATAGGCATTTGAATAATTAAATGAAACTCTAAAATCATTCTGCAAAATATCTGCCCAGTTTCCAAAACCAAATACATAGCCACCCTGTACAAAAATCTTTAGGCGACTGTAAATGGAATTATCAAAATCGGTACCAAGCTGGTCATCAAAAAGGTCTTCTGTAAGCATAGAAAGCATTTCTGTATACCAGGTGTCCATTTCAAGGCCATATTTTAAGGTTTTATTAGCAAAATTTAGCATATGGTTAAATTCATGAACTACAGTAGAGTAAAGGCCGGAAGCATAATCTTCATCTTTTGCATAAAATGAATCTATACATAAAAGTTCAATCTGGTTTTTTCCAGACTGGTCGTTTGCATAGTAGGCAGGGTGGAAATAGCCCAAAAGGTTACCATTCCATTTATCATTCTGGATGTCAAAAAGAAGTATGGAAATCTTTTTATTTGGTTGAATTATATTTGTATATGAAGTTATTCCGTCATATTTAGGGCCGCAAATAGCAGTTTCCTGTTCGTAATAATGGTCAAATTTTTCTGCAAATTCTTCTATTTCTTCTGCTGACATTAAGGAATCTTCGTCTTCATCATCCAGGGTCCAGATATAGCAGTATTCGCCTTCATATTTTAAGGTTCCTGTACGGTTTCCGTTCATGTAGTCTGCATCGTAAAAACCATGTTTTTCACCAAGCTTAAATTTTCTTACACGAACAGTTGTGGTAGTGTCTGTTGTTCTGGAGTTATCTTCTCTAAAGAGCAGGGAATTATCGAACAGGTAAGGGGCGGTATGTTCTACTGTGCCTGTTTCAGGTAGAGTAGATGGTACCTCATCCTCTATTATACTTCTGGAGTTTGACTTTTTTATTGTAATCCATTTGTCTTTTGTTTCTTTGTCTGTTTTTGTCGGATTTACAAAAAAGAGATTGGTTACGTCGGTTAATTTTTGATAATCGTCATCGTTTTCAAAAAGTGCCGAAAAATTGCAAGATGATAATAAAACTAATGAACTAAGTGCTAAAACTGATATTTTTCTCATTCCTAAATTATATCATATAAAATATGAAGAATGAACAATTTTAGCACTTAGTTTCTTTACAACTTAATAACAAGGAAAGACTTTGCTGGCAGGTTGATGGTGCCATCGAAAGTTTCTTTGCTGATTGTATAGTTTACTGCTTCTGGGCCTCGTTTTTCGCAGATTTCACGATTGCTCATAACATCTGTTGTTGTACAAATTGCGTCTGTTGCAACAACTTTTTTTGCCTGACCGTTGGCTGCAACAAGGCGGGCAATTTCCGCATTGCAATAGTAAGTTGAACCATCAGCTTTTTTAAGTAAAAGAGACTGTTCTTCTTCTGAACCATTTGCAATTTTAAGGATTGTTGAATCATCTTTTTCATCCTTTACTGCGGAAACATAAAGCCCCTTCTGGCGCAAGTTTTTTTCCTGGCCGTTCAAATCCAAAGCCTGACTTCCGGAATAGTCAGAGAACATTTTCTGAACATAATAGCTTGGTGTAAGCACTACGCGGTCTGCATCAAACCAAATCATATCTGGAGTCCACTGCGAATGGCCGATGCGGTTAAAAAGCGGGGCATAGGAAGCAAGCCTTACAAGGTCGCCGTTGCGTTCCATGCCGGTCATCATGGCGGCTTCTGCAACAGCCGCTTCTACAGAATTAGAAAGATTTGCATCATGGGCGGCATATTCGCCTGCAAAAACATACATATCACGCGGATAGTCGTCATAGAAAGAAACATTTTCGTAAAGCCAGCTTGGAGCCACGTAGTAGTGTTCGTCTACCGCGTAGGCAAAATCCTTATTTTTTGCGGCCTGAGAACGGTAAAATTCCCATGCCTTAGTGTGCATTTCGTGTTTTACAAAAGGCCCTGCAGTACCAATGCATTTAATTTCCGGGTATTTTTCGTGGATTGCTTTTTCAAAGGCAATGTAGCGGGGAGCAAGGTCTACACGTGCACTTTCCCACTGCTCGTTACCAATTCCAATCATATCCATGTTAAAACTTTCCGGGTGCCCCATCTGTGCACGGATTTTTCCCCATCTGCTTGTAACAGGCCCGTTTGCAAATTCAATTAAATCCAGAGCGTCCTGAACATACTGCTGGAATTCTGGTGAATCTACAGGAACCAGGTCGTAGGAGCGGAACTGACAGGCAAGACCCACATTCAGAACAGGGAGCGGTTTACAAGGACGCTTTTTAGAAGAAAGCAGTTCACAAAGCAGAAAGTATTCGTAAAAGCCGATTCCATAACTCTGCATATAGTGGCAGTCTGGAGTTTCCCAGGCCTTTATTACGTTTCCGCCCTGAACAGCCCAAAGGCTAGTGTTTATCTTTCTTTCTTCCAGAGGACCAACGGTGTTTTTCCACTGATAGCGGCGCATTATGCTGGTTCCTTCCACAATACATCCGCCCGGAAATCTTAAAAATGCAGGATGAAGATTTTCAAGGGCTTCAAACAAATCTTTGCGGAAAATACCGGCAACCGCATCTTCTGGAATCATGGAAATCAGGTCAAATTCTATGCAACCTGCTTTTGTAAGGCAGATTTCAAAATCTGCACCCTGAACATCATCGGCTGCGGTAAGTTCAGTTTCATACTTTTGCCATTCCATTATGTCGCAGTTTACGGTGATGGTGTCATACCATTCTTTAGGCCGCCTTTTTATGCTCTTAAATTCTACTTCTGATTCAGCAAAAGTCTTTCCGCTTTTAGAAACTCGGACAGAAAGTTTTCCTTCCGGGTAATTTACTTCGCGGGCATAAAAAGAAACGCGATACTTCATGCCCTTTTTAAGAGAAATACCGTCGTAAGCCTTGTTTTTAAAGCCCTGACCGTCTTTTTCTGCCGTAAAACGCAGGTAATGAGGATTTTTTTCGCTTACAGGTTCATTAAAAGAGATTTCCAAAGCGTCTTCTTTTGCATCAGCAGAGTTTGCAGACCAGGCATAAAGATTATCTTCTTTTAAAACATAATTATGATTTTCGCCCTTGCTTTTTATAGCTTCAAAAGAGCGGTTTTCTATCATCTCTGCATAAAGTCCGCCGTCTGCCGCAAAATTAATGTCTTCAAAAAAAAGTCCGACCATATCTGGCGAAACTTCATGTGCAATTCTGTCAGAAAGTGTAAGTGAATTAGAGTTCATAAAGGCTCCTTAAAATTTCCATGTTATAGCGGTGCTGTGTAGTAAAACGTTTAATATTAGTATACCTGTTTTGTTTGCCTAATTCAATTTTTAGATATATAATAAACTGTTATATTTGGAATATAAAAATGAAGAAAGCCTGCTCTTTGGAGTCTATGGGTTCATTTTTGTAAGTTCCATATTTTTTTTTAACATAATAAATCGTTTTACAAAGACAAAAACTGCGTCTAATAGGAGGAATTATGAGCAGAATTTCATCTTTAAGAGTATCACTGACCATCAAACTGCTTGTCATGTCATTAACAGTCTTGATAGTAGCAAATGTTATTATTGGGACAGTGGCATACAAAATTTCTTCAGTCGGAATGAAACAGAGTGTATACAGTCAGTTAGGAGCAACTTCTTCTGATATTGCAAATCAGATTGCCGCAATAAATCAGAAACAGTTTAATGCCCTGCATTTTCTTGCAGAACAGGCTTTCATAAAGGACGAAAGTATCTCTCTGGAAGAAAAGAACCTGCAGCTTTCAGGCATAGCTAAGGCTTTGGGTGGTAATTATGAAAACATCGCTTTTTACGATAGGGATGGAAATGCCCTTTTAGGCGATGGCCGCACAATGAATTTTGCTTCCCGCCCTTATTTTAAGGAAGCCTTTGCAGGAAAAGACTTTGTTTCTGACCCGGCTTTCAGTACAGTAACAGATTCTGTTCTGCAGCATTACAGCGTTCCTGTTTACAACAGCAGACATCAGCCAATCGGGGCTGTTGTAATGGTAATCAGTGGAAACACGATTTATGACACCATTGCTGCTATTGATATGGGTGGCGGAATGCATCCTTCTGTAATTAACTATAAGACTAGTGCAACAATTGCAAACGCAAACGCAGGAACAGACGAACAGGATACAGGAAATCAGGAACTTGATAATACTCAGGGTTTAGGTCTTGTTCTTTCTCACATTTTTGAAGGTAAGGAAGGCGTAGAAGACTTTGTAGACCCTAACATTCACGCACATCTTATTGCATCTTATAAAAGAGTTCCAAACAGCGACTGGACTGTTTTTGCCGTTGCTCCTTATGCGTTCTACTTTTCTGCCCTCACAGCAATGCAGAAATCCCTTACTCTGGTAATGCTTCTGGCTATCATCATTTCTTCACTTCTTATCCTTGTTTTTGTAGCACTTTTAATTAAGCCTCTTAAAACAGTGAAAGCTTCCATCACAACAATTGCAAGCGGAAATGCCGACCTTACCCAGCGCATTCCAGCTGCTTCAAATGACGAAATTGGTGATGTAGTTTCTGGCTTTAATACCTTTGTTGAAAAACTTCAGGAAATTATATCAAGCCTTAAAAAGTCAAAAGGAAGTCTGCAGGTTGTTGATAATGAACTGCAGGCCAGTACACAGGATGCTTCCGCTTCCATTACAGAAATTATTTCTAATATAGAAAGCGTAAACAATCAGATTATGAATCAGGCTGGTTCTGTTCAGGAAACTGCCGGTGCCGTAAATGAAATCAGTTCAAATATTGAATCTCTTGAAAGAATGATTGAAACCCAGTCTGCCGGAGTTACACAGGCTTCTGCTGCTGTAGAACAGATGATTGGAAACATCAATTCCGTAAATACTTCTGTAGACAAGATGATTTCTTCTTTCAAGCATCTTACAGATAACTCAAATGTTGGAATTACAACACAGAATAACGCGAATGAAAAAATCATGCGCATTGAAGAGCAGTCTAAGATGCTGCAGGACGCAAACATTGCCATTGCAAATATTGCTGAACAGACAAATCTTCTTGCTATGAACGCCGCAATTGAAGCGGCCCACGCTGGCGAAGCCGGAAAGGGATTTGCCGTAGTTGCAGATGAAATCCGTAAACTTTCAGAAACTTCTACAGACCAGTCAAAGACAATCGGTTCTGAACTTCAGAAGATTCAGGATACAATTCAGGAAGTTGTTGAAGTTTCAAATGAAACAAACACAGCTTTTTCTGCAATTTCCCAGAGTATTGAAGAAACAAGCCAGATTATTGACCAGATTAAGACCGCAATGGAAGAACAGCAGATTGGTTCTAAGCAGATTATTGATGCCCTGCAGGATATGAACAACTCTACTTCTGAAGTTAAGTCTGCTTCTCAGGAAATGACGGAAGGAAACAAACAGATTCTTTCTGAAATTGAAAAACTGCAGAATGCAACAGATATGATAAAAGACAGTATTAAGGAAATGCAGGTTGGTGCCCAGCGCATTAATGAAACTGGAGCCGCACTTTCTGAAATTTCTGGCAAAGTCGGACGCAACATCAAAGAAATTGGTGATGAAGTCGACCTGTTCAAAGTCTAATCTTTTATCATGCTGATTTTAAAACAAGCCCGAGGATGATAATTGTTATCCTCGGGCTTGCCTTTTTTTGTCATTGTCGGGCTTGACCCGACAATCTACTCTTTCTCAACATCGTAAACATTGATGTGAAGGTCTTTGAGCTGCTGCTCATCAACCGGACTTGGACATTCGTCCATAGGAGATGCCGCTAAGTTATTCTTAGGGAAGGCAATTACCTCGTGGATGGACTCTTCATGGCACATGAGCATGATGAGGCGGTCGAGTCCTGGGGCAATTCCTCCGTGTGGCGGAGCACCAAACTTAAAGGCCTGAACCAGGAAGCCGAATGCCTTCTGGGCACGCTCTTCGCTGTAACCAACAATTTTGAAAATGCGCTGCTGCAATGCCGGGTCATTAATACGCATTGAGCCGGAAGCAAGCTCGTAACCGTTCAAAACTAAGTCGTAAAGGTCGCCCTTTACTGCGCCAGGGTCGCTTTCCAGTGTATCCCAATACTGCTTCTGAGGAAGTGTGAACATGTGGTGTTCTGTTTCCCACTTATTTTCTTCTTCGTTCCATGCAAAGTATGGGAAGTCGATAATCCATGCAAAGTGGAATTCATCCTTTGGATTATAGAGGTTGAGGTCCTTACCAAGCTGCTTGCGGACTGCACCAAGTGCTGTACAAGCAAGCTGCCAGTTTTCGTCGCTTACAAAAAGGATAAGGTCGTTCTTTTCTGCGCCAAGTTTAGAACAGATTTCGGCTTCTTTTCCGGCATAGAACTTTGAGATTCCGCCTTCGAACTGAACCGCGTCGGTGGTTGCGGTCCCTGAGCCTGTCGAAGGGGTCGAAACCACCTTCATCCAAGCCAGGCCCTTTGCCTTATAAGTTTTTGCAACTTCTTCCAGGGCTTCAATATTTTTGCGTGAATATTTGTCTGCAACGTTCTTTACAACGAGGGCCTTGAGACCAGAGCGTTTGTGGCGTTGAATGTCGCGGCCTGCGTTTGCAGCCCCTGCCTTAAATGCATTGAAGTCAGCCAAATCAGCCATGAAAGCGGCATCCTGCATCTTCATGTCAAAACGCAAATCAGGCTTATCGCTTCCGTACCAGTCAAAAGCATCTTCCCAGGCAATGCGGTCAAACTTTGCCGGCAAATCATAGTTCAAAGTCTTTTTGAAGATGTAGCCCATCATGCCTTCAGTTGTCGAAAGAACCTCTTCGCGGTTTGTGAAAGACATTTCCATATCAATCTGAGTGAACTCAGGCTGGCGGTCTCCGCGGGCATCTTCATCGCGGTAGCAGCGGGCAATCTGGAAGTATTTATCAAAACCAGAAACCATTAAAAGCTGCTTGTAAAGCTGAGGGCTCTGTGGAAGGGAATAGAATTTTCCAGGATGAACACGTGAAGGAACGAGATAGTCGCGGGCTCCTTCCGGTGTAGATTTAATAAAGGTTGGAGTTTCAATCTCCAGGAAGCCTTTTGATGTAAGGTACTCACGTGTAGCAAAAGCAACCTGACTGCGCAAAATGATATTGTGCTGCATAGGGTCGCGGCGCAAATCAAGATAGCGGTACTTAAGGCGCAAATCTTCATTTGCAACTACGAGAGTTCCGTCCTTCTGGCGAACCTCTTCGATAGAGAAAGGAAGCTCCTGAGAGGTTGTGAAAATCTCAATATCACTTGCTTCAACTTCAATTTCACCGGTTGCCATATCGGCATTAATATCTTTATCAGCGCGGGCATTTACAATGCCTTCAACTGCGATACAATATTCACTCTTAAGGCTGGCAGCAATTTTTTTTACATCATCACTAGCCTTATCGCCAACCATTACCTGAGTAATTCCATAGCGGTCGCGAAGACGAATAAACAAAAGACCGCCCAAGTCACGGGTGCGGCTTACCCAACCGTTCAAAACAACTTTCTTACCAACATCACTCTTGCGAAGCTCGCCGCAGGTGACTGTACGCTTTGTATTTTCCATAGTAAAAATCATTTTAGCGTTATGAAAGAAGTTTTACAAGAATTTACAGTTTAATACTCCAATTCATACCAAAGTGTGCCGTCTTCTGCTCCAAGTTCTAGTTTTTTAACAGAAGATTTAATGCTTCCGTCAGAGTTCAGAAGATTCAGTTTCCACTTTTTTTCCGCTATGCCAGCAGGAAGAATTAGCTGACCTTTACTGCCCAGAGCAAGTGCAAGTTTTCCGGCTCCAGAATACAATGTGGAAAGTTTTACATTATCTCGGGTCAAGGCAGGTTTTGAACCGCCCCTGCTTTTTGTTCCGTATTCATATAAGCCTTCACCAGAATTTCCACTCCAGCTGCATGAAAAAATCAGCCATTTATTATCGCCGCTTTTTACCCCAAGAAGAGAAGCAAAGTCATCTTGCGGAGAAAAAGAAAGACTTAAAGCGGATTTATCCAGACTGCCAGACAGAGGATTTACTCCAGGCATCGTTACACTTGCAAAAACCTCTTCGTTTTCAAAAATAAAACTGCCTTCTTTGGCATTCCAGCTAAGCCCGCCGGCGCCTTCTTCTTTTCCAGCGGCATCACTGCCCCCGGTGCCTGTTCCACGGCCGCTAGCCTCTCCCAAAGAAAAACCTATCCTGCTGTTCAGAGAGTCTTCCGGCCGTGCCCCGAACCTTACCGCAGGCGCTACATTCCAGGTCTGCCCGAAAGAAGCAATTATTTCCATTTCATTTTTGGTTTCCAGAGGGTAAGAAATCACTTTTTCCAGTGGCTTTATCTTGAATTCGCGGAAAATTCTTGCCGCTACAGGTGCCCCCGCAATTTTTGCCGGATTAGAATCCTGATTAAAATACCCGGTAATTCTGGCTTTTTCTGCCTTGCGTTCACTAACTTCATAGCAGAAAGAATAAATGCAGTCCCAGTCCTGAAGGCTCGCAAAAACAGCCAGCATAGGCATCATTTCTGCAGAAAACTGATTAGGATAAGGGTGGTCGTACTCAGTCACGGAATAAGGTTTGCCGAACACCCTTGTAGTTGCCAGACTTGCCAGAGTTCCGCCGTCCTGAGCCTGTGTAAGGCTTCTGTTCTGAACATAAAAATCTTTTGCGTTCCAGCTGTCTACGGGGAAAATAGGATGATTCCAGTAGGCATGTGAATCTACCACGTCAAATTCGGCCATTACAGAAACCGGGGCGCAAGGAAGAGCCGTTCCAAAAGTAAGAGCCTTTACGCCCAGAGTCTTTTTAAGATAGTCATTCATGCTTTTCCAGTAATCTGATTCAATTTCGTAAAGAAATTGTGTTACCAGCATCCTGTATTCCATAGGAAGAATCCTGTAATCATCTGATGAAGGAAATTTCACGTAAGCAGCCGCCTGATTGCCAGACACCTCGGCTGCTCCGGCTGCCCCCCGCACCGCAGGGGCCCCTCGCCCCTCAGCCCCCAGCCCCTCAGCAACTCCTTCCAGTTTCTTTACATATTCAATGCTGCCGCCCTTTACCAGCTTCACGTCTGAAAATTCAAATGTAATCCCGGCACTTTTTCCCATATCTCCAAAAGTGAGTCTTGGCTTTTCATCTGCCTGCAAAGGAATAAAGGCAAATGTAAAATCCTGCCATTTTTTATCAAGCTCAAACCTTTTGGAAAATCCCAGATTTGACCAGGGTTCATGATTCATCATTACAGAAATACTTGCCTTGCATTGCTCAGACGCTTTTGCCTTAAAAGTTACGGTATAGAGCTGATTTGCTTCAATCTTAAAACCATATAAATCATACTGAATGTGCCAGCCTTCAGAACCGTTTGCCCTTACCTTAATTCTGGCATTGCCTTTTTCTTCCGTTAAATCTGCCTTAGCACCCTGATGCTGTTCCAGATTTCCCTTTCCAGAAAGCAGACTGGCACTTTCTGCTTCAGAAATATTGTATTTTTCATTCAGATTTGAATAGTTCAGGCCCTTTTTTAAAAGAAATTCATTCCATTTGTCTTCCAAATCATAAGTCATAATGGAAGGCATTCTGTCCAGCACGCCGTCAAAATAACCTTTGAACATACTGTTTTCATTGTTAATTTCTACAAAGGCAACTGCCGGATCCTGGGCATAAGTGAGTCCTGTATAAGGATTTTTGTGATTCAGAATTTTTTCTGCATATCTTTTCTGGTCTTCTCTGGCAAGTTCATTCCAAAAACCATAGCAGTGAAGGTCTTTCCAGTCTGAAACCTGACGGATTTCCTGAGGAAAGTTGTTTTCAGAATCAGGTCTGATTGAACGTCCTGTTAAAAGATTGATGTTACTGTAAATTCCGTTTTTCTTAAGTTCATAAAAGAATTTATCAAAACGTTCAAAAGCCTTTTCATTAAAAGTAACGGTGTGGTTTGTATAATCATGCTTAAAAAAGCAGTCAGCCCAGTCTGAATCTGTATGATGAAAGCGTATGCAGTTAATTCCCTGAGCCGCCAGTGTTTCTGCCCAGTAAGCGGCATCTTCTACAGGCGGAAAAGACGAAAGATTTGTTCCAAAAATTCTGATTCTTTTGCCGGCGGCATAAAGGTGGCCGTCTTTGCCAACAGAAATCCTTTCTTTTTCTGTAATGGGCGTGTTAAGGTAGGAGGCATCCATTTCAGAACCGCTTTTAGGGCGGGCATAAAATCCGAATGGCTTAAAATCTGATTTGAATTCTGCGGCAAATGCAGAAACAGCAAGCATGATGAAAATTTGAAATGCGATTATCTTTTTCATATTTTATATTTTCAGTTTAAATAACCGCATTGTCAACATTTATGCTCCCAGGAAGAAGAGGGAGAAGAAGATGTAAACGCTGCCAAAAAGCATAAGAATGTTTCCAATCAGATGCATGTAGGCAACTTTTCTAAGACTGTAGAAAACAAGACCAATCAGATAGAAGGCACCGCCCAGAATCAGCATTGTAAAACTTTGTGTTGGCAGTGTAGTGTAAAGGCGGCTTGCAAAAATAGTGCCGGAAAAACCAGCTACGGCACAGAGTATTATATTCAGCTTTTCATATTTGCGGCCTGCAATTGCATAGAACAAGGCTCCCACAATAACCATAGCCCATACAAAGCCGAAGAGAATCCAGCCTTTTATTCCCTGAATCTTTGTAATTGTATAAACGCTGTAGCCAAAACCAATGATAAGGAAGGTCCAGACATGGGCAAGACGGTTAAAGACTGTTTTTGCGTTAAAGTTTGTAAGGGCGTGCTGCAAAAGAGAAAAGAGGTACATCAGAATCATTGAAGCACCAAAGAGCGTATAGAAAACTGTGGTTGTGTTTACATAGTCGTCCAACTGGCGTACTGCAACTGTATCAAGAACGGCTGTGGCGGCAATAAAAAGGGTTGCTCCAATTCCCTGAACAATGGAACTTGCAATTTCTTCCGGCAGGGTAAGAGGACGCAGTTTTTTTGAGGCAGCTATGATTTTCTTTTCATTTTCAATTTTCTTTTCTGCCTTGCGTTTTGCCTTTTCAGACTTTGCGTAGTCGGCAGCGGCATATTTAGCTTTAAGGCGTTCCGGGTCTTCAGCATACTGAATGTTAATATCCTGTACGGCCTTTTCATAATCAGCCTTAAGCTGCACAAGTCGTCTGTGTTTTTTTGCTTTTAATGATTTTAATGTGGATTTTCTGACTGCTTTCTGGGCAATATCATCTTGTCGTGACATGAAAAACCTCTCTTTTACTTTCAGATATTTATACTTTACATAATGACATTTTTTGTCATTTATGTCGAGAGCTGATTTCGTAAAGAAGGATGCCTGCCGCAACAGAAACGTTCAGGCTGTCTATTTTTCCGCAGGTGGGAATGGAAACTATCTGGTCGCATTTTTTTTCCAGAAGTTCTGCAATTCCTGTTCCTTCGCTGCCCATTATAAGGGCTGTTTTTGCAGGGAATTCAATCTGACGGCAGGATTTTCCGCCGGCATCTGCACCGTAAATCCAGAATCCTGCATCTTTAAGTTTTTCTGCGGCTCGTACAAGGTTGTTTACAATGCAGCATTTTACCCAGGCATTTGCCCCTGCACTGGAACGTGCAACAACTTCGTTTCCGCTGATGTCGCTTACGCTTTTATTTTCCGGGATAATAACCAAATCAATGCCAAACTGGTCGCAGCTTCTAAGGATTGCGCCCACATTATGAGGGTCAGTTACGCAGTCCAGAATTACAACAGTCTGTTTTTCTTCACTGTCTTTGTTCCGGGCAAGTTTGAGCCAGGTGTCAAAATCAAGGATATTTTCTGTGCTCTTTTTTCCGCCTTCTGCAGACATTACAATGCCGCGGTGGTTGCGCAGGGCTTCTTCCAAAGAAGAAACCATTTCGTCCAGTTTTGAGTCTGCAACCTGTTCTGCCTTTATTCCAGCCTGACTGGCGGCAGCAAGAATTTTCTTAACGCGCGGGCCAGCCTTGCTGTAATAAAGTTTAAAAACCCCGGCGCCCCCCAAAGAGGAAACTGCGCGAATCTTTTCTTCTATTGAATGAAAACCTGTTATAATCAAAGCAACCTCACTTTGCTACCGCCCGCCACACACGGGGCACGCCACACGAGTTTGCGAAGCAAACTCGTTGCGGAAGATAAGCCGGAGGCTTATCTTCCGCAGCATTGCTTGTATTTTTTACCGCTTCCGCATGGGCAAGGGTCGTTGCGGCCAACTTTTGCACCAACACGCTTTACAGTTGTAGGAATAACGTTTCCTGCAACGTATTTCCAGTCGCCGTCAATATTCTTGAACAAAGAAATTTCGTGGTGAATGTCATGCATCTGGTGAAGAGTGTAGTCAGCTTCAAATTCAACAATCTGTTCGTCTTCTTTTTCGCCTTTTTCTGTGCGCAGGATTTTAAGACCATTCCACTGAGATTCGCGGCTCCAGTCTTCTGTAGCCTTTCTGTCAATTTCTGCAATACCATCACCTTCTTCGCAAGAATTGATGATGTAGTCAATTTCGTGTTTTACATAAGAAGTGTAGCGGGCACGCATACATGCTTCTGCAGAAGGAGCTTTAATAGTTCCACGGATAATCGGTTCGCAGCATTCGCCGTATTTTTTTCCTGAACCGCAAGGACATAAATCATTATTTGTACTCATAATTAAAAAGTATAGCGAATATGCATATTTTTGTCTTGTTTTCTTGAAAAATATTGAATATATGCTAAAATATCTGTGATAATTTTTAAAAAGGGGGAGTTATGAAAAGTCATAAATTTCAGTTCCTTTTATCGTGTTCTTTTTTCACAAGTCTTTTCTTTTTACTTATTCTTTCTTCATGTACAGGCTTTAACAGTGTAAAGACTTCTGGTTCTCTTGCATTTTCTTTTGATGCAAGAAGCATTCTTTCTTCACTTGAAAAAAGTGAATTGTCTTTAGAAGGTCTGCAGGAATTAAAAATACAGATTGCCCTACTGGGGGATTCTACAAGTGAGCCTCAGTCTATTAGTTTTACAGAATCAGAGTTAAGCTCCGATGCATTAAAAAAGACCGCAGAATTTGCTGATATTCCAACAGGCTCTTCGGTTTATGCCCGCGGAATTATTTATGCAAGCATTAAAGAAAATAATTCTACATTTATATATCCAGTCTTTTATGGAACTAGTGATGAAATAACAGTAAACGCCGATTCAAATCCTCTTCCCTTAACGCTTACAAGCTTAGTAAGTAATAATGCAGATTATGAATGGGAAGCTTCTGGTGTCACAAGTGATGGAAAGCGGGAATTTATGTTTCTTGTCTTCAAAAGTGGTGAAAGTGGTACATATATTCTTTCAGAAATTGGTTGTTCTGCTGTCCCATCATTTGGAGATTACCAGGCCAAAAGCTATGATGAAAAAACTGGTTTGCCAACAGAATTCCAGCTTACAGAAACAGTTTATCAGCCAGCTGAGTCAAATGACTATGTGATTGTTCAAAAGCCGGAAGCAAAAAGCATTTCTGTTACAGATGGAAAATTTTCTTTTACCAGCGCAAGCGGACTGGAAGTTTCTTTTGGCGGTATTTCTGAGAATCCCGAGGAACCAGATCTTCCAGACATTTCTGAACTTCCTGCAAGCACATATCCTTATGAAATTCAGTTCTGGATAAAAAATGATGGAGCTACAGGCACTGCAGATTCTGATTACAGTCATCAAAGCCTTTATGATTGTACAGGAAGCATAAATCTTGATGAAACATCTGATGCTGACGCACTTTTGAATGCTGAACTTATGAAGAGAGTTTTGAATCTGTTTGATCTTGGTTATGTTTCAGATGAAGAAAAAAATGCACTTGCAGAAAAGGATGGCACAAGTCTGTTTTTACAGGATGGAAAGATTATTTACCGCTATTATATGAAAAAAGAAAGTGCAGTTTCTGAAGACCCTGCTTATAATGGCAACGGCTCGATTGTTATTGATAATACAGCGGCAAAATACATCCTTGCAAAAAATAGTGATGAATCCAGCGCAAAGTTCTACCTGAACAATGGAAAATTTACCTTCAGCCTGCTTGATGAAAATGACAACGACGTGCTGGCGGATGTGAAGTGGGATGCATATTCTGAAACCGATGGATTCTTAAACCAAAATCTTTTGAATATAAGTTATGAAATTACGTATAAAGGTCATTCTGTTAATAGCCTTTCATACGATGGATTCAATTATGTTCAGATTAGTAGTTATAATCCGCTTACAAAGGGCGGCAGCTACCTGCTTACTTTGACTGTAAGTCCAAGTGTAAGCAAAACAACTTATGTAAATAAATCTGGCCAAACCGTAGATTTCCCAGACTTTGAACCAGTTAGCGGCATCTTTGAAGTTGAGGTGGAGGATGTGGCCAATTATGAGTTTGATGCTTCAAACTTGATGACAATAGTAGATCCTGAATATCAAACTTATGGATTATCCGATGATTTTTTGGATTTTATAGATTCGCTAACTAGCGATTCTTTAATCAAAATTTCTGGAACAATTCCTACACCGTATGGAAGTGCTTTCCAACCAATCAAAAATCGTTTAAATGGTTTTATAGATGGTCAGTCGAACGAAGATAAGATATGCAAATATTTACTTGATTTTGATTTTTCAGAAATGACAACGGAAAGTACTGACAAAACGGCATGTAGTTGTGAATTCCAAAACTGTAAAGCTCTTCGTTCTATAATTTTGCCTGTAGATTTGACAAAAATAGGTTATTGTACCTTCTCGGGATGTTCAAATCTTGAAAAAATTGTTTTTGGTTCAGCTATTGAGAGTATTGAAGATGATACAGCATTGTCAGAATGCTCTAAGCTTTCTTCTGTTGTTATCCCAGAAGATGCACCATTTGAAAAAGTTGGGTCTTATACATTTAAGAGTGATACATTATTAAAAACTCTTTCACTACCTGCGTCGTTTAAAACACTAGGAAGTGCTGCTTTGGGTTCAATTGAAACACTTAACCTGGCAGATGAAAGTGGAACTTGGTATTACACAAAGGAGCAGAATGTATGGTTTGGCTGGCATTCAGAAACTCAACCACAAACTCCTGAGATTACAGAAGGTTCGGTTGGCGAATTAACTTCTTTAAAGGATTTTAGTAATTCTAATGCTGAGATATCATATCCAGCGGATGTAACAACAGTTTCTCAAAAATTGCTGTATGCAGCTCAACATACAGATTATTATTTCTATTGTGTAAAGTAGGAGAATCAAACATGAAAAATCTAAAATACATTTTACTATCATTAATAACCGTAACACTTCTCTTTGCTGCCTGTACAGACCTTAGCAAGGACTCAAGCGGCAGTCAGGAAAAAACAGAATATACATTAGTTGGAAGCCTTTCTTTTGCCGGAGTTAGCAAGGCAGCCTATGGCCGTACCGCAACAAGCTCCTTATCAGATGAGTTGAACTGGACAATCACTGCAAAAAAAGGAGAAAAATCTTATCTGCCAAAAGAAATATCTGGTACATCATTTTCTTTTGTTTTTGAAGAAACCGGCGAATACACAATAGAAGCCAAAGCCCTAAAAGACGACCAGGCCATTGCCCAGGGCTCAACAAGCTGCACAGTTTCCAAAGGCGGCGAAAACTTTGCTCAAATTATCGCAGCACCTCTTGCCAGCACCACCCCAGGCAGCGTAAACCTTGTAATCAATTTAGACACCGTAGCTGCAGATAACGTTGCTTCGGTTTATGTTGAATGGCAAGAACCAAATTTTGATAGAACTGCTAAGCTCCTTGGATTCCCCATTGACGCTGTATCCTCTGCAGACGGAAAGACTCCTGAAATTAGTGAAGAAGTGCAGGCCGCTATGGATGCTTTTAATGCCTGGGCAGCACGCTGCGGCGAAGGCGAATTCAACAAATCATTTGGCGCTGAGAACGGCAAAGTCACAATTTCCTTTGACGACATTTTCTGTGGCGCCAACAATGTAAATCTGAGTTTTAACGACTCCATTGGCAACACCCTATATTCCTGCCCAGAAATCATAAACGTCTATTCCGGCTTCACCACCGACACCTGGTACGGCACTTCGCCGTATTTAAGTAATGGTACCTTTACACTTGGAGACACCTTTATGAAAACTCATGCCGTTGGACTTATCCCAGATACACAGATGGCCTTGTATTCTGGTGATGATGAAACTACCTATTATTTAGTAGATTCTGCAAGTGAAGTGATTACCAATAATACTGCAAAAGTGGAAACAGATTTTTCTGCAAGTTCTTTCTGTTTTGACAGCCAGGGCTATTTCTACACTATCGCAAAAGAAGACGAGTCTGCCATTTATATAAAATCAAATAAGCCTGGTTTTGGTGAAAAAACACTCAATAACGGTGATTATTCTGGTGCAATGTATGTGTATGGAAACTTCGGTAATCATATGGCTATCGACAGGATAAATGATTTTATCTATTTCTTTGACTCTGCTTATGCTGTAATTACTCAGCTTACAGGTGATGATGGCGAATATACATATAATGATACGTTAACAGCTTATGATACTGCAAAAAGTTATTCTTTCTCTCAAGAAGATACGAACTATAGCACTATTCATGGGGTGGTAGATGCATTTACTGTATACAATGGAATTGCTTACATTGCTAATACTTCTGAAGATGCACTTATTATAGCAGACTTAAAAAATGCAACTGCTGGAACTTCTGAAGGTTCTTATGAGGTATCAGGTTCTGAATCAGTTTCTTTAGGCTTGAATAGTTTGAATAGCTTGAATAGCTCTGGAAATGCTGAAATTACTGATATTATATACCAGGATGGTGCTGTGTATATGCTTTTACGAGATTATTACACTGATTCTGAAAATGCTCCAGGATATATTTCAATTTCGTTTAAACAGGATGAAGAAAATGATACGATGTTAGGACAAATCTATTCTCGTGGAGCAGTTATAAAAGTAAATCTTCTTGATAATAATAGTGTACAAACACTTGGGTGGACAGATTCTCCATTAGATACTTCGGAAGGAAAGATTTACGGTTATGGTTCTCAAAGTTATTATGAACCACATTTATGTAAAGAAAATACTTCCTATACCAAAAATAATTATTTAACTCTTTCTGCTTCAGAATTTTTTTCTACTTCACAAATTCCAGAACTTTATGTTCCTTCTTCGGAATCAACAGAATTGTATGGTCCACAAAAATTCATTGCTGTTAAACCTAAAAAACTGGTAATTTCAGATGATGGTATTGCTTTCTATACAGATTCAAATGGTGCCTATTGTTATAAAAACTTAAACCGCGTTGTTACTATTGATTTGGAAAGCTTTGCAATTTCAGAAACTAATCCAGCAGTTACAGTTAATACATCTTTTGATTCTGAAGAAAGTTATAAATTTGTATCAAATCAATATGTTGGTCAAAAGGATAATATTTATGTAGCAACTTGGGATGGTAATAGTAATGTGTATAACTTAAGTGAGGTCAATTATTCAATTTATGGTGGTATTCCACTTGAAGAATAGAAAGTATAGTATTAAAAATACAGTAAGCGAATACTAATCATTCCGCAAAGTTTTGCTAATTGTAATTCCCCCTGCCACATTTCCATGGACTTGTGCGCAGGGGTTTTTGCTTTATAGTGGGCTTATGCTAGCGGCGTAATCACTCTTGAATCTTTAAATTTACCTTAAGTCTTTACCATTACTTCTTTTTGTAATTCGAGAATTTGTTCAACAGTGAGAGAAGTTATTTTAGAAATCTGTTCAGGCGAAAGCCCGAGTGCGATGGCATTGATGGCAGCTTCCACCGCCTTTTCCTGGCGGCCTTCGTTAAGAGCTTCATACCTGATATCAAAATCGTGTAAATTCATGGCTAAATAATCACTCCTGAATTTCTCGTTTTCTTTAAGTTTAGTCACAATTCTAGAAAGACGATTAGAAAAATCATCTTCACCTGGTTCATTTGTATGAATAAATCGAAGAAAAGCTTTTATAAGTTTATCGTTCTCTTTCTCATACGCACTTGCATTATAAATTACCTTCATTGTTTTGTCATTCAAATTTATATGTGAGTTTTCTGCACAGATGTTTTTAAATGTATAACAAGGGAGTCCATATCTTTTATTATTTTCATCATAAAATGGATCTTCTTTGCATAAGAAAAGAATGAAACTTTCTTTTAATTTGTGATACGACTCACCCTTCATTAGGCAGTCAATATCAATCATAGACTGGTAATATCTGGTTCTTTTCCCCAGTGATGGTTTTAGATTAGCCTGACATTCAATGTCGATAATTCTATCGGAATCCTTTATGTAAACATCTAAACGAACACCTTTGCTGGAATAATACGGGGCAATCACCTTTTCCAGCTCCGGGTACTCAATTTTCTTTACCCGTATATGCAGCAGCCGTTCAATAAGTTCCGCGCATATTTCCGGATCGTGCATCACTGCCTGAAACATTCCGTCATCTGTGAATGTTAATTCATCCACTGTTTTGATATGATTTTTTTCTGTCATTTTTATTTCTCCTGGAAACATAAATAAAATGGAATTAGTGAAATTATTCCCTATATATATAATTGCCGCCAGATTTCATTTTTACCACTTTTTGAGAAAAAAAGTTTGATATATGATAAAGTTATTTAAGTATGGGTGAATTTACTAAGATAAAAATCTCTGTTTGCATTCCTGTATTTGGAACGGAACATTTACTTTCAGAATGTTTGCAAAGTGTTGCGGAACAAGATTTTAATTCTGTAGAAATTATTGTTGTAAATGATGCAAGTCGCGGAATGGATTCAGAAGATAAAACTTGCAATAAGATTGTGAAAGCTTTTAAGAAACATAGTCCTTTTAAGGTAACTTACATTGAACATTCTGAGAATCTTGGACTTTTGGAGGCACGCCGTTCAGCTGTTTATACTGCAAAAGGAAAATATATAGCATGCCTTGATAGTGATGATAAGTTTTTGCCGGGCGCATTGAAGGCTCTTTATGATTCTGCTGAATCAATATGTGCAGATATTGTTCAGTGGTTTTTTATTGCTAAAAATGCTAAAAAATATGTAGGAATTGAAGACCTTGTATATTTTTACAATGCTGAAACTGGTATGACTACCCGTCATCTTATTTCTGACAAAAGTCAATTGAAGGGAATAGTTTCTGCAACTTCTGCTTTTACTGCTATTCATCAGTGGTTACAGGCTGAGGCTGACCGTACTGGAAAACTTGCTATTAGTGAGGCTGAGTGGGTAGCAATTCGCAGACTGTCTCACAATTATCTAAAAAATAATTTACTTCAGGTGCGCGAGTGTGTTGTACCAGAACTTAAAACTACCGCCCATGAAATGCTCTGTGAATACTGGGGTAAAGATTTTGTTGAGCGCATGGAAGCAAAAATAAATAATAGGATGTAAATAAAGAAATGATTTTCAACTGTCACATTTCCATGGACTTGTGCACAGTTTTTTTGCTTTATAGTGGGCTTATGCTTGAACAGTAATTTTTTCTGCAAGTTCTTTAACCTGCTCTAGAGTAAGCCCAACACATTCCGCAATAGTTTCCGCTGGAATATTTTTCTTCAGAAAGTTTACAGCAGCTTCCACCGCCTTTTCCTGACGGCCTTCGTTTTTTGCCCTGCGGGTTATGTCTCTGTCATGTAAATTCATAGCGGCGTAATCACTCCTGAATTTTTCGTTCTGTTTAATCTTATTCACCATTTGTGAAAGACGGTTTGAAAAATCATCTTCTCCCGGCTCGTTTGTGTTTATGAAATGAAGAAAACTTTTTATTCGTTCATCTTCTGCCTTTTCATAAGCACTTGAATTATAAAGTACTTTTTAGTTTTCTACACTTTTATTTTTTCAAGTACAAGTTCAAGAGGTGCATTCATATCTTTAGCTGCAACTTCTGGTTTTGCATTGTATTTTTTGATAAGCATTACAGCATCTTCCACCGCCTTTTCCTGGCGGCCTTCGTTAATACCTTCCGACTTTGCTCTACGTGTAATATCTCTGTCATGTAAATTCATAGCGGCGTAATCACTCCTGAATTTTTCGTTCTGTTTAATCTGTTCTACCAGTGCACAAAGGCGTCTTGAAAAATCATCCTCGCCCGGCTCGTTCGTGCTGATGTAGTGCAGAAATCCTCGGATTTTTTCGTCATCTGCCTTTTCATAAGCACTTGAATTATAAATCACTTTTTAGTTTTCTACACTTTTATTTTTTCAAGAACAAGTTCAAGAGGTGCATTCATATCTTTAGCTGCAACTTCTGGTTTTGCATTGTATTTTTTGATAAGCATTACAGCATCTTCCACCGCCTTTTCCTGACGGCCTTCGTTTTTTGCCCTGCGGGTTATGTCTCTGTCATGTAAATTCATAGCGGCGTAATCACTCCTGAATTTTTCATTCTGTTTAATCTGTTCTACCAGTGCACAAAGGCGTCTTGAAAAATCATCTTCGCCCGGCTCGTTCGTGCTGATGTAGTGCAGAAATCCTCGGATTTTTTCGTCATCTGCCTTTTCATAAGCACTTGAATTATAAAGTACTTTGAGACAATTGTCATTTAAATCTACTTCATGGTTTTCTGAGCAGGTGTTTTTAAATGTATAACAGGGAAGGCCATAAGGTTTATTTTCTGAATTCTTAAATGGGTCATAGGTGCAGATGAACAAAATATAACTGTCCTTCAGTTCAGAATAATCCTGGCCTTTCATAAGACTGTCTATGTCAATCATGCTCTGGTAATAACGGGTTCGTTTACCCAGATAATCTTGCGGGTATGACTGGCATTCCACATCAATAACTTTATCTTCGTCTTTTAAATAAACATCCAGCCTTATGCTTTTTGAGGAGTAATAAGGCGCAATTGTTTTTTCAAGCTCCGGGTATTCAACTTTCTTTACCCTTACATGAAGCAGGCGCTCAATAATTTCCCCGCAGATTTCGGGATTGTGCATGACGGCCTGAAACATACCGTCGTCGGTAAATGTTAATTCATCAACTGGTTTTAGCATAATAGCCTCCTACTATATAAATAGTCTGCAATCTGTCATTTTCTACAATTTTCTTAAAAAAAATTTTATTTATTCCTAAAATTCTTAAAGCAAACTTTGTGGCAGCAGTAGACATTAACAGAAGGCTTGCTATACTAAAAAAATAGATATTATTTATGAACAAGCAAGTTATACCAAAAATTTCTGTTTGCCTTCCCGTTTACGGCACTGAGCCTTTGCTTGCGCAGTGCCTGCGTTCTGTATTCCTGCAGGATTTTGTTGAGCGTGTGGAAGCAAGCATGAGGAAACGGCTATGAAAAACACAGAGATATGGTTATAATAAATTGTTATGTAATCTATTTTATAATAGGGGTACAGCAATATGAAACGAATGTTTTTTAAAATCATTTTTGTTCTGGGAATCTTATGTTTTACTTCTTGTGCTGGCAATCTGGAAGAAAAAAGAGATATCAGATTAACCATTTCAGAAAACTTGTTTGCTGGCGTTCCAAGACTTGCAGATTCAGATTCGCTGACTTTAACGCTTTCGCTTTACAATGCAGACCGTGAAGAAAAAATCGATGATAAGACTGTAGAATGGAAGGGTAAAAATGAAACTGTTGTTTTTGAAGGTATCTCTTTAGGAACTTTAATTTATATTTATGGTGAAATTACTGATTTCAATAATAAAGTCTTATACAACGGAAGTTCAGAAACTAAAAAGGTTGAAGAAGATGTTGTGATTTCGCTCAAACTGACTGCGGTTAAGGTTAATGATGAAGAAATTGAGCCTGTAGATCCTTCTCCTGTAGAAGAAAAGGAAGAAGATGAAAAAGCAGTTGATGTGAGTGGAATAATTTCTTTTGAAGACGCAACTCTTATTCAGTATATTGAATCAGATATTGATATTTCTGCTGGTGAAAGCCTTACGGTGAATACACCTGTTACGTTTACGGCTAAAAACAAAGATGGAAATGAAATTCCTGCAGACGAGGTTAAATGGACAATTAAGGTTCTGTATAAAGAAAAAGATATTAATTCTTTAACTGATGCAGTTTATTACACCGTAAATCAAAATCAGCTTACAATTTCTTCTCTGCCATCTTATGAATTTGCTTATACAATTTATGTAGATGCTTCTTATAAAAAATCTATACTTAACAAAATGATTGAAAATGTGAGTGTAGAAAATTATTATGAAATGGATTTAACAGATGCTGGGGATTCGCTTGACCAAAAAATGCTGGAATTCAGCAATGATGTAACAACAGATATTACTCTTAAAATTGTTGGTACAACCAGTGAAAATTATGATAGAGTTTTTTCTGCCCTCTGTAATAATTACACAAAATCATACAATATAAAACTTGATTGTTCAGAACTGACAACTTCTGTTTCGGAAAAATCCTTGTCTTGGGAATCAACCTTTATCAATGCTGAATTCCTTACAGATATTATTTTGCCGGCAGATTTAACAAAAATTACATTTGCATCAGAAAATGGATGTACAAATCTAAAAACTCTTAAATTTACAAATGAAGATACTGCTGGCTGGATATTTACTCCTTCTGATGGTGGTGAAACAAGAGAAATTGATGTTTCAGATTCAGAATTAAATGTAAAATACCTTTTAGGTCTGGATGGTCTGGATGAAGCACTTTCTTGGAAAAATGGAACTTTATCTTATGGAAATTAAGGAAATTAAGGAGAGGAGGAATCTCTATGAAAAATACAAAATTATGTAAATCACTGTTAATTTTGTGGATTGTATCTTTATTTGCGTCATGTGCAGGGCTTGGAGAAACAAAAGATACTAAAATTATTGTAAGCGGAAGTTTTTCTGGAAATTCAAATGAAAATACGGCACGTACTGCAACTAGTTCTTTTAGTGATTCGCTTACATGGTCTCTAGAAGCATATTCAATTGGAGCAGACGGTGAAGTGGATTCTGCAAGCAAGGTTGAAGGAAGTGTAAAAAGCGACCTGTCATTTACAGTTGAATTGCCGGCGGTAGGAAAGTATCAGTTTAGGGCGATTGGAAAAGCTGAAAGTCAGCAGGTTTTCTTAGGTTTAGTTGATGAAAACATTGCCGAAAGTGGAAATAATGCGCTTTTGATTCCTGTAAGTCCTTGTTCTGAAGACGATGGAAAAATCAGGCTTTCCATTAAGGACCAGTCTTCGTCCAGTTTGAAAAAACTTGTTGTAAAAGAAGACGGCTCTGAAATTTCTACTGCAGATTTTAATGAAACAGGGCTTGTGGAACTAAACATTGCAAACCTTTCTTGCGGTGTGCATAGACTTATACTTTCTTTTGAAGATGAAATAGGCAACGTGCTTTATTCCTGCCACGAAGCCTTTAATGTTTTTGGCGGCCTTACAACAGACATCTGGTATGGTAACGCCCCTTATTTAACTAAAGATGATTCCGGCAGCTACCAATTCATTATTACTTCTGACCTGATTACAAAATACGGTGCAGAAATTGTACCGAGTACGCAGATGGTGTTGTATAGTTATGACAGTGATTCTCAATATTCTTATTATTTAGCAAATTCTGCCACGGAAAGTTCGGAACAGGCCGAGTCAATACTTGGTAATCAGTATAATCAGGCTGATTTCTGCTTTGATTCTAATGGCAATGTATATCTGGGAACTTGCATTGATATGATGCAGTTTTATTACTATGATGGCACAGAAAAAAGTAATAACGGAAAGATTGCCCTTGTTGCCGCTGGTTCAGATGATTTTAACTCTCCACAAATTACAACTGGTTACCTTTCATATGACTTTGCAAAAAAACAACTGTGGGTGGCTTCTAATGGGGCATTGGAAAAGTTTTCTGAACTGTCACCTGTAGACGAAAATCTGGCAGCTACAGTTGATGAGGCAGATTATACAGCAACTGTTACTACATACAATTACCGCACAACTGATTTAGGTATAGAAGATACTCCTCTTGCTGCCTGTGTTTATAATGATATTGCATATTTAGTTTATAAAAATAATACAGCTGGCACAGATACTACGACTCCAGTTTCTTTTAGCCTGATAAAATGTGATATTTCCTCCGCAGAAGTAGATGATGAAGATGAAACTGCCTTTAGTATTCCGAATGTAGCAAAAGTTGCAGAACTTTGTGCAGGTATGAACTTGTCTTCCTCTGCCACAATCACTGATATGCTCTACCAGGACGGCGCGGTGTATATGCTGTTGCGAGACGTGGCAACTGCTGATACTTGGAGTACAATTTACAGCCGCGGTGCGCTTATAAAATACGATTGCCTTCTTGGTACAGTAAAAACTTTAGGCTGGACAGACACAGCTTCTGCTTTGTCAGGTGATAAGTATGTATATACCTTTTATGTTAGTGGTAATGGATACAATATCAATTATCGATATGACAGAATTGGAAATGGTGGGGTTAAAGGGGAATATGATGTCCTCTTGAAGTGCAGTGACCTTGGCGAAAATACGCCTCAACTGTATACGGTAAGTGCCGAAAATGAAGAGTCGGCTTTCTGTGGTCCTCAGAAATTTGTCGCACTCAAGCCTAAGAAACTGCTTATTGCGGACGATGGTGTTGCCTTCTACACGGATTCCATTGGCGCATATAAATTCCGCAATAAAAACCGTGTCGTTACCGTTGATTTGGAGAGTTTTGCCATTGAAAATGTAGCAGAAGCATCGGTTTCTTTTGGCACTGATGCAGACGCAGTTCCAAGCAATGCCTGCATCTATCCTAATCTCAGCAGCCTGTCTACAGATACTCCTATATACATCTATAAGGATGGTTCGCACGAAGCCTGTGGCGATGATATAACTCAATTTTATTACCATGGTTCTAGTTTTACAGTTAAGAGTTCTTTCTTTAACTCTGGCGCTGCGACCTACGCTTTCCCTTGCGGTGACGGCGAAGAAGTTATTGATGACGGCGAATAATCTCTCTGCATTCGCCACTCCCGCAGTTTTTTAAGGGGGTGTAGCGAAGACTTTGGGCTGAGCCCAGGGGGGAAGAATCGTTTCGCTTTCCCCCGCTCACGGCATTTTCCTGTTTAGGAAAAGATTCTGGAAAAAATCGAAAAATAATCAAAAATATTTTAAATTTTCGGTGATAAGGGTATAATTAACATTATAACTAACATTAGGCTTGTATATGAAAAAAAAGAAACCTCTTATCTCTGTATGTATTCCTCTTTATGAAACGGAGCACTTTCTGGCTCAGTGCCTTTATTCTGTGGCAGTGCAGGATTTTGATGATTTTGAGGTTGTGATTGTGAGTGATGCAAGCCGCGGGCGGGATGAAAAAGGGCGGTCTGCAAAAAAGATTGTGAGGCTTGTCCAAAAAGAAGGTAACAGGCTTCGTAAGAAACAAGGCCTTTCGCCTGTTGATTTTCGCTTTATTGAGCATAGTGAAAACCGAGGACTGATAGAGGTTAGACGTACACTTTGTTTTCAGGCCCGGGCTGCCTATATGACTCAATTGGATAGTGATGACCAGATGGAAGAAGGGGCTTTGTCGGCCTTGTACAATACTGCTCTTTTGGGTGATTATGATATTGTGCACGGAACGAGTAGGGCAGGAACTTTCCTGTCTGATAATTCATTTGTTCCTGCAAAAGAAAACCGCTATGGTAAAATCTTTTATGGAGAAATATATGGCAGGGAAGTCTTTAGGCGCTGGCTTATTGACGGAGCTTTTACTGCAAATACCTGGGGCAAACTGATAAAGCGCGAACTCTGGCTACAGGCTTTTGAAAATATTCCTTATACAGAATGTAACATGGCCGATGATGTCTTACTCTTCTTTTTTCTTTCCCAATATGCAAAATCTTACAGGGGAATAGAAGCCAGAGTTTACCGCTACCGTGTAAACAGCGGAATGTCTAGCGGCCGCAAGATTGACAGCCTGCACAAATGGAAAATGATTTGTACTGCGGCAAGTGTGTTTACCGTTATTTCGCAATGGTGCGAAGCTCATAAAACTGAAATTCAGCCAGATGAATTGAATTATTTGCGTAAAATGACAAGCTACTATCTTGGAAATAACATAAACCAGATGCACGAAACGGTAATCCCAGAGCTTCAGCCTGCCGCCCGCGAAATGCTCTGCGAATACTGGGGCGAGTCTTTTGTTGAGCACATGGAAACAGCTATGAAAAATAAAGCTTGATTTATGCAATGTATTATTGTATTATTGAGATAATACAATATTGTATTAAGACAGTACTACAGCAGTGTGCCAGTACATTATTGTATTAGTATATAACTGTATTAATACAGTAGCCATAAAAAGGAGGCCCCAATTGGACTACCGTTTTACGGATGAAAAACCAATTTATGCTCAACTTGTGGAATATTTTAAAACAGAAATAATTTCTGGAGAAAGACAACCGGGAAGTCGTCTTGAATCAGTGCGGGATTTGGCATTAAAAGCAAAAGTGAATCCTAACACAATGCAAAAGGCACTTGCAGAAATGGAAAGAATCGGGCTTGTAAAGACAGAAAGAACAAGCGGACGCTTTGTTACGGATAATCTGGATTTAATCGACCAAATGAGGCGTGAAGTTGCCAATTCCTACATGAAAGTATTTGTAGAAAAAATGCTGGCCTTAGGTTTTGGAAAGAATGAGTTGCCGGATTTGATTACAGGTTTTTGTAATCTAAAGGCAGGATTAGGAACTGATGACAAAATCAGTTAATCAGAAAAACAGGAGTGAAAATCAGATGGAAACAGTTCTTGAATGTAATAATCTCACAAAAAAATATCTTACAAAAACTGCGCTGGATGGAATAAATCTGGAAGTTCCAAAAGGGGCAATTGTAGGGCTTCTTGGTCCAAATGGCAGCGGAAAAACAACCCTGCTTAAACTTGCGGCAGGTTTATTAAAGCCGACTGGTGGAGAAATAAAAGTATGCGGATTAAAGCCTGGTGCAGAATCAAAAGAGATTTCTGCATATCAGCCAGATCGTGTTTATCTGAATGACTGGATGACGGTTAGTGACCTTGTTCAGATGATGGCCGATTTTTATCCGAATTTCCGTCGGGAAAAAGCAGACGAAATGCTTAAGGCACTGAAAATTGAAGCCCGGGATAAATTAAAATCACTTTCAAAAGGAACAAAAGAAAAGGTTCAGCTTATTCTTACCATGAGCCGAGAAGTTCCTTTTTATATGCTGGATGAACCGATTGGTGGTGTAGACCCTGCCGCACGTGATTACATCCTTAATACAATAATCGCTAATTACAGTGAAAATGCAACGGTAATTCTTTCAACACATTTAATCAGTGATATTGAATCTGTATTGAATTATGTTCTTTTTCTAAAAGAAGGGCATATAATCCGCCAGGGTGATGCAGATGAAATTCGTGAAGAATGCGGAATGTCTATTGATTCACTTTTCCGCGAAGAATTCAGATGTTAGATTTAATCGAGTTTGCTTATACAGGAGATGAAAATGGAAAATAAGAAATCAATTAGAAATCCTTTCCCAAAAATTGCAAAGGTATTTAAATATGAAATGAAACATTCGGTAAGAATTCTTTTACCAGTTTATGCAGGACTTGTTGTGATTGCTCTTCTTACGGGGCTTCTTTTTACTACACTGCCAGAAAATGATTCATTCAGTTTTTCTTTTACAACAAACATAAATGGTGTGGAAGGAGCCCTGGAACAGGCTTCAGGTTTTCTTCTTTTTCTTTATATGGTTATTGTGATTGCTTCGGCAGTATTTTCTGCAATTGTTGTTGCCAAAAGATTCAGTAACGGATTTCTGGGTGATGAAGCCTATCTGAATCTTACGCTTCCTGTTACAATTGGCGAGCATCTGTGGGGAAGAGTGTTATCTGCAATAGTATGGATATGTATTTACATTATCACCATGCTTATTTCTCTTCTTGCTGTTATGATTCGTTTGTGGAAAGATTTGTTTGGAAATTTATCTCAGGAAACTTTTACTACCGGCTTGGAATTTATTGTGATGGTCATGTCATTTGCTTTGACCCTGATTTTGTTTACATATCTGATAAATTCAATAGGTCATCTTTCTAAAAAACACCGTACTTTTGTAAAACTGCTTGCAGTTATTGTTGTGCTTACTGTGACTTCAAGATTTTTTGGGGCATTCAATGTAGAATACCTTGATAATCATGATAAACTGTCTATGGCATATATAATTCTGTACAACAGCATTCTTTCAGTAATATATGGTACTGCAACCTATTTCATCCTCAAACTTAAACTGAATTTGGAGTAGGGGCTTTTTTATGGCTCAATTGTTTTCAATATTCATTATCATTTTGAGCCATTCGTTGCGGTTTGTTACCTGGAATTTTTCATAAATATGCTTTACATGCGTTGCAATTGTGCTTGTAGAAACATAAAGAATTTCACCAATTTCTTTATTTGTATGATTATCATAAATCATTTCTGCAATTTCAATTTCGCGATGAGAAAGTCTGTATTTTGTATATAATTCCATTCTAGAAGTCAGGATAGTTGATGGATGATTTTTTGTTTCAGTAATAGGTTGAGAATGATTTAATGATTGCTGTAGAAAGCAATTAATTTCATTAGCGTAACTTTCGCGACAAGCTCGTGATAATGATATAATAAATTCAACTTTGTGAATCAGTTCATCAAATGAAAATGGTTTTACTAAAAAATCAACCAGACCATCATTTTCAAATCCTGTTATAAAAGAAATATTATCTGCTGCCGTTAAAATTATGATAGGTACATTCTTTAAATCATCACGTTTTTTACATTCATAATATAGATTTAATGCATTCATTTTTGGCATGGCACTGTCAGCTATTATTATATCAGGTTTAAACTCTAGAGTATGTTTTAGAACTTCTATACCATTTTTTACGAATTTTTTCGTTGTACAGGAAGAAAATAAAGGTTTCATCTTATCCAGCAGAATGTTGTCGTGTTCTGCAACTATAATTGATGATTTTTTTAATATGGAATTTTTATTTGATTTATTTTTTTGCTTGGCAGAAATTAAGTTTATATCCTGCTTTTTAATAGATATTTCCTTTTTGATATTTTTAAGAATGTAATTGCCAGAGATAAAACTTGTTAATAGAAAGCAGATGTCGTAACCAAAGTAAAAATCGTTATCAAATATGGTCATGATAGAAGAAACGTCTATCCAGATTCTTAGAAGATGAATGGACTGCCGGAATACAACATAGAAAAATAAAGGAGTCCATGCAAAAATTAATATTGTATGAGTATTTTTTTTCTTTACATTCAGGTAGATGCATAGACCAGCAATATACAAGTTCCCGAATAAAAGACAGATAAGTGAAAAAATATATGGAATGAAAATGTTGGTGACAAACAAATAGAGGACAAAGCAGATGATGCTGCTGCAAAATAGAACTTTTGGAATGTGTTTGTATAAAGGAAAGCTCTTTCCGTCTACTATCCTTATTAGCAGAATCATAGCAAAAAGATAGCCACAGGTTGCTGCCAGATAGCCGGTTCTCTTAAAAATCAGTAGTGAGGATGCAAAATTCCAAAGGTAAACAGGCCCCAATCCTTTTCTTGCAAGTTGATAAAGCAAAAAAGCAAATGACATAATAGAAAGATATTTTAATGAGTTTTCTCTATGAATAATAAATTCAGCAAGAAGAAAAATACTTCCAAAAAGCATTAAAAGGATAAAGACCATATGAAGGATTGTGAACAAGACTGTCTGGAAGAAAAAATACTGCGGAGTATAAAATTTTATGGTTAGATTTGTTGCATCTGAATTTTTGATTTTAAATAGATATTTACCGTCTGGAAAATCATCTGTAGAAACAGGAATGGCCATCCGCCATGAAACAAGTTGTTTTTTTGCATTAGGAACAGCAAAGCCTGTACTGTCGTAAAGATAATATTTATTATCATCAGGTGCTTTATGAAAGGCTTCAATTGAATCAACCGATTCTGCACCAAAACTTATAATTTGTATAGTATTGGGGGGGGGGTAGCTCTCTATTTTCACTTTGGGAACTGAGCAGGCACCAAAAAGTTCCTTTTGAAAATCCTAATGAAGTTCTAATTGTATCATTATCACATTTATTTTCTGTGTCATTTAAGGCTGAAAATCTGGCTGCAGCTTCTTCTGCAGTAAATGTGTTGTTTTCATCTATAAAAAATGAGAATGACATTTCTTTTGCCTGAGCTGGAAGCAAAATAAAAAAGTATAGAAGAATGTTTACGACTATATATTTTATTTTTTTCATAATACAATTTTAAGGGCAAATTATAATTTTTTCAAAAACTTTCTGTGAAAAAAAGAACCCCCGGAATTGACCGGGGGAAAGGAAGATTATGTATTAATATAGCCTTTTGCTAGGCTTTTATTACTCTGGAATGGAAAGAGTTAAAGGGAATTTGTCTCCATCTGGAGTGAATGGAATGTCATAATCATCATCTGTTGAGGTATTTGTTCCTCCTTCCATATGCATCAATGCTGAATCAAGAGTGTAAGTTTTGCCTTTTAATGATTCTTTGTTGAAATCTATAGACTCACCTGTTCCATATGTTACAGGCATTGACATGTTATCGGCATGCCATACCATTACGGTTCCTGAAGGCAAGACTATCATTTCTAAAATGTTATCTGCGCTATCTTTATAATAGTATGTAAACTGGTTAATACTATATACATAATCTGTGCCTTCAACATTTACAGAACCTTTGGAAGTGAATGTTAGGAATCCTGTCTCAGAATCAAATGTAGCTTCAGGGTATGATTCTATAGTTGGTTTAGGAGCTTCTGGAACATAACCAGGTAAGTTTACAAGCTTTTCTGATGGTATATTCCAAATATGAGAGAAAGATTCTCCTTCATTTTCATAATCTTGTAACAATATAGCTTTTTCTAGGACTGCAGAATCTTCAACGGTAAATGATTCTGTTTCTTTTTTCCAGTCAATATATTGTGTGGTCTCTCCAACTTTATAAACAAATTGAAGTCTGAAACCTTCTTCATCTCCAAATAACTCTTGTATTGATTGAAGACTGCATCTTATTCCCTCTTCGTCTTCAGATTTTGTTACATTAAGAACTGCTACAGTTGGGGCTTGCACACCATTTGATGTTGGAATAAAAGAAATTCCTTCTTTATTTTCCTTGTAGTCCCACCAGTCATACTTGAACCTATATTTATAGGTATTATTTTCAGAATATCCATATTTATCTATAAATGTAAGAGTTTTTGCTTCTTCACAAGGATTATCATTACCATAATATTTTCCTCCAATTAAGGTAAAAGTTTTTCCATAATCAGAAGAACGCTCAATATCAATATTTTTTGTTCCTTCATATACAGGAATTTGTATTTCAATTCCATTTTCTGTTTCTTTGATAGAATCAGTTACACAAATTTCTTTTGGGAAGTCAAATGCATCTGCGCTATAAGAGAACAAATACTGAACACCCTCTTCGTTAAAGGATAATTGAGTAGATTGAAGTTTTAATGTTATTTCACGAGGTAAATCTTCCGGATATTGTGCAGAAAGCTTTGTAGGATATTTAGAAAAATAAGTTGGATACCAGCCGAAATCATAATTCCAATTTCCAGATTCCCATTTTATATAGCGGCTCTGAATTTCGTAATCGTAGCTTTCGTCATTAGGAAATTCAAGTTCTGGAGTTTGTGTACAGATAAAGCTTTCTGTTTTTGAATCAAATTTAGCTTTTATAGGGCTTGTAAAAGCAGGCTGAGCAAATCCATTATTTTCTGCTGTCACAGCTATAGTTTGATCTGCAACTTTGCCATAGTTTACAATCATACCATACTGATAAGTTTTTCCAGCTTCAATTCCATAACGGTCTTTTACAGTTCTGGTTATGCCTTCGTCTGAATTGTTTTTTACACAACAAACTTCTGTTGCACCCCAAATCCACCAGCTGGCAGGCTCACTTGCTTTAGAAGGGTTTGTTATTTCTCGTCTACGTACAGAAACATTTGTTGTATTTGCTGGAACATCCAAATTAAATTGGATTCCATTAGTAATGCTTTCTGCCGGTTCAATTACTGGAATCTTATTGTTGATATAGGAAACATCAAATTCTGCTTTTGTTTCAAGACCTGACTCTACAACAAAATAATTTACGTAGATACCTATCCACTTATCTCTACTGCCTGGTTCTATATTTTGAATAGCATCTGAATAGAATTCTACCTGGAATAAGTAATTACCAGGTTTGAGAGCCTTTGTAAAGGAAATGGCTGTGTCTGTAAAATTTACATCTTCTGAATTTGAGAAGATAGCATGTGTATCATCAACTGTTGCACTATCTGATTGAAGGGCAACAAGCAGGATTGCACCCTTTATACCACTTGTTTTTGGATACTGTAATGAAACATTTACGCTTCCATTTCCACTAGCCTGATTTACAAGAACAAAAGATGCTGTTGCAGTTTTTCCTGCTTCTACTGTAACTGTAGAAGTTCCACTGAATGCGGCAGTTCCTTTTTTTGCTGTAAGAGTAAAAGTCCACTTACCAGGATCAATTGTAAGCGATGCTGTTGATAATTTGGAGTATGAATCCCATTTTCCAATTTCTTTTGAAGTACCATTTAAGCTTCCTGTTAAAATAAAATCTGTAAATGTAGAAAGGTCTACATCTGGCAGAACATTTCTGGCATTAGCTTCGTCTAAAGAAATTTTTAGAGTTGCTTTTTCTTCAAGCTCATTTTGAAGCAGATTTGAACATGAAGTAAAAGCTATTAACGAAATGAATAAAATGCAAAATAATGATTTTAGTGATTTTCTTTTCATTTTTCCCTCCACTATTCTGAAATTTTTAAAGTAAGATTTGCTGTACCTACAATATTTGTATCCTTAGAAAGGACAGCAGTGATATTATAAACGTTGCTTTCATTTAATTGTTTTCTATTACTGCTACCAAAAAGAGTGCCTTCTGGTAAATCAGCGGTATCAAAAACTAAAGTCTTTGTTTCACTATCACATTTTATTTCATTTATCATCCACATATAACTATCATATTCTCCGCTTACTGTGAGAGTATATGTTGTACCATCTTTTGTATAAGTTATCTGAGGATTTTCGCCCTGAGCTTCAATAGAAACTGAAAGGCCAAGCTCTGTTATTTCTTCCTTGGTTTCTTCTGTTTTAGGTTCACCTTCTTTTTCGCTCTCTTTTTCTGTTTCTGGCTCTGGCTCAGGTTCTGGCTGTGGTTCAGGTTCTGCAGCAGGCTTTGCAGCTTCTGGAATCTTTACAACATCAGCATCTACGTCTTCACTAATTGTAACTTTTACATCTTCAGTAATTTCTGTAATTTCAATTTTGTCAGCAATTACAATTTCTGGAGTGTTAGCTGATGGCTCTGTGCTTTCTTCAACCTCAAGCTTTGTGATTGTTCCACCGCTCAAAGTTACCTTGTCTACATCATTTTTAACTGTAAGTTTAGTGATTTTTGCACCATCATCTGATTCAATCTTGGTGCTGTTTGCAGTAACAGAAACTGCTTCTACTTTAGAAGTTCCCTCAAGTGCCACGCGAACGCTTTCTTTTGCAACTTCAACTACAGCAATTTCTGAATTTGTAATGTGAACACTGTTTGCTCCGCCGCCATTAATTGTAAGTTTAGAAATATCTTTACAGCCGGAAATTGTAACATTACCATCACCAACGTCTTCGCTTATTATAATAACTGCGTTTGAAACATTTTCTAAAACTGTGTCGCTTGCATTTATGGTTAATGTTTTACCACCCAGTTTCAGGTTTTTAATTGTAACTTTTGAATCTACACTTGCGTCTTCTGCAATTTCTAGATTTTCAAAATCAATGCTTCCTTCTGCTTTTGCAATTTTTTCAGTAAGACTTAATTCTTCTGTTTTTGCAGAGTTTGGCGAAGGGCAGCCAACAAAAATCATTGAGAATGCAATAAACAGTCCCAATCCAAATAACGTTTTTTTCATCTAAACGCCTCCTTTGAAATTTATTATAAGGGAGGAAGTTTGATGGCAATATCCTTGTTAAGTTGATTTTTTATCGTTTAAATGATGATTCTGATTCCGCCTGACTGCCTTAAATTGATTTTTCCCTAAAAGACTGATATATTATCCTCAGCATGGCACTTTTGGAAATTAAAAATATACGCAAGTCTTTTGACGGAAATGAGATTCTTAAGGATATTTCCCTGAATGTGGAAAAGGGCGAGGTAATTGTAATTCTGGGGCCTTCGGGCTGCGGAAAGTCTACCCTGCTGCGCTGCATTAACGGACTGGAACAGATTCAGGGGGGAGAGATTCTTCTGGATGGCGAAGTTATTTCCAACCGTAAAAAGGACATGCACCTTATCCGTCAGAAGATTGGCATGGTTTTCCAAAGTTACGACCTTTTTCCTCACCTCAACGTTATGAAAAACCTGCTGCTGGGGCCAAAACATGCCCACGACCTGAACCTTAATATGGACGAAGTTAAAAAGGAAGCAGAAATGTGGCTGGACCGCGTTGGCCTTTCTGATAAAAAAAATGCCTATCCGCGTCAGCTTTCTGGCGGCCAGAAGCAGCGTGTTGCCATTGTGCGAATGCTTTGCCTGCACCCGGAGGTAATGCTTTTTGATGAAGTTACCGCCGCCCTTGACCCGGAAATGGTTCGCGAGGTTCTGGATGTTATGATGAATCTTGCCAACGACGGAAAAACCATGCTGATTGTTACTCACCAGATGGAATTTGCCCGGGCCGTTGCCGATAAAATCATCTTTATGGACGAAGGCCAGATTATAGAAAGCGGCACCCCGGAAGAATTCTGGACGAATCCTAAAACCGAGCGTGCCAAGAATTTCCTTAAAACTTTTGAGTTTGAGAGCAGGAAGAAATAATCAACTCCTAGGCTATTTTTCCTGTGGCTTTGAGCCATTCAATTTCATCATGCATTGTTTCGCGGTAACTGCGGGTTGTGTAACCAAGTTCACGGCGGGCTTTGCTTGAATCAAAATCGTTGTTGCGGGCAAGGTTATAAACGGCAAAGGTTGTCATAAGCGGACGTTTTCCTTTGCGGGCTGCCTGCTTTTCCATAATTTTTGCAATCAAACTGGCCATTTTTACCGGGATAAAAGTCTTCATTTTCTTACAATGGGCTTCTTCACTTACAAGACGGCTGAAATCGCGGAAAGAAACCTGGTCATTCCCAAGAATATAACACTGACCTCTCTTGCCTTTGTCTGCGGCGGCAATGGCTCCTGCTGCAAGGTCGCGAACATCACAAAGATTAAAGCTTCCGTCAATTCCGGCCGGCATTTCCCCATTGATAATCTGAATTAAAACTTTAGTTGTTTCTCCTACTGCAAAATCTTCCGGCCCCATAATTCCGCTCGGATGAATTACGCAGGCATTTATTCCGTCAGCACCTTCTGCATTTGCGGCATCCAGAACAAGCTGTGTTGCCTGTGCCTTTGACTGACTGTAGCAGCCCAAAACCTTTGAAGGATCAAAGCTTTGAACTTCACCAATCTTTTCTCCTTTCGGAAGCTCCGGAATTGCCCCTGTGCTGGAACAATAAACAAGTTTTTTACATTCCCTGTGTTTTCTGCAAAGTTCTATTATATTTTTTGTTCCGCCAACATTTACATCAATAACCTTTTGGTTGAAAGCTGGATTTACAGTAACAATGCTTGCAATATGCATTACGATTGTCTCAAAACCTTCCGGCACGGTAAAAAATTCTTCCAGCGAAGAAATGTCTGTAAGGTCTCCGCGTACAATTTCTGCTTCGCCAGGAACGTATTTTTCTGCCGGATCATTTGGAAGTACAAAGGCTCTTACTCTTTCTCCACGTTCTATAAGCTGACGGCAGATTGTTCCGCCTAAAAATCCTGCAGCTCCAGTTACAAGGTAAATTGTTTTTCCGTTATTACTTGTCATATTTTTCTCCTGTTTTTTTTGCGACTGCCAGCATCTGCCGGTCATTCGCTTGATTTCTGACAAAAATATACTTTCCCTATATTTCTAAAATGTTTGCGAATTGTTGCTGAAATATTAAAAATTCGGGATTTTGCAGGAATTTTTGACTTTTTTTGAGCGAAGCGGGCTTCAACGTGCTATAATTTTTTTATGATTAAGATTCTGGTTGTTGAAGATGATGCAGGGCTGAACTTTACCCTCTGTTCTTTTTTGCGAAAAAACGGCTACGAGGTAACGGGCTGCTCTCTTGCCAACGATGCCTACAACGCAATGTACAACACTTTTTTTGACCTGATAATTTCTGACATCATGATGCCTCAGATAGACGGTTTTGAATTTGCCCAGACAGTGCGCAAGGTAAATCAGACTATTCCAATTATTTTTATGACGGCGCGGGATGATTTTGCTTCCAAACAGAAGGGCTTTGCGGCAGGAATTGACGACTATCTTGTAAAGCCTGTGGATTTGGATGAACTGCTTTTGCGCATTTCTGCAATTTTGAGGCGGGCAAATATTGCTCAGAGCAAAAAACTGACTGTGGGCTCGCTAACCTTGGATGCAGATGCGGTTACAGCAACTAATTGCGTGGAAGGAGGGGCTTCTGCCGAAATCCCGCTTACCGCCAGAGAATTCAACCTTACCTATAAACTTCTTTCTTACCCGAACAAAACTTTTACCCGCGTTCAGCTGATGGATGAATTCTGGGATGCAGACAGCAATGCAACTCCCAGAGCAGTGGATGTTTACATCACAAAATTGAGGGAAAAACTTTCTGAATGCAGTGGTTTTGAGATTGTTACTGTGCACGGTTTGGGCTACAAGGCGGTAATAAGATGAGTGACAAAGTGAAACAAAGTCGCTTCCCGGCCAGCCTTTTCTGGACTGTTTTTGGAATGCTGCTTCTGACTGCCGGCCTGAACGTGGCCCTTATTCTTTTGGGCTTAAATCTTTCCTGGCCTTCAATTTTTTCTGTTCATCTGATTCTTTTTTACTGGATTTGTGTTTCAGCCCTTATAGTCCTTTATATAAGACGAAAAATTCACAAAACTTACGAAATCCCCCTGCAGGAAATTTCAAGAGCTACAGAAAAAGTTTCTCAGGGGGATTTTTCAATTCAGATTCCTGCAATAAATCCTCCTGAAAAATACGATTATCTGGATATTATGATTCTTGATTTAAACAAGATGATTAATGATTTGAATGGAATTGAAACTTTAAAAACCGATTTTATATCTAATGTTTCCCACGAACTAAAAACTCCACTTTCTGTAATGCAGAATTATGCGACTATGCTCCAGTCTCCGGATCTGGATGAAAAAAGCCGTCTGGAATATGCAAAGGCTGTTTCTTCCAGTTGCCGTCGCCTGACCGCCCTTGTGACTAATATCCTGAAACTGAATAAACTTGAAAATCAGCAGATTTACCCTAAGGTTGCTCCTTATGATATTGGAGAGAGGCTTCGTGAAAGCATTCTTTCTTTTGAAGAAGCATGGACTGCAAAAAATCTTGAGCTGGAAGCGGATATTGCAGACGGAATTATGGTAACGACAGACGGCGAGCTTTTGAGTCTTGTCTGGAACAATTTTCTTTCCAATGCAATTAAATTTACGCCGGAAGGGGGCCGTATTCTGGTGAGTCTTACCAGGATGGAGGGGGATTTGATAAGGATTTCGGTTAAGGACAGCGGCTGCGGAATGGACGAGCACACAAGAAATCGGGTTTTTGAAAAATTCTTTCAGGGTGATACAAGCCATGCAACCCAGGGAAACGGATTAGGACTTGCCCTTGCGGCCAGGGTTGCGGCAATCTGCGGAGGGAAAATTGGCGTGGAAAGCGAGCCGGGGAAGGGCAGTGAATTTTACTTCACATTTTAACGGATTTTCTATTAAGGTAAGTTAAAGTTCCAAAAAAAGCTCCGCACTGCTCGCTTTTTTTGAAACTTTTTCCATAATAACCTATTGACTTACTAGGTAATCACATGCTATAAATATCTCATCACGTGAATAAATCTTAAAAGAATTTGTGAGGTATGAATATGAAAAAATCCAGCGTAAAAATTATTGCGGCTCTTGCCCTTCTGCTTGCTGCCAGCCCTCTTGCTGCAAAACCAAAGTTCCGTACAGTTGAACAGATTAAGAAAAGCAAGACAATCAAGATTGCAGTTTTCAGCGATAAAAAGCCTTTCGGCTATGTTGATGAATACGGCAAGTATCAGGGATATGATGTTTACTTTGGCGACCGCATTGCAAAAGATTTGGGCGTAAAGGTAAAGTACGTTCCTGTTGAGGCTGCTGCCCGCGTAGAAGTTTTGGAAACAGGTAAGGTAGATTTGGTTCTCGCAAACTTTACAGTAACTCCAGAACGTGCAGAAAAAGTTGATTTTGCCCTTCCATATATGAAGTGCGCCCTTGGTGTTGTTTCTAACGAAAAGGAATATATTACTGACGTAAACCAGCTTAAAGGTAAGACACTTATCGTAAGCAAGGGAACAACAGCAGAAACATACTTTACAGAAAACTATCCGGAAGTAAATCTTTTAAAGTTTGACCAGTATTCAGAAGCCTACAACGCACTTGTAGATGGCCGCGGTGTTGGACTTTCAACAGACAATACAGAAGTTCTTGCATGGGCTATTGAAAATCCAGGCTTTGCAGTTGGAATTGAATCTTTGGGAAGCCTTGATACAATTGCACCTGCAGTTACAAAGGGAAATGAAAGCCTTTTGAACTGGCTTAATGATGAAATCAAGACTCTTGGTAAGGAAAACTTCTTCCATGCAGACTATGAAGCAACTCTTCGTGCTGTTTATGGAGCAAATTCTGATGCTGACTCTCTTGTAGTAGAAGGCGGACAGCTCTAGTTTTCTGACAGACTTTCTTCAAGTTCAATCAATTTTTCAACATCCTCCTTATGCAGGGGGGTGTTTTTTATATAGGCATCCTTATTTTTTTCTATTTCTTCTACAGACCAGAGGCGGCCTTTATTCATTCCCGGACATTCGCGGGCACATTCTTCCCAGATTTCTTTATCTTTAATCATCCATGACCAGAAAGGATAGGTTGAACACTGAACGGGGCGGGCTTTGTAGGCTGAACAGCCGTTTTCCCAGAGGATGCAGTCATAATTCTTTTTTTCCAGAAGGGCAAGCACTTTTGTACCGTAATAATAATCTGCCCAGCGGCAATATTTTTCTACAAAATCCTTTACGGAAAGTCCAAAAAATCCGCGAAGTTCGTCTAAATCTCGTTTGGAAAGATAAACGAATCCCGGAGAATGACCGCAGCAAAATGAACAGCGGGCACATTCAAAATGCAGCCCGCCTTCTTCTTCATAAAAATTCATGATGCTTATTTTACAAACTTATAGCCTGCTTTTTCAACTGCGGAAGCAAGTTTTTCTTCTGGAATTTCTTTTGAGCATTTAAGAAGAACTTCTCCGCTTTCGTGATTTGGACTGGCTTCTTTTATTCCATGGATTTTTTCCAGGGCTTTTTTTACACTTGCCTCACAATGTGAACACATCATTCCTTCTACTTTGATTGTTTTTTCTGAAAGTTCTGCCATATTGGCCTCCTTGGATTTATTTGCTGAGCTGCTACCGCGACCAGATTTGCGGGCGGGCTTTGCTTTTCTGATATTAAAAAAGTTCAGGCGCAGGGCATTTGTAACTACACAGAAGCTGGAAAGGCTCATTGCGGCTGCCCCGAACATTGGGTTTAGTGACCAGCCGAATGCGTGATAGTAGGCTCCGGCTGCCAGAGGGATTCCTATTACATTGTAGAAAAATGCCCAGAAGAGATTTTCGTGGATATTCCGCAAGGTTGCGCGGCTTAAGCGGATTGCAGCACTTACGTCTGAAAGTCTGCTTTTCATTAAAACCAGGTCTGCGGCATCTATGGCAACGTCTGTTCCCGCTCCAATTGCAATTCCAACGTCTGCGGAAGTCAGGGCCGGGGCATCGTTTATGCCGTCTCCTACCATGGCGACTTTGCCTTTTTGCTGCAGTTTTTTGATTTCTGCGGCCTTGCCGTCTGGCAGAACCCCGGCGACAACCTTATCTACACCGGAAAGTTTTCCTATATGAGCCGCAGTTTTTTCGTTATCTCCAGTCAGCATTACTACCTGGATTCCCATGTTTTTAAGTTCGCTTACGGCTGTGCGGCTGTCTTCTTTGATAACGTCTGCCACTGCAATAATTCCTGCCACTTGGCCGTCTTTTGCAAAAAGAAGGGGCGTTTTGCCCTGGGCGGCGTATTTTTCTGCCTGAGCAAGAATGTCTGGGGGGAGGGGGGTGGTGCGGGTTGCAGAAAGGCGTTCAGAAATAAACTTTACGCTGCCGCCAAGAATTTCGCTTGCATTTGTTCCTGCTGAACTGGCAAGTCTGCCTCGTACTCCGTTTCCAGTGAGTGCTTCAAATTCTGCCAGTTCCCCGGCCTTTAAGCCGCGGGCTTCTGCTTCTGTATTTATGGCTACAGCCAGAGGGTGCTCGCTTTTTGCTTCCAGGGTATAAGCCAGCTGCAAGAGGGAGTCTTCGGTCCAGTATGAGCCGCCCTGAGTGCCCTGAGCGCCTTGCCCCACCTCTGCACTTTGAACCGGGTAAAAATCCGTTATGACAGGCTTTCCTTCCGTAATGGTTCCGGTTTTATCCAGAGCAACTATCTGGACGCGCCCACATTCTTCCAGGGAAGCCGAGGTCTTAAAAAGAATGCCATGTTTTGCGCCCATTCCGTTGCCGACCATGATTGCAACCGGTGTGGCTAGACCGAGCGCGCAAGGGCAGCTGATTACAAGAACTGCAATTCCGCGTGAAAGTGCAAATCCAAATTCCGCACCCACCAGCAGCCAGATAATTGTTGTTATCAGTGCAATCAAAATTACAGCAGGAACAAAAATTCCCGAAACCTTATCTGCAATCTTTGCAATTGGTGCCTTGGTTGCAGCCGCATCACTCACCATTTTTATAATCTGAGAAAGTGTTGTATCCTGGCCTATTCTGCTGGCGCGGCATTTTATAAAGCCCTGCTGATTTATTGTTGCCGCGGAAACTGAATCACCTGGCTCTTTATCGCAGGGAATGCTTTCGCCGGTAAGAACGCTTTCATTTACGCTGCTGCTTCCTTCAATCACAATTCCGTCTACCGGAATACTTTCTCCCGGGCGGACAATAAAAATATCATCAAGTCTGACTTCTTCTATATTAACTGTAACTTCCTTATTATCTCTAAGGATGACTGCAGTTTTTGGCGCAAGCTTCATCAGGCTTTTGAGTGCATCTGTAGTCCTTCCTTTTGAAATTGATTCAAGCAGCTTTCCTACAGTAATCAAAGTGACTATCATGGCGGCTCCTTCAAAATAGAAGTTATCCATGTAAGTCATCACTTTTTCGGGATTATGAATTACGGCATCGGTCATTGCAAAAAGTGACCATGTACTGTAAAGAAATGAAACTCCAGAACCAAGTGCTACAAGGCTGTCCATATTTGGTGAACCATGAATTATTCCGCGGAATCCGCTTACAAAAAATTTTTTATTTATCAGCATGATTATTGCGGCCAGAAGCAGTTGAACAAGCCCCATTGCAACATGATTTTCATTGAACCATGGCGGAAGCGGCCAGTTCCACATCATGTGGCCCATGCTGAAATACATGAGGACAAGCAGAAAACCGGCAGAAAAAACAAGTCGTCTTACAAGTACAGGTGTTTCAGAATCATTAAGGGCTTCTTCTGCCGCAGACTTTCCTGCTCTGGCAGCTGATGCGCTTTGCGGTTCTTCCTGCAGTTTTGCTCCGTAGCCCGCTTTTTGAACTGCCTTTATTATTTCAGAAGGTTTGGCATTTCCTTCAATCCCCATAGAATTTGTAAGCAGGCTTACAGAACAGGAAGTTACGCCCTTTACCTTGCCAACAGCCTTTTCTACTTTTGCACTGCAGGCGGCGCAACTCATTCCAGAGACGGTATATTTTTCCATGTTAATTTCTCCTAACAATCCCCACTTATAAAAATACTACACCAAAGGCCGCTCCGGCAAGTACAATAAATACAGGATGGATTTTTTTAAAGCGAAGAACAACTACAAGGCAGACTGCATAAAAAATTATAGATTTCCAGCGGAAAAGGTCTGCAATAGCAGAAGTTTCGCGGAAAAGCGGGATATTCAGAAGGGAAACAACAAAAACGCTGACCATGGCAACTAAAATCAGTCCGCCGGTTGCGGGTCTGAGTCCGCTAAAGGCTGCCTGTACGGCGGGCTTTTTCTGAAAGTTAAAGAAAAAGCGGGAAACTAGTATGATGATAATCAGGGAAGGGAGGACTTCTCCAAAAGTTGTAACAAGACCGCCTACAGGTCCGTAAATTTCTGTTCCGCAGTAGGTTGCAAGATTTATTCCGATTGGGCCTGGCGTACTTTCGCTGATTGCCAGCATCGAGTAAAATTTTTCTGTTGTGAGTATGGCATATTTATCTACCAGAATCTGCTGCATAAAAGTTGCCGCAACAAGTCCGCCGCCAATGGCAAAAAGTCCTACATAAAAGAAAATTCCAAAAAGTTTAATCAGCCCGATAATTCCTGTAAATTCCATCACTATTTCTCCTCTGAATTTCTGGCAGTTGCCTGGCTGTCTGTGTCATCTGTGTCATCTGTAACAGTTGTAACATCCGTAACATCTGGCGTAATCACTTCATCATTTTTCTTCACCTTTTTCAGATTTCCGCTAAAAAAGCCGATTGCAAGTCCGCCAAGAACTGCACAAACCACAACAAGGAAAGACGGAATTTTGAAAAAGAAGACTGCAATAAAGGCAGCCGCATAAAAAATCACATTCCACCATTTTTTGATTGTCTTTTTCGCAAAACTGAGTACGGAATAAGTGAGCAGGGCCGAAACACCAACGTTTATTCCCCGCAATGCTTTTTGAACCCACACAATATCTTCAAAATTAGAAATGAAAAGCGCAATAATCGTAATTATGATGATTGAAGGAGTAACAACTCCCGCGGTAGAAAAAATTGCTCCAGGCACCTTGCGATGCTTGTAACCAACAAAAGTTGAAACATTTACCGCAATAACACCCGGAGTAACCTGAGAAATTGCGTAATAGTCCAGCAGGTCGTCATTAGTTGTCCAGCCGCGTTTTGTAACAAGTTCGCGTTCCAAAATGGGCAGCATTGCGTAGCCGCCTCCAAAAGTTACCGCTCCGATTTTAAAAAAAACAAAATACAGTTCCAGAAGTGATTTCAACATAGTAAAAATATAGACTGATTTTGACGGATTTTCAAGGAAGGTGCGGGGCAACTGGCGGGGGGAGGGAGTGGCAGGGGCTTTGAGCGTGAAATTTGCCTTGCGTGCATTTTTACAGTATGATTAAATCATGATTTTAGGAATTGTAATCTGTTTTCTGCCATTAATTATATCAATTTTGATTTTGACGCTGACAAAAAAATTGCGCCTCACACATCAGCTGATTGCTGTTCTGCTTGGTCTGGTCGCTGTGCTTCCCATTTCATTCATTCAGTTTTTTATTCCTGATTTATCTGGCTTTTTTAAATCACCAATTCTTTTTTCTATTATACAGTCTTTAATTCTTTACGGATTGATTGAAGAGGTCTTTAAAACCCTTCTGATTCTTCCCCTGCCTCACAAAAATTATTCATGTCTGGAATTTTTGCTGCTTTCTTTTGTGATGGGGCTTGCTTTGGGCTGCTTTGAGTCGGTTGTTTACTTTTTTGACCATTTTCAGAAGGCTGTGAATAAAGGGGCTGAACTGCTCTTTGTTCCGATTTTCCTGCGGATTTTTACTTCGGATGTAATTCATCTTACCTGCACTGGTTTGGGCGGGCTTTTTATATGGTCTTGCAGGGGGAATGCTGGAGGCGCGGGGCAGTTAGCAGTGGGGGCGCGTCCAAAAGCGCGGCTTTCTATTTTGATTACGGCAATTTTGCTTCATGGTTTTTATGATTTTTTTGCAGGATTTACAAGCGGAATAAGGTGGTTTTCTGCCGCTGTTATTCTGCTTGCAATTGTAGAGTGCCGCATTAAATACACGGCTTTGCAAAACGGCGAAAATACTGCTGTTTAGCGCATAGTCTGACATTTTGTGTGAATTTTTCGCAAAAATTCCGCAAATTTTCCCTTCAAAAGCCCGAATTTTCCCCTTCAACGCTTGACATTATCTGCCCAAGTTCCTATAATACCCACACAATACGACGCGGGGTAGAGCAGTTGGCAGCTCGTCGGGCTCATAACCCGGAGGCCGCAGGTTCGAGTCCTGCCCCCGCTATACTGCTAAATCTTTATGTTATAAAGAAATAGCACACTACTAAACCCAATCAAGTAGGGCTTAGCGTGATTCAAATTACTAATTTAAGTAAACAATTAAAGTAACTTGTTTACGGTCTTAGTGAGGTGAATATGGCTAAGCCCTATTTAATTTTTAAAGCCCATACTGGCTTTTATTACGCTCAAATCCGTCTTGCAGATGGAAGTCTTTCCAACAACAAATCTACTGGCTGCAAAAACCCTGCAGAAGCTGAACGCAAGGTTATGGAATGGATTGTAACCGGAAACATTCCTGTCCGAGTAAACAGCAAGGACTCCAAAGTTCAGAGCATTGATAAGATCAGACTCTTCAATGATTTACGCACCGCAGATTTTGATACAGAAGACATTGAAACAATCATCAAAATTCTGAAAGAAAGAAACTACCTCTACTCTGCTGTTCCTAAATCTTCAAAGGGAAGTATTCCTATTGAAGACTTCCTCGAAAACTTCTGGGATTTTGAAAAGTCTCCTTATGTAAGAGAGAAGCTTGGAAAGAAACAGTCTATCCATCGTCAGTATTGTGCAACACTTATGAGCAGAACCCGCCTTTACTGGATTCCTCGTCTTGCCGGAAAATGTGTTGGTGAAATTACAAGAAACGATGTTGAAGCCTTCTTCTCTAGCGATGAAGCCCAGAAGCTCGCTCCTAAAACTGTAAACTCAATTATTGAAACAATCACAATTCCTATGAAGTGGGCCTACTATCACGACCTGACCCAAAACAATTGCTTTGATGGAATTATCAAATGTTCTAACCAGAGTAAGGAACGTAAAATTATTGATATGGAAACTGCAAACCGCTTGATGGAACTTGATAAGGAAATTGCATGATATAATATAAATCTCACAGAGATTTGGAATAGCATAAAGTGAGGTAAATGAACATGGAAAAATTGGATTATTCATGGTATAATATAAGTATGGAAGAACGACAGAGATTATTAAAACAAGGCTGCATTAATATTTGGATTGATGAAATTGTACCTTGTTTAAAAGACACTGTAACTGGAGAAATGAAAGAAACAGTTGTCTTTAAAATCGAAAGCCGTTCATATTTGAAGCAATATACAGAACAAAACGGCTGGCAAATTAATTGGATTGAACTTCCTGCTGATGTTGAAGTTTATGAACTAGCTCTGAAAGATACAAAGGAAATCCAGGGTTTGGTTGCCGTAAAGAATGATGTAAATTCGCGAGCAGCGTTTTTACATTGGGCTTGCACTGCACCACAGAATAACAAACATGACTTTGGTAAACAAAAGTATTCTGGTGTAGGCGGACATTTGTTTGCAATTACAGCAGATAAATCTGTTCAATGGGGATACGAAGGAGCCATGCATGGCTTTGCATTGAATAAAGAATTGCTTGAACATTACATTGAAACATTTAATGCAGAGTTCTTAGGAATGTTACACGATTATCAATTCTTTATTAATGAGATTAATGCTAAAAAACTTTTGGAGGTGTATAACTATGAATGGAACTAAAACATTAGAAAGACCAAAATTCTTAGAAGGTGTAGAACTTCCTAACTCGTACTATGAAACTCCAGATCCATATAAAACTGCACCTTCTTGCAATGTAAATCTTCTTGAACTTTCAAGATATGCAAGAAAGATTGGAAAGAAACTTGTTGAACTAACAAAGGAAGAAGTTCAGCAGTTCGCCATTGTTTAATTCTTTTACAAGAGGCTTTCAGTTTGTTAGATTCAGACTGAAAGCCTTTTTTATTTAACTTCAAACATCTTTCTGTGGAATCGAAAGAAGGGATTTTGAGGAAATCTTTTAAACGCAAAGTTGCGTTCAGAAGATTTCAGAAATAACTTGCTGAATTGTGCTGGACGTTATTCAAACTTTGTTACAGTGACGTTCTTTGTCACCCTTTGATGCTATAATATCTACAAATAATTCATTTTATGGTGTATAATAAACTTTTATAGGGGAATTGAAAACTATGGCAGCACGACCGTTTATAAAATGGGTTGGTGGAAAAACTCAACTCTTACCAGAGATTAGACAAAAATATCCTGAAAACATAACTAGATATTGCGAACCATTCGTTGGTGGCGGAGCTGTTTTATTCGATGTACTTCAAACATTTCATCCCCAGGAAGTTCTTATAAACGATATCAATCCAGAATTAATAAACCTCTATGAAAATATTCGTGATAATTGCGACCAATTAATACAGTTATTAAATCAGTTTCAAACAGAATACCAAGAAACTCCTGAAGCAGACCGTCAAAATCTCTACCTCGGAAAACGAGCTACATACAATCATTTTATTACCGAAGAAAATCTTGAACATAATCTAGAAAAAGCAGCTCTCTTTATTTATCTTAATAAGACTTGTTTTAATGGCTTATACAGAGTTAACCAAAAGGGTTTGTTTAATGTTCCTTTTAATCGCGCAAAAAATCCTTTGATTTGTGATGCAGAAAATATTCGTGAATGTAGCCAGCTTCTTCAGAATGTACAAATGCATGTCGGGGATTATTCCTTCTGCAGAGACTTTATAGATGAAAATACTTTTGTATATTTGGATCCTCCATATAGACCTTTAACAGAATCCTCATCTTTTACTTCTTATAATGAAAACGGTTTTACTGATTTACAGCAAATTGAACTAGGCAACTTTATTACTGAAATCGCAAACAGAGGTGCTCTTGTTGTTGCAAGTAATTCTGATCCGCATAATGCAAATGCAGAGGATGAATTCTTTGATAATCTGTATGCAGATTTCAATATTGAACGCGTTCAGGCATCCAGAATGATAAATAGCAATGCCAGACGACGAGGCCCGATTAATGAATTATTAATCAGCAATATTGCAGCTGTTTTCTAGGAGTTTTTATGGCATCAAGAAATTTTCATACCTGGCTTTCAAATTTTCGGTATAGTATTGCAGATTTTAGCTACTACATAGATTTCAACAAAGTCTATAATAATGTTGAATCCATCAAAATAGAGTTGAATATTCTTAATTCTTTAATCGGTTCAAAAAATATCGAAGCAGATTTTGAAAACCTGATAAAGAAATATCCTGAAACATTAAAATGCATCCCTATCTTATTAGCTGTCCGCGAGTATGAAATCTTTGCCGGAGAAAACGGTGATGTAAAACTCTACACATTCAATAAACAGATAAACACAATTGCAGATTATAAACTGTTTATGAAAAAGACAGGTCTTTTCGACCTTCTTTCAAATCACATTATCAATAATCTATATGACTATGTGACTGGTGTCGAAACTGGTCTTGATTCAAATGGCCGAAAGAATCGTGGCGGCCACCAGATGGAAGATTTAGTTGAAAGTTACATCCAAAAAGCAGGATTCAAGCGTGATGTAAGCTACTTCAAAGAAATGTATGTTTCCGAAGTTTCTAGAAAATGGAATATAGATTTATCTGCAGTTTCAAACCAGGGCAAAATGGAAAAGCGCTGGGATTTCGTAGTAAAAACAGATAATTGTATTTATCTTATTGAAACCAACTTCTACGGAAGTGGCGGTTCTAAATTAAATGAGACAGCACGCAGTTATAAAACTATTGCAACTGAAATGAAAAATGTAAAAGGTGCAAAGTTCGTTTGGTTCACAGATGGTGCTGGGTGGAAATCAGCTGCAAGAAATCTTGAAGAAACATTTGATGTACTTGATGATATTTACAGCATTAATGATATGCAAAATGGGATTATGAAGGAGCTCTTTAAATAACGATGGCAGATAGTAATTCATGGAAAGCAATATTTGATTTTAAAAACATCAATTCTCATGATTTTGACAAGGAACCATATATACTTGATGCAGATGATATAAAGAAAGCTTGTCAAAACTTTACAAAAACATCACAAAAAGAAGTTCGTATTCTTTGTAAGCAAGATTCTAGAAAGAAAAGACCAGATATATTTGTACAGAAAAATCTATTTATTTTACCTAAAAAAAATGGTTCATATTACATAATTAAGGGTGAAGGCTATGTTGATATTCCTGATATTACTACACCTATAAAAGATTATGTAAGCAAATTAGATTTTGACTTAATTAGTTCAGGCGTTGGTGATTCAGAAATGCAATATTTGGATTTCGCTTATGCTAATTCTTTAATACGAACTTTTATGGAAGATCCATCTTTAGTATTAACAATTCGAGGTAGAAAATACACACCAAGTTTTTCTTTTAAAGTTAATGGTTTTAATTTAGATGTAGAAGGTGTACAAACTGAAGTTGATGCCGGTTATGAAGGGAAAAATTCATTAGTTCTAGTAGAAGCAAAAAATTCAAAAACGAAAAATACTATTATTCGACAATTATACTATCCATATAGGCAATGGTATGAAAATACAGGAAAAACAGTTTATCCTCTTTTCTTTGAAAAAAGAATAATTAAGGGTGAACAGATATATTATATTTGGCAATATGAATTTACGAATCCTTTGGATTATAACAGTATTCATCTTGTAAAGTCAGGAAGATACAGAATAGTAAAAAATGAGCATTAAGGCATATTATCGTTCAGAGAACTTAGATTTTACTCTTGCAAAAGGAAATTGTCTTGAACTTCTTCAAAATATAAATTTTCAGTTTAAAATGATTTTTGCTGATCCTCCGTATTTTCTTTCAAATGGCGGCATTTCAGTTCAAAGTGGAAAACAAGTTTCTGTGAATAAAGGAGATTGGGACAAATCTCAAGGTTTTGAGAAAGATAACGAATTCAACAGACAATGGTTAAGTCTTTGCCGAGAAAAACTTACAGAAGATGGTACCATCTGGATTAGCGGGACTTATCATAATATTTTTAGCGTTGCTCAAATGCTTAATGAATTAGATTTCCGTATTTTAAATTGTATTATCTGGGCAAAAACAAATCCTCCCCCAAATCTTTCTTGTAAGTTCTTTACACATTCAACAGAGTTTATTCTTTGGGCACGAAAAAATAAAAAAGTTACCCACTATTATAATTACGAATTAATGAAGGAAATTAATGGCGGAACTCAGATGAGAGATTTGTGGAGTTTGCCTGCAATCGCAAAATGGGAAAAATCTTGCGGTAAACATCCAACTCAAAAACCACTACCACTACTTGCACGAATCATTTTAGCCTCTACTCAAGAAAATGACTGGATATTAGATCCTTTTACAGGTAGTTCAACAACTGGAATTGCAGCGAGTTTATTAAATCGACGTTTTTTAGGATTAGACCAGGAAGAATCATTTTTGGAAATATCCAAAAAACGAAGAGAAGAAATCAACGATATTAAAACTCGATATGAATATCGTGAAAAGATAATGAAATATTCTGACAAACCTTTAACAGGTATTTTTGAAGTACATGAATCAATGCCTTATTATGGACCTGATTTACCATTAGATAAATAGGAGTGAAAAAAAATGAAAGCTACTGAAACAACTATATTAAAATTCATAGGTGGAGAAGATAAAGTATTTATAATTCCACCATTTCAGAGAAATTATGAATGGACAATAGAACAGTGTGAAGAGCTTTTCGACGATATCCTGAACGCAGTAAAAAGCAAAAAAAATCACTACCTCGGTAACATCATTTATTATGAAGGCGAAAATAACGGAGCTTCATTTAGTGAAAATATTCTTATTGATGGCCAGCAACGTGTAACTACAATTCTTTTGCTTTTATGTGCTATTAGAGACATAACTACTGATGACACTTTAAAAAAGAAAATTGACAGAAAATATCTTAAAAATGAAGATTCTGATGATTCATATCGTGTTAGATTAAAGCAAACTGACTATGACGAAGGTTGTTTTGAAAGACTCGTAGATGGCAACTTTGGAACAGATGAAACTGGAAAAATCGCAGAAAATTATAGAAGATTCAAAGAATTAATTATTGGAAGCAATATTGATCCAAAGGATTTGTTTGAAATTATTCCAAAACTTGAAGTTGTAGAAGTAAATCTTCAGACAAGTGCACTTGAAACAGTTCAGACCGTTTTTGAAAAAATCAACTCTACAGGAAAACCTCTCTCAGCTGCAGACTTACTCCGCAATTATCTTTTGATTACAAATAATGCAAAAGAACAGGAACGTCTTTACAAAAACTACTGGGTAAAAATTGAGGAAATCATAACTACAGAACATATTTCAGAATTTGTAAAAGACTACCTTATCATGAAGATTTGTGAAGATGTTGAAAAGGCTGAAGTTTATAAAGACTTTAAAAACTATGTTTTATCATACAATCTTTCACATGAAGATGTCCTTAAAGACATGCGAGATTATGCTCCATTCTATAATGCAATCTTAACAATTGATTCTAAAAATGCAAAGTTGGACCGTGAACTCTTAATCTTAAAATATTTAGCATCTTCTGACATGTATTGTCTTTTCATGTATATACTAAAACGTTGTGCTGATGAAAAAACAGATACCGTTCCTATCTTCAATTTAATACGTTGTTTCCTTACTCGCTTCCGAATTGTAGGAGCTTCTGGCGGTGGTGGTGCATTACGTTCTGTTGTTCATACATTGATAGAGAAAATGCAGGATAATCAAATAAAATGTACTTTCGATGATATTCAATTTGAATTATCTAATAGCTCAAGTAAATCAGGTCGTTATCCAGATGATACTGATTTCAAAGAAGCTTTGATGATATCAAAAAAACAAAATCATAGTTATGGACGTGCAATTCTTCTTTCCATCGAAGAATTTGAAACAAAGAATCTTCCTGTTGATTTTGATGATGTAACTATTGAACACTTGATGCCGCAGACTCCTTCTGATTGGTGGATTAAGAATTTAGGCGGTAAAGATAAAGCTGAACACACATACAATAACTATTTAAATTGTATTGGAAATTTAGCCCCTCTCTCAGGTGCTTATAACAGTGAAAATTCAAATAAGCCTTGGCCAGAGAAAGTTAAAATAATGAAGGATGTGCAGTTCAAGACTACTAAAGAAATTCTTACTAAAACAGATTGGAACGAAGCTGCAATTATTGAAAGAAATGCCAATTTAGCTGATAGAGCATGTAAAGCAATATTAGCACCTATTCCACGAACAAGACCATACTCAAGTCAAAAATCATTTGACGATTTTGTACCAGGAATTTATCCAATAACAGATTTGGATACAGACATGAATGGTACTGATATAAAATCTGTGACAATTGAAGGAAAAGAGTTTGCTCTTGAAAGTTGGAATCAGCTTTTAGTCAAAGTTAGTGAATATGTTCTTAAAATTGATTCTGCAAAGTTTGATAATATAGTTAAAACAAACTTACTCCATAAAGATAAGAAATCAAAGAATCCTCTGGAATTTGATCCAATACTTTCTGAAGATAAAACTTTAGTTAATGCAGGAAAAAAGATTGGAGCATCTAAATATTTTGCTGAAGGAAATATTTCTTGTTCACGAGCAAGATTTTTTACCAATCAACTTATTCAACAGTATGGATTAGTTGACTCTTGTACGATTACGGTTGATATAAAATCCGAATAGACTTTTGGAGTTATAATGAAATGCCTGTAATAAAACAGCATTATGTACCTCGAGAATTATTACGAAACTTTTCATGCGATGCTGAGAAAAAACGTATCAACATGTTTTATTTAACTGATAATAAAGAGATAGAAAATGTTGATTTATATAATCAGGCATGTGAAAAATATTATTACGGAGAAGACCAAAGATTAGAAACCGCATATTCAATTCTTGAAGGTAATTTTGCATCTGCTTTAAGAAAACTTATTAATGGACATACTGATTTAACAAATGAAGAAGATGCTGCTGTAAGGGTGTTTATGGTTTTTCAATTGAATAGAACCCCTGAAGCTGTAAAACGAACTAATAGTTTTATGTCAGAGACAATGAAAGAAATTTTAAGAAGTGCTACTACTTTAGAAAAATCGATAAAAGAACATATTGATGATTTTTATGTAACGCTTACTCAACCTCATGACTATTTATTCGGAATATCTTTGGATATTGCGTATACTGTTTCTGATTTAAAAATGTCACTTTTAGAAAATCCAGATGAAACATTTATAATTGGAAAAAGCCCTGTTTTTGTATTGAATCCATTTTTGTATGAATTAAAATATGATGGTGGACTAATGGGTATTGGATCAAAAGGGGCTGTTATCCTGATGCCAATATCACCTAGATATACTGTGATTTTATATGATTCTTTAGTTTATAATTGTAAAAAAACAAATGGAAAAATCATACCTTCTAACACAGATATTCAAAAAATTAATTATTGTCAATTCTGAAAGACTACAGATTGTGTTTATTATTTTAAGGCAGATGTTAGTGAATTAAAAAAAATGAATTCTGATTCTTATAAATATCGAAATACTGATGATGCTTTCTCAAAGAAAATAAATGTTTCTAAAGATGAAAAAAGATATTTTATTTGGACCAGTTATAAACAGTTTCCGATTATACAACAACTAGATTTTATTCGTTTAAGAGAAAGTGCATATAGAAACAAATTGGGACCATTTAATTCCATTGAAAGACCGACACTTGCTGCTTTGCGTTTACAAAATGAACAAATGAAAAATAAACAGGAAGATAGCAATGAATAAAGAAAGAATTGAATTATCAGCAAGAAGTACATTGGAAGGTTTCTTAAATCGCATAGGTTATATTACTACTGATATACCTTCAAATGATAAAACTCCAAGTTGGGATGGTCATATAAGACTTTATAACTCTAAAGATTCTTCGGCAAAAAAGTTTCTTGCAAAAAACATACCCGTACAATTAAAAGGTCATTATGCAAATCCACCTTATTCAAATTTGATTTCTTTTAGTATCGAAACTGATGATTTACGGAATTACTTAAATCATAATGGAGTTATATTCTTTGTTGTTTATTTAAATGAAAATGATGATTACAAAATCTATTATAATACTCTTTCTACTCTGAAAATTAGAAGATTGCTAAAAGGAAAAGAAAATCAAGATACTATTTCAGTTCACTTAGATGAGTTTCCAAACGATAAAGACGAAGCTGTTGATGTTTTCTATAATTTTGCTAATGACATGAAAATGCAATTACCAGAAAAAGATTTTACAATAGAAGATGTTTTTAATAATAGAATACCTGGTTTCGATAGTTTTAACATTACTTATAGTGGAATAAAATATAAAGATGATCCAATTGGTTATTTCTTAAATCATCCGGCTACTGTTTCTCTTAAGCATACTGTAACAGGCATAACAATACCCTTAGATACAATTTTCCTAGCGTCTTTTGGTTCAAATCTTAATAAACCAATTTCAGTTAATGGGAAGAAGTTTTATGACAATTTTGAATTAATCAGATATAAAGACGATATTTTTGATATGAAATTTGGAAAAAGTTTTTCATATAAATTACAGAAAATTGGAAACACAGTAAAAGGAAATTTTCATTATGATTTGCAAGGAAATTTACAGGAAAGAATACATGATACAAAATTTCTTATAGCATACCTTGAAAACAAGGAATTTGAGGTTGATAAGCATAAAGGTTTTAATTTAAAAGATTCTGATATAAATGATAAAAATATTAATATAGAATACTTCAAAAATAATCTTAATCTTTTAGAAAAAATAGAAGAGCTATTAAAGAAACTAAAGATAACTACAACATTAGACTATGATAAAGTTACCGAAAAAGATGAAGAAACTTTTGTTAATTTAATAAACACCGTATTATTAGAGATGCCATGTAGTCCGACAAATCCTGATAAGCTTTATAAAATATCAATTGCCAATATTACATTTTTACTTATTGCAAAAAGAATTGATGAGAATAACTATAAAATAATCAATTTCTTTTCTGAAGAAAATACAGCTGACTGTGCATTTGCATATAGAGATGAAAATAAAACGCAAACAATGTTTAGAATTCCACCATCATTTGTATTAAGGAGGAATGACTTTACTACACTAGATAATATTGATTATGACCTTCTCTATAATGACATTGTTAAAAATCAGAGTTCAGACGAATTAAAAGAATATACATTCTATCTTATGGATGATATTATTTCAGGATATAAAGAAAGAACAAATAACAAAGCACAGATGAAAGATTTCATAATAAAGGCTCTTCAATATTTATCTCAAAATGTCAAAGAATATGATTATGAAAATATTAAAAATGATTTTTGCAGCTATTAATCAACTTTCCCTAAAAAGTTATGATTTTTGTGTAGTTGTACTTTAAGATTCAAATATATCTTAAAGGAGGCTGATGTTATGAAGTTTACGGCAAATAACATTATTAAACTTTTTATTGACGCAATTGGACAGGATGGCTTTGCTGATTTCTATGACTACAATTGGCAAGCTCGCAAAAAAGAAATCCAGAAATTATTAAAAACAGATTTCAATTTTGATATTGTAAATGACGATAATTTCAAGCGATTTGTAGATATCTTAAATGAATTTGTAGATTGGGCTAAGAAAAAAGATTATATAAACAGCTGGGACAAAGGCGCCATTCTGGATTTACTTATTCCTTATATGCATCTTATTCAGTTTACACCACAAGATGTAATACCAGAAAATGAATTAATTGAATATACAATCATGTATTCAATTTGTTATGCTTATAAACTTTCAATGCAGGAATTATTAAACTTCAAAGAATTTAACAATAATCGGCCTGCTGCAATCGTTTCTGCTATATTTCAGTTTAATTTCTATCTTCCAACTTATGAATACACAAAAATTGTTGAACCATTGGAAGGAGTCTTTGATTTATTCCTCGCACTTGTAAAAGATAAAAAGCAGCTCTTTCAATATTGGAATGATAAGAAATTTGAAATTGATGAAAAGGATTCTACTGACTTAAAAATCCTGATTCAACGATGGACAAAAAGTAAGACTTCCAGACCAAGCTGGAAAGTTATTAAACTATTTATGAATGAAGATTTGCTTCCAGAGGATAATTTAATACTCCAGCCTTTCCCAGATATTTCAGGAAAAGAACAATATTTAACTTTCAGAAGAAAAATATTTCCTGCTTATTTTATTACCAACTTCTTTGATTCCTTAGCGGAACAAGGCTTTATAACTGAAGATTCAAAAGGAATGATTCAAAATGGAATCAGATTATTTTACAGGCATTTTTTAGTAACAAAAGAACCAACTCTTTCACAGGAAGAAGCACAAAATCCTATGTTCTGTATGCTGTATAGATTCCTTTTTCAAGATGATATGGGCTATGATTTTAATACTGATACTGCTCAATGGTTTAAAAGGTATTTGTTCTAGTTTAGTGCATTTTTTTTCTGATTAGTAAATTATACAAAAACGTCGGTGATAAATCGGCGATAATTCAAATGAATCGGCGATAAACTATAAAGAAAAAATTTGTGCTTATTTGAGTTCTTTACCAGAGGCCCGTACACAAGATATTGCTTTGTTTATAGGATTAAAGCAATCTCGAACAAAAGACTATCTTGCTGAACTTGTTGAAGAAGGAAGGATTATTGCAAACGGTGCAAATAGTAACAGGACTTATTCTATAAGGAAATGACACCAGACGACATAGGAGACGACAGCAGACGACAAGGAAACGACATTATAGCATTGAAGACAAAATTGCATAAAACTTTCCTTGTGGCCTCCGGGTTTTTCGGGGGTCTGTCCCGGAGAGCGATTTTAGAATTTTTGTTTAATAAGCAGATTTTTTTTTGTATTTCCGATAATCACCTTATGTAAAAGAGAAGTTATCTCGTAAACAGTCCATACACAGATATCAATTGCTATGAAGGAATTATCAAATGCTCGGCAAAATCACCAAAACGAAAAGTTCTTACGCTTGAACAAGCTATGACTGTATTCTGTACCGATTGGGAAAACGATACTGCCCGATTAGCTAATATGCTTGCATTCTATACAGGAATGAGACAGGGAGAAATTGCAGCACTCAGACTTGAAGATATCGGAACAGACAGAATCTACATCCGCCATTCATGGTCTAAGTATGAAGGCCTTAAAGAAACAAAAACAAATACTGACCGCGAAATCAAAATACCACAGACATTACGAGATATGCTCTTAATGCAAGCAAAAATGAATCTTCACAACGAAGGATTAAAAGGATTTGTATTCTATGGCCTTAATCCAGGAAAGCCTACTGATCCAAAGAACGAGCTCTGGAAAAACTAAGTATGGTGCAAGAAAAATTATTCTTGCCAATAATCAATAAGGCTGAACATATTTGTTAGTAAATGAACTCTTTATTATATAACTTGACACGTTGCACGTTACAGGAGTAAAATGAATTATGATTAAATCATGGAGACATAAAGGTCTAAAAGATTTTTTCGAAACAGGAAGTAAAGCTGGAATTATTCCAGAACACGCTTCTAAACTTGGACGAATCCTTGACCGTCTGGATGCAAGTATAAATCCTCAGGATATGAACTTGCCCGGATACAGACTTCATCAGTTACAAGGACAGGAAAAGGAAATGTGGTCCGTTACAGTGAATGGAAACTGGCGCGTGACTTTTTACTTTGAAGGACAAGATGCAATTCTTGTTGACTATCAGGATTATCACTAGGAGGACATTATGACTAGAAAACCAACACATCCCGGCGAAGTATTCTTAAAAGATGTTCTTGAACCACTTGGAATAAATATCACTGATGCTGCAGAAATGCTCGGTGTTACAAGAAAGACCCTCTCTGAATTTGTTAATGAGAAATCTGCTTTAAGTCCAGAGATGGCAATTAGAATTGCAAAGGCCACAAAGACAAGTCCAGAGAGCTGGATGGCAATGCAGATGAAACTCACTTTATGGCTTGCTATGCAGCATGAGCCTGTAAATGTGAAAGTTGCATGTTTGGTTTAATGGCGGGAAAATGAGTTCAACTATTTATTTAAGAAAAATAAAAGATTTAGAAAACACACTAAGTAAAGAATACATATGTTCCGAAGTGCTGAAATCTCAAAAACAGATTGAACAACTAAAAAAAGAAAACTTACGCAATCCTTTGATAAAATTGAATCAGATTTTTGGGAAAAGGAAAATACTATTCCGTTAAAACAGCGTATATCAGATTTTGTAAAGGAATGTAAAAAGATTGTTACAAATGTTGCAGTTCAGCTTCCAAACTCTCCGAAAAGAATTGAAGTTCGCTTTAGAGTTCATAAAACTGTTTAGTTAGTCTTATTAATGAAGTCATGATAATTAAAAAGGAGATTGGAAACTCAGCACATCAAATATTGACACGCTGGCATGTTTCCAATCTCCTTAAAAAATCCTTGAATAATTGAGTAGAAGACGGCTCTCATTGCCGAGACAGACAACCATTCAAAGAACAAGAAATACCTTGAATTGTCACACAGAACAGGGGTCTTATTCCCCCGACGAATGAAAACTCAAAGTTTCTTTTGACAAGAATAATATAACACGTTATATTATTCTTGTCAACTAATAGCCTTTTTTCACACTTTTTTCTCATTTTCAATCTTTATTCCTGCGTTCTGCAGATAGCGTCGGGTAGTATTTGGATTTGTATGTCCAAGTCTTTTCTGAACCCATTTCAGATTATGAGTTCTGTCATATAAATTGATAATTGCATACAGATAAAAGTCTTTCATTCGATAAGAAAAAGAGATTTTTCCCTGCTTAAAAAGCTTTTTAATTACTTTAAGAAGCTCTTTTTCATATTGATCAATGTTTATGCTGTTATTCAGATAATAAAGTTCTCCAGGCGCAGGTCCTTCTTCCAAGTCGCTAATTTGAAAACGAAGAACCTTATTCCAGAAATCATTCAATAAATCTATATACCATTTAGGACTGGAAATATATTCATAAAAGTTCAGTACTTGCCAGAAATCATCAGAATAAATAATCTCATCGTCCCTGTTTTTTTCAAAATCCCACAAAAACTCGTTTACCCAGCAATATGTTACTGGTATTCTTCCACCTGTTTCAGCTGTTTCTAAAAGTGTATGCTCAAAACACAGACCATCAAAAGCATCTTTCTGAAAGCCTTTTACAAGTATTATCGCAAAAAAGACCTTAAGGTTAATATCCAGTGAATTCAGAATTGTATGAATGTCTTCTTCTGTCGGGATAATAGTCTGATTTTTATATTCTACATCAGATACATTCACAAAATTAAAAGGATTATTTTCATGTAAAATATAATTATTTGTCTCAAGATACTGATAAAACTTTTTTATTCTGGAAAATTTTACTCTGACAGCACTCTGGCTTTTTCCTGTTTCATACTGATTTTTCAGGAACCCTTTTATATCATTCTCATTTGCTTTAATGGGGCTGGTATTAACTGACTTCAGATAGCTTGTAATATCATTTAAAGCCGATTGTGTAACCTTCTGATACTCGCTAGGAATATTTTCAGTCACATAAAGTGAAACCAGATTATCAGGAATACTATAAATAGGCTTTTCTTTTTTCGACAATTTCAAAGACAGTTTATTCAGAAAATATTTTTTTTGTTGTAAATCTAAAGTCTGAATGTCTGGAAAAGATTTGTATATTGAATCTATAAGCTTGTCGAGTTCAGAATTTGTCATACGGAAATTATATAGTGAAATATAATTCTTAGGCAAGAAAATATAACATAAAAGAAAAATATAACGCGGAATAACTTGACAATAGATAATTCCTAGTGTAATACTAGAACTGACGAGAAAAAAAATAACTCGTTATATTTTAAATATACAAAAGGAGTTTTTTATGACAAAAAAATCAATTCTTTTTATTTTGCTTGTTGCTGTACCCCTTCTTTTTGCTTCCTGTAGTAAGAAAGCAGATAAGAGTAAAACTGTAACAGAAAGTCACGCTGAAAATGAAACTAAAACGGTTTCAAAGAACAGCAGTTTTGCAGGAAAAGTTTACGTGGGAACGTCTGATTTTTCTACAGATGTTTTTTTTATTGATTCATCTTATTTTGTAAAAGGTTTAGGCTGTGGAAACTACACCTTTGATAAAAAGACAAATCAATTGACTATTACAGCAATTGGAGTAGGAGAAACATTAACATTCAACTACGATAAGGAAACAGATACTCTGACTGACACAGATGGAATTGTTTATAAGTATGAGCGAAACTGTACTGAATTTGAAATTGAAAACGCAAAAGAATTGATAGAACTTATGAAGAAAAGTTTTTAATCAATATACAGAGGGACTCTTTTTCGGAGAATCTCTCTAAAATAAAAGGGAGAAAAAATGGATGTATTTGTAATTTTAGATTCAGTGGCAACAGGAACAGAGCTTGAACGTTTCACAGAAGAAAAGTGGGGAGAAGCTAAGGCTAGAATCAATCCTACAAGGATTATCTATATCACCAACGATATTTGTGATTCAAAACTGACTGAGTATAAAAATATCACATGGAATCGCTTGTATAATACAATTACAAGGCTATACGAAAAAATCCTTATTCCTTTTACCACAAATTATGAAGAAAATATTCAGGCTGCCGCTATGGAACAAAATCGCAAAGAAACACAGATAAAGTTGTGTATTGATGAAATTTCAAAAATAACAAATATTCGAATCAAAAACAGGATTGATGAGAACACTGAGAATGCAGATGATGACCATCTTTTTCAGGTGTCAGAATCGATGAATAAGATTATTCCTATGGAAACAGATGAAATGGATGCATTAAGAATCTGGCAGACTTTAGACTTTATGCGTCCTGCAGGGAACCGTATTGAACAGATAAAAAATGAATACGGAATGCTATGGGAAAACTTTATCAGATTTATTGATAAAGAATTGTTCGCTGGATTTTAATGACTTTATACCTAACCAGTGATTTGCACTTGTAGTATTGAATGGAAAAAGAAACAAGGATAAAGGAGCCCTATTAATGATTTCAGAAAATTATGAATATTCATGGAATAAATTGTTTCAATCTGTTGAATACGATATTTATGATATACTCGATGAAAAGTTTGGATGCACTATTTATATGGCAGATCCATTGGAATGCCCTATCGACTTATATATAGAGGAGGATGATTTTCCTGCATTTTATACAATCATCAATGAAAAATATCATACAAACCTTCCTCTTCATGAAAGTCTTCTATTATGGGAAATAGAAACAGAAATTGTAAAAGCTGACTTGTTGAGATTCTTTTCTGATAAGTCATTGCCTGATTACCTGGACATTAATCTGTTCGGAATTTTTTTTGATAATCTGGAACAAGAACTAAAAGCCCATCTTCTGAATGTCATTAAGAATGGTCATTTTTCATATCTAAAAGGAGGGAGTCATGATAATTCTGAAGCTCTCTCGATAATTCAAATGGAGCAAACACCTGATGAATTAACAACAACGTTAATCATTAAAGGTTCAGAAATTGGCGGCAATTATGAGATTATTGATTTCTTTCCTTCCATGTCAATTTTACAGTCAAAACAAAAACCAATTAAAGGCATGATTCATTATTGTTCTGAAAATCTTGGAGCTCTAGGTTATAAGAATACAGATATAGACTTCTGGAATTTCTTTGAGCCGTTACAATATTTTGATTTTAGTGAAGGACATACCAATGAATATTTGTTTTGGGGATTGGCGTTCGATTCTAACACAAAGTTTAATCTTTCAAATTACAATAATTCTGCTGCAGGAATTAATTGCTTACAGAAAATGAAACTTTCACTTTCTGAAATTGAGGAAAAAGAATATCTTGGAAAGCCGTTTATTAAAACATGGATATCGAAAGGTGCTATAAGAATCCCAATTTTTGTACCTAAAAAACTTTTAGATGAAAAATATCCCAATGCAAAAGAACTCGAAGCACTGGTTTTAATATGCGGACAAATCCAGCCGTATGAAGATGATTTATCGGAAATAACAATCAAAATGGAACCAGAGGCTCTGAATCTTTTCTGGAATGAAGAGGGTACCGCCATTGGTGATACAGAATCTATATCTGTTAATGAACATTATGAAGTAAACCTGGACATCAAGGGATTACAAGAATGGTTATGGGAATATGAAAATCAATGTTTAATTCCATGTGAATCTGGAGACATATCTTTGGATGAATTAAACAAGACTTTTGATTGGAAATCTTTCCATGACCGTGGACTTGCTTTTGCAGCTCAAGTGAAGAAACTTCTCCCGTTATACACTGAATTGATTTACTGTAGCCCGTTTGAAGACAGGTCTGGAATTATTGATTCTGATGGAATCTTGATTAAATAATTGGAGGTTAACAAAGATGAAGTTATTTATTTGCGGAAGCCGTACAATAACGGACAAAGATTGGATTTATTCAAAAATTGAAAATTGCATTACACAGGATTATTCAAATATCACAATTCTAGAAGGTGGTGCTAAGGGAGTTGATTCAATTGCAAAGCAATGGGCCTCTGAACATAATATCCCTGTTATAGAATATCCACCTGATTATGAAAAATATCATAATGAAGCATGTCATAAGAGAAACGAAGCTATGGCAGCAGATTGTGATTTTATGCTTGCTTTATGGACAGGAGAATCTACAGGTAGTTTACACGATATTATGATGGCAGAAAAATATCATAAAAAATACAAAGTCTGGATTTACAATGAAGACTATGTATATAAAAAATCTGCAGAAAGCCTTCTGTTATATATGAATCACATTATGATAAAAGATGGACTTACCCTAAGAGAAATTCTTCAAAAAGGAGATTTATCTGTAAACGAAGTTTTCAAACTATTTAAATATGCTGTCTATGAAGAAACTATGACCAGAAGTTGTATGGATGCAGATTGGGAAGAAGGACATAATACTGGCTCGAGTTTTTGGATTATGCCTGTAAGGCAAGGAAAAGACAGTTCCGAAGGTTTCTGGGGATGTTTCTGTTGTTATGATGATGAAATCTCAATTGATGAGGATGTTGTTTTCGGTTACTTATATCTTCCATTCCTTCGGCCATATTTTGACAAATCAATAAAATATACATGTAGATATGCTGACCCGGTAGAATTTGACTGGCATGGCTATAATCTTTATACATACGAAACTGTAAGAAAGATGTGTAAAGAAATGAAGTTAGTTGCTAAGGAGAATTCTTTTGGAGATTCTGATTTTTATGATAGTCTGGCAGACCGTCTTCTTTTAATGATGGAGCGAAATCCTGATTGGGATTTTATTACTTTTGAAGGACCATAGAATCAAGAGAAAGAATGGAAATGGTGTTTAATTGGAAACATTGTTCAAGAACGTGGACTGTTTTTTTATAAACTATCTATCAAGGGATTGTAGCGCTCTAGCCAGGTGAGCTACAGACCCGATGAATTTATATAAACCGGTTATGAAACTTCAGTTTCAGAACTGGTTACTTTAAATTGCGATGTTTAAAACAGCACTATTTGTGCGGTTTTAAACTCGTCGACTTGAGCGATAACGAAGTTATCGAACAAGTCAATTATATCACATTTTAAACTACAAGTTTACAGATTTCCATCCAAATCAGTGCTACCCTTTATATATGCGTCCTACAAAAAGTAAAGAACAGCTGGCCTATTATAAACATCTGCTTGCTATCGATAAAAAAAGAAACGAATTAGCCAATCGTAAAGATGATGAAGATAATTATATAGAAATTCCCAGAATGCTTATTGGGTATAGAATCAAGCTTATTCCTGTAGATTCATTGAAAAATCGAGATGATGGTCTTGCAGAAGCTGTTGCCGCATCTACCTCATGGTTTCGTTTTTCTGATAAGCCATTCAGGTTATGCAATTTAAAAAGTTATCGATGCGAATTCAGAAATAATCTTTTTTATTGGGATAGCTATGAAAAGGATGAATTTGAAAACGAATATTTCCAGAACAAAGTCTTTAAGAAAGGACATCTTAAACTTCTGGAATCGCCTTTATATTCCTGATGGCCAAACTTTATCTGAAAAGAAAAAACTTGATAACTGGCTCAATTACAAAAGAGAATGCGAACTCTGGCATTATGAAGGATGGAAAACAAGCCGCTATCGCAAATGGGAACGAAATGTACAGCACAAACAAATTCGAACTCAGACTAAAATTGAATTGTCAAAAGCTATCAATGAATATTTTGAAACAGAATAATTTGTCTCGTTATTTTATATAATCTTCCCCCGGTTCTTCTTAATCTCACTTCTGATTTTCTTCAACTTTAGTTTGCGCTCTTTGCTGGCCTTAGTCGGCTTTGTTTTGATTCTTTTTTTAGGAATAACCAGAGCCTGAACAATTCTATTTTCCAACCGAGAAAGTGCAATTTCACGATTGCGTTCCTGGTAGCGCTCGCTATCCACATCAAGAAAAAGACAGTCTTCTTTATTGATGATGGCTGCCAGCTTTGTACGAAGATGAATAAGCTCCGCATCAGTAAGGCCGCCGAGAGAAGTAACTGGGATAACAAGATGAACTTTTGTGTTCACCTTGTTTACGTTCTGGCCGCCGTTACCTCCGCTGCGGGCAAAAGTCATCTGAGAATTATTGATTATGGATTCGTGTAGCTTTGCACGGTTCATTGTTTCTATTGTAGTCATTTTATTCATTGTTCTCTATAACGTATACTCTTATCGTTTAATCAAAAACTCATCCATCCTTTCCGCATTTCCAGTATCCTCATCAGGATAACCAACCGGATTCAGCTTCAGATGAATTATTCTTCCATCACCCTGAACCAGATCTTTTGTACGTACAGAATGAGTATGACCTGCAAGCCAAATGCTTTGATCCTTCAACTGATCCAGATATTTCTGGCCATTAAAATAAAAGAAGGTGGTATAAACATCATGCTCATAAATCTTCTCAACGCCAAAGAAAAGCGGAATATAGTGAGTCAGTATGATATCCGGCTTTTGGGAAATGACATAATCCAGCTTTTTCATTTGAGAATCAAGAATATCCTTGTGAACATTTCCCATATATTCCCAGTGGCGATAATCAAACCAGCGTTTCCAGTAGCGAAGGAACTTTGCCATATCTCCTTCCGGCTCAGGCTCAACTTTATAAGCCCAGCAGAAATCATTGAATGCCATTGTTCCGCCAAACTTCACACCTTCAAACTCTTCGACTGTTCCATCAAGAATTGAAACATTTCCAAATTTTGAAACCTCTGCTTTCAGAAAGTCCAGTTTTGCCTGTGTTTCGGTAAAGGGATTGTTTCGGAAGTATGATTCATTATGCACAGTTAAATCATGATTTCCAAAAACTACAAAAATCTTTTTGTAGCGGAGTGAAACTGCCTTGTAAAATTCCACAAAAAGGTGCGGATCATCACAGGTGTCACCTGCCACGCAAAGAACGTCTGCAGGTTTGAGAGCATTGTTTATGTAGTTTTCCAGGCTTACACGATGATTTATGTAATGGTACGAGGCATCAAGGCACGCTTCGCTTAAAGCCTTGACATCCTCGTTTCGCTGGTTTGTTTTAAACCAGTGATCAACGTGCAGGTCGCTTGTCATGTAGATTGTCATTTTTCTTATTCTTTTTTTCCTGAATTATAAGTTTTATTTGGTAGCGATGATTTAATTGTATGATTGGAAGTTCATAGTAAGTAAAGCTAAAAAATGCTTTCGCATTTTTTTTTAACGCTTTGCTATTGAACACCGGCCGCCAGCGGCTTTTCACATCTGTAAACCATTAATTTAAAAAGATGGCTTACAGACAGAAAAGACTAGGCACTCAGGCGCAATTTGCAATCGTTACAATTCTTGTTGCAGAGCTTTTCAATCTTGTTTGAAACGCATGAAACTTCGACTTCAATCATGCGCTGAATTACAATCTCTTCGACTGACTTCTCAAACAAGTGAGCAAGCACCAACAAGTTGTCGATTGTTGGAATTGACTTTCCACCCTTCGCAGCACAGCTGCTCGGAGACTCGCTCAAAATGCTCCACCGGAGCATTTTGCCGGCTTTCAGCCGTCGCTCCCTATCCCATGCATAAACAGCCTGCGGATATTCAAAACCGAATACAGCCTGAATATCGTGGACAGTGTATACACTTTTGATTCTGAGTGATTTAATTTGTGCGCCAGTTGATTTCAGATCAACAACCGGCCTTTGAATAGTTACGGTTCTCATAGTTCTTCATTCCTGATAATGCTAAAAAAATGCTCCAAGTTTTCGCATTTTTTCTTAACGCATTTTCGATTAACGATTTAACAAAAACTCCATTATCTTTTATGCCTGCACTTAGCAAGCCATAAATCCAAAGTGTGCGTAGAATTGTCGAATAGCATCTCTTTTTGCCAATCATTGCACGAGATAATTTTGTAATGTCAAATGTGTCTGTGCTCATTACGCACTCCTGTGTAAGCTCAAAAATTGCGAGCAGTGGCGCAGCAATTTTTGGCGGTGTTGAATAGAAAACTTCGTTCAGAAGTTTTCCTCCAACTAAGATAATTTTACGCCAACAGCGCATCGGGTTTTTGTCTCAGGCCCTACAAGAATGTAAAGGCACGCTTCGCTTGAAGCCTTGACATTCTTGTTTGCCCTATCTCGGGCATCAAACCAATGAGACACGGCGCTCGGCTTTTTGTGGCCAGCGACTTTAATTTGTGTTTTGTATTTTCACTTTAGCAAATAAATTTTTATTTGTCATTAAACTGTTAGTTTAAAATTAGCACTTATAATAAAAAAAGCACCGGAATCCGTTCCGAAGAACTTCAACCGGTGCCCCAGATTTGCAGTTTCCAACTGATATAGAAATAACTGTTGAACTTTTTAAGTTTTTAATTGTTCCTTAATTGTTAAAAAGCCATCGACATTCAAAAAGATAAAACCAAGAATACGGAAAATCCGGTTTATAAAATATTATAGTTTTATATTTTTAAAGGCCCTAATCTTCGTAGGCCATCTCTTATCTCACGGCCATGTTATTCTGTTAGATGGAGGTCTTACCCTCCTGGCGCGGATACCAGCTGGAACTTAGTTTGAAAAAACTGATAATCAAAAGATTAAAAGTATTTTCCAAACCAAGTGTGTTTTCCCCACTAGAAAAACACCTTTCCTGCATATCTGTACTATATGTGTAGGGCAAAAACGCGAGCAGTGGCGCAGCGTTTTTGGCCGGTGTTCAACCGATAGTTTTAGCACATTCGTGCTAAAACTATCCTACAATAGTCCTTCCGGCAATTCATAGTCAATTTTGTGAGTAGCATTGAAAGCTGTAAGTTCATCACGAACAGATTCAAGCTCACGGTTAAGCTGCTTTTTCAATCCAATCAGAGAAAGACCAAAAGTCTCGTCGGTTAGCATTGGATAGTTGTAAGTAGTAACTTTTACACGCTTGTAGTTTCCCTTTTCATCCATGTGCTCATAATCATATTCAAGACTTTCTGATTCTGATTCAACAGTTCTCTCCATATTGATCTGATATTCAACAACAGAGAGTTTTGATTTTATTGCAGCTTCTTTAAAAAGCAGATTATGACCTTCGCGGTTTGCTTTTTCAATTGCTGTATTTAATTCAAGAATTGCATCTGTGAGAGTAAACATTCTCTTCACAACATCTTCATAACTCATACCATCAAGAGCAGCAACTTTTTCAGCACGTTTTGCTGCAATTTCTTCAGCTTCAGGAACTTTACCCTTAAATGAAATCTGATGAGGATAATCATGGATAGATGAAGGTAAATGCTAAAAAATTGCTCCAAGCTTTCGCAATTTTTTTTAACGCATTTGCTATTTTGATATTCAATTGCTGATTCTTTCTTAAGCTCAGCTCCAATATTGCTTTTTGTAGTGTCATTTTTCTTTCCTCCTGTGTAAGGCCGCTGGCGGCCGGTGTTCAATAGCAAACCGTTAAGAAAATTGCGAAAGCAATTTTTAGGTTTACCTTATCTTTATGGTTATAAGATACTGGAGGCTTTAAGAAAAAGCATTAAACTTGTAATTTAATCCTTATACAACTGAAACTTCTTACTGATGGAATGAGCAGCATCATCCTGCAGAGGCTTAAACCTGTGTAGGAAGCAAAAAGCGAAAACTTGGAGCGTTTTGCTTCCGGTGTTCTATCGAAAACTTCTGAAAGAAGTTTTCCGACCTTTCCGACTGTGCAGCGGCCTTCGCCGTTTTCGTCCACCCATTCAGGAGTAAGCTCTGTAAGACAGGCATCATTTATCATTCCAAAATCCTGGTTTTCAACCAGCCCAAGTTCTATAGCCATATCGCGAGCCTGCAGCAATTTATTCAGATTTTTTGCTTCACAGATTGTTTTTGTAATGCGACCATTCAAATAGTCGTCATAGATTTCCCGGTCCAGGTCAAAAGAAACATGTACCTTTCCATCCTGTTCCATAAGATTTCTTTTGATAAGCCAGATACGGTCGGTCAAGGCACGCTTCGCTCAAGGCCTTGACTCTCCCGTTTTTAGGGTTTGTAATAAACCATAAATCCAGTATCCCTCTGCACAATGAGCAACCTGTGTAGGTTCCAAAAGGCGAAGACTTGGAGCGTTTTGGAACCGGTGTTCTATGGAAAACTTCTGAAAGAAGTTTTCCACCTTCCGCCAAGCTTTCCTGCAGAAAGATGCAAATCCTTTCTGATAATAAATAATCTTCGCATTCCCATAAAGCTGTTTTCCTTTTGAACTGGTGACAAATTGTCACCGACTCATATTTCAAGTTCATTCCTGATTTCTTTCATTGCCTGTTCAAAATCCTGAACTCGACCTTCTTCAATATCTGCCAGCCCTTCAAGCAATTGATTAACTAGAGTTCTATAAGTTTTATATTCAGGAGTATTTTCGCGCACCTGCAAATCAGAAAAATCAATCTGCTTCAGAACATACAAATCTTCTACGTGACAATTATATAGTTTGGAAAGAATATCAAAGTTCTCAATACAAGGAATATTCTTACACTTTTCATTTTCCCAGGCATAAATTGCCACCGGCGTATACAAGTTCGTCAAGGCACGCTTCGCTTAAAGCCTTGACAAACTTGTTTGCCAGCTTCCGCTGTCATCAAATCCAAAAATCTCCTGCAGCTGCTTTACGCTATATCCATTTTTATTTCGCAGTTCTTTTAGGAGTCTTGAGGTAGTCGGTATATCAACGACAGTCCGTTTTGCTGGTTTAATTGAATATGAATATTCCATACAAACATTATAAAAGGAATCTGCAGAAAGAAACAGTAAACTGTTAGTTTAAAATTAGAAGCCTACTGTCGGGTTTTAGCCCGAAGGTTTCAGCATTTTAAGCAAACATTTTAAGCAAAAAATGTAGTTTTCTGAAATTTACTGAAATTTTTGAATTGAAAAATATGTAAAAACGGTGCTAAATTGTGCATATTGTGACATGTTGAAACTGATATTGGCGAAAAAGTAAACCTCTTTGACCCGACCTTCCTCGAAAACATCAGCAAAATGAAAGAAAAGAACCTCGCCGTAGAAATCCTCAAAAAGCTGATTGATGAACAGGTTAAAGTTTACAAGCGCACAAACCTTGTAAAATTAGAAGCCTTCAGCGAACTCATTCAGCAGACCCTGAACCGCTACTTAAACGGAATGCTCACAAATGAAGACCTTGTTGCCCTTACAAAAGAACTTACCGAAACTCCTCGTAATACTCCCTCGCAAATCCAAACTCCCGCTCCCCAAAAAGCGCCAGCGTAATCTCCTCAAAATCCGCTGCATTCACGATTGCATCGCAAGCAAGCCTTGTAATGTCACCCCTGATGATTCTGCCTTTTTTCAATAGCTCTTGCCGCAAGACTCAAAATCCAGCAGACAAAAAAGTACATCATAAAAATTACAAAATAGACTGCAATGCTGGCTGTTGGAATGGTCAGGCGATTAGCTTCTATAATTTGCTGTCCGATTTTTACAACTTCTATTACGCCCACAAAAACTACCAGAGATGTGGTTTTAATCATGCGGGTAATCAGGTTCATGGAAAGAGGAATCAGGGATTGCAGAGTCTGCGGGAAGACGATGTAAAAGAAAATCTGACGTTCTGTAAGGCCTATGGCGCGGCCGCTTTCGTATTGATGCGCAGGAACGCTTTCCAGAGCACCGCGAACCAAATCTCCCATTTCGGCAGTTCCCCAGAGTGTAAAAACCAGAATACTTGCAGCTTCCCCGCTCAGAGAAATGCTGAACATGCGGGTAAGTCCGTAGTAAGCAAGAAAAAGCAGAACCATCTGGGGCATAATCCTCATAAATTCCAGATAGATTCGGCAAATGATTTTTATGGCGCGGTTTTTTACCGTCATCAACATTCCAAATAAAAATCCCAGAATGATGGAAAAAGCAACAGAAACGAGGGCAATCCATACAGTTACCCAAAGGCCGCCGAGCAGGCGCAGAGAGTTTGTTCCCATGCCGAGCACACTGAAAGCCTGCCGGATGGCCTCAAATGCATTTATACTAACGTCCGAACTGGCCATAGCGCAGCCTCCTTTCCGCAAAGGCCGCTAAAGCCGAAACCGGCAGCAGCAGAATAAAATATGCAATACAGAGCAAAAGCAGGGCTTCTTCCGTCTTGTAATAAAGCCCGATTAAATCTTTTGCAACGTACATCAGGTCTGCAAGGGCAACCGCAGAAAAAACCGAAGTTTCCTTAATCATAAACATAACGTTGGCACAAAAACCTGGAATGGAAACAGAAACAGCCTGCGGCAAAATTACATACTGAGTAACCTGACGGGGAGTAAGTCCAATGCACTGGGCAGATTCAATCTGAACTTTTGAAACCGATTCCAGAGCGGAACGGAAAGTTTCTTCCATGTAGGAACCGCCCAAAAAGGTAAGGCCTATGATTGCACACTGCACGGAAGAGAGTTTAACTCCCATTCGCGGAAAAGCAAAATATAAAAAGAAAAGTTGAATAAGAAGCGGTGTGTTCCGTGAAAATTCTATATAGATATTTGTGATTTGACGCAAAACCGGAATTTTAAAATATTTTATGAGCGCACAGATTAGCCCCACCATAAAGGAAAGAAGAATACCGATTAAGGCAAGCTTTAAAGTGAGCCAGGCTGCCTGAGTATACATAGGAATAACTTTTTGAATGAAGGCAAAATCCATTAGGCAATTTTATTTTTTTTAGTTGCCTTAGTCAATGCTTGGTGTCTTGCCTTTGCCGCCTTGCCTTTGCACCAGGCTTGTCAGCGCACAGATCCTTTATGACTTCGGATGCAATAATCAGGCCTGCAACAGAAGGAACAAAGGCGCAGCTGCCCGGGGCTGGAGAATTTCCCTTTAATTCGCCGGTGCCGCAGGCCGTTACAGGCTTCTCTTTTGAATAAACCACCTTTACGTCAGTCAGTCCCCTTTTTTTACATTCCTGCCTCATTACACGCGCAAGAGGACAGACAGAAGTCTGCGATATATCAGCAACTTCAAAAGCAGTGGGGGCAAGTTTGTTTCCTGCTCCCATGCTGCAGATAATCGGAACACCTGCTGCCTTTGCCTGTGAAATTAAGGCAAGTTTTGCACTGACAGTATCTACAGCATCAATTACATAATCATATTGAGAAAAATCAAAGAGATTTTGAGTTTCCGGCAGATAAAAACACTGGAAGGTACGCACTTGGGCAGCAGGATTTATGTCTAAAATCCTTTCCTTCATCACTTCAACCTTGGCACGCCCAAGTGTAGAATGAAGAGCAATTATCTGACGGTTCAGATTTGTAAGGGAAACAGTATCATTATCAATTAAATCCAGCTTAAAAATTCCACTGCGGGCAAGGGCTTCTGCAACATGACCTCCAACTCCGCCTATCCCAAAAACTGCCACCCGGGCCGCCTTTAGCCTTTCCATGGCCACACTTCCCAGCAGTCCTTCTGTCCTTGAAAATTCATTGAGCATAAGATGATTTTACCGAGCTGAAAAAAACTTGTCACTAAGGATATTATAGGGCAAATGCATTATAAAGTTTGCACATTTAAATCTGATGGATGTCCGTTACACCAAGGCTTGGAAAAGGCGGTTGAGCATTTTTTGCGAGGAAATCCTGCGGTTTTTTGCAGGCAAAAATCCTCGGATTTCTTCTATGGCAGTCGCCA
>JAFUYH010000048.1 GCA_017470605.1 Treponema sp.
TCAGACAGGGTGGGCTATTTTTTTACTCGCTTTCCTTTTTTCCGTCTACGGAGAAGGCGCTGAATAATGTCGATGACAAGCTGAATGACACGAAGTGCCAAATCAAGAATTTCATACAAACTCATAGCAGCCTCCCAAACAAGAATTCCAGCCGTGCGGCCGGTCGAGTTCGGGGGCAATCCGCCCATGTCACGGGTGCAAATAAAGTATACTATATTGTTGTATTGATTACAACAATAATTTGACTAGTAGGACAAAAAAAGGTTATCCAGTCGAGGGATGTTATGCAAACGGTGATTACGAGTGCTGTCATGCTTAGCTACACCAAAAACACCAGCGCAAGAAATTGAATTGCCCCGGCAAAATTTCCGGCTCCGGGAAGGCGGCAGGCAGAAAGCAGAATAACCAGCGGAAGAATGTTGAACAGGCAGGCCCAGCGGGGAAGGGTAGTAATGCCGGCGACAACTGAAACAAAAAATGCAATGGAAAAAAGAGCCTGCCCAAGATAGCACAAAACCATAGTGAAGGAAGTCTTTTTGAACATATCCGTTATGGCAAGGCGGGCCTGGTCGCTGCAGTCAAATTTTATATAAATCCATTCGCAAAGTCCGCAGATTATGTGATGGGGAATGCCTGCAAGATAGCCAAGTAGAACGCCTGCAAAAATCAGAAGGGCTAGTGTGTGAGAAAAGGCGCTTACATAACGAGCAAGAGCCATGTAGCCGCAAACAGAAAGGCACATGGCAACAAAACCAAAGCCGATTGACATCATGGAATTGCGGAGCGGAGTCCCCTTGAAAATCTGCTGCATTTTTTCGTTGCTGCTCATCATCTTAAAAGAAAACTTTCCGTTTGGTGTGTAGGTAAGCAGGATATCGCACCAGGCACAAAGGCAGTGCCCCAAAGCCGCCAGAATAAAAAAGATTTTTGTCAGTGTCATTTTGATTCCTCCATTTTTGCTTTATTTTACACATTACACAAAGGTTAGCACAGACTAACAGAAGATTCAAGGAGATTTTTTTTTTGGGGGGGGGAGGGAGAAAATAGAGAAGTTGCAGAAGAAATATTTACGATTTAATTTCTTTTTCCCATAAATCCAAATAAAAAATAATCTTCTCAAGCTTATAAATATAATGCTGCATCAAGCAATATGCAGCAGGAACAGCAATATAAAGAGAATCAATCAAAAATTCCATTAATTCGTTGCATCATGGCTTCCACCGTCAAATTCCAATCATTAACAAAGCAATCTGGAGAAAGAGAAAAATCCATTTATCTATAAAACGAAAACGTTTACTTATAGTCTGGAAATATATTTGAATCATCTTTTTTCAACCAACACTGCTTTGAAAAGCTAAGCATAGAATCAGATTCATTTACTTTTCCTGTCTCAAAAACATAAGTAATCTGAATAACTTCCCTATCATTATTTTTAAAACTGTTTATATTCAACATTTCCTTGTTTTTTGCTTTCTGTTAAATATGTAAGGTTTGAATTAGGTGCACTGTCTCCACCAAGTACAAGATTTGATGTTGGTCGAACATCGGTTTTGGGTTCTGTATATGAACCATTTCTTAAAGCAATATTATAAATTTCCATATCAAATTGTTCAGACATTATTATACTCCCTTATGAAAGATTTATATAAATACATACACAAAATATGCATACTACAAGACTGATAATTGCAAAATTGAAAAATTTTGCTTTTTTATTATTCTCCATTCTATTTTTACTTGTAGCTTCTACGAAATCTAAAATTATCTGTCCAAAGGTAGGAATTCTTTTGGACATAAGCTTTGCCAAAAAAAACTGCAATAAGAGTAAGTATAATACCACTTCGTGTTTCTATACTCTGTTTCCTAAAATAATTCAATTACAAATCTAGAAAACTAAGTTTAAATATGATACGCTTTTGTTATGTCGAACATTCAAAATAAACCTAAATTGACAGCAAAACAACTCGTTACAAAAATGAAAGTCGAAAAAGGAATTTCTTTTTCCAAGTTTTCTGAGAAACATGCTGAAAAATATCTGTTTGACATAAACAATTATCTTCGAACTGCATCATACCGAAAGAATTATCAGAAATATTTAAATGGTCAAAATAAAGGAAAATATATTGGGCTTGATTTTGGATATCTACAAGAATTGTCTGAAATTGATTCATTATTGCGAATGGAACTATCTTCCATTTGTTTTGATTTAGAACATGATTTGAAAATACACCTTCTTCAGGATGTTGAAAAAAATTCAAAAGATGATGGGTACAAAATTGTTGATAATTTTTTAAAGGCAAACCCTTTTATTGTCGGAAAACTAGAAGCATCTACAACTTCTCCATTTACTGCAAATCTTTTGAAAAAATATTTTACTGTTACACAGATTTTTAATAATCAGAAGAAGCGTAATGAATATAAAATTACCGCATTTAATGATTGTCCAGTTTGGGTCTTACTTGAATTTCTAACCTTTGGAGACTTCATAAAGTTTTACGAATTTTATTATAAGGTTATGAAAATCAAAATGCCAATTAGCATTCCTATTTTAAAAATGCTGAAAAATCTAAGAAATGCATGTGCTCATAATAACTGCTTAATTGCTGACTTACAGACAAATTTAACATTCATCCCAGCAGAGCTTGGTATCTTTGTATCTAATATAAAAACTATTAGTAAAAAACAAAGGCAGAAGAAATTATCCTGTCTTGCTATGCTAGAATTTGTAAGTACGATTTATGCTTTAAAAACTATAGCAACCAAAACTGTTATATCAAAACATAGAAAAGCATTAAGAAGTCTATTTACAAAAAGAATGATGAAACACAAAGACTATTTTTCAGGTAATGATCTTATTAAATCTAGTTATGATTTTGCATACAAAGTTTTTTCAGTTTTATAATTTGACAAAAAGATTTTACTACATTATATTATTAGTAGATTGAAGGGCACGTTATTTGGTGTTCCTTACGAGAGCGGCGTTGCGACGGCGCTCTTTTTTATTTCCAAAAATTAAGGCTGCCTGAAAATCAAGCAGCCTTTTCATTAATCTTCATCTCTTTACGGATTGAAACCGCAGGTCAATGGAGACCTTCTAATAATTCCACTTACAGTAGGGTACACTGCTTTTAAAGATTCCATTTAGAGTAGGACTCACCACTAAAAACAATCGAAAATAACAAACATCGTCAAGATATATTTATCTTCTCGCTTTAATCATAAAATTTCTTTTATTAAGCATATTTTCAATTTCCACAATTTTTTCAGTTGCAGCAACAGAATCTCTTCCTATGACAGTTTCTAAATCTTCAAGTAATTCTGTTATTTTTGTTTCATAAACAACAACTTCCGATGATGTTCGAGTTGGGCTGGAATGGATTGAATAATATAAATTATTGATTCTATTTTTTAATTTTGGATCAGCAGTTATAGATTCAATAAATTTTGCCTTTGAAGAAATGGTTTTTATGAAATCATTTTCTAAATCATGTCTTTCCTGCTTTCTTGCAATTGAATCATTTGTAAGAAGATTAGACATCAACAAAATAATGTAAATTGCTGTAATTATTGTTTGAACAGAAATTATCAGTTTTATTTTATTTATTTCAGATGTAAATACCGCAATTGAAAAAATCAGTTCAATGAAGAAGTATATAAGAGAAATAGTATAAGTTGTAAGTTTTGAAAGATATGCAGTTTTACCTTTTGCATCAATTACTGGAGTTATCAATACCATTAGATATGCAAAATGTAAAAATCCATAACAAGTCCAAACTGAAGAAATATGTTGTGTTCCCCCATTTACAAAAAAGAGAATATTAAATGCAACTACAAAAACACTATCTAATATTATTGTTAGAACATTTTTCTTTGTCATATTAACCTCACATTGAACTTAAAATTTCAGACTTTTTAGCGTCATATTCAGCCTGTTCAATTAAGCCAGCATCAAGCATTTTCTTTAATTTTGAAAGTTTTTCCATTGGGTCATCTGTGGTAGTTGAATTTGTTTGTTGCGTTCCGCTCATATTAGGAGCAATATTTGGATTAAACATTTGATTTGCCATAGCACCAAATGCATTAGCTGCTGCAGCTCCTATTCCAAGCCCTGCTCCCATCTGACCTGCTATATTACCAGGATTTGCAGCCATAGTTTTCAGAACCTCTGCAGATTGTTGTTGAGCCCAATTTATACCAAGCGTTTCAAGTGCTGCTTTCTGAGCTTGAGCACCGCGAATAGTCTCTATCTGACTCATTCCAATCTGATCATATTTTTCACGTAAACCGTTTTCATCATCAATATCAATTGCCGCAATAGAAAAGGCAGTACATTTTAATCCATTTGCTGAAAGAAGTTCATTTACTGTAGGTTGGATAAGTTGAGAGAACTCGTCTAAACGTGCATCTATTCCAAGAACTTCAGTTTCTGAAGCTCCAAGTTCTTTTGCAACAGTAGATTTTATTTTGCTTTGAAATTGTGAAATAAAGAATTTATTTAAATCATCTTGAGTTGCACACTGAATATTATTTCCTATAACTGTTTCCAAAAACTTTGCAGAATTATCAACTTGTATTTTATATGAACCTCTTGCACGAAGTTTTGTTGCAATACCAAGAACTTTATCTCGTACTTGAATTGGAGAATCTGTACCCCATTTTATTTCTACACTACTTGCTTTACGAACAAAGTAAACAACACAATTAAAAGTGCTGATACCACCAGAGAAAGCATTTCGCAAACGGCTGATAAAGGGATAATTATTTGTAGAAAGTTTATATGTTCCATTTTCAAAAACTTCTTCAATTACACCTTGATTTACAAATATTGCTTCTTCACCAGGCATAACAATTACAGTTGAATTAGTATTGAAATCTTCTTCAGGTTGACGCCATATTAAGAGATTACCATCTCCAGTATTTTTAATTACATCAGTCCAGTGTTTTTTACCACCCTGATAGGCAGCTTCATTTGGATTTTTATTGTTGAAAAGTCCCATTATCATTCTCCTTATGGTTCATCTATGTAATAAACATCACCACGACAATAATATTTTAGTCTTCGCCATGTTTTAAAAGTCCCGATTATGGCTCCATACTTTTTGATAACAAGAATTGCATATTCAGAACAAGTTGGTTTTAGCAAGCAACGTCTTCGAACTTCTTCTGGTGCGTAATGTTGATATAGTTTTATTATTGTAATTGCAAATGGTTTTAACAGAACAAGCAATTCAATAATGTAAAATAATAAATAAAAAATAAATTTAGGTATAAAAAATCCAAGTGCATAAAGAACTTTTTGAAACAATATAGAAAAAGTTATAGAAACTAAAATAACTATTAGTATCCATATTATTACTTTCTTGTATGTAACAGGAGGCCGGTACAAAGGTCTCTTTAATACATATTGTTTTACCAATTCTTGTTCTTCAGCACTTGGAAATTTTGTGTCCATTATATGTTATTATGCATTCTTCTTTTCGCGAAGTTTTGCTTTAAGTGCCTGAATCTGTCCTTCAATTTCGCTGTTTGAAATCATAAAACATTCAAATGTATCGCCTGGAACTGCAATCTTAAAGGTATTTGTATTTACCTTTATTCTTTGTGTCTCTGTAGAATGTTTACATCCACCTTTAGTAACTTCGAATTCAAATTCTTCTGTATCATCAATAGATGTAAAGTTAGTAATATCTTTATAAAAGTATTCTTCTGCTCTTTCCTTCTTTTCATCAGAATCCAAATTAATTGTATACTGGTAAGCATATACCTGATCAGAGGAACAAAATATATAGGTAACCTGATAAGCAGAATAGCGGTCATTTTGGTCTCCACCTCTGCGGCGCCATGTTGATGTCTTATAAGCTGGACCTTCCAAACAGATAGGATCAACTTCTTTAACCTGATCTTCATCAATTCCAAGCTTATTTAAGGCTTTCTGTTTCAAGTTTAATGCAGATATCTGACGTACCTTATTAGCATCAAAATCACTATCTGGAATTCCCTTGCTTAAACATCCACGTTCATCACAGAAGTAATGAATAATCTGCTGCTGATCTTCTGATCTGCCTTTACAGAGTTTTTTAATCTCTTTACTGTCCATTTTTTTTATCTCCTTTACTATAAATGGTGTAATGTCTATGATATGCATCTATGCTATAAACATGATGGAATATCTTGTTTTAAAATCTGGAAAAGCTGATTTACATCTGCTGGAGAAAATTTATCTTCTTTAGCTTTGTAAAGGGCTTCTTCCCATGTTGGAGAAGTTTTTAAGAATTTGCGTTTGAAGTAATCATATTTGATATAAGCCTGGAAATATCTGAGTAATCCATTTTCTTCAATCATTAAAGCAGCATTAATATATTGTTCAATCTTGTCTATATCGGATCTTGGAGTAACAAAAGCCTTATTTCCTTTTAATAAACAAACAGCTGCATATAAATATGTTTCCCAATTATTAATATCTTGCTCGATTGCTTTATCAAATTTTTCCAAAGCTTTTTCATAAAATCCAAGTTTCAAATAACAGAAAGCTAGTGAATTATTAAGCTCTGCATTATTTGGATTTTCCTGTAAATCAGATTCGTATGATTTCTGATATTTACTGATATTTTGTGCAGACATACTGAAAATATCAGACATTGTTGAAATAATTACAGGAGCATGACAATATTCACATTCTTTTTGATCAATTTGTAATCTTGCACCACAACCAGGACATTTAATTTCTATAACTTCACTCATAAGTACAACTCTCAGTTAAAATATATACTATGATTATATCATACTTTTATATATGATACAAGTTTATTTTAATTCTTAACTATTGTCATATAATTTAAGTATGGATGAAAAACCACATATCCGAACTGTAATTGCAGGAAATGTAAAAAAATACAGAAAACTGAGACAATTGACACAGGAGGCATTAGCAGAAGCTGCTGATGTTTCAAACACATATATTGCAAACATTGAATGTGGTCAAACATGGATAAGTGATAAGACATTAGAAAAAATTGCGACAGCATTACATGTAGATGCATATTTACTCTTTATTCCAGAGAAAGATTCCACAGATTCAGATGTAATAAGAAAAAGACAAAAAATGATTGAATTTTTAAAAGCACGAGAAAATGAATTAAATACTTATGTATCTGATTTTTTCTCGGAGACCTTTGAAAAAATCTTTGAAGAATAATTAAATGAAAAAGCCAACCTGAAATAAATCAGATTGGCTTTTTACTTATTGATGGTAAATCCTAAAACGACCCTTTCGGCTCGTTTTTTAACGGATTTTCGATTAATAAGGTTTCGATACGCCCTTACGGGCTACTCAACCACCGAACACCACAGAAACGGCGTTAGACGTTTCGAATCCGTGTGGCAATTATTTAATCAAGCTGTGATATTCGTCGCACGCAAGCGTGCTTCCCGAGTTTCCGCATTCGCGAAAACTCGCGCGACATTGCACACTATTTAATAAGTGAATGGTACTCCTGGAGTGATTTTACTCCACCTTCGCCACCATTACCGTTCTTTACAGCTTCAATTCCCTTAACTGCTGCAAGAGCACCGGCAATTGTAGTGATGTAGCTTACCTTGTACTTCAAACAAGCCTTGCGTATCGTCTTCCTGTCCTCAGCGTAGTTGCGCTTAGCTTTAGGCGTGTTGATTACGAGGCAAACTTCCTTGTTCATAATCATATCTACTACGTCTGGGCGGCCGGCACCAATCTTGTTTACAACGTCGCACTTAATTCCGTTTGAGTTGTAGAAGTCAGCAGTTCCCTGTGTTCCAACCAGAGTGAATCCCAAGTTTTTCAAAGTCTTACCGATTTCAAGAACCTGTTCCTTCTGACCTTCCTTGTTGCTGAGGGAAATAAGGACTTTCTTGTTTTCCCAGGCAGCAGGAGCATGTGGCAGTTCAGAACCTGCAGCTTCCTGTGATTTGTAGAATGCCAGAGGGAAGTTTTCAGCAAGACCAAGAACTTCACCAGTTGAACGCATTTCTGGTCCAAGGATTGGGTCAACTCCAGGGAAGCGTGCCCATGGCAATACTGCTTCTTTTGCTCCGTAGTAAGGAATCTTCTTGTCTTTGAGGCCAAGTGATTCAAGAGATTCACCAAGCATCATTCTTGTTGCAAGGCGGGCCATCTGAGTGTCACAAACCTTTGATACGAGAGGAACTGTACGTGATGCACGTGGGTTAGCTTCAATTACATAAACCTTTCCATTTTCGATTGCGTACTGCATGTTCATCAAACCGCAAACGTGCAGGCTTTCTGCAATCTTCTTTGTATATTCTTTGATTGTTGCAAGGTTATCAGCCGGAATAGATACCGGAGGAATTACACAAGCTGAGTCACCAGAGTGAATACCTGCAAGTTCAACGTGTTCCATAACTGCCGGGATGTAAACGTGTGTTGAATCAGCCAAAGCATCAGCTTCGCATTCAAGCGCATTCTTCAGGAAGCGGTCGATCAAAAGTGGGCGGTCAGGAGTTACACCAACAGCCTTTTCAACGTATTCCTTCAAAGTTGCTTCATCATAAATTACTTCCATTCCGCGTCCGCCAAGAACGAAAGAAGGGCGAATCATAATCGGGTAACCAATCTTATCAGCGCAAGCCTTTGCTTCATTAAAGTCAATTGCCATTCCGCTTTCTGGCATTGGGATTTCAAGCTTTTCCATCATGTGGCGGAAGAGGTCGCGGTCTTCAGCAATATCGATTGAGTCGATGCTTGTACCCAGGATGTTTACACCGTTTTCCTGAAGTTCGCGGGCAATGTTAAGTGGAGTCTGTCCACCAAACTGAACGATAACTCCGAATGGCTTTTCTTTTTCGTAAATCTGAAGAACATCTTCTGTAGTAACCGGCTCAAAGTAAAGCTTATCAGAAGTATCATAGTCTGTAGAAACTGTCTCAGGGTTACAGTTTACGATGATTGTTTCGTAACCGAGTTCTTTCAACTGCATAGCCGCATGACAGCAGCAGTAGTCAAACTCAATACCCTGACCAATTCTGTTCGGACCACCGCCCAAAATCATAATCTTTTTCTTGTTGTCTGTTGCAACAGAAGTATCTTTTTCTGCATTGTAAGTTGAGTAGTAGTAGCATGCATTTTCAACACCGCTTACAGGAACGCGGAGCCATGCTTCTTTAATACCAAGCTCGTTGCGTCTCTTGCGGATATCTTTTTCTGCAACCTTAAGGATTTTTGAAAGGTACTTATCGCTGAAACCGTCTTTCTTAGCCTGAATAAGAAGCTTGTCTTCCGGAACACGTCCAGGGTTCTTAAGCATCTCTTCTTCCAAATCAACAAGCTCTTTCATCTGCTGGAGGAAGAACTCTTTAACGTATGTGATTTCAGAAAGTTTAGAAAGTGGAACGCCCTTACGAATAGCCTCATAAAGCTGGAAGTAGCGCTCGCTGCTCTGAACCTTAAGCATTTCGCAAAGTTCATCAGCGCTCTTCTTATTGAAGTCTTTTGCAAAACCAAGACCGCTTCGTCCGTTTTCAAGACCACGGATAGCCTTCTGGAAAGTTTCCTTAAAGTTTTTACCGATGGCCATAACTTCACCAACGGCCTTCATAGAAGTTCCAAGTTCATCCTTTGCACCGCGGAACTTTTCAAAAGCCCAGCGGGCAAACTTAAGAACAACGTAATCTCCGTCTGGAGCGCCGCCCAAAGTATATTTTTCAAGAGTTCCATCACGCCAGTAAGGAATCTCGTCGAGGGTAAGGCCGGAAGCAAGTTTTGCAGAAACAAGAGCGATTGGGAAACCTGTTGCCTTAGAAGCAAGGGCTGAAGAACGTGATGTACGCGGGTTAATCTCAATGATAACAACGCGGCCAGTCTTAGGATTGTGAGCAAACTGAACGTTAGTACCACCGATAACACCGATGTTTTCAACAATCTTAAATGCCATTTCCTGAAGGCGTTTTTCCAAATCCTTGTCGATTGTCATGAAAGGAGCGGCACAGAAAGAATCACCGGTGTGAACGCCAACCGCATCAATATTTTCGATAGTACAGATTGCAACCATCTGATTCTTAGAGTCGCGGACAACTTCAACTTCAAGCTCTTCCCAACCAAGAATAGACTCTTCAATCAAACACTGGTGAGTCATAGACAAATCAAGACCGTTAGCAACAATAGTGCGCAGCTCTTCAACATTGTAGCAGAAACCGCCGCCCTGACCGCCCATTGTATAAGCAGGACGAACAACCAGA
>JAFUYH010000022.1 GCA_017470605.1 Treponema sp.
ATTATAAAAGAGCCGAAACTGTAAAAAGTGCTACCACTGCACGTTCTTGCAAACCGCATGGTATAAGCCGTATAGGAAAATGATTAAAAAGGCTTCGCCTCGGCTTATAAATGCGTTTGCAATCCCGTTCCGTTCCCGCAATTTTTACAGGACAGACGCATTATAATGCAGGGCTCTGTAAAATCTGATGGATGGCAGTGAAACCGAGGCTGAAAAGGCTTTGAGATTTTTGGCGACTGCCATATAAATGTGCAAACTTTATAATGCGCTTGCCCTACAAAGCCATCTGCAGCGTCAGGCATAACTGACAATCTAAGTATTTTCCCCTATATTTTTAATTTACAATATCAGATTGATAAAGTATACTATAAAGAATATAGAGGTTTTATGAAGTTTTTAAAGCAAAACACTCTGCTTCTTACGTTTTTTACTATAATCTGTATATCAGGTATTTTTTTACCAGACTTAATCAACAGGATATTTCCACCTGTCATTCATATCGGTTCAATGGTAATGCTGCTGAATTCTCTAAACGGCGTTCTATCAGCATTGTTTTCCATCTTCTACATTTCACTTGTTTTTATAAACTATCAGAAAGGAATTAAAATTGCCATTTCCATAATGACAGTTTCTTTTTTGAAGACAGTATTTGCCATGATATCCCAGCACACGCTGAATCCATTGCCTGGCATTCTGATGCTGCTGGTTTCATTCATTTCAACAATAATCATCTATTTCTTCTATAAAAGAATGGCTGTAAGTGCCTATACAGACTTTATCACGGGATTGAATAACCGCCGCAGTTATGTAGAAGAAATTAATTCCAGAATCAAAGACAAACAGGCATTTACAGTTGCCTGCATTGAAATGGAAGATTTTAAGCACATCAACGACAGTTACGGAATTCAAAGCGGAGATTTTCTTTTAAGAAAAATTGCAGAAAAGCTGAATTCAATTACAAACAAAGGTGACATGGTATTCAGAATCACAGGAGCAACCTTTGCAATTCTTTTTAAGCCCGGAGAATCGCCGGAAGAAAGGCTTAAATCTATAATCAAAGCAGAAGTAATGATGATTCCACCTAAGCCTACAGAAGACGAAACTCTGGAAATTAACAGTCTTGTTTCTCTGGCAGCTGGAATGACTTACTGCTACCCTCCTTATAATTCAAAAAAGGATGCAACTGCCATTTTAAAGGAAGCAGAAACAGCACTTGCCGCAACCCGCAATTTATCCAGCAAAAAAATCTGCATTTATAATGAAACAATGGAAAATGCAGAAATTAAGCAGAGGGAAGCCGAATTCCTTATAAAAGAAGCCCTGGAAAAAAATTATTTCTATCTGGTATATCAGCCGCAGTATACAACAGATGAAAAGAAACTCAGGGGCTTTGAAACCTTAATAAGATGCAGAAAACCGGACGGTTCCATCGTCAGTCCGAATTTCTTTATTCCTTATGCAGAAAAATCAAATCTGATAATTAAAATTGATGATTTTGTACTTAGAAACGCAATGACAGAATTTAAGCCGGTTATGGATAATTCAGACAATGACTTTATTATTTCCATAAATGTTTCCGCAAAAAATATAGGCAGTTCTGACTTTTCAAAAAGAATCAAAAATCTTATAGAAGAAATTCAGTTCCCTGCAGAAAGACTAGAAATTGAAATAACAGAATATTCCTTTGCAGAATCTATGGAAACAACCATTGCAAACATAAAGGAACTAAAAGCCATGGGAATTCAGATTGCCCTTGATGATTTTGGTACCGGCTATACTTCTATTGCCCAGCTCATGAAGCTTCCAATAAACCTTCTAAAAATAGACAAGAGTCTGATTGATGACATTGAAGAAAATCAGGATATGCGCGACATGGTAGACTCTGTAATATACATGGGACATATCATGAAGTGCGAAGTTATTTCTGAAGGTGTAGAAAACGAAAATCAGATTGAACTGTTACGAAAGCATAAGTGTGATTTTATCCAGGGCTTTGTATGGGGAAAACCACAGTCTTTTGCGGATGCGGAACTTCTTGCCCAGCAGGAAGATTATTAACCGACTATTAAAAGGCTTTTTTTTCAGGAAAAAATCAGGCGCTTACAATTCAAGTCTGAAATATTCTTAATTTTTCTTTCTTCAATTATAAGACGAATTTCTTCTTTATTTTCAGAAAGAGTGCGGTATATGCCGTCTGGCGGAAGAATCTGCGTTATTGAGCCAGAATTTTTTAAGGACTCTAAATCCAGTTCATAGGGCCGCTCCAAAAGTTCACCGGCGGTCGCAAAAAATCCTTTTTGTATCATATTCCTGATGTAAGAAGAACTCACCCTCTCTTCTTCATCTGTGCCTTCGCGGTAATAAACCGGATCTACAAAAATGCAGTCCACATTATTTTCAGAAGCCCAGTAGCGGATAGCCTGAGTGTCGGTAGCCCCTTTGTAACCGCAGCGGAAATCTATGCCTTCTGCAAGCAGGCTCATATTACAGACGTTCTGCAGAATCTTAAGAAAATCAGCACCCATCATGCTGGCAAAGGAATCGTCAAAATCTACAATAATTGCAAAATCCATGCCAAGACTTTCAAAAAGTTCAAGACGCTGGGAAAGAGTAGAAAGGTCGCCCATGTAATCTGAACTGTGCTTTACGCTTGGGAGCGGTCGCGAAAAAGAAAGGACACCCGCTTTTACAGACTGCTGGCGGCAGCCTTCCACAAGTTTTGAAAGCAGGAGGCGGTGCCCCTGATGAAGACCGTCAAAAGAACCTACGGAAATTCCGCAGCCATTCTTAAAAAAAGGGATTTCACGGCCAGTTTCAAGAGATTGTAAAATTTGGTTCCACTTAAAGATTTGCATAAGACTATTATATACCGCAGTTGCATAAATTACAAATAAGGAGTAGAATATTTAGTGATATTAAATTACTTTAGCAGAATTAAAGTTCTGCACCGAGGCTAAAATGGGAACAAAAAAATTAGACTGGGGCAATTTGCCTTTCGGCTACATGGAAACATCTAAAAGTTATGTAGCAAACTGGAAAAATGGAGAATGGGATGAAGGAAAACTCACTTCTGACCACACAGTAAAAATTAGTGAATGTGCCGGTGTATTGCAGTATGCACAGACTTGTTTTGAAGGACTTAAGGCCTACACAACAGAACACGGAGACATTGTAACTTTCCGTCCTGACCTTAATGCAGAACGCATGGAAAATTCCTGCAAGCGCCTTGAAATGCCTGTATTCCCAAAAGACCGCTTTATTGAAGCAGTTTTGCAGACAATTGAAGCTAACAAAGACTGGGTTCCACCTTATGGAAGCGGTGCAACTCTTTACATCCGTCCATATATGTTCGGTTCAAGTGCAGTAATCGGTGTAAAACCAGCAGAAGAATATCAGTTCCGCATTCTGGTAACACCAGTAGGACCATATTTTAAGGGCGGAGTTAAGCCTATAAAAGTACGTTTGAGCGACCTTGACCGTGCCGCTCCTCACGGAACTGGTGATATTAAGGCTGGTTTGAACTATGCTATGTCACTCCACAATATTGTAGATGCTCATAACTGCGGCTATGCAGAAAATATGTACCTTGACCCTGCAACTCATACATATCTTGAAGAAACAGGTGGAGCAAACATCATTTTCATCAGCAAGGATGGAAAGCTTGTAACTCCAAAATCTGACTCAATTCTTCCTTCTATTACACGCCGTTCATTGGTTGTTGTTGCAAAAGAATATCTGCACATGGAAGTTGAAGAACGCAAGATTAACAAGGACGAACTTGGAGACTTTGTTGAATGTGGTCTTTGCGGAACAGCTGCCGTAATTTCTCCTGTTGGCGAAATTGATGACCACGGAAAGCAGATTATCTACAACGAAGGAAAACAGGAAATGGGTCCTAAGCTGAAAGAAATCTACGACACTTTGACAGGTATCCAGATGGGCCGCCTTCCTGCTCCAGAAGGCTGGGTTTATACAATAAACTAAAATAATCATGCGGTGGTTTAGGTTCATCGGAAAAATGGCTCGTTGCGAGACTTGCGAGCAACGCTAACTAAAATAATCATGCGGTGGTTTAGGTCAGATTCCCAAAACCACCGCATATTTATTTTACTTCCCATTCAGTAATATTTCGTTCCTGGCTGCTAAAGCTAACGCCAATTTTATAGAGTTTCCGCTTGTCAGCGGCATAAGGAGTCGCATAGCCCTGTTCTTCAATCTGTTTAAGGGCTTCTTTTGCAGTGATGTCGCGCTTGAATTCAAAAATATAAACGTAGTCGTCAGATTCCACAATGCAGTCTGCGCGGCCGCGGCTTGAATGCACTTCTGTCCTGCAGTATTTTCCAAGTACAAGCAGGGAAATATAAATTACATTCTGAAAGTTCTGCTCTGTAATGCCTTCTAAATCTGCTCCTGCAGGGTATGGCAGCAGGGCAAAAAGGGCTGTAAACCACTTTCGGATTCCCTCGCAGTCGCCTTCTTCTACGGCATCGTCCAAAAGATCAATATTAAAAGGTGCAGGCTTGTCTTCTACTTTAAGATAGCTTGGTGCAAGAAATTTTAAAAATCCGTATTTTACTTCGTCATTCGGGAAGCCCAGCTTGTAGGAACGCTGCTTTCTGTTCCAATTTCTTATTGTAAGATAACCGCTTTGGTAAAGAAGGGGTACAGGGTCTGGATTTTCCGGGCGGTAATCTGAAATTTCTGATTCTTCAATTTTTATCAGTTCGTCAAATCTTCTGGGGTCAAAATTAATATCATTCAGCTTATTTATGAGGAAGGTCGGGGTACCTGTTGCAAACCAATATGAGCCAAAACTATTTTCCGAAAAAGCATTGAGCAGGCTGAAAGGATTATAAATGTCAGGGCATTCCATGCAGAAGTGGTAGCCGTCATACATCCGTTTTAATTCTGCTAGACATTCTTCTTTTGAAAAATCGTTATCAGCGGCCATTGCTTTAATTTCAGGCTCAAAATTTGCTTCCAGTTCTTCCTGCGTAATTCCGCAGATTGCATCAAAATTTCTGTCAAGCGAAATGTCTTTCAGCTGATTCAAGTCGCTGAAAATGGAAACCTTGCTGAATTTTGTTACGCCTGTAAAAAAGACAAAACGAAGGTAAGCATCGCAGTCTTTTAGAACCGCAAAAAAACCCTTGTAAAGCGCGCGGTTGTCTTCTTCCTGTTCTTTATTCACGCTGATGTTTTTTAAGAGGGGATTATCGTATTCGTCTACAAGAACTACAACACCACGGCCTGTTTTTTGGGAGGCAGAAATTAAATCTTCCTTAAACCTTTCTGGCAGTGTGTAATCAGACTTTTCTGGAAGACCGTATTTGTTTTCAAAGTGTTTAAGTGCAAAAACAAGGGCATTTTTTAATCCCTCTTCTTTTGTAAATTCTCCGCTAGCAAGAGAAAATTTCATCACAGGATATTGGGTCCATGGCTTTGGATTTTCTGACTCATATTTTTCAATCGCAAGACCTTTGAACAAATCTTTTTTTCCAAGGAAATATGCTTCCAGAGTAGAAAGAAGGAGGCTTTTTCCGAAACGGCGGGGACGGCTTAGAAAATAAGGCTTTCCCATTCGCACAAGTTTATATATGAATTCGGTCTTATCTATGTAAAGATAATTATTTAATCTGAGATATTCAAAATCCTGAATGCCAATAGGCAGGTTTCTGCTAAAATCCATGACGACATTATAACATGAAGATGGAAAAAATTACAGTATTGCACGAAGCAATTCTGATTTTGTCGGTGCAACCTTCCTTAGAGAAAGTTAAGAAATAAGAGATCTATATCATCACCACTATTTGCGGCTTCAACTACTTGTTGAGCACTAACCCCACCAAAGCGGTTTTCGGTTCCATAGTAAGTCTCTGCAGTAGCCGAAATATTAGTTTTTGTAGCAGCATTTTCACTCTTAAAATTAACCAAACTATAAAAACTACCACGAGAAGAAATCTTAGAAACATCTTCTTCAGAAACTTCTGATAAATCAACTTGATTTGCTCCATATAATGAAATAGAAGAATTTTCACCTGAAACTGCACCATCCCTAACAACAATTCTACCTATACTAGGTAATGTCAAAGTTCCAGACTGAGTTCCTGCGATATCAAAAACTCCTTTTATTACTCCTGTAAATTCTACACCACTCATATCCGATTCAATACGAGTATTCATAAGACGAATATCTGATTCTGTAATACCTAATTTATTTCTTCCCATTATATTAACATTTGCAACACTATGCATCAATAAAGCGGCATTGACATCAAGATTATAAGCAGATTTAAAGGTGTTTTCTTCATACATCACACCTCCATTATACTCTCTCGCATCAAAGATAAGATGATCGCTACCAGAAAAATAAAACCTATTCTTTAATCCATTGTTGTAATAAGCTGAAATAATATGATCAATATCAGTTCCATATAAATTTACTCCGTCTACACCTAGGTGAGAATCGCTATTTCTATAATTATCAGCAAACCTTGACCCAACCTCTAGCGATAATTTAGGAAGTTCAGATGCACTTTTTCCACTTACAAACTTATCATATATTGCAGGAATATTTTCTTTGTAAATAGTTCCTTCCATATCTGCATTTGCAAGATTTTGAATATCTAAATTTGCACCATTTTTCGCAATAATACCACCATTATATCCTAAATCATATTTTCCAGATGGCATTGTTACAGTAGTATTCTTTTCAAATTCAAATGCCTGTTGAATCTCATTATCTACATCCGCTTTAGCATAATATCTAGCAGGATAACTTACCAAATTTACACCTGGAATAACTTCTGTCTTTTTTATTTTTGCTTCTCTTTCTGCTACTGTAGAATAATCTTCTATACCACTAAACTCTAATTCTTTTGGATTAACAATGCTATTCATAAGTTCAACATTTGTCTTGTCAGATGGCATTGAAATTTTAAACGATTTAACAGTTGCAGGATAGTCTGCAAAAGCAACAGTTCTACTATGACCATCAGAAAGGCTTGCAACTTTATCATCAACAGCCTTCTTTAAATTATAATATGACATAACATCAAGGCTTCCATTTGCATCAGGTGTTGCAACAACTGTCACATTACCAACCTTTGTCCAGTCTGTAATCTGGCTTATGTCTGTTATTGCTGCGTCTGTGTATGTAATCTCCGGGTCTGGAGTAACAGGAGCGGGAGTGTCAGGGTCTGTGGGGGCTGGATTTTCTTCTTCATTATTATCTTCCGGCGGATTTTCTGTAACAGGGCTTGTTGAAGTGCCGTCCTGGCGTAAAAGTTCAAAGCAGTTTGCTGTTTCTACGGCTTCTTTTGCGGCGGCTTCGTATTCTTCCAGAATCTTAAGGGCTGCGTCATAGGTCTTTTTGAGTTTTTGAACTTCTGTAAGGGCTGAATCAAGAAGGCTTTCAAAGTCATCCTGGTTATATTCCCTGTTCAGAAGGTAGTTTTCTTTATAGTCCTGCAAGAGTTCTGAAGCAAAAAGTGAAAGGGAATCATATTCCGGGTGGCTTTTACAGTCACAGAGGGCGACCAGGTAGTCGCCATGAGCATAATTCCAGTATTCATCTATTTTGTTAATAGCATCCTCACGAGCGGCATTATATTCATCTACATTTTTATATGATTGTGTAACGCCATTTTCATCAGTATAGCTTGTATCCAGGGCTATGATGGTGCTTTGAATGGCATTTGCATTTGCTTCCAGGGTCTGTATTGTCTGGTTTTCGTCAAGGGCTTCGTCTAGACAGTCATTAATGCCAGATTCTTTTGTCTTATCACAGATAAGAGTCATAAGGGAAAGGATGGAGCTTACGCCCTCTTCGTTTTTATGGGAATTAAGGACTGTTATTATCTTCTCCAGACTTTCAAGACTCTGGCTCAGAGTGGAAGATTCAAGGCTGCTGATCTGAGATTTTTCGCTTTCTGAAAGTGTCTGGGGGTATGATGCTTTGTTTTCCGGCTTTTCTTCCGGGACTGAATTCTGTGAAGGCTGCGGACAGGCTGTAAAAAATGCTGCTGCAACAATAAGAAGGATGATGAGGGGTGCTTTTAGAAAATTACTATACTTGCGTACCCCCCCCTAACTACACACACTGCATTAAAAAATGTTACTTTTTGCATGGTAAAATGTCTCCTTTTACTTCAGTTATTCTATAATTATATTATGGATTTGAGAAATTTTAAAGGTCTGGAGAAATAAAAAAGAGGGAAACTTAAATCAGCTTCCCTCTTTGACAGTATAATTTTATTATTTTCATCTCAAGCGGCGAGACTTGCGAGCCACTCGAGCAGCTGCGAGTTTCGCTTTGCGAAACTCGACAATTTAGAAAATGCTTTGCATTTTCTAAATTATTACTCAGTAGGGCGCTTCTTCAAGTTCTTGCTTTCTGCGATAGCCTGACCTTCGCCAACCTGCTGTTCCATCATGGCACGAACCTTTAATGGAAGACCGAACAAGGTAATAAAGCCCTGTGCGTCCTTGTGGTTGTAAAGCTCGCCGGTTGTAAATGATGCAATTGATTCGTTGTAGAGGCTGTACTTAGAACCGGAACCGGCTCCGCGGATAGCTCCCTTAATCAACTTAACCTTTGCCCAACCTGTAACAGTTTCTTCTGTCTTATCAACAAACGCCATGCAGGCATCCATTAAGGTTGTAAACCACTTTCCGTCATAAATCAATTCACCCATGCGGATAGAAACCTGCTGCTTGTAGTGGTAAGTTTCGCGGTCAAGGCAGATGTGCTCCATCATTCTGTGGGCAAAGTAAAGGATTGCTCCGCCCGGAGTTTCGTAAACACCGCGGCTCTTCATTCCTACGCAGCGGTTTTCACAGATATCAACAATACCTACCCCATTGCGGCCACCAATTACGTTCAGTTCGTTCAAAAGGTCAAGGGCGTTCATCTTCTTGCCGTTGAGTCCAACAGGAATACCCTTTTCAAAGTCGATTGTTACGTATTCGCCTTCTTCCGGAGCTTCTTCAGGAACGCAGGTGTTTTTAAGCATGTGCTTGTAGTTTGGCTCGTTTTCTGTCTTTTCAAGCTCAAGACCTTCGTGGCTAAGGTGCCAGATGTTCTCATCGCGGGAATAAGACTGGTCTTTCTTCATTGGAACTTCAAGTCCGCGGTCTTCAAGATACTTGATTTCAGCTTCGCGGCTGTCCATGTTCCATTTGTCATCACGCCATGCGGCAATTACCTTAAGGTCTGGGGCAAAAGCCTTGATTGCAAGCTCAAAACGAACCTGGTCATTTCCCTTACCTGTTGCACCGTGGCAGATTGCAACGGCCTTTTCCTGGCGGGCATATTCTACAAGAATCTTTCCAATAAGAGGACGGGCTGTAGAAGTTCCAAGCAGATATTCATCCTCATAAACTGCATTAGCCTTAAGGGCCGGCCAGATGTATTCTTCAATATATTCCTGACGGGCATCTACTACATAACATGCAGCAGCACCAGTTTTAAGAGCACGAGATTTGATTGCGTCCCAGTCATCACCCTGACCAACGTCAATACAAACTGCGATTACATCATAATCATAATTTTCTTTAAGCCATGGAATGATAACTGTTGTATCAAGTCCACCAGAATAAGCAAGAACTACTTTATCTTTTGCCATATATAACCTCTCTTTTTGCATAAATATACAGAAAATATACATCTTTTTGTAAATATATGCAAGTCAGGGCTTTAATTGACTTTTATAAGGAACGGATTTCCTGCATGAAATTTTCTTCTGAAAGGGGGATTTTTCTTTCTGCAGGCACAGAGCCAAGGACAAGCACAAAAGCCGCATTCTGATATTGTGAGTCAGCTTCTTCCAGCCGCCAGACGGTTTTGGAAGGGGAAAACTTTTTTTCCAAGGCGGCCTTTATGAATTCTTCTGCAAGTTTTGTGCGGCGGTCATCTTTCCTGACTTTTTCAATTTTTTCATGAAGCTGCACCTGATACAAGTCTGTGCGGGAAAGAAATTCAGATATTTCCGGAAAAGGATTATAGGGAAATTTTGCGTCTGCAATCTTAACAAAGTCACTGCCCTGACGCTGCAATAAAGATGCTTTTATCTGGTTCTGAAAGAAAAGACGCAGGCGTATTGTAGATGTTACAGGGGCTTCCCAGCTTGCAGAAGTCTGATTTATTTCATAGACAGCGGCAATTTGAGGATTAGCAAGTGAAAAGCGGTCAAAAGCGGCCTTTACATCAGAAAAATCAAGCCTTTCTGCGCCAGGCCTCACCATGTTTTTGTGCTGAAGATGCACAAAAATCTCCTTCCAGAAATCTGCCTCGCTGTCCTGATACTTTAATGCACACATATTATTCTTCTGATGAAGCCATTGCCTCAAAAAGGTTTGCAAAAATCATAAGTGAAATGATAATCTTTTTCATAAAAAACTCCTGTTGGATTATGAAATAATTATAACAGAATAAACAGATAATTGCTCTATAGGTTACAAAAATGTTGCAGAAGAAGAAGGCAGAGATTCTATCCAGTGGCGGGATTTTTCATAGGAAAGGCGGCTGTCTAAAATCCAGAGGACAGCAGCATTTGGGGAAGAAGCATGAGGAGGATTTCCTTCTCCGTCTGTGAAAATTATCATGCCGCTGTATTCGCCGGAATGTTGAGAATAATATTCATAAGGAAGTTCAAAAGAAGTGCCCCCCCGCCCTTTTATTTCCTTCAAGCTGATTTTACTCCTGCTCCCCTTAAAATTTATGGGACTGGAATTCTTTAGATTTACGTCAAAAAAAATCAGGTCTATTTTTTCTACAATCCCCAGAAAAAAGAAATTGTTGATTGCACGGTAAAAGCGGGCAAATGATTCTTCTGTAATTGAACCGCTCACGTCTACTGCAATCAGAATATTTGCCTTGCGTTCATAGCGGCTGCCCATGGCAGAAAAACCATACCGCCTGCTGGGGCGCATCCGGGTCAGATGGCGCTGAGAACTCACAATTTTTGCACGGAAGCGAGTAAGGGCCCGCCTGTAGTCAAAAGAAAAATCTGCCGCTTCCCGCAGTTCTATTGCCATATTGCCGCCGAATCCTCCCCAGCCATCTTCTGCTTCCGCTTTCTGAATACTGCTTTTTATGGCTTCTTCTGCTTCCTGATTTTCTTCCCAGAGTTCCCCCGCAACTTCTGCATTTACCAGCGATTCGCTTCCCTGTATGGAAGTTTCCTGAATCAGAAAAAGGATTCTCTGGTACCACTGCTCAAAAGTAAGGTCATCTGCATAAATAAGGCGGCCGCTGCCTGGGTCTATCTGCAAATTCCGCTGAAAAAAGGCTTCTTCTTCTGTGCCCGCCCATTTTTTCCCGAGTGGTTCTTTAAGAGTCCGTATGCGCCCGGCATGATACTTAAGGTAAGAAATACCGGAAGGTTCATAAGGCAGGGCTTCTATCAGGTCAGCAGGCAAAAGAGATGCCAGCACTGCATCGCTTGCAAGAAGCAGAACTTTTTTCTGACACTTGTAAGGCTGGCGGGCATAAGGATGACCTAAGAGGGCTCTGCTTAATTCATATTTCAGGCTTGCTTCAAGCTGGGCTTCTGAGGATTTTTCAAAAAAAGACGGATTATATTCTATGCGGAAGGCTCCCGTGCGCATGGGAAGAGAAAGATTCGGGTTTTCTACAAGATTATGTTTTGCCGCAAGAGAAAAAAGCAGAGGCTCCGTAAAGAACCAGTTCCTTATTATAGAAGAAAAACTCTGAGACAGAGAATTGTTTACCCTACTTTCCATATTTTCTTCCATTTTATAAATCGGAAACAGAAGCCAGCAGTTTCCTGTATAAAGAAGGTCTGTTTTCCGTAATAAAATTCAAGGTTTCGGGTGTTTTTTTTGCAGAACAGAGGGAAATAAAATGTGCAGAAACTTCTTTTGGCAGTTTTTCTGTTATAAAATCAAAATATGCTTCAAGATTTTCTGCAATACGGCTTTTTTCCAGACTCTTATCTGAAGTCCAGGAAGCGCCTTCTATAAAATGAAAAAGACTTTCATTTACAAGGCAGAGCTTTGGAAGAGAAAGATTTTCCAGAAGATTCAGATTTTTCTTTTCTCCCTCACAGAGCAGACTTTTTGCAGAAGGAAGTGAATTATCATTTATAAATCTGAAAAACAAGCCTGCTGCCTGCATTCCGATTATTCCTGCAACTAAAGAAAGCAGGTCTGAATCAAGAACTTCAAAAGAAGAAATAATTTTTGAGGTGCGTTCCCAACTGCGGCGGTCTGGAGAAGGAGTAAGACCGGCATTTTCTGAATCTAAAGAGGCGGAATCAGAATCAAGATATTCTGGATTTGAAGAAATAAAAGAAATTATGCGGGAATCTATAGAGGCTGAGCGAGCCCAGTTAAGCCAGTCTTCTACACTGGGAGCAAATTCATAAATATTAAAACGGCTGACCAGGGCCGGGTCCAGTTCTGTAAGCTGATATTCGTTACCACCGTTTACAGCACTGATTATTCTGCTACCTACAGGAAGGCTTTTTCCTGCCAGTTTGCGGTTCAAAGTTAAATCCATTACAGTCTGTAAAACTTCAGGTCTGGCTCTGTTCAATTCATCAAGAAAGAGTACGACAGGCTTTCCGTCCTTTGGAAACCAGTATGGCAGCATAAAGTCTGTGCGGCCAGCAGCTTCATCCAGATGAGGAAGTCCTATCAAGTCTCCGGGGTCGCTCATCTGCCCTAAAAAAAGGGTGACGACTTTTTCTCCCCGCCCTGCAAAAAAATCTTCCAGAATTCTGGACTTACCTATACCATGTTTTCCTACCAGCATAATATTCTGTTCTGCAGGAGTATGTTCCAGAATAAAATACAGCTGAGACGCATTAATCTGCATTCTTTTTTCCTTCAATCTTTGTAAAAATAAGCGGATAAAGATAAATCATCACAAAGAAAATTAAAAAATACTTTACAAGGTGGGCAAAATGCACTCCCATAAAGGCAAAAATATGGCTGCCCGCAGAATACATAAAAACCAGAAGCAGGCTGCCTGCAAGGGCACGTAGAAACTTTGTCTTTACGGAAACTTCCATAGAAAAGTTCACAAAACGTCTTTCTAAAAGCCAGCCCAGAAGAAGCCCGCAGGTCATTCCGCAGGAAGTATAGCAGTCTGTAATAAGCGGATAGGAATTTTCTATAGAATAAGGCTTAATCTGCATTAAGATTAAAATCAAGACAGATAATAGAGAGCCGGTCAGGCAGATTAAAACATCTTTATCCTGATGGCGGGAAAACCAGAGGGATAGAAGATTTATCATGCAAATAGAAAAGGCTCCAATAAAGAGGGCAACAAGAACATCAGAAAGTGTGTGGCAGCCAAGCCAGTTTCTTGCAAAAGCAACAATCAGACAGATTAAAGCCATAAAGACAATAAGTGACTTACGGTTTTTCTTCCATACTGCTATGCCCCCAAATGTAGAAGCGGCCGTTACTGTGTGTCCGCTTGGAAAAGAAAAGCCGGTTGCCCCTTTTTGCGCAAGAGGGTCTACATGCAGGCGGGAATCCAGCAACCAGGGACGCGGTACGCAGGCAATATTTTTTACAGTCTGATTTATTGAATAGGAAGATACATAGCCAAAACCAATAAGAAGACCATCATGTTTGCTGAAAGACCAGTAAATAACAGCTATAAACAAAACGCCCGCTTTAAGAATAACTTCTGAAAAAAAGAGAAAAAAATAATTTACAAAGGAAGGACAGGCTTCCCTTATCTGCTGCAAGGCATACAAATAATCCATAAGACCATTATATCATATAAAACATATAATATATACAGGAACTTAATTATTTTTATGATACTCCTGCTTTTGCGTATACATAAGGCTGTCTACATTTTCTACGGCCTGTTCCAGAGTAAGTGGCGATTGAGAGGGAACGTTATAGGTTCCCACACTGACAGAAAGAACGTAAGGCAGATGCATTACGGAAGTTTTTTTTGCAAGACGCTCTTTTATCTTATAGCAGTAATCTTCTCCGTTATAGTTACGGCTGTTCCCTACTACAAGGAATTCATCTCCTCCATAGCGTATGCAAAGCCAGTTTTTAGGAACAGTTTCCATAACAGCTGCCGCTACAGTTTTTACGGCAAGGTCGCCATGCAGGTGTCCGAAGCCGTCATTTATTGACTTCATCCTGTTTATATCAACAAAGAAAAGTACGGTTGTAAGTCCGTTTTTCTTATTCTGGGCAAAAAAGGGCTTTGCAAGTTTTTCCAGCCCGGCTCTGTTCAGCATACCAGAAAGGGCATCCTTTGTAGAAAGTTTCAGATACTGCTGGCTCATCTGCTTGTACATATTCTTTTTGCGGAAATGTTCTATACTGTTTCCAAAATTACGGGTCCACTGATAGCCATAATGATTATCTATCATTGCAAGATTATTTTTAGAAACATAATAACCATGCACATAGGAATGATGATAGATTGGCAGAAAGAGGAAGATGGTACTTTCATCCGACTTCATCTTTTCTGGAATCAAATCGCGGGTAGAAATCATTTCGCGCGGGTATTTTATGTTATTCTGAATGGAAGAGATTGACTGAACCTGACTTCCGTATGTCCAGTCCTGAGGCAGATTTTCTGCAGAATTGATTAAGACTGAGGTCCAGTCTGACTTCATGAAAATACAGAAATCGGAGCCTTCGAAGGTGTGGGATTTTGCAAAATATGTTTCTACATTTGTAAGAATAGTGAAAACATCTACGGCTTCTGTAAAAATTTCACTGATAACTTCTATCTGGGTATCAAATTCTTCTTTTCTGTTTGCATCATCAAGGGTTTCAAGCATTAAAAGATTTTCGTCTTCGGCCTGTTCTTCCCCACAGCCGCAGGAATCACGGAAAATCGGCTTGCTGTTTATTTTCAGATGATGGGTTTCTTCTCCACCTTCAAGCACCCTGTTTACCGCTTCATAACCGACCTGTTCCGTATTATTCTTTACAGTGGAAATTGATGGTTTCAGGGCACAGGTATAAGAAATATCATCATAACCTATAATCTTTAACTGAGAAGGAACTTTTATTCCGTTTTTTATGGCTACCTTTAAGAGAGCAAGGGCTATCAAGTCATTTGCACAGACAACTGCCTGCGGGAATGTCTTTTTATCTGCTATAAACTTTTCAAAAAATGAATAGGCACAATGATAGTCGCAGGTTGAAATGGAATAGACCTGCTCCATTTTCAACTCTATCTGATTATCTGTCAGTGCTGTTCTAAATGCCTTATAACGTTCAGAAATATCAACTGAATTTTCTCTTCCTGCCACATAGGCAAAATCTTTTACACCATGAACTTTTATAAGGTGCTGCATCATCTCGTAAAGGCCGGTATAATTATCTACCCTGATGCAGGAAAGGGCATTTAAAGCCTTGTTTATTGTGATTGCAGGTTTGCCAGCCTTTATGATTTTCTGGCGTTCTTTTTCAAGAATTCTGGGATTACCAATAAGGTCGGAAAGAATTATGATTCCATCAAAATCTTCATAATGAATCAGATTAAAGATTGAAAAACCTGTATAATTCAGAAATCCCGAATATTCTGTATAGTTATATGCATTAAAGATATAAAGATCCACGTTCTTGTCTTTTGTTGCACGCATCATACCGTTTATAAAATCTTTTACAAAATACGTGCTCCATGCACAGGCAAGTACAGCTATTTTCCTTTTCATAAGATGATTATAGCATGGAATATCTGCAATGTAAAAACTAATTCTTTTTATCCTGCTTATCCTGCAGAATCAGGCGGCGCAGGGCTTCTACTCCAACTGTGATTGCAAGTTCTGTGTCGTGTGCCTGTTTGTTTGAAAGGCCTTTTTTTGCCCTTTCCTGATTGGCAACTACCAGGAAGCAGGAGCCTACGCGCACGCGGAGGAACTGGCCTGCAATAAAGAGGGCTGCGCTTTCCATTTCACTTGCAAGGCAGCCCATACGGAGCCAGGCCTGCCATTTATTTTCCAACTCATAGCTTACGGGCATAACTTCCGGCTCATGCTGGCCAAAAAAGGAATCCTTGCACTGAACGACTCCTGTGTGATGGGGAGCATTCAGGGTACGGGCGGCTTCTACAAGGGCATTTACGCAGTCAAGGTTTGCAACCGCAGGATATTCAATCGGGGCAAATTCACGGCTGGTGCCCTCCATGCGCACGGCTCCGGTCGCAATCACAATGTCGCCGCCCATAACCTCCTCCTGCATTCCCCCGCAGGTTCCCACACGGATAAAGGTATGCGCCCCGCACTTGGAAAGCTCCTCTATGGCAATTGCCGCAGAAGGTCCGCCGATTCCAGTGGAAGTCACGCTCACAGGAACGCCCTCCAGTGTGCCGGTATAGGTTGTATATTCACGCACATCCGCAACCAGCCTTGGATTTTCAAAATGCGCCGCAATTTTTTCACAGCGCTTAGGGTCTCCGGGCATAATCACATATTTTCCAATGTCCTGCGTTCCTACGCCCGTGTGATACTGTTTTCCTGAACCTTCTGTGTAGTCTACCATAATCTTTCTCCTGTAGAGATTGTCCGGTCAGGCCGGACAATGACATTTGTGTCAAGTGTTATCTAATCGCGATAAAAATTAATAAGACAGCCGGCAAGAATAATCTTTCTTTCGTCGTCAGTTAAGTCGCCAACAGAAAGCTCAAATTCATTTACTGCGCCAGTAGCCTTGCCGTCTGAACCAAACTTAACAGCATAAGCCTTTACGACTGCAAGTTTTTCTTCAATCATCTTCCTTACGCCCGGAATAAATACATAGTCTCCGTTTGCAAACGGAAGATTTTTGTCGCCATCTTTATACAAGAATGGAAGCATACCCCAGTTGATGAGGTTTGAGCGGTAACGCTTTGTAGCATATTCGTTTGCAATATTTGCGCTTGCTCCAAGCACACGCTGGCAGGAAGCAGCCTGCTCGCGGGCAGAACCATCACCTGGCTTTACTGCAAAAATCGTAGAACCTGTTCCAGCCTCTGCGGCACGCTTTCCAAGGGCAGAGTCTTTTTTGGCAAGAGCATCGGCAGCCTCTTTAAGTTCTGCCTTTACATCGTCTGTAAGGTCGCGGACAGCCTTGGCACGTCCAACGTATGCCGGGTCGCGGCGGCTGAGAGTAAATTCAGCCAGTCCAAGAGGATTTGAACGGAATGAAGATGTTTCTCCAGAAGGAATAAGTTCATCTGTTGTTGTTACAGGGTCGTGAATCTCGCTTACAACCTTAATCAAAAGGTCATCGGCAAGTGCCTTCTGTTCCGGCCAGTCCTTGATGTTAGGGCCAAACTGAATTTCAACCTCTGGATGAGCCACTCCCTTAGAATCATAAACACGTTTTTCGTAAATTGACTTGTCAAAGAAGTATTTTTTACCGCTGAACTCTGTATCAAATTCAGTTGCGGCAGTAAGGAAGCCCTTGTTTGCGGCAGTTGCGGCAATTGAGCGGGCATCCATAAGGGCAACGCTGGAAAGCTGACCGTTCTGAATCTTTGAGCCTTCGCGGTTAGGGAAGTTTCTTGTAGAATGGCGGATAGAGAAGGCTCCGTTTGCAGGAGTATCACCAGCACCAAAACAAGGGCCGCAGAAGGCAGTCTTTACGATTGCTCCTGCATCAATCAGGGAAGCAAAGGCACCGTTCTTCATCAGTTCCATATAAACAGGCATTGAGGCAGGATAAACATTCAAAAGGAACTTTCCGTTTCCTGTATCTTTTCCTTTAAGGATGTCAGCTGCGGCACAGATATTTTCAAAGCCGCCGCCTGCACAGCCTGCAATAACGCCCTGATCAACATAAAGTTTTCCGTCAATAATCTTATTGTGAAGGTTGAAATTAACCTTGTCGCCAAAACTTACCTTTGCGCGCTTTTCTGCATCGGTCAGGACATCATCAAGATTTTTATTAACTTCTTCTATAGTATAAGCACAGCTTGGGTGGAAAGGCATGGCAATCATAGGGCGGATTTCGCTCAAATCAATTTCAATTGCTCCGTCATAATAAGCACCGTCTTCAGGATTCATTTCCTTATATGCAGAAGGACGGCCATGAATTGCATACCACTCTTCAACCTTAGAATCTGTCTTCCAGATAGAAGAAAGACAGGTTGTTTCTGTAGTCATTACATCTACGCCAATACGGAAATCACAGGAAAGATTTGCAACGCCCGGCCCTATAAATTCCATTACCTTGTTCTTAACATAGCCCTTATCAAAAACAGCCTTAATGATTGCAAGGGCAACGTCCTGAGGGCCAACTCCAGGAACAGGGCTTCCTGTAAGATAAACGGCAACAACTCCAGGGTAAGCAACATCATAAGTCTTGTTCAAAAGCTGCTTGGCAAGCTCACCGCCACCCTCGCCTATGGCCATCGTTCCAAGGGCACCGTAGCGTGTGTGCGAATCGCTTCCTAAAATCATGGCCCCGCATTCAGCAAGCATTTCGCGGGCAAACTGGTGGATTACAGCCTGATGAGGAGGAACATAAATTCCGCCGTATTTCTGGGCACAGGTAAGACCGAACATGTGGTCGTCTTCGTTGATTGTTCCGCCTACAGCACAAAGGGAATTGTGGCAGTTGGTAAGAACATAAGGAAGGGGGAACTTTTCAAGGCCGCTTGCACGGGCAGTCTGAATGATTCCGACGTAAGTAATATCGTGTGATGTGATTTTGTCAAATTTGATTTTAAGTCTGGCATCATCGCCACTTGTGTTATGCTTCTGTAAAATTGAATAAGCGAGAGTCTTTTTTACACCTTCTGCTGATTTTTCGCCGGCAGCAGTCAGTTTTCCGTTCTGATAAATTGCACCTGTTTCCCAGAGTTTCATGTTGGTTTTCCTTTTATATTTGAATAGATTCCGGGTCAAGCCCGGAATGACAGTTATCACCCGGGTTCTTGCCCGGAATGCGGTTATCCCCTAGGGGGCTGGCCCGTAATGATAATGGAAAAAGAATATCATATTTACTAAAATCCCGCAATGCAGTAAAATAATGGAAAATTAATCTTGAGAGGTAGATATATGGACGGCGGGTCGAGTTATCCCATACATTCGTTAGACATAAAAAACAGCCTCCCGGATTTCATTTTCAGCTGATTACAATTCTGTCATGATTCCAGAAGGCTCTATCACAAAAAGGGAGCTAATTATGATTACATACTGGCAGCAGATTGACGGACAATTCACAAAAACAAAGAAAGACGAAATTGACAGAAATATGCCTCTGTGGGTAGACGCAAGAAGCGTTACCAGAGACGAAACCACAGAACTGCAGGAAACCTATAAAATTGAGCAGGATCATATTCTTGATATTCTTGACCCTGATGAACTTTCGCGTATAGAAGACGGCGACAGTTATATTCTGACGATTGTGCGGGTTCCTGTTTACGCACCTTCTGCAGAAACTCCTTATTTTACGGTTCCTGTAGGCATCATAATTCAAGGGAAGACAATCATCACTATCTGCTGGACAGACAGCGAGGTTCTAAAAGACTTTGGTGCAAACCGCGTCAGAAACGTAAGGCTTTCAGATTTTCCTTCTTTCATAGTACAGATTCTGAACCGCGCCAACACAAACTTTTTGCGTTACCTTAAAGAGATTAACCGCCGTTCCGTAAGCATTCAGAATGAACTGAACCTTGAAATTGAAAACAAGGAACTTATGCTCATGCTGGGTCTTGAAAAATCTCTGGTTTACTTTACCACCTCTCTTAAAAGTAACTCCATGCTCCTTCAAAAAATGTCTTATACAAAGCTGATTAATTTTGATGAAGATGACCTGGACTTTGTAGAAGGAGTAAGCATAGATAACAGACAGGCCATTGAAATGGCCGACACCTATTCCAACATTCTTTTTGGGGTAATGGATACCTACTCTTCCGTAATTTCCAACAACCTGAACGTTGTAATGAAAAAACTTGCAATAATCAACCTTGTTATGATGGCACCGACTTTTGTAACAAGTTTCTTTGGAATGAACTACAAGCTTCCTTTTGAAAATCTTCCGGGCTATATTCCGGTTTTAATTGCAACAGGACTTTGTCTGATTTCTGTATTTATAAGTACCTGGCTTTTGAATATTAACCGCGAAACAATCCATGCAGTAAGGAATGCAAGAAAAATTTCACGTTCAAAGAAAAAGTCAATAAAACAGGAAACAAAAAAGCTGAGAAAGCAGGAAAAGAAACTTAAATAAATTACTTTGCAGTACAGCAGATGCGGAAGCCCATATAGTTATAGCATTCATTTGGATCATAACTATAGCGGTCTCCGCAGTATAAAAAGAGAGTATAGGCAGACCAGCTGCCACCCCTGCTCACACGTTCAAAGCCCATTTGAGGCCCATGAACATTTTCATCAGTATAGTCTTCAAACCAGTCCCAGCAGAATTCCATTACGTTTCCGCTCATGTCATAAAGACCTGCTGAATTTGCATTGCCGGTTGAAGGCAGGGCAATAACATTCGGGTCAAAAGGAACTCCTGCCGTACCTACATTTCGGGTCGCATTTGCATTTTCAGCAGTCCATGCATAAAGAAGCCCTTCTTCCGGGTCATCAGAAATCTGACCGCTTATAAGGTCTCCCCGCTGGAAGCCTGTTTTTTCACGGCGGGCAGCATATTCCCATTCCGCTTCAGAAGGAAGCCGATAGCCGTCCGACTCCCAGTTACACTCGCATAAGTCACAGGCTGCCGTATCAGAAGAATCACGAAGGATTTCTCCATTATAAGTATAGCATGGTACCCGCCCGCGGATTTCACTTAAAGCATTGCACCATACAATGGCATCATACCAGTTTATCATTGTAACAGGCTGGGCGGCATTTTCTTCCGTAGGAAGGGCCCCCCGCTTTCCCAGACTTCCACCCTGCCCCGGGTTCTGAAAATTATAGCCCAAACGCTCTGCAGTTGTACGAACCTGATACCAGAGGGAATAAGTTGTTTCAAATTTATTGATTGAAAAAGGCTGAAGAGTGCGAATTGCAGTATATGCCTGGGTATCTTCGCCAATCATATAGGTCAGATTACTTCTAAAGGTAACAAGCCTGATATGAATGGACGAACTTTCCTGAGCAGGAAGAATTATTGCGAGAAATAAAAGACTAAGACACAGAAAAAACTTTCTCAAAATCCTTATAAACTCCAACTTATTTTGCAACAGAAATTTCTGCCTTTACAACCTTAAAAAATCCATCGTCGGCTTTTTCAACTTCAAGCCAGGCATATGTTCCCTTTTCTCCTACAGAGCCCGGATTTATAACAGTTGTATTTCCGATTTTTTCTATACCAACCCCTTCATGAATATGACCGCAGATAACGGCAAGAGGCTGATTTTCCTTAATATAATCATAAAACTTCTGGCTTCCTGCATGAAGTTCAGGATTTACAGCGTCTACCACGCCAGCCTTTGGAGGATTATGACAGATAAGAATCAGGTTTCTCCACAAAGAAGAGTCTCCGCTCTGTTCAACAGAATTATTTACAATATCAAAATCAGAAAGGATTTCTTCTTCCGTGCGCTCAAATTCTGTTTTACCTGTAAAGCGGCTTCCTCCGCCAGCACCTGCAATTGCAATGCCTTCATGAAAAACCAGAGCCTTTTCTACGTTTACGTCCTGCTCATCCAAATCTTCCAGAAAATCTTCGTTATCACAGTTTCCAAGAACTGCAAAAATATTTTCATGTTTTTTACAAAGGGTCTCTAAAGCCTGACGTCCGGTTTCCGGCTTAAAACATTCTGCAAAATCTCCTGCAAAAAGAACGGCATCTGCCTCTTTAAACTGAGAGTCAAGACTGTCCAGCCGGTCATTTGCGGCATGAAGATCAGATATTACAAGGAATTTCATTTTAAGCCTCCTGTTATTTTATTAAATGATTCTTTTAAAAGTTCCATCTGTTTTTGTGTACCCACTGTAATGCGGACAAAATCTTCTATACCCGGAGTATTAAAATGGCGGATTAATATTCCGTCATTCTTTACAGCCTGATATAAGTCTGCCCCGCCAATCTTTGGGTGCCTTGCAAATATAAAATTTGTATCACTCTCTACTGCATAAAAACCTTTTGTAAGCAAAAAGTTATAAAAATCATCACGTACAGAACAGACTTTTTTTGCACAGTCAACGTAATAGGCAGGATTTCTGCAGGCCGCAGTTCCGCTTACCTGGGCAAGAACATCAATAGGAAAGTGATTTACGCTGTTCTTTACGGTTGTAACTATGTTTACCAGTTCTGGAGATGAAACAATATATCCAAGTCTCTGACCTGCACCGCAAAGGCTTTTAGAAAAAGTGCGCACGATTACAAGATTTTTAAATTCAGAAAGAAGAGGAATACAGGACTGACCGCCAAAATCTACATAGGCTTCGTCAACAATAAATATTTCATCTTTATCTGCTTCCAGTAACATCTGTCTTACTTCTTCACGAGTAAGGGAAAGCCCTGTAGGGGCATTAGGATTTGCAAAAATGATTCCGCCCTTATTCTTTTTTGAACGGGCAAGCATTTCTTTTACATCAAGGCTCCAGTCTTCTTTAAGGGGAACCGTATCCATTGGAATGTTATAAAAACCGGCATACACAGGATAAAAACTGTATGTAAATTCCGGCATTACAAAAGACTTTCCAGAATCAAAAAATGCATAGAAAACAAAAGAAAGAACTTCATCAGAACCGTTTCCTGAATAAATCATGTCTGGAGTCACGGTAAAGGGTATTTTATCTTCTTCTGCAGGGCAGACGCTTCCGTCAGATGAAACAGAACATCGGCTTAAAACACCGCCTGTCTTATTCAGCATATCTGCAATTGCAGCATGAAGTTCAAGAGAATCCGGGTCTGGATAAAGCCCCAGTTTTTCTGAACTGGACTCTATAAAAGAAGAAAGAGCCTTTGAAACTTCAGGACTCGGTGGATAAGGATTTTCATTTGCATTTAACTTTATATAATCCCTGTCTTTAGGCTGTTCGCCCGGTACATAAGGATGAAGATTTTTTACTCTACTTGAAATTAACATACATCCTATTTTAATTCTATTATTCGGAAAATTCAATATAGTGCCGTGGCCTGAGCAGGGCAAACGCATTATAAAGTTTGCACATTTAAATCTGATGGACGTCCGTTACACCAAGGCTTGGAAAAGGCGGTTGAGCATTTTTTGCGAGGAAATCCTGCGGTTTTTGCAGGCAAAAATCCTCGGATTTCTTCTATG
>JAFUYH010000023.1 GCA_017470605.1 Treponema sp.
GCGAGGAAATCCTGCGGTTTTTGCAGGCAAAAATCCTCGGATTTCTTCTATGGCAGTCGCCAAAAATCTCAAAGCCTTTTCAGCCTCGGTTTCACTGCCATCCATCAGATTTTACAGAGCACTGCATTATAATGCGTCTGCCCTGGGAGCAAGTATTAAGTAAAAAATAGCAAAAACTTATAAAAATAGTTGTAAAAACTTTGAAAATTAGGGGATTTCCCCGATTGCGTTATTTAAAAAGTGGGTTTAACATAATTTTAGCAACCGATTGCCAGAAAGCGGTTGCTAACAAAAAATAATCAAAAATTTGGAGGAAAAAAGATGAAAATGACTAAAAAAGTTTTCGTCGGTGCTATGGCACTTTTGGCTTTGGTTTCTACACTTTCTGCAAAACCAAAGAAGGCAAAAAAAGGTAAAAGCAATGCAAAGGAAATTACCTGGATGTTCTGGGATGACCTTGAAGCAACAACAGATCTTATGTCTTTAGGATATGCACAGGTTATAGAGCGTTTTAACAGTGAGTATGAAGGCCTTTATCATGTAACACCAATCACAACTAATCTTGAAGAATATGATGTAAAACTCAATGCTCTTATTGCAGCAGGAAAAACTCCTGACGTATATATCAGCAATCCAGGACCAAACCTTACTTCTGTAGTAGAAGCCGGTGCAGCTAAAGACCTTACTCCAATTCTTACTGGTGCAGAAAAGACCTGGTACAACTCATTTACAAAGGGTATTTTTGAACGATTGACATATGACGGAAAAATCATGGCTGTTCCTACCAATTTTGCTGCTGCTTTGGTTTTCTACAACACAGATTTGTTCAAGAAAGCCGGTGCCAAGGTTCCGACAACTTATGAAGAGTGGATTGAGACTTGTAAGACTCTTCAGAAAGCTGGAATTACTCCTATTGCTTGTTCTGCCGGAACACCTTGGTGCCTTTCTATGCTTGCAGGTTATTTCTGTGACCGTGCCGGCGGACCAGACAATCTTGCTAACGTAAATGCAGGAAAGGGAAGCTGGATGGATCCAACTTTCAAAAATGGTGTAGGAAAACTTAAGGAACTCTCTCAGTATTTCCAGAAGACTGCTGCAGGAGATTCTAATGACCAGGCTACTGCTGCATTCTACAACGGAGAAGCTGCAATGCTGGTTCAGGGTTCATGGGTAATCGGACAGATTAATGGTGCTAACCCTGCATTTGAAGCAAAATGTGGCGTATTCTCATTTCCTGCAATCAATGGCGGTGCTGACCCTAACCGTATGATTGTTAAGACAGATAACCTTGTTATGTCTTCAACAACAGAGAATGAAGATGCTTGTATTGCCCTTATGAAGATGTTTACAGATGACGTTGCTCAGAAATATACAGCAGAAGTTGCAGGAAAGATTCCTGTTACAGGTGTAAACTTTGACCTTAAGAAGGCTCCAAAACAGCTTGGTTATGTAAAAGATATTCTTGCAAAATCTACAGGAACTCTTGGATTCTATAATGAATCACTTGCAACTGTTGAAGCTGGAGATACCTTTGATAATGCAATGGTTGATATTTTCCTGGGTTCTTGTTCTGTTGACCAGGGATTGCAGAAGATTGAAAACTATTACAAGAAAAATATCTGGAAGTAAGTTCTGATGATTTTCGGTCGGTCTTGATGACATGATTACTCCACAAGACCGGCCTTTTTTATTTCAAAAATCAGGAGAAAAATCATGAGCAGCAACAATATGTTCAGAAAAAAATCAGCAATTGCTGTTTTTATATTGCCATCATTAATTCTATTTACTGCTATCCTGCTTATCCCAATTATTCAGATGTTCTATTATTCACTTTGTGATTATATGAATATGAAAAAGCCTGTTTTTGTAGGGCTGAAAAATTATATTTCTTTATTTAAAGATGATGAAATAATGAGGATGGCCCTCAAGAATTCAATATTCTTTACAATTTTTTCTGCCGTAACCCAGCAGATAATCGGTATGTTCCTTGCCGTCCTTTTAAGTAATCTTAAACGTGGAAAAAACTTTTTCAAAAATATATATTATCTGCCATGTGTACTCTCTTCTGCTGCACTGGCTCTTCTCTGGTCATTCCTTTTTAATCCGAGAATCGGAATTAACAGTATTCTGGCTAAATTTGGAATTGAAGGGCCCATGTGGCTGATGGACACAAAAGGCTTTATTGTACTTCCCATGTGGGTAATCGGCTTTGTTGCTACCTGGCAGTATGTAGGGCAGACAATGATGCTTTATATGGCTCAAATCAGCGGTATTCCTGCTACCTTGTACGAAGCCGCATACATAGATGGAGCAACAAAATCTCAGGCCTTCTGGAAAATAACCCTGCCTTTAATGAAGCCTATGGTTGCAACAACACTTTCTTTGAACTGCATTGGTTCCCTTAAATTTTTTGACCTTGTCTATAATATGACAGGTGGAGGCCCTGGATACAGGACTTCTGTTCTTGCCACATATCTTTATGAGCAGGGCTTTAAATTTTACAAAATGGGCTATGCCAGCAGCGTAGGTGTTGTGCTTTTAATTCTTTGCCTTGCAATTACAGGAATTATTAACAAGGCCGTAAAAGTAGAAGATTACGAGATGTAGTGGAGGAAAAAATGAAAAAAAATAAGATTTCTGCTTCGTCAATTTTAATATATACTTTCCTTATTTTTCTGGTTGTGATTTATCTGGCGCCTCTTATCTGGTGCGTGCTTGTTTCTCTGAAAGATAATACGGAATTAATAAACAGTCCTTTTGCCCTTCCTGAACACTGGCATTTTGATAATTTTGCAACGGCATGGAAAAAGGCCTATCTTGGTGTTGCCCTTAAGAATTCCTTTGTAGCCTGCACGGTTTCTTTGATTATGACGCTTCTGCTTGGCTCTATGGCAGCCTTTGCGCTGGGACGAATGCAGTGGAAACTTTCTAAAATCACTATGACCTATTTTCTGATAGGAATGATGATTCCTGTGCACTGCGTTCTTATTCCTCTTTTTGTACATTTTTCCCGCATAGATTTGGTAGATTCACTTACTTCTATTATATTGCCATATATAGTATTTGGACTGCCGATGACGATTTACATACTGACAGGATTTTTCCGCTCCATGCCGAATGAACTGTTTGAAGCCGCAAGTATGGACGGCTGTAATATTTACCGCTGCTTTTTTACAATTGCCCTGCCTCTGGCGCAGACAGGACTTTTTGTAACAGGACTTATGACTTTTGTTGGAAACTGGAACGAACTGCTTCTTGCAATGGTATTTATTTCTGACAAGCTGACAAAGACGATTCCAGTTACTCTGTCTTACTTTGTAGGCCCATATAAAACAAATTATGTTCAGATGTTTGCAGCAATCCTTATAGCAATTATTCCGAACATTATTGTTTATTCTGCATTCAGTAATAAAATTGTTGATGGACTTACACAAGGGGCTGTAAAAGGCTGATTTTTCTGCTATAGTTGTCTGCAGTATGGTCACAATTTATGACATTGCAAAAAGAACAGGATATTCGGCTCCAACTGTTTCTAAGGCACTTAATGGTACGGGGACGCTGAACGGCGTAACCCGCCAGACAATTATCAGGATTGCAGAAGAAATGGGGTATAAGCCCAATATTTCTGCAAGAACGCTTTCTACAAAAAAGTCTAACCTGATAGGCGTTATTTATGATGATACAGGAATGAACCGTGGTTTTGCCCATCCTCTTTTTTCCGTAGTATTGAACCGTTTCCGCGAACAGATAGAATTTGCCGGATACGACCTGGTTTTTCTTTCCCGTCATTTTAAAATGTCCTATTATGCTCATTCCCAGTACCGTAGTGTAGACGGAGTAATAATCATAAATCCTGCAACCGGTGATAAATCAGAATTTGATGAATTCATACAAAGTGATATGCCCCGTGTTTCTACAAACAGCCTTTTTGACGGAATCTGTACTGTTATTTCTGATAATGAAAAGGGCGGCTATGTTGCGGCAGAAGAACTGATAAAAAAAGGACACCGCAAAATTGCCTTTATTTCTGCTCCTAGAAACGGAATTTCCAGTGCTCCAATAGAACGCTGGAAGGGATTTAAAAAGGCCCTGGATGATTACAAGATTCCTTTTGATGATGAACTCTTTGTTGAAAGCAGGCTCTGGGATAAAAAAGGGGCTTATGAAGCCTTTGAAAGTCTTTATAAAAGAAGAAAAGATTTTACGGCAGTATTTTGCGTTACAGATTTGCTTGCCTTTGGTGTGTATGAATATGCAGAAAAGAATGGATTAAGAATACCGGATGATATTTCTGTTATAGGATTTGATGATGATGCGGCAGATGCCCTTATGTCTCCGCATCTTACAACTTTCAGACAGGATGCCCTGCGTATTGCAGACATTGCTTCAGAAATGATGCTGAATCAGATTGCAGGGCTTCCTGTGCCAGAAATTGTCCGCTGCGAGGCAGAATTCATAGAGCGCAAGTCTGTAAAATCATTATTGTAAAGACAGGCGCAATATTTTCTTTTGCATTAATCCTTTCCATAATCCTTGCCATAAGATGGAGTATTTTCTGCTGCCGCAAGGGCCGCTCCTGCCAGGTCTGCAAGATACTGGGCTTCGGCGGCCTTTTCTTTTGTAGTGCCGCTGGCCCCAAGAGATTTCCTCTGCATTTCCTTCTTCTCGTTCCGTTCCTGCAAAAGCTGACGTGCTGCAAGCAAAATGCCGGCGGCTTCTGCTGCCCGCACGTGAATGCACTGGGCAACGGCACTTTCTTCTGCCGCGGCAAGTGCCTCCAGCGTAATAAACTGCCTTTGCAGTGCGAGTGCCCTTTTTTCTCCCACTCCCGGCAGCCGTAGGAAAATGCTGTCTGTATTTTCCTTTGTCCTCAGGTTCTGGTTGCGGCTTGTAGCAAAGCGGTGGGTTTCGTCACGTACCCGCTGCAAGAGCCTTAAGCCGTCGCTTCGTTTTGGCAGGCAGATTGGCGTGGAATTTCCCGGTCTGTAAATTTCTTCATCCCGTTTGGCAAGGCCCGCAATCGGAATATCCAGTCCCAAAGAAAGCAGAATTTCTTCTACAGCGTTTACCTGACCAATACCACCATCTATAAGCAGCAGGTCAGGCAGTTCTGCATCATCATTTAAAAGCCTGCTGTAGCGGCGGGAAACCGCTTCTTTCATGGAAGCAAAGTCGTCTATAAGGCCGTCTGTGGTTTTCAGGCGGAAGTAACGGTAGTTTTTCTTGTCCGGGTTGCCGTTGTAAAAACTGATGAGTGATGCAACCGGCCATTTGCCGCCGATGTGGGCAATATCAAAGCCTTCTATGCGTACCGGCAGGGCAGGAAGCCCGAGTTTTTCTTTAAGTTCCTGCATGGCAGGCATATCGCCCCGGGCACGCAGGCGGCGTACAATGTCTTCTTTTGCGTTCTGGCGGGCCATCTGCAGGGCGGCAACATCGCGGGGGGCGTCATGAGAAGTTACCATTATAACTTTGGAATTGGATTTCATTTCTTCCGTAATCCAGCGTTCAATCATTCCTTCATTTTCAGTTTTTGGAATATAAACGCAAGGCGGAATCTGAATGGCTTCTTCATAATAGCAGGCCATAAATTCGCCAATCAAATCTATGTCATCATTCAAAGATTCTACATGGTAGTTTTCGCGCCCCAGCAGCTTGCCTCCGCGAACTTTAAGCACAGTAAAGCTGACAAGTTCACCTTCGCTGTAATAGGCAATGTAGTCACGGTCATCAGAATCAAAACTTTCTACGATATTCTGGTTCTGAAGAACCATCAGTGCTTTTATTGCATCCCGGAGTCTTGCGGCCTTTTCAAAGTCCAGACGGGCGGCGGCAGCCTTCATTTCTGCGGTCATTTTTGCTGCAGATTCATCACCTTTTCCCTCAAGTAAGGCTTTTATTTCACCGATGTAATCATTGTAGGATTCCTTTGAGATTTTTCCGCAGCAGGGAGCCTTGCATTGCTTCATGTGATAGTAAAGGCAGGGGGTATCGCGGTTTCTTAAAGTCCGGCAGTGGCGTACAGGATAGAGCCTGAAAATGGATTCAATAAAAGTATCCAGGGCGCCCACGTCAGGGAAGGGCCCGAAATAAGTTGAGCCGTCCTGAATGATATGTCTGGTCTTAAAGATTTTTGGGAAGTCTTCGTTCGTAATCCTCATCACCGGGTAGGATTTTCCGTCCTTAAGGTTGATGTTGTAACGAGGGGAATACTTTTTTATAAGGTTGTTTTCCAACAGCAGCGCTTCATATTCGTTTGTTGTTGTGATGTATTCAATAGATTTGGCGTGGGAGATTAAAAGTCTGGTCTTAATTGTCTGCTGTCCTGAAAAATAGGAAGAAAGACGGTTTTTAAGACTTTTTGCTTTTCCTACGTAAATGACGGTGCCTTCGGCGTTGCGCCACATGTAGACACCGCTGGATAAAGGAGCTTTCAGAGCTGTCTGGTGAAGGGCTTCCCAGAAAGGAAGTTTTTCCCTTAAAGTTTTGTCTGTCATCGTATGTCAGGAAATTGTATCAGAAAAAGAAGAATTTTCACAGTCATTTTGACTTTTGTACTGCTCTTTCATTTTTATGCTAAAGACTATGTTCTTGGTGGAAAAAAGGGCTGGCCGGAATTCCAGTCTTCCCGGAATGTTACTACAGGAAAGGGGCGTTTTGGCTATGAGAGTATTCAGCTTGAAACAAATTCCTTTGTTGCAGACCCGGACACAGACCTTCTGATTGATTTTGAAAATCCAAGGCAGATTATTTCAGACGGTGATTATAAAATCCTTCGTAATAATCTCAGTTCCACAAATCAGACTAATAATGAAAAACTTGCAGGACTCAGCCGGAATATGGGCGGGCTTAGCGTAATGGGAAATCCAGGAACCTTCTTTGGTTCAGAAGGTCTTATGGGCTCTTTTTCCATTGAATTCTGGCTTTGTCCTTCTCTGGTAGAAAACGGTGAGGTTATTTTTAACTGGGAATCTTCTAAAAATGTAGACGGCAGTCTTGTGTATCAGCTTCTGGCTGGCGTTTTTAATAAAGGTCACATGGAATGGACTTTTTCTAACTTTTTTGACGGCTATAAGTCTGAAAACGGAAGAAATGAAATTCAGCTTCTTGGAACTACAAGACTTATTCCTGATGAATGGACTTATCACGTTATTTCTTTTGACAGTGAAACAGGAATCCTTGAATATATTCTGAATGGAAGCACAGAAGCCCTCTGCTATGTAATGACTGCGGACAGTGATTCCAGAGATATTGCTCTTGTTTATATGGGCACTCCTTCTGAAGTTGATTTGTGCGGGGAATATACAGGTTCTATTGATGATATAAGGATACTGCGTCGTGCTTACAGCAGTCCGGAATTTCAGTCTGCTGAATATGGCGGAAAACTTGGTTATACGCATTTCCTGCCTCAGGGGGGCAGATTTGTTTCCCAGCCTATTATGGTTTCAAACGGTTCTATACTCAGGGAACTTAAGGCTGAAACAGATATTCCTCCTCAGACAGATGTTTCATTTTTTGTGCGTTCTGGTGATAATTTTTATAACTGGACTGATTCTTATCCTGAATGGAAAGCCGTTAAAAACGGTGAAGAGATTGCAGGAGTAAACGGTCTTTATTTTCAGGTTGCTGCAGAACTTCTTCCTGATGGAAACGGTGAAATTTCTCCTTCCATTACGGAAATTGTTCTGAAATTTGATGAACTTCCAGAGCCTCTGCCGCCTTTTGTTGTTAAAGCGGCTGCAGGAAACGGCTGTGTTACGGTTTCCTGGAATTATTCTGTAGATGACTCTGCCGGCGGTTACTATCTTTATTATGGTAACAGACCTGGAGAATATCTTGGAAGAATCGCCCTGGAAGGTGAATCTCCGATTGATGTAGGAAATACAACAAGTTTTACCGTTACAGGTCTGGAAAACGGTAAGATATATTATTTTGCCCTGGCTGCCTGGTCGGCATACGATAAGCGGGTGGTTGGTGAACTGTCTAGGGAAGTTTTTGCAAGACCGCTTGCATACCGCTAGGAAGGGGAGGATATAATGGCAAAGGATTTAATTTTAGCAAAGGCTCAAAACGCAGTTCTATCTCATGACTGGAGCACTGCGGCAAAATTATATAAAGAGCTTTTGCATGACAATGCTTCTAACGTTGAATATCTTAAGGAATTAGGAAGCATCTATGTAAAAGCCGGTGAAGATGAAAAAGCGATACCTTATTATGAGCAGATAATCACTTTTTATCCTCATTATGTAGAGGCAATGAACTCTCTGGGTGCAATTTACCGCCGTCTGAAAAGGTATGAAGAATCAATTCAGATTCTGCAGAAAGCAAAAGACGAAGGTCGTGATTCTGCCAGCGTAAATTACAATATGGGTTTTACTTACAAGGAAATGGGAAATTTTGAAGACGCCATTTCTGCTTTTGAGTCTGTCATTACAGAAAATCCTGATGACGTTCTGGCCTATAATCACCTTGGCTCAATTTACTATGCCCAGAAATCCTATGAAAAATCTATTGCGGCTTACAGGCGCGGACTGCAGGTAGACCCTAATCATCCTATCTTAAATTATAACCTTGCCAGATGTTATGAAGCGGCAAATTCTTACCCGGAAGCTGTCCGCTGCTATAATGCGGCATTAAAAACCCGTCCGGGCTGGACTGACGCAATTCATGATTTTAGCGGACTTTTAGTAAAATGCCAGCAGACAAAGGCGGCTCAGGATCTGGTTGAACAGTCAATTAAACTTCATCCTATGAATACAGATTTGCTTTATATTCTGGGAAATATTTATCTTCATCAGTTTGATTATTCAAATGCCTCGCGAACCTTAAAAAAGGCTGATTCCATAAAGTCTAATGATGTAAAGATTCTTTCTGCTCTGGCAGAGGCTCTGGAAAAAGGCGCAAAAACTGATGAAGCACTGGAAAAAGTTCTTGAAGCAATGGATGTTGACCCTGATAATAAGGAACTTCGCAAGCAGTATGCCCATACCCTTCTTTCTGCCGGTAATTTTGAACGTGCCCTGGAAAACATTCAGGCACTTTATGATGGCGGCAGTGACCAGGACCTGGAAGTGCTGGATTTGTACGGTCAGTATTATATCTGTATGGATGATGAAAGTAAGGCAAAAGAATATTACAGCAAGATAAATAAAATCAATCATCACTATAAAAATTATATGCTTGAAGCGGCAGACCGCTATGTGCAGACTGGAAATTATGAAAAGGCAGAAAAATATGCTTTGGATTTTGTGGAACGCAGGGCAAAATCGCCGGAAGGCTATGCGAAACTCGGGAAAATTTATGCAGCCTGCGGAAAACTTCAGAATGCCCGCGGTTTTTATGAAAAAAGTCTTCTTTTAAGCGGCAGCAGCGTTATTTCAAATTCAGAAATCAAAAGGCTTGATGAAGAACTTAAAAATAATCCTACGGAAGAAGTTCTTCACCCTGTTCTGACAGATTATGCAAAAGAGAATGCGCTTGTGGAAAGCGCTGATTCTGCAAGTGAAAAGAATGCAGAAGATGCTGTTCCTGCAGAAGAAAGCGGAAATGAAAGTGTAGAATTGAATTCTGTGCCTTCTTTGAATGACCTTGCGGATAATTCCGGCGATTTTGATGCGGCTGTTTTTGGTGAGGATGAAGAAGTCCCTGAAAATGCAGAAAATACTGAAAATGCAGAAAATACAGAAAGTGAAAGTGGCAGTCCTGAACCTGAAATTCCTTCTGCGGAAGAACTTGGAATTGATTCACTTGCCCAGCCGGAAGACGAGGCCTTTGATTTTAATCAGTTGGGAGACAGCGTGCCTCTTACAGATGAACTTGCAGAAGAAGCTGATAATGACTTTTGGAGCGAGTTTGATAATGCAGATGCAGAGGCGGAAGGGGAAAATCCTGTGGAGACGGAGCCTGTTGCCTCTGAGCCTGTAATGCCGGTGCCTGCAGTGTCAGAACCTCTTGCTCAGAATGTAAGTGCTCTTCCGCTGCAGAATCAGATAACAGAAGAGTATATAAAAGAAACTGTTGATAAAGCTGTAGATGAAAAACTGCAGGAAGTTCTTGCAGGTAAGGAAGATGCGGCAGAAGAAAGTGATGTATCGGAGCCAGTTGAATCTAAACCTGCAGAAGAAGTTCTGGAAGATGACGGTTTTGCAGATTTGACTTTTGATGAGGATGATATGATGGATGAAGACTTTATGAACGTAGACAGTTTTGAAAATGAAGCGGTCTCAGAAAGTGAAATCACGGAAAATATCGAAAGTAAGGAAAATGATGAGGGAATGGAAAGTGAACTTGAACCTCTTGCAGATGAGTCAGGTGAAGAAAGTGAACTTCCTCTGGAGCCTTTGACAGAAGCAGAAGATAATCCTCTTATCCGTTCTGTTGAATCTGCAGATTATATGCTTGATAAGATTCAGAAGATTCTAAATGATACAGACCTGCAGGTTGTTTCTACAGATAAGATAGAACTCTTTAAGACTTTAAGAACCCTTCTGGACTATCTTCCAGAAGGTGAAAAAAATAAATCCATTACCCGCCGCATGAATATGCTGCTTGCATATCTCATAGACAAACTTTCTGGAAAACCAGGTCTTCTTGCAACTTCAGAATCTCTTATAAAGTCTGGTGTTCTTGGGGAAGAATATATCAAGCACCTTATTTATGAAAAGAATGGAGAAATTACAAATTCCCTTATCTCTAAGGTTCTTATAGACATGAAAAATCTTTCAGCCAGCCTTAGCGACAGGGAAATTGCAAAGGCTCTCTGTGCCAGCGCAGACGGAATCCTTGAACAGATTGAGCTGGAAGACCAGAAGAGCCGTATTTTCTAAAACATCAGAACGATAATACGACAATAGCTGAAATATTACAGACGGATTATGCGGGAATGAGAAAGAACCTCGTTCCCGCTTTCTGTAATAAGTACGTCATTTTCAAGGCGGGTTCCGCCAATTTCCACGTCATATAGTCCCGGTTCCAGAGTAAGAATCATTCCCGGCTGGAATTTAAGTTCCGGCGGCATTTTTGTACTGATTCTAGGGTATTCGTGAATTTCAAGGCCGGTGGCATGCCCCAGTGTATGAGGCATTTTTCTTTTTGCGGCGGCAAATACAGAGTCTGCCTTTTTGGCTGCTTCTACAACAGTATGGTCTGGAGTATAAAGTTTAAGACATTCATCAAAAGCCTTCTGAACAAGGCTCAGCTGTTCTTCCTGAGCCGGGGTCAAGGGGCCTTTTGCAACTGTGATTGTAGTGTCGCTGGTGTAGCCCTTGTAAACAACACCAAAGTCCAGAATGGAAAGCCCCTGAGCCGGCCATTCTGCGGCTGTATAGCCCGGAAAAGCGTGAATCGCAAAAGAGCGGCTTGGTCCTGCGGCAAGGGTATCAAATCCTGTCCGTTCACAGCCGTTTTCGCGGAGCATTCTTTCTATTAAAAGAGCAACGTCAGTTTCAGTTTTGATTCTTCCGTCCTTAATTTCAGCTTCAATTTCATCAATAATAAGGTCTCCTACGCGAACGGCCTCTTTTGTACATTCAATTTCGTATTCATCTTTAATCATTCTGCAGTCTGTTACGAATTTATGGGCACCGTCTTCCTTGCAGCGGCAGTCGTAATTACTCAGTTCGTCAATAAAATGCAGATAATTAGGATATGTAAGGTAAGGGGGCAGTTCTACCTTGCTGTTCTGACCATGTGAATAGCAGGCATTCAGAATTGCCTTAACTGCCTTAATGTCATTATTCTTGTAGCGGGTATATGGTACAAGTTTATCATAAAAGCCATTCTGTTTAGCAAGGTTTTCATCCCATGGAATAAGGACTGAGTAGCCGTCGCTGAAAATAATAAGAACTGCATCGTTTGCGTGGCCTGTGTAATAGGCAAGAGCAGGGTCGCGGTGTTCTTCGCTGTCTATAAAAACGCATGAGCCCAGATTGTTTTCAATCAGATAGTTAGCAAGCCTTGTGCGGCGAGCCTGAAAAATCTCTTCCAATTCTTTTTTTGAGTAGTCTTTCATTTATATTACCTTCTTCTTATTTTTGACAAAATTGATGTGGCTATTTCGTCACGTGTTATTACAAGTTCTCCCACCCCGATTATTGCAAAAAGCAGGGCAGAAAGGGCAACAGGTGCCCCGTATGCAGCAAGTCTTCCGTAGCTGGCAAAAAAATCAACCAGAATTCTGTGTACAAAAAAAGTCGGCACTGCCGCAACTACAGACATAAGGAACATTTTTACAGCGTAAAGAAGAGTTCCCCTTACAAGCCTTCCCACTTCCATAGCTTCCATTTTATTCATAAAGATAAAAAGGAATACAGTGTTTACAAGACTTGCAAGACTGAGAGCAAGGGCAATTCCGTTCCCGCCCATAGGTTTTGAAAGAATGAAAACCAGCAGGATATTTGAAACAAAATTGATGATTCCTGCATAGGTTGGGAACTTTGGTTTTTGCTGGGCATAAAAGGCCGGGGCAATAATTCTGTTCAGGGCAATAAAAAGCAGTCCGCAGATATGGAACTGGAAAACTCCCAGAGTCATGGCAACAGAATTATCATCAAACTGATTGTTTTTGTAAAGCAGGGAAATCAGTTCTCGTCCTGTAATCAGGGAGTAGGCTGTAATAGGAATGGAAATAAGGGTCATGATTTTTATGGCCTGCAGCAGCATGGTATTAAACTGGCTCCAGTCCTTTTTATTTGCCAGCCCGGAAAGGTCAGGAAGAATTACGGTTCCTATTGAAACTGCAAAAATTCCTAGAATCAGTTCCTGAAGGCGGAGGCTGTACTGCAGGCTGGAAGCAATTCCGGGGCCTACATATTTTGCGATGGAAGTTGAAACCGTATCATTAAGCTGATAGGCCGCAATTCCGACTATTGTCGGGGCAATCAAAGACATAACCTTGCGGGTACCCGGATTCGTAAAGGCTTTTTTTATGGAAGCAAGGCCAACCTTCCAGCCGGTTTTTCTTACAAAAGGCCACTGAAAAAGGGCCTGAACAAAGCCACCCAAAATTACGCCAACAGACATGGCGCGGGCAGGGTTTGAAGTATGAGGAGCCAGCAGATAAGTAGAAAGAATTACGATTCCGTTGAACATAACCGGCGTAAAACCGGATGGGGCAAAAATGCCGCAGGTGTTCAGAATGCCCTGAAAAAATGCCGCAATGGAAATTAAAAAGAGATAGGGGAACATTATTCTTGTAAGGGCAGAAGTTTCATTCCTTTCCATAAGATAATATTCCAGACGTGCGGCATAATCTGCAGCGCCTGCCTCAGGGGCCTTGCAGAAAAGCGGCATAATCAGCGGTGTAATTAAAATGCCCGCAATAACCACGCAGGCCGTTAAAAAAGTAACCAGAGTAAAAGTTGCCGAAAGAAATTCCTGAGTGGATTTTTTATTGTCGTCTGACTCACCTTTTGCAAGGTATTCCTTAAAAGTTGGAATAAAGGCAACAGAAATTGCGTTTTCTGCAAAAAGACGGCGAAAAAGGTTTGGAATCATAAAGGCAACGGAAAAACAGTCTGCGTAAAGTCCTGTTCCCAAAAAAGAAGCCTTAGTCATTTCGCGGATTAAACCCATAATTCGCGATGCAAAAGTCATAAGTGAAAGTATAATGCCCGAATGTACAAGGGATTTTTTCTTATTTTTGTTTTCCATAAATACTGTTTTCATGATAAAAAAATTGAGATTTTTATTCAATTCGTTTATAATCTTTTTTAATAGCAAGGAGTTGTATTTTGCCGGAAAAATTCAAGTTCTTTTCAAAAGTCGGTAAAACGGTAATCGTTCCTTTAAGGTTGAAAATCCTCTTTATTTTTATCAGTCTTATCCTGCTTTCAAATTTTGCAACCAATTTTATTTCCGTTCAGTTTACTCAGCGAGAAATCATCAACCTGAATAACACTATAATGGTGCAGCAGTTAAAAGAACTTTACAGCAATTCCGCAAATCAGTTTCAGATTTATGCCTATTCTGGTGATAAAGAAGCCTGCAATGAATCTATGAGGAATGTTGCAGAAAGCGGTTTTGGAAATCCCAACAGTATTGCAATGGGAGTCGGCCCCGACGGAAGGCTTTTTTTTATTACAAGTCAGAATGAAGATACTTTATGGGAATCTTTTCCGGATTCAGAAGCACTGGCCCGCTTGAATGAACTGAAAGAAGAGGGCAGGGAAGAAGGTTCCCTTTTGTTTACTGGCAGTGAAACAGAATATTTTGGTGTTTATAAATTTCAGGATGACTGGAACTACTATATAATTCGTGCAGAACGCCGTTCAGACCTTGATGAAAAAAATCACAGCGTTTATGCATATATTTCTATCCTTATTTTCAGCCTGACCCTTATGTTCATCATCATCGGATATGTCATCCTCCGCAAGGAATTCAGCGTAATGCGCAAGTTTACTGATGAACTTATCAAAATGCAGCAGAGTAAAAAACTTGAATTGATAGATTTGGAAAAAGCACCTAATGATGACGTTACCTATATGGCGGCTTCCTTTAATAATCTTTCTGCTCAGGTAAATAATCTTTTGGGAACATTCCAGAAATTTGTTTCAAAAGATATTGTTGCAAAGGCATATTCCGGTATGGAAGTAGGTCTGGAAGGAAATCAGCGTGAACTTACAATGCTTTTTTCTGACGTAAAGAGTTTTACTTACCGTACTGAAACTTTGGGAAATGATATTATTGAAGTTCTGAATGTGCACTATAACCGCGTAATTCAGGATGTTCACGAAAGTTATGGAATTGTGGGCTCTATTATTGGTGATGCAATTCTTGCTGTTTACGGAACTTTTAATTCCGAAAAATCAAAATCCTATAATGCCATAGAATCTGCCTGGAATATTACAAGGTCAACGGCCTCTTTGCGTCAGGAGATGACAGACCGCCGCCTGCAGATAGAAAAAACAAGAAAACTTACAGAATCTGAAGAAAGGGTTTTTCAGGCCGTTCTGGTAGATGTTGGCGTGGGTCTGGATGGAGGCAAGGTTTTTTATGGAACTATAGGCCGCAACGATTCAGAAGACCCTCTGCAGGCCCACATGGCAAATACTGTAATTGGAGATACCGTTAATTCGGCTTCCCGCCTTGAAGGTCTTACCAGAATTTATCATCTGCCGGTAATTGTTTCTGAATATATAAAGAAAGAAGTAGAAAGTGAATCTGACCGTTATATTTTCTTTGAGATAGATACTGTTCAGGTAAAAGGAAAAACTCTGGGTAAAAAAATCTATTTTCCTTTTGACAGGCAATATATGGATAATAATCTTATTGTCCGCTATGAACGTTTTTCAGAAGGTCTGAAAGCCTATTATCAGGGTGACTGGTCTGCCGCAAGAAAAGTTTTTAAGGAAAGTGAACTGGATGTTGCGGCAGTATTTTTGGAGCGCATGGGAAACAAGAGTGCGCCTGCTGATTGGAGCGGAATATGGGCGATGACAACGAAGTAAAGATTCATCAGGAAGTTTTGATGTTTCTGGGGAATGAACTGGAACGCATCCATCAGAATTCCCAGAATCAGTCTTATAATATTGAAACTGAATATGAAAAAACAAAGAAGAATCATTCCATATTTTCAATCATCCTTCTGGTTTCTTCTCTGCTTGTTATTCTTGGGGTTGCCTTTATTATGACAAAGGTGATTTCTTCAAGGAATCAGGAAATTGAAGTCAGTCTTGATGAATTTGAAGACCTGAACCTTAAAAATCTGCTTTCTTCTGTAAGTGCGGCCCAGTCAAATTATGAATCCGCCTTAAAGGTTGTTGCCTGCACAGATGCTGACTATGAATCTGCCTTAAAAGATGCAGAGGCTAGCCGCCAGAATGATATTTTTGTTCTTGATTCCCTGCATCTTGATTCTCAAAAGGAATATACAGGGCGGCTGGAACTTATTCAGCAGAGATATATTGAAAGAGTGTCTGCATTAAAGGATGAATATGCAGAAAAACGAAAGGAAGCAGAAGAAGATGCTGAACTCTTCCGCCTTGCCCTTGAAAAATTTGACGCTTCTACAATAGAAAACGCAAGAGAAGCAAATTCTCTGGATTCAGAAAGTCAGCTCCATAAACTTGAAATGAAAAGCATGGAAGACAAGTATGAAAAGCGGATTGCCGAACTGGAAAAAACAATAAGAGACCAGAGGGAGAGAAATCAGGAAGAAATGCGCCTTGCCGTAAACAGGGTTGTAGAAAAATATCAGGCAGAAATTGACAGGCTGGATCCTAAACTTTCTGATAAAAAGGCCATTGATATAATTTCTTACGAAAGGGAAAACCGCATGAATGATTTTAACGGGCCGGCCTCTCTTGAAGAAAATGAAATTTTTGAAGAACAGCTTGTAAATGCAGTTTCTGGCTATCAGGAAAAATATAATCAGTTTAAATATCTGGATGAAACTGTTGCTTCTATTCCACAGAAATATTCCATTCCTGAATACGTTGATGCCGCAAGAAATCTTGTAAATTCCATGAGTGATTATTATCTGGATTCTGCCCTCAGCTTTTATCAGGAAAAAAATGAATTAAATGCCCGTATAGATGAAGGTCTGAAAGAAATTGCAAGACGTCAGAAAGAGTATGAAGTCATTCTTTCCAATATGCTTGCTTCTGTTAAGGCACCTGCCGCTCTGCTTTCTGCATCAGATTACGATGATATTTTTGTATATCTTATGCCGGAAGAAAGAGCCAAGGTTACAGAAGAAGGTCTTGCGGCAGAATTTAAGGCTGATAAACTTACCGTAAAAGGTCTTATTTTTGCTTCTGCTGCAGATGAAATTACAGGTATGCCAAAATTCCGCTTTAAGGTTGCAGAAGACAAGGACAGAAATCTGCCTGAAATAGATTTTTCCCAGGTTTTTCCGGGTTTGACGGTAAAGATAACTGCTAAATAAAACAAAGTCTACTGAAACTGACAGAATGTGCCGATAATGTGTACATGGAAGAAAGCGAATTTTCACAACAGTTACAGACAGGAATTTCTCAAAAATCTGAATGGTTTAATACTGAAGCATTGGAAAAATTGCTCTTGCAGTACAGACTTATTCATTCTTGTGTAAGAAATCTTTATGATATGCTTATCAAACGTTCTCTTATAGAAAGTGATCCCTACCGTCTTGATAAGCATATTTCCGATATTACCCTTCCAGATACATCTCCTTTTAATGATTCAGAAATTTTTTCTGCAATAGGCAATCGTTTTTCTGAATATGAAACAATGCTTGATTATATCTGTACCTATGTTCGCTTTGCTGTTGATTCCCTTCCAATTCCAAAAGTAAGAAAACTCCTTGATTTTAACAAGGTTTTTGACTGGGAAGATGTAGTTATAAGCAGTGCTAATCCAAATAATCATGGTCTTGCAGTCACTTTGAATAACGCCAGAAACGGTGCTCCTGCTGTTGTGCAGAGTATGGTAAATGACTGCGTTAATAAATGCGCACAGGCAAGTGTAGAAATCAAAAAGATTTTGAATGAACTTGGAACTTTTCAGCGTGAAGTTTACAAGTTTGAAATCCGCAGGGATATTATAGAAAGTCCCCGCTTTGATAAATCAGCTTTTTCTACTGCTGATGATGAATTTAATGAAATCAAAAAACATTTTCCTAAGGTATTTCCAAAAAGACCTTTCTATGCAGATTTAGTAACAGAAATTGTTCAGGAAGATTTGGGAGCAAACAAGGAAAAAAATCAGGAAATTGTTCTAAAGAAACTGGAAATAAAGAACGGTTCTAATCAGGTAAAAAAGAAGAAGGCTGGACCAGATCCAAAAGAATTGTTAATGGCAACTGTTCTTTCTATTGGGGCTTTGGCTCCAACAATGAACCAGCTTCACGTAAAACTGACGGCGAATTTTGATGTATTCTATGAAAAGAAAAAGAATTTCTTTACTGTGTTTTTTACAGCCCTAAAGAAGGCCCTGCATATTTCTGAAAAAGAAAAAATCATTAACCTGCCTGTAAAAGATGCAAAAACCGGCGGTGAAAAAACTCAGAAACTGAATGTAAATGATTTTCTTGCAGATATAACCAGAAAAGAAAGAATATATACTGTTATTGGGGCAAAAGGTCCTGAATATCAGAAAATTGAAAACAGCGAAGAAGAAGCAATCCTTTCTTTTGTGAATAAACAGATTTCAGAAGCTCAGTCTGCCTTTACAATCATAAATGCTCTGGATGCCTTCTTTAAAAATACTGTTGATGTAATTCAGAAGGCAAAAATAAAGGGAATGCAGATTGAACTTTCTGCTTTCCGCAATACAATTATTTCTATAAATAAGAAACGCGGAGACTTCCTTTCATTTAAGGAAGAAGCCGAACAGATGAAAAAACTTGGAATTTCTGAAAATGAAGGTTAAAAGATTCCTGATTATTGCGCTTGCCTGTATTCCTGCCTTTCTTTGCGGGGCACAGGGCTTTGTTATTATAGAAGACAAGCATCCTCATGAACTTAATCCACAGATTACATCATATTCTTCTGATGCACAGATTTTAAGCGGACTTTACGAAGGTCTGTTTTCTTATAATCCAATAACTTTGGAACCGCAGTTTGCCATTGCAAGCGATTTTAAGGTTTCCAGAGACAAAAAACGCTGGACTATTAACCTGCGCCCGGAAGCAAAATTCAGTAACGGGGAAAGCATAACGGCTTCTTCTGTAAGGGATTCTTTTATTCAGCTGCTTTCTACTCCAGAGGCACCTTATGCTTCTTTGCTGGATATTATTTACAATGCCTATGAATACAGAAACGGGCTTTGTGAAGCAGATGACGTTGGCATCAGTGTGGCAGAAGATTATGTCCTCAATATAAAACTTAGGGCGCCTGCAAATTATCTTCCAAAAGTTCTCTGTCATTCATCTTTTTCCATCATTCATAGAAGTCCTACTGTTTACAGCGGGGCTTATATGCTGGAAGAAAAAACAGAAGATTCGTATGTATTGAAAAAAAATCCTTATTATTGGGATGCTGAAAATGTAAAACTGGAAGAAATTACTTTCTTTCAGTCTGATGATGAAGTTGAAAATGCCTTTCTGTTTAATACCGGCAAAGCCGACTGGGTTACTAATAATGTAAAAGTTGATAATGTGCTGAATAAAACTTCCATTCAGGTGGGCGGAGAATTTGGTACAGCCTACTATTTCTTTAAACTTTCTAACCGCAAGCCAAAGGCTGTAGGGAGGGCTGATGCAGGGGCTGGCGCTGCTGACCCTGCTGAACCTGCTTTTAATATCTGGGATTTCCCGGAATTCCGCAATGCGCTTCTGGAAGCGGTTCCCTGGAAAAGCCTGCGCAGTGAGGCCGCAGTTCCGGCCGGCACTTTTGTATATCCTCTTTCCGGTTATAATTCTCCAGACCCTTTTGATTATACTGATTTAGCAGAAGCAGAAAGGATGATGAATGATGCCCGGGAAAAATATGGCATTTCTCTGGAAAAGGAACTTCCTCTTGTTTTTGAAGTTTCTGAATTTACTTTAACTGAAGAAAAAAAGGCCTTGCTGGTGGATGCCTTCAAGCCTCTGGGCGTGAATCTGCAGATTCGTGAACTGCCGTCTTATTTATATTTGAGGAATGTTCCATATTCTGATGCAGATATGTTTGCATATACATGGATTGGAGACTTTGCTGACCCTCTTGCCTTTCTTGAACTTTTCAGAAGTGATTCTTCACTAAATGATTCCGGCTGGTCTGATGCAGAATATGATGCCCTTATAGAAAAAGCAGCAGCCGTTGCAGATTTTGAGAGGTATGAACTGCTTTCTGCTGCAGAAAAAATTCTGCTGGATGGGGGCATGGTTCTTCCTGTTTATCATCCTGTATCTTTTAACCTTATTAATTTAAATGAAGTTGGCGGATGGGCTGCCAATGCTTTTGATGTTCATCCTTTGAAATATCTTTACCGCAAGGAAGCAAAAAGTACTATTCCTAATGTTGTGATGAAAACTTCTGGACTTCTGCATTAAAAGCAGTGTTGAAAATCATCATTATTTTTTTTATACTGTAAAATATTCTTATCTGAGCGCTCACCTGCCACCCGTGCAATTTTTCCACCCGCCGACAAGCGAACGCCCGCATCATTAAATTTATTTTATTTATAGGGAAGGATTTATGGTAATTCTTACATTGAACTGCGGTTCATCATCTGCAAAGTATCAGGTTTATGACTGGGACAACAAAGAAGTAATGGCTAACGGTGTTGTAGAGCGCATCGGAATTGAAGGAAGCTGCATTACTCACAAGGCAAAGGGAAAGAAAACAGAAATCGAAAGCCCTTGTCCAACTCACAAAGAAGCAATCGAACTTATCATTAAAGAAATCACTGACCCTGAGGTTGGTGTAATCAAATCTATGGACGAAATTGGAGCCGTTGGTCACCGCGTACTTCATGGTGGCGAAAAGTTCACAAAGTCTGTACTTATCACTCCAGAGGTTTTGGACGGTTTCCGCGAAGTTGTTGACCTGGGTCCTCTCCACATGCCGGCAAATATCATGGGTATTGAAGCTGCTCAGAAGGTTATGCCAAACGTTCCTCATTCAGCAATCATGGATACAGCATGGCACCAGACAATGCCAGAGGAAACTTTCCAGTACGCAATTCCACGCGAATGGTACGAAAAATATGCTGCCCGCCGCTACGGTTTCCACGGAACATCTTTCTTGTATACAGCAAAACGCGCTGCAGTTCTCCTCGGAAAAGATCCAAAAGATACAAACCTTATCATCTGTCACATCGGTAACGGTTCTTCTATGTGTGCCGTAAAGAACGGCGTTTGCTACGATACAACAATGGGTATTACTCCTCTTGAAGGTCTTGTAATGGGAACTCGCTCGGGAGACCTTGACCCGGCTCTTCCTTTCTACATTATGAGGAAAACCGGTATGACAGCTGACGAAATGGACAATGCACTCAACAAGAAGTGTGGTTGTCTTGGTATTACAGGAAAATATTCAGACCGCCGCGATATCGAAATCGACGCCGCAAAGGGCGACAAGCTCTGCCAGCTTTCTATTGAAATGGAAGCCTTGAGAATTAAAAAGTACATTGGTGCATTCATGGCAGAACTCGGACACGTAGATGCTATCGTCTGGACAGCAGGTGTAGGCGAGCGCGGACCAATCACACGCTTTAAGGCTTGTTCAGGTCTTGAAAACTACGGAATCAAGATTGACGCTCAGCGCAACGAATGGTCATTCACAGGCAACGCAGAAACCTACATCCACGCAGATGACAGTAAGACAAAGATTTTCGTAATCCCAACAGACGAAGAGCTGGTAATGACAGAAGATGCCTACGCTCTCATGAAGGGAACATATGACGTTCATACAAACTTCAAGTATTCATTCCAGAGCCCAGATTACGTGAATAAAGCTAGGGAAGAGGGTCTTAAGGCAGACTTGGTAAAACGTCCTAATATAGCAAAAATTTTGGCACGCGATATTATCGGTAAGTAGATTTTCTTACAGAGGATGTCTAAAATTAGGCATCCTCTTTTTTTTAACTTGATTTCATATGTTAGCTGTGTTAATTTAATTGTTAGAAAGATTATAGGTGAATTATGACAGTAACAATGCGAAATGTAGATGCAAGTCTATTTGAAGTTTTGAAGAGTCTCATAAATATAAAATCTGATGTTACTATTGAAAAGGTTAATGATTCCTCTGATAAAACTCTTTCTACATCTGAACAGCGAATCAATAAAATTAATGAAGTTTATTCTAAAATCCCTGTAGAAGAACAGACTTTTACATGTAATGCCTCTAAGGCAGCCATCTGGGAGATGATAAAAGATGATACGTGGTGAAATCTGGCTGGTTGATTTTGGAGTTCCACAGGGAAGTGTTGCCGGATATAGACGACCAGCAGTAGTTCTTCAAAATGATGATTTTAATAAAAGTGAAATTCATACTTCAATAGTTATTCCATTAACGAGTAATCTACTGCTAGCCGACTGTCCTCCTAATGTTTTAATTCCTAAAAAAGAATCAAAGTTATCAAAAGACTCTGTTGCACTAATTCCACTTGTGACAGCTATTGATAAACATAGTTTTATTGAAAAAATCTCAGTCATGCAAAAAAAATACATGAAAGAGATTTGTGCTGGTCTTGTTGAGATTCTTGAGCTGGGAGTTTCTTAAAGATTAAATAAAAAAATCCTTTAAATGTAAATTCATTGCATGAGCAATTTTTGCCAGAGTTTCTAATGAAGGTATAGTTTTCTTTGATTCAATATAAAATAGATGGCTGCGTGATATTCCTGAATCGACAGAAAGTGTGAGGATGGAAATTTTCTTTTCTTTCCTAAATATACGAATTTTATCAATTACATCTTCGACTTCTTTATCCATATTTTACTTGCTCTAAAAATAGAGTAGTGATATACTTTATTAACAAAAACTCTAAATATAGAGTTGTAGGAGTGTTTTATGAAAAAAAAATATGTTCTATTTATGATGTTGCTAGGATTAATTTCTATGAAGTTTTTTTCACAAGAAAAGATAGTTCCCCCTGATGGATATGTTCTGTTGTCATTTCCCGAAGTAAAAAACGATTCTCCAAGTTTTCTTTGTAAAGTTTGTTTTGTAACTATTAGAGGCAAGACATTTCCATATGATATGAAGTTGCAAAAATATCAGAAAGGCAAATGGAGTGAAATTACAGGTAAACTTGATTATGGGAACTCCATTAAGCTTGAGAAGAAGACTAATTATGCAGTTGACCTTAATACTCTGTTTAAATCAGAATTTGATAGTGATGACTTAATACTTGTAAAAGAGTCTTTTGAAAAAGATTTCAAACTTGTTCCAGATAACGGTCAATGGAAGTTAGTTAATACAGATTCTTTTCTTGATACTATAGCTGAAATCAATTTAAAAGAAAGATATCAAAGTTATATTGATAAATCTTCTTATAAAAATGACTTATTTGCATATGACTTATTACCAGGAAGTGGAGAAATTGTTATAAATGCCTATTTAGGGGATTCAACAGATGAGTTGTTGATTCCAGAAACTATAGAAGATATCCCTGTTGGACAAATTAGGAATATACGAGTAAAAAAAGATATTGTTATAAAAAAGCTTGTGATTAGTTCATCTATAAAAGAAATTGCAGACTCTGTCTTTTCTGGAATGGGAATTGAGAACTTAGTATTTTCTGAGAATTCAGAAATTTCAAAGATTGGTAGTTATTGTTTTAAGGATAATAACATTATAGAACTGAATCTTCCGAAAAGACAGATTATTTTTGGTTTTGATGTTTTTTCAAATAATCAGTTTAAAACCATAAGCATATATAAAGAGTATGCATTTTCGTATAAAACAAGTATGGGTAAATTCATACTTGAAGATTGTATGAAACAGGAAGAAAATTCGATTATTAAATCTGATATACTTGAAGAAGTAATTTTTGAGGATGGTTGTAATTTGATTCCACCTCATGCGTTTGCAAATTGTAAAAATATAAAAACTGTCTCAATTCCATCTTCAATGAAAAAATTTGGAGCACTTGGATTTTACGGATGTGGTAATTTATCTGATTTACAAATAGATGGAATTTCGCTTGCTTCAGTAAAAGATTACGACGAATTAGCTGAAAGAGTAAGACAATCTGGATATGAAAGTGGTAAAGCGGGTGATGCAATTATGGGAGAATTTGGTGCTCAAGTTGCAAAGTCAATGCAATTGCGTACAGATCCGTATTCAGGTGCATGGACATTTGTAGGATGCCCTCTTTCATTGAAAACGAAACAGCTTTTAATGAAAATTGGATTGCCAGAATATGCAATAAAGGAATAAAACTTTATATCAGAGGTTTTTATGGGATTTTTGAATCTAATTTGGTTTTTACTGTTTGGATGGTGGCAAGCTTTATTGTATTTACTACTTTCAGCAATATGTGCAATAACGATTATTGGAATTCCTATTGCAAAATCTTTATTACAATTTGCAAAGCTTAATGCGTTTCCTTTTGGAAAAGAAGTGATTAAAGAGACTGAGTTGAAAGGGACAGAAAATGTATCTGGAATCAGAAAAATATTCGGTACTATTGCGAATGTAATTTGGGTTCCTGTTGGAATTGTTCTTGCAGTTTTATATATTGTTTCTGGAATTGCCAGTTTTATAACTGTTTTGGGAATTCCTGCTGGCATTGTTTATTGCAGAACTGCAAAGTTTATAATTTGGCCAATTGGAGCAAAGGTTGTTTCTAAAAAACAGGCTTATGCAGCTGCTGTGGCAAATGAAATTGAAAGAAGAAAATAAATCCTAATTCAGAGAACTAAAAAAGGCACAGATTCGAACTCTGTGCCTTTTTTGTTTTATTTCAACAACAGTTTAGGCTTGCGGTCAACGTCGAAGATGCCCCAGTGCTTTTCTGCTTCGTTGGGGTCGGAGCCGCCTTTCCATGGTTCATCGAAGGCTTCGAACATGTAGGAAATGATTTTTTCTTTGTCGGTCCATTCCCAGAAAGCGTCGTAGTATTTCTTCTGATTTTCTTCGTTAGGCTGGCCCTGCTTCATCTGTGAAAAATCAACTGCGCTTGTTGCCCAGCCGACTTCAGAAAAAAGCACCGGCTTATCTGGATATAAATCACAAATTTTTTTGTACCATTCTTTGTTTACATCCAGGGCTTCTTCTACTGTATTTCCATACCAGAGGGGGTAGGAATGCACGCTGATAATATCCAGATGCTTTGCAAGCTGCTCCGGGCTGTAAGTAACCTTGAGCCATGGACAGCCGGCATTGTTAATTTCTGAACGAATGCCAGGCCCGAGCATAAGCTTAAGGTCAAAGCCCTTGTCGCGGATAACCTGACAGGTTCGGCGGGCATACTCAACGGCGTCGTACATGCGAATGTACTTAAAACCCAAATTAACGAGTATCTGTAAATCTTCTGCAATTTCCTCATAAGAAGGATAAGTTGCATCTACTGGTGACTGGTTACGGCGGTAACCCGAATAACATATTGCTCTTGCGTATTCAAACATAGGAGGATTATAGCATGATTATAGCGAGTTTTGTACAATGCTTTAACAAACATTGTAAGAGTAAGTGTAATACGAAAATATTGACAATTCCCAAAATGGGAATTATATTTTGTATATGCATATTATCTCTAGAAAAAGACTGAGCGACTATTGGCAACGGGTTCCAGAAACGGAACAGCCTCTAAAGGCATGGTTTGCAGAAGCTCAAAAGGCTGAATGGGCTACGCCAGCGGACATAAAGGAAAAATATCGTTCGGCTAGTTTTTTGAAGGGTAATAGAGTTGTTTTTAATATTTGTGGGAATAATCATCGTTTGATTGTAAGAATTAATTATGCATCAAAAACGGTGTTTATTAGATTTGTTGGAACTCATGCAGAGTATGACAAAATAAATGCGGAGGAAGTGTAATGTCTTACAATAAACTTTTGAAAACTGAAAAAGATTATAATGAAGCTCTTGAAAGAATAGATGAACTTTTTGATGCAGAGGCAGGAAGTCCTGAAGCTGATGAATTGGAACTTCTTGTTGCACTTGTAGAATTGTACGAAAAGGAACATTTTCCTATTGAAGCTCCAGACCCAGTTTCTGCAATAAAGTTTAGAATGGAGCAGGAAGGTCTTACAAATGAGGATATGACTGCATATTTAGGAAGCAAATCAAGAGTTTCGGAAGTCTTTTCTCATAAGCGAGGCTTGAGTATCAATATGATTAGAAAACTTGTTTCTGGTCTGCATATTCCTGCTGATGTTTTGATTGGAACTGCAACCTTGTAATTTTTTCTTGCATTTTTATTCAAAAAACGGCATAATTCTTGCATATTTATACAACGTGCCACTCTGGGCAGGCGAGGTGAAATATGGAAAAGAAGATTGTAAACAACTACGGTTCATTTGATGTAACTTTTGTAAAATCAAAGGGCTCAACAATGTGGGATGTAAATGGCAAAAAGTATATCGATTTTATTGCCGGCATTGGAGTAAACTGTCTTGGTCATAATTACAAGCCTCTTGTTAAGGCAATTTCTAAACAGGCTGCCCGTCAAATCCATATTTCAAACTATTATTTTTCTGATGTAGGACTGGATTTTGCAGAAAATCTTTTGCGCATTACCGGTTTTGAGCGCGGATATTTTGGAAACTCTGGAGCAGAAGCAAACGAAGCTGCAATCAAGCTTGCCCGCAAGTATGGCCAGCTGAATGGTGGCGACAAGCGCAAGACAATTATAACTCTGGAATCTTCTTTTCATGGACGCACTCTGGCTACTTTGACTGCAACTGGTCAGGACCGTTTCCATCCAGAATGCTTTGCACCATATCCAGAGGGATTTAAGACTATTAAAGCAAATGATTTTGATGCCCTGAAGGGAGCTTTTGATGATACAACGGCCGCCCTCTTTATTGAATGTATTCAGGGTGAAGGCGGAGTGAATCTGATTGACCCGAAATGGGCTCAGGCTGCGGCTCAGGCTGCCCGCGATGCCGGGGCAATTGTAATGGCAGACGAAGTTCAGACTGGAGTAGGACGCACCGGTACTTATCTTGCCTCTGACTGGCTTGGTTTTAAGCCTGAGGTTGTTACTCTGGCAAAGGGAATTGCGGGCGGAGTTCCAATGGGGGCTTGCCTCTTCCGCGGTAAGGCTGCCAACGTTTTTGTTGCCGGTGACCATCAGTCTACCTTTGCTGGAAACCCTCTTGCCTGTTCGGCAGGCCTTGTAGTTCTGGAAACCGTTTCTGACCCGGCTTTCCTGGACAGGGTAAACCATGCCGGCGACTATATCCGCGGGGCTATTTCCAGCTGGAATCTCCCGATTGTAAAAGATGTCCGCGGTAAGGGCCTCATGATTGGAACTCAGATTGACCCTTCCGTAAAACCGCTGGATATTGAAGTGCGCTGTCTTGAAAAGGGCTTGTGCACAACAACTGCCGGCAGCGATGTAGTGCGCTTTTTGCCGCCTCTGAACATCAGCGACCGCGAAATAGAAGAAGGCCTTGCAATCTATAAGAGCGTCCTCGAAGACTTTTCTGCAAGAGCATCCGCATTATAATGCGTCTGCCCAGAGCACCCGCTGACGGCCTGCTCTTTTTTGTGCTATAATGATTGCCTATGAAAAGAAGATGTCTCTTTATCTGTATTCTTCTATTCTTCTCTAGTGCAATCTGCCTCTGGGCGGGAGGGGGAGTCCTTTCCCACCCGCGGCGCATGTATTTAGTCAAAACAAATCACTTTGAAATCCTCTTTCCAAAAGAATCTGCAGAAACTGCAAAATATATAGCAGACAATGCAGATTCACTTTATGAAAAGGCAAAGTCTGCTGTAAATCTGAAGCATGATTTTTCAATGCCTGTTATAATTTCACCAGATTCAGATTATTTTAAGGTTGTCTACACAACAAATCCCTACAACCGAATTGTGATTTTTGATTCCGCTGTTCAGGATTCTTCAAAACTTGAAGTTTTATATCATGAAATATTCAAGGCACTTTCTGCTTCTGTAAGGAGCCCCTTAAATCATTTTATTTATAAGACGGTTGGCGGGGATGGATTTCAGCCGGTTTCCCTGATAAATCTTCCTTTTTCTTTTTCAGAAGGCTATGCCAATATTGAAGCTCCCCTTAATAAAGATGCTTACTATCAGCAGCTTTTAATTCAGGCAAAATTTGAAGGTCATTTTCCAAGCTGGTTTCAGGCAGCGGCCGTCAGGGATATTCATCCCGGTATTGATTTGAATCTTGCGGCAGGAAGTGCTTTTTCTGCCTATCTTATGCAGGCTTATGGTGTAGAAAAATATCAGGAATTCTGGAATGAATGTGGAAAACTGCATCTGTACTTTGTGAACGGAATTTTTTACAAGGTTTATGGAAAACCTTTGTTTACTTTATGGAAAGAATTTAAGGATTCTATTCCAAGCCCGGAAGATGTTCTGAAAATGAAAGAACTGGAAGCCCTTAGCAGTGAAGTAGTTGAAAATGACAGTCAGGGGCTTTTTGAACATATTCTTTATTCAAATTACGGAATCGTATGGTATGACGGAATCCGCCACGAAGTTGATGTTTTTGACCCTTTGAGCAAGTTTCAAATCCGTCAGCTGCTTTTTATAGCAGAAGATATTACAAGACTTTCTCTTTCTCCAGACAGACGCTATATGGCTGTTTCTTTTATGAGGAGCAAGGGACGAGAGGAATTTAAGGAAGTTGTAACTCATATTTTTGATTTGAAGGAGCGCGAATTTCTTGATTACAAATTTTCCCTGAAGGAAGCGGGCTTTGTGCTTTCAGAAGAAGGCGAACTCTGCCTTGCCGGTATTTCTGTCAGTCAAAAAAAGCCTGTAATTCAGATATATACTCTTCCCAAAAAGGACGATGACAGCATCATGATTTTTGAAAAGTCTTTTGAAAGTGACGAAGTTCCTTTTGAATTAAATCCTGCGGGAAATGGCAGGCTCTCTTATCTTTTAAAAAAAGAAGCGGCTGTCAGACTTGTGATTGAATCTTTTGAAAATGAACTTTTATGCTGGACTCTTAAAGATTCAGATGAAAATGAGATTTCTCCTCTCTCTCTGTCTTTTATATCCGGTGAAAAGCCTGTTTATTCATTTTCTTATATTCCTCAAGGGGGGAGGGCACTTGCGCGTTCCGGCTATATCACTCTTGATGAAGAACTGATGCCGGAAGAAGTCTTTTTGCAGAATTGCAATGTTTCTGGCGGAATGTATTATCCTGTTCCCGCAGACAGCAAGATTTTTTATTGTGCAAAAAAAACTTTTCATAATGAATTAAGAAGTCTTGCTCAGGAAGAAGTGTCTTTTTCTGCCGGAATCATTTCTGAAGAAGGAAGATCTGAAGATGAAGAAAATCAGGATTCTGAAAAAAACTTATTGCCGGTAGATAGCAGAATCTTTTTTAATCCTAAAGCAGAGTCTTTTGGCAAGTACAGCCTTAATAATTACAATCCCCTTAAATATATGCTTCATGCTTCTGTCATGCCTTTTCTTGCAATCAGAAATATCAGTCTTGAAAACGGTGCTGTCTTGTGGCCTTCTCTTGGGCTTACCCTTCATTCTGATTCAGACCCTATGCGCAATACAGAATACTATATTTCAGCAGGAATAGACTTTCTTATTTTCCAGCTGGAACGTTATATTAATGCAACCCCGGAACAGGTACGTGCAGAATTACAGACTGTTCTGGATGAATCTAAGCGATATTCTGCGGCGGCCTTTGTAAAGAATTATTCTACTCCGGTTGACATTGAAGCGGGGGCAATTTTTAATGTAAACAAGCATGGAGAATATGACTTTAATTTTCTTGCAAAAACGGCATGGGGAATTCCTGTAGGAAATATTCTCCGCAATATGAATTTTTATATTTCCAGCAATTACAATTCTTCTACAGATTATTACGATTCAAATAAATCTGAAATTTATCCTTCCATGGCTGGCTGGACTCCATTCTGGGATGCCTACGAAACTTTTGAACTTGCTGCAGGTGCCCGTTTTTCAAATTCACATCAGTATGGAATTTCAAAATACGAAAGGCGAGGCCTTACTCTGGGCGGGCGTTTTTCTGCCATGTGGGATATAAATGAGATGGATCTGCTGAATTCTTTCAGGAGTGAAAAGCAGGCCCTTATAGACAGCGGAGATACTTCTGAACTTACTCAGGCCCAGCTGGATGCCATTTACAATGAGCGTGCTCTGGATATAAGCCAGATGAATCTGGGACTCTTTGCAACTGTGGAAATTCCCCGCTTGAATCCTCTGGAAATTCACGATGGCTGGGTTTTGAGCCTGCCTTCTTCCATTCATGCAGAACTGCTTTACCAGACAGGAACGGCTCTGGAAGTGTGTGCAGAAGTTCTTCTTTTGGGAAACGAGATTCAAAACGTTTTTCCCTTCCTTTATCTTTTCTTTTCCAGAGCAGGGCTAAAGGCCGGTTATGATTTTTGCCTGAATTATGATACAACCCAGGTTCTTCTTCCTGACATCAGGCGTGAAAACTATTTTTATGATACCTTTAGCGCAAGTTATGTTCAGGACAGTTTTTATCTTCTTTTGAATACGGATTTTATAGTTCCTGTAGGAAAACTTTCTCAGGTTCAGTTCATGCTCAATGCCAAGGCAGAGTTTTTTCCGCGTTCCCATGGTTTTAAATTTTCCATGACTGTGAATGCAGACTTTTAAGCCGTAGATTGCATTGTTTTTGTATTGCCTCATAGTAACTTTTTTACACAAAGAGTTGTTTTTTTAGTATATTTTATGTGAAAGGCCGTTGGCGGCCAAATCAACTAGTTGATTAACTCAGGAGGAAAAAAATGATAGAGGTTTCCCACGTATCCCGCAATTTCGGGGATTTCCGTGCGGTAAATGACGTAAGTTTTTCCATTCCCACAGGTCAGATTGTAGGACTTCTTGGACCTAACGGAGCGGGAAAGACCACCACAATGAGAATGATTACAGGCTTTCTTAGTCCTTCAGACGGAAACATCAAAATAGACGGAATTGACATTTCCCAGAATCCTGTAGAAGCTAAAAAGAAAATCGGTTATATGCCGGAATCTGCGCCCTTATATGGCGACATGATTGTTGAAGACTACCTTAAATATATAGCAGAAATGCACGGAGAAGACCCTTCTGTAAAAGTTCCTGCCCTTTGTGCCGAATGCGGACTTAAAGAAGTAATGAGCAAGAATATATCAGAACTTTCCCGCGGTAACCGCCAGCGTGTTGCCCTTGCCCATGCCCTTATGCACGACCCTGAAATCCTTATTCTTGATGAACCAACTTCCGGACTTGACCCTAACCAGGTAGAAGATGTTCGTGCAATTATCCGCGAAATTGGAAAAACCCGCACAGTTATTGTTTCTACCCATATTCTGAGTGAAGTAGAAACCCTCTGTAGCCGTGCAATTATTATCAGCGGCGGAAAACTTGTTGCAGACTCTTCAATTGAAAATCTTAAAAACAGCATTGGAACTTCTTCTTCGGTTTATCTTACTTTTGGAAGTGCCGCTGGAAAATCAGAGAATGAGGCCGCAGAACTTGCAAAATCAATTGAAGGTGTTGCCGGAGTCAGCCTGAACAGTCATCAGGATGGAAAAAGTGAGCTTGTAATTTCTGTAAATGGCGATGCAGAAATCCGCCCTCAGCTTATAAAGAAACTTGTAGAAAGCGGATTTGACATTTACGAGGCAGCCTTAAGCAAGAACAGCCTTGAAGACGTATTCCACGCCCTTACAACTACAGAGAGCGCGTCAGAAGGAGCATCAGATGAGCAGTAATAAAAAGTCAGTAAAGCCTGCTTTAATCATTATGAAGCGGGAACTTAAAGCCTATTTTACAAGTCCGATTGCCTATATCGTAAGCGGACTTTTCCTTATCATTACAGGAATCCTGTTTTTTACAACATTCTTCCTGCAGAACCGGGCAGAATTAAGACAGTTCTTTGTTTATCTTCCTATTCTGCTTTCTTTCTTTGTGCCTGCCCTTACCATGAGAATTTTTGCAGAAGAGCGCCGTGTCGGTTCCATTGAAACCCTTATGACTCTTCCTGTTACAGAAATGGATGTTGTCTGTGGAAAATATCTTGCTTCATTTCTGGGCACTTTAATCATGCTTTCTCCAACACTTTTTTATGTTGTAACGGCAGAAATCTTTGGTTCTCCAGATTATGGCCCGATTATTGGCGGCTATCTGGGAGCAATCTTCCTTTGTGCAAGTTATACTGCAATCGGAATCTTTTCTACTTCAATCACAAAAAATCAGATTATTGCCTTTTTTACTGGCTTTATTATCTGTATCGTTCTTACAATGATTGATTCCTTCCTTATCTTCCTTCCTGCAAGAATAGTTAATGTGCTTTCTTACATTTCTGCAAATGCACATTTTAATTCCATTTCCCGCGGCATTATTGATACCAGGGATTTGCTTTACTTCATCAGCCTTACGGCACTTTTCTTTGCCATGACAGTAAAGAGCCAGCAGAAGGCCAGAAACTAGGAGGAGGATGAAAATGAAGAAATTTTTGAACTGGATAAAAAGTCCTAAATCTGACTTTATACTTTTTGTAATTCTTTTGATTCTTGCAAATATTGCAGGTCATTCTGCATTTCTGCGTTTTGATTTAACCGGGCCAAAATCCTACTCGCTTTCAAAGGCAAGTAAAAATCTGGTAAAAAATCTTGAAGAACCTCTTTCTATCCGCGTCTTCTTTGATGACAAGCTGCCTGCCCCTTACAGCAGCGTTGCCCAGTATGTAAACGATATTCTGGTTGAATACAAGGGTGCCGGTAATAAAAATCTTTCTGTAGTAAAGATGGATATGTCTAAGCCGGAAAATTCTAACCTGGCACGCGACCTGGGCTTGAGCCAGATTCAGATTCAGGAAGTAAAGAATAATGAAGTAGGATTCAAGCAGGGCTATATGGGTATTGCCCTTACTTACGGAGATGATATTGAAGTTTTAAATCCTATTACTACAACAGACGGACTTGAATATAAAATCACTTCTAAAATCTCTAAGATGATTTCCATGTCCAGCACTCTGGCTGGTCTTAAAGGTGATGAAAAAATCAAGCTGACCCTTTATTATAGCGATGCATTTGCAAAACTTGGCATAAACGGAAGCGACCAGATTGAAAAAGTGGTAAAAAATGCTTTTGATTCTGTAAACAAAAAGAATATGGAGCGTCTGGAATTTGTTGTAGAAAAACCAGCTTCTGCAGAGGTTGAAGCTTTGGCTCAGAAATACGGTATTCAGAAAATCAGTTACCGTGACCAGAACAACAATCTGAATGCAGCCGCTCTTGGTCTTGTTCTTGAACTTGGAGACAAATTCTTTGCCCTTCCTGTAGAAATTCAGAATTCTTTCTTTGGCTATGTATTTACTGGTCTTGATGATCTGGAAACTTCCATTACAGAAGGCTTGCAGAGCCTGCTTTCTAATGTAACGGAAATAGGTTATATTACAGGCCACAACGAACTTGACCACACTGCAGAAAATTATGCCGCAAACTTTGACCGCCTTATTTCCGGAATGTATGAGCTGGTTGATATTGATTTGAACAAAGACAATATTCCGGCAGGAATGAATTCAATCATTATAAACGGACCTCAGTATGATTATACAGAAGAGGAACTTTACAAGATTGACCAGTTCCTTATGCGCGGCGGAAACGTTATGTTCTTTGTTGACGGTATGGTAGAAGACGGAACTGCCCAGTATACAGGCGGTCAGCAGTATGTTCCAAATGAGTCAAATCTTGACCGTCTTTTGGAACGATACGGTGTTAAGCGCGAAAAGAACATCGTAATGGATAAAAACGGTTACGAGTATCAGAACGTGCAGGTCGGCAAGCAGATTCTTTACTGGGCTCCTGTTTTGCAGAAGGCTCAGCTGGCTAAAAAGAATCCTATTACCAACAATTTAGGATATGTTGTAATGTACCAGAATGCCGCACTTGATATTACAGGTGCTCAGTCAGATTCAGATGTAAAGGCTACAGTTCTTGTTCGTTCTTCTGATGAATCATGGAAGATGGACAGCAACATTATTCTGAATCCTGTAATGCTTGCTCCTCCTGCAGATAAGAGTCAGATGAAGTCTGAAAATCTTGTTGTGCTTGTTGAAGGAAAATTCAAGAGTGCTTTTGACGAGGCTGTAATTGCAAAGAAAGTTGATGAAGACGGAAAGGAAATTGAACTTCCGGAAGGCGACCTTGATACAAGCCGCCACATTACTTCAAGCGTAATGCCTGGAAAAATCTTTGTTTCGGGTTCTTCTTACCTTACAACCCGCCAGCTTATAGACGAAAACGGTTCAACTCCTGTTTCAATGCTGCTCATGAACGTAGTTGATTATATGAACGGCAATGCAGATTTGTGTACAATGCGCACAAAGAGCCTTTCTGTAAATACTCTTACAGTAAAGTCTGCCGCCGCTGCAAACTTCTGGAAGTATTTTAATGAATACGGTCTTGTTGCCATGCTTGCAGTTGCAGGTCTTATCGTTCTTCGTATTCGTTCAAAGCGTCGTGCCGCAATCAACAGAAAGTATAATCCTGATGACACACGCACAATTACAAAATAAAAGCAGGGGGCAGATAAAATGAAAACACGTAAACTTATTTTGATTATTGCTGATGCACTGCTTCTTGCAGTCTGCATCATTCAGGCAGTTTTTTCGGGCAGGGACGGCATTGTAAGCTTTACCTGCGCAGATGACATAGATGAAATTGTTTTTGAAAGTCCTGCAGAAAGTTTTACTCTTGTAAAAGAGGGTGAAGACTGGTTCGGGGGAGAAAAAAAGTATCCTGTAAATAAGAATTCTGCAGAATCCTTTGTTTCTCAGCTTTCAGAAATTCGGGCTTTGGATAAGGTTGGAAGCCTTGGCAGTGCAGCCACCGCAGAACGCTATGAACTGGACGAAAGCCACAGAATATCCGTTACTGCTAAAAAAGACGGAAAGGTTCTTCGCACTGTTCTGATAGGAAAGGAATCTCCTGCAAGTTCTCAGTCTTATATTTCTATAGATGACAAAAAGGATATTTACCTTGCCTCTGGAAATATCAGAAGTACCTTTAATACATCTCTTACTTCCATCCGTTCCCGCGGAGTATGGCAGCTGGAAAAGTCAGAAATTACAGGTGTTACCCTGCGTAAGACTGCAGCAGCCGGCGACAAAGAAGGTCTGCTTACCATTTCAAAAATGGGAAGCGGTGAAGACATTGTTTGGAACATTTCTCCTGCAGAAATTCAGATTGATTCAGAAAAGGCTCAGGCCTGGTTTGATTCTCTGGCAAGCCTTACAACACCTGTATGGCATAATGAAAACGAAGACCTGGGCGGAACAGAACTTGTTTCTGCAGAAATTACCTGTGGCTTTAAGACAGTAAAAATTACAATTTATGAAAAGCCTGCAGAAGGCGAAGATGCAAATCCTCTTTATTATGCTGAATCTTCTGAAACTCCTTATGTATTTGAACTTGCTTCCTATTCTGCAGATAAGTTCCTTAAAAAAGCGGAAGATTTTGCAAAATGATTAAACTTGTAGCATTTCTGGGCAATTACGGAAAAGAATATGAAAAGACCCGCCACAATGTAAGCTGGTTTTTTGAAGATTCTCTTTCTTTTGCCAGATGCCTCAGCTGGCAGAATAAATTCAAGGGCGAGATTTGTGATGTAAGTCCCGCCCAGCTTGCCCAGTGGGCCTGTGATGATAAGATTTGCAGCAAAAAGGACGGTTCTCCTGTATTAGTGCCGGAAGAAGCCCCTGCCCACATCTATTTTCTGAAGCCCCTGACTTACATGAATTTAAGCGGCGAAAGTATTATAGAAGTTGCAAATTTCTATAAAATAAAGCCGGAAGAAATTCTTGTGATTCATGATGAACTGGAACTTCCTTTTGGTTTTGTGAGCTTAAAGTGGAGCGGTGGGCTTGGAGGACATAACGGCCTGCGTTCTACAAAACAGGTTCTGGGCACTCCAGACTTCTGGCGAATCCGCTTTGGAATCGGCCGGCCTGCAGACGACCGTATTGGAATTGCTGATTATGTTCTGAGCCGCTTTACAGCAGATGAAGAAGAAAAACTGATGAGTGTTTTTGCCCAGTCCAGTCTGCTTCTTGTAAAACTCCTGCTTTCAAAAGAGCCTCAGAAACTTGTGCAGGCCTGGGGTAAGAAAAATCTTCTTTCATAAGAACTGTAGAATTTATTTGAATATTCAATATAATTCAAGTTATGAAATGGGACAAAAAATATACGCGCCTTGCTGTAACCGGCGGAATAGTGCTTCTTTTTGTAGTGCTTATTCTTGCAGTTACAGGAAAGAAAAAAGTCAGCCCCAATGATGATGCTCTGCCTGTAGTTCTTGTGCAGAAGCCTGAAGTAAAAACTCTTCGGGAGTCTGTTTCTATAAGCGGTTATGTGGAAGCAGAAGCAATGATTCCTGTAGTTCCTTTTGTTTCCGGTACTATTATGGAATATCCCGCCCGCGCCGGAGATTTTGTAGAAAAAGACCAGCTCCTTGCAAAAATAGATGATGAGCCTTTCCGCCAGCAGATGCTGCAGGCTCAGGCCGCCTTTTTTGCGGCAAAAAGCACTTATGACCGCGTGGCAACCCTTTTTAAGTCCGGCGCAACAACCCAGCAGAATTATGACAATGCCCGCGCCCAGTATGATGCGGCCAAAGCCCAGTACGACCTTGCCATGCTGCAGGTGGGCTACACGGAAGTACGTGCCCCAGTTGCCGGCACAATCCTTATGGCAGACCAGGCAGTAGGCGGAATAGGAAATCAGTCTGCCCCCCTTGCCGTTCTTGCAGATTTGGAAAATCAGGTAGTGCGCCTGAAAGTTCCCGAAAAATATTTTGACCTTTTTACCCTGCAGAAAGACTCTCTGCTGGTAACTGTTACCCGCCCTGCAGAAGAAAATCTTTACGAAGACGCAGTTACATCTGCAACAATAGAAAATATTGCCCCTTACATTTCGCCGGAAAGCAAGAACTTTCAGGTTGTCTGCCATCTGGATAATCCTGGAGAACGCTTCCGCCCGGGAATGTATGTAAAAGTTCAGGTTGCCTACCGGGTTCATGAAAATGTCCCCCTCCTTCCAATTCAGACAAAAAAACTGGACGGCTCCTGCTATATTTATAATCCGGATGAAAAAACAGTTACCTTTATTCCTCCTTTTGACGCTCCATCTGACGGAGAATTTTTTGTGGTTCCCCCTGAATACAAAGATAAACTTTTTGTAACGGACGGTCAGAACTTTGTTTTTGACGGCCAGAAAGTCCGCCTGTATGAAGAGGCTGTAAATGAAGCTCTCTGAGTTTTCCGTTAAACACCCAGTAGTAATAGGAATGTTCCTCATTGTTCTGGCGGCCTTTGGCGGCTATTCCATTGCCAGAATGCCCACAGAATTCATGGCAGATATTTCCATGCCTCAGGCAATCGTATATACGATTTATCCGGGAGCAAGTGCAGAAGACGTAGAACAGGATATTACCAGAGTTCTGGAAGATGAATTTGTAACCCTTCCACATTTTAAGAGCGTAGAAAGTTCTTCCTACAATTCTATGAGCTGGATTACAATTACCTACGCAGACGGTTATGATGCCTATGACCAGCTGGAAGAATTAAGAAACAGAATCCGTCAGCTGGTTCCAGACCTGCCTGATGGAATTTCCGGGGAACCAACGGCAATTGTAGGCGGCATGTCTATGATGCCTATTATTGAATTTTCAGTAGAAGCGGGAAAAGATTCCGCCCGGGTAACAGACTTTATCAATAATGAACTCCGCCCCCGCCTTACCCAGATAGACGGTGTTTCTTCCATTGAAGTAGAAGGAGGCAAGGAACTGCAGGTAGAAGTAAAGATTGACGTGGATGCCCTTACTTCTAAAGGAATTGCCGTTACAAACGTTTATCAGGTTTTGAATTACGGAAACGTGAGCCTGCCCTTGGGAAACGGCTTTTTTGAAAACCGTTCCATTCAGCTTCGCTATTCTGGCGGCTTTACGGATATAGAAGACATAAAAAATCTGCCGGTTGGTCTGGCAGACGGTTCCAGCATAATTCATCTTGGAGACGTGGCTCAGGTTTCACTTACTTATCCCAAAGAAGAATATTATGTAACAGACGGAAAAAATCCTATAACCCTTGTAAGAGTTTTAAAACGTACGGACGGAAATACCACCGGCATTATTAAAAACGTAAAAAAAGTGCTTGCCGATTTTGAAAAAGAAAGTGGCGGCGCGGTACATTTTAATATTATTTCTGATGATGCAAGACAGGTTTCTGCATCCCTGCGCACGGTTTTATCCAGCGGAATTATGGGAATTGTTTTTGCAGTCCTTGTAATCCTGCTTTTTATGGCAGACTGGCGGGCAACCCTTACAATCAGTCTTTCAATTCCTCTTTGTATTCTTTTTGCAATGATTGGAATAAGGCTTTTTGGAATTTCTCTGAACCTTATGAGTTTTTCGGGACTGGTAATATCACTTGGCATGGTTGTAGACGGTTCTACGGTTATGATTGACCAGGTTTACCGCTACTACAAACGCCGAGACAGCGAAAGCGGGGAACTGGAATATACGGTTAATCAGTCAATTTATCGCGGTTGGGATGAAGTTTCCGCTTCTATTCTTGCTTCTGCCGCCACTACAATTGTAGTTTTCCTTCCAATTGCAATGATGTCCGGCCTTATGGGAAAAGTCTTAAAGCCGGTCGCAATAACAATCATCATGGCAATTTTTGCTTCCTTCCTTGTGGCAGAAATTGTAGTTCCTTTCCTTTTGAAACAGGTTCTTTCTGATAAAGGGCCAAAAATCCGTACAAAAGAACGCCGTTTTGACAGGGGAATGAAAAAACTGGAAGGCCTTTACCGCAAGCTCCTTACCCTTGCCATTAACAACCGCCTTACCGTAATTATTTCCGCAATTCTTCTGCTTGTATTTTCTGTTTTTACGACCCTGAGGCTTGGTGTTGCCTTTATTCCTTCTACAGATAACAGTGATTTTTATATTTCCATGGATTTGCCGGTTGGAACTACCCTTGAGCAGACCCGCACAAAAATGGATGTTGCCCAGAAACTTCTTTATAAATACGTTCCAGAAATTGACAATGTGGTAATTTATACAGGGCAGAGTAATTCCAAGGGAATTTCAACCCAGGCGGTTCCAGAAAGTGCCTATGTTCATGTTGTGCTTGTTCCGGTTGCAGAGCGCAGGCGCGATGTTCATGAAATAATGATTGAAATTCAGCATATCTGGCAGAGCGTAATTCCAGACAGCAAGATTTCTGTGGCAAACGGTGGTTTTGACCGTCTTGTAGGTTTTGTTTCTGGGGGCGGTGGCTATGGTCTTACCCTTATTTCAGAAGATTTGGATACTCTTTATAAGACTGCTTCATCAATAAAAGAATTTCTGGAAACTGACCCGGAAGTTGTAACTGCCAAACTTGATACCGACTTTGATACCACAACCATGATTATTGATATGAGTCAGGAATATTTGAGTTCCATGGGAATTACAAGTTATGAGGCAGGCCTTACTTCTGCAATCCTCTTCCGCGGGGTAGATGCTGGCCGCTATAAGGATGATGAATCTGGAAAACGCTATAAGGTTCACTTAAGTTCAAACGTTGCCGATGGAAATATTTCTTCCGATACAATTTCAAATCTTCATATCATTACTTCCAGCGGGCGGGATGTTTCTTTTGCAAACCTTTCTGATATAAAGGTAGAAAAATCCATTTCGCAGATAAACCATTCTGACCGGGCAAAAACAATTACTGTAAGCGCAACTCTTGTAAGTGAAGATACAGCCGGTGTAAGTCAGCGTGTGCGCGACTTTATTGCAAGAAATCCCCTTCCAAACGGAGTTCACAGTAAGTCCGGCGGAATTATGGCCTTTATCGGCGATATGGTTGCCCCGATGATTATTGCAATCATCACGGCAATCTTCCTTGTTTACACGGTAATGGTTCTTCAGTTTGAAAAATTCAAGCAGCCCCTTCTGATTCTTTCTACAATTCCTTTCTGTCTGATTGGAGTTGTGGCCGGCCTTTTGATTTTTGGCTCAACACTGAATCTGCTTTCCCTTCTGGGACTCATTTCTCTGGCCGGAGTAGTTGTAAACAACGGTATCATTCTTGTGGATTATGTAAACCAGCTGCGTGCCCAGAGGCGGGAAGTGATGGCAAAAAATATGGGGCACATGACTAAAGACGGAGACTGGGTAATTGAACTGGAAAGTGAAGAAGAAAACAGGCTTCTGTTTAATTCTGTTGTAGACGGGGCATCTTCGCGAATTCAGCCGATTTTGATTACAACCCTTACAACCCTGCTTGGAACAGTGCCGATGGCAGTTTCTCATGGAGAAGGTGCTGAAATTTATGCACCGATGGGGCAGGCAATTGTAGGCGGACTTATTACCAGTACCCTTATCACGCTGGTGGTAATTCCTGTATTATATTATATGACAGAGCAAAAGAGAGATAAGAAGGAAAAGAGGTCCAAAAATGAAGACAATAAAAACGATGAAAAGTGTGAAGAACATGAAGACCCTGAAGACCATGAAAAACATGAAAACTGGGAACCCCGGGAAAACCGTGAACCCCGTGAACCCCGTGAATAAAATTCTTCCTCTGATTTTTTTACTGATAATTACTTCAATACTGACTTCCTGTTATTCCGTTTTTTCGGGAGGAACCGGCGGGCTTGTAGTTGATGCTGAATCAACTTCTGTTCCAAAGGCTGGCATTGCAAGTGTAGATGTCTATGCTTATATGAGTAAGAGCGACTGGGAGGCAGATTTTGCTTCCTGGAATGAAGGCAGTAAGTTTACACCGTCTGCTTCCTATTACGGACACACTGCTACTTCTTCTGACGGAACTTTTTCCATAAGCAAACTTGTCTGGCAGGAAGAAAAGCCGGACTTTGGCAAGGATGCAGATTATACTACAGTTTACCTTCTTTTTTATCACGAAAATTACGGACTTACAAAGTCTTCTTCTGTAATCATTTCTGATTCTGTTTCTGATACAGTTTATACGGAACTTACAGCCGTAAGAAAGTCTACAGTCTTAAATCTTACTTTTGAAGATGTTGCTTCTGCTTCTGCAAGTACAAATACCCTTTACGTAAAAGTTTCCGTTCCTCAGACAACTTCTACAAATAAGGATGCGGCTGCAAAAACTTACGATGCTTCCATAACAGGAAACGGCAGCATTACAATTTCTTATCCACGCTGGCAGAGTCAGGAAGATAAAAATGACGGAAAAGAGACTTGCCCGGAAGTGACAATCTCTTACAGCGAAAGTGCAGATAAGAAAGTCTGGTTCGGCTGCTATAATGCAGATAATGAGGATGCTGACTATGCCTTCCGGATTGACGGTGACGACTTTGATTCCGGGATAACTACAATAAAAAAGACAGTAAGCAATCCTTCTTATTCTATAACTCTTTACGGAAAGAGTGCGGAACTTTCCCTGCCATCTGTGGGCGGTCAGTACACGGCTTCTGGTTCCGCTTCCGGCGACCAGAATGATGACGGCTTAAAAGTTTGCCTTTTGGGCAAAGATTCCAGCGGCGCTTACAGCCTTGATTTTGGTGAAACTACAACAGGTGCCCAGGCCGTAGGAACAGGCGGCACAGAAAAGCACGGAACCTTCTCTGCATTGGGCAATTCTTATACATGGACCGACAGAAATTATAAAGATAAGTATTCCACTGCGGATTTTAAGATTACTGTTTATAAAGCAGATGGAAGTGAAGCGGCTTCAAAGGAAATAAGCCTTAGAAGTGATGCTTCTTCCTATACGGTTCAGCTGCCGTAGTTTTATAGGGGCGCGCCAGATATGAAAAAAGCGGGATTCAAAAAACTTTTTATTTTATCTCTTGCACTTTGCCTTACTTCAAAGGCCTCCATCGCTTTTTCACAGATCCGCTATACCATGGAAGACCTGCAGCAGCACATGGAAGAAAATAACCCCGAACTGCTTTCCCTGCAGGAAGAATACCGCAGAAGCCGTCTGGATGTTCATGATGCATGGGGCGGACTTGGCCCCAGCGTAGACCTGCAGTTTAGCGGAACCTATATGTTTAATCCGCCAGTAGATGCCCTTTACCTGAATGTAGATGAACTGCTTAATTCCATAAGCTGGCCTTCTGGTGTGCGCCCTTCAAGTAACGGCCAGTACGTTAAGGTTTATGACGGCATGGAGCCGACCCTCTACAATTTTCAGCTTTCCATAACCCAGCCTCTTTTTACCTGGGGTAAACTAACCAATGCCGTCATCCTTTATACAAAAATCTCCAGCATAAAAAAGGCTCAGCTGGAATCAAAACAGCAGCAGATGAGCACAGAGCTTAAAACCCGCCTTGTAACACTCTGGTATCTTTCAAAAATCCGGGAAATTATAGAAGAAGAAAGCCTCTATGCCCGCCGTCTTGTGGAAGTTAGTGAAGATGCCGCAAAAAGCGGAATGCTTTTGGAACAGGACGCCCTTGATGCCAGAATTCAGGCAAAGGAACTGGATATAGCCCTGCAGGATTTGCAGGAACAGCTGAATAATCAGATTCTGGAACTGAGACGCTCATGCGGACTGGAAAATCTTGAACTGGAAGAAATCGATTTTGAATTTGATGAAGCGGAATTTGATTCACTTATTGCATCAGACCGCTCAGTTATAGAAGAAAAAGCCCTTTCTGAAGACCGCAATTCCATCCGTATGGTTTCTGACCTTCTGGAAGTAAATAAACTTGCAGAAAAAATTGCAAAGGGAGCCGTGAACTGGAAGCCGGATATTGCTTTTCAGGCCTCTTTGGGTTATGGCGGTTCTCGCCTTCCTCTTTTTGAACCCAATTACCTTCGCAAGGATGATTACACCGTTAATCTTTCTATAGGAATAAAAACGACAATCTGGGATGGCGGTAAAAAAGTGCGTGATGTTTCCAGAAAAATCAGCGAAAGAAAATCCGCAGAAATCAACCAGCAGGATGTAAAGGGAGAAATCAGAAAAACCTTGAATTCAAACTGGAATACAATTGATGTCTGCAATATGAAAATTGACTATCAGGACTTAAAAATCAGTTCCGCAGAATCAAAGATTAGCCAGAACGAACTTGTATTCAGCACGGGTTACGGTAGCGAAACAGACCTGCTTTCTTCAAAAATAGACTGCTGCAATCAGAAAATTGAAAAACTCAAGCTTTCCCTTTCCCGCGCAGTTTCCTGCCTCACAATACTTTATCTGGCCCAGTAGGCCTTCTGTATGGGCAAAGCATGTACCTGTTCCGCTCCCCCCGCATCCGCACCCCGCACTCACACCAGCCCAGCACCTGTTTGTTAAAACTAACATTATTTTCCTTTATTTGTTGTTTATTGCGATAAAAATCAGTATATTTTAAACATCATATAACTGCCACGTGAGGAGAATATATGGCTGTAGTTACATTAAAGGATGTGCATAAGTTCTATCCGTTAGGAAAGTCAAAAGTTGAAGCCGTAAAAGGCGTTAGTTTTGATATTGAAAGAGGCGAGTTTGCTGCAATTTCCGGTCCTTCCGGTTCTGGAAAATCTACAATATTGAATATGGTGGGGCTTATAGACCTGCCTAGTTCAGGTTCAATCATAATAGGCGGTACAGACGTTTATGACGGTATAAATCTTGCAGATGCCGAAGTAAAAGATAACCGCTGGGCATCTTCCGGTTCAGATGAAGAAAAGAAGAAGAAATTGCGCAAGTCAATTCCTGCAAAACTTGACAAGCGAATCACTTCCCTCCGACGTTCCCACCTTGGATTTATCTTCCAGACCTTCAATCTTATTCCAGTATTAAATGTTTATGAAAATATAGAGTTCCCCCTCCTTCTGGAGTCAAAGGATAAAAATTCAAAGAGCCCTGTAGATGATTTTACAAAGGCCCAGAAAGAAGAATGGATTAATTATCTGATTGAAAAAGTAGGACTCACAGACTGGAAAAATCACAAGGCAACGGAACTTTCCGGCGGTCAGCGTCAGCGTGTTGCCATTGCCCGCGCTCTGGTAACAAAGGCTCCTGTAATTCTTGCAGACGAACCTACCGCAAACCTGGACTCTAAAAATTCAGAGCAGATTCTTAAGCTTATGAAGTCTTTGAATAAAGATCCTGATTTGCAGACAACCTTTATTTTTTCTACCCACGATTCCCGCATCGTAGATATGTGCGACCACGTTGTACACATCCTTGACGGTCAGATTATAAATGACGAGCACAAGGCTGGCAGCGACGTATACGGAACGGAGGTTCGCTAATGCCTGTAATATTCAGACTGGCAGTCCGGAACCTTAAGGAGCACAAGTCTAAGACAATCATAATTGCTCTTTTTCTGATTTTCGGAACTGCAATTGTAATAATGGGAAACTCTTTTCTTGAATCCATAAACCGCGGTCTTGAACGTGATTTCCGTGCAAACTACACAGGAGATATTGCTCTTTCTGTAAAGCCTCAGAAAGGCTGGCGTCTGGATATTTTTGGAATGGACTCTAATTCCATTTCTACAGATATTCCTCAGATACCCGCTCTTCCAGATTTGGACGGTATTATGGAAGTTGTAAACCGTCATTCTTCTGACATTTCCAGCCATACCAAACTGATTTCGGCACAGGTTTTTGTTGCAGAAGGAATTGAAGTTGACTTTTCTGAACTTTTTGATGATGACAACCTCACTTTTGATGACATGCCTATTTCCATGCTTTTTGCAGGAGAAGACGAAAGTTACTGGAAAACTTTCAGCGGAATCAATTTTACGGAGGGAACTTTTCCTTCTCCCAACACAAATGAAATAATAATTGATACCCGCGTGCAGAGGGCTTTTCAGGGGCTTTATAAAAAAGATTTAAAGATAGGAGACACAGTTCTTCTGGCTGGGGCAAACACAAACGGAGTTATCCGCGAAGCCAAAGTTGTGGGAATCTTTAAGCCTGCCAATGAATATTCTGCAATGTTCCAGATTATTTATTGCAATCCAAGTCTGGCCCGTTCTTTTGCAGACCTGACTTATGCCTCTCTGGCAGAAAATGACCTGCCGGATAATATAGACCTTTCTCTTTCTGAACTTTCAGAAGATGAACTTTTTGGTTCCTTTGATGATGATTTTGCCTTTGACGAAATAGAAGATGACTCTGCAATTTTGGGTTCCACCACAGACTTTGATGACATTCTGGGAGATACAAGCCTGCGCGATGAATTGAACAAAACCGATGACGGAGCCTGGCAGTTTGTTCTGATGAAGGTAAAAAATCCTCTTGCAACAAACCGAGTCCTGAAAGAACTTAAGGCAGATTTGGAAAGTGCCGGTTATGACCTGCAGGTTATGGACTGGCGTCTTGCTGCTGCAAGCTACGCCTATACCGTAGAAGGAATAGGTGTAGTCTTTAATATTCTTGTAATTATTCTTGCGGTGGTTGTATTCATCATCATAATGAATACCATGACTGTTTCTGTAATTGAGCGAACCGGCGAAATTGGAACCATGCGTGCAATTGGAGCAGAAAAAAAGTTTGTTAAAAAGCTTTTCTATACAGAAGCTGTTTCCCTTACTTTCTTTTCTGCAATTATAGGAATAATTTTTGCCTTTATCTGCATGGGAATCTTTAATTCTCTGGGCATTACAATTACAAACAGTATTGCCAAGATGATTCTGGGCGGCGGACTTCTTCATTTTACACCTACAGTTGGAATCATACTTGCAACTTTTGTAATTGCAATTTTAGGAAGCGTAGTCAGCAACTTTTATCCGGTTTCTTCTGCGCTTAAAGTTACGCCGCTAAAAGCGCTTTCAAAAGGCAGCGACTAGCACAGCGTGAGGAATTAGTGATATGAATAAAATATTGAATCTTGCATTAAGAAACCTTACAAGACAAAAAAGACGTAACGTAATACTTGCCATTGCCATAGCCTTTGGATTTTTGGTAGTTACTGTTATAGACGGTTTTACTACCGGAATGGTCGGGAATCTTGAAAACATGATTACCCAGCTTACCGGCGGTACAGTTCTCATTGCAGGTTATGAAAAAATTCCTGCAGAAGAAGAAGGTGGAAAATCTACACTTGTAAATATTGTCCGCGACAGGGAATATATCAGAAACCTTGTAGAAAAAAGCGACATAAATTACCGCTATTTTTCATGCTATACTCTTGCGGCTGGTCAGATGATTTTTAACGGAAAGAAGAGTATTTCTACAGTTTACGGCCGAGACTTAAGCGAAGAGTCCCTTCTGGATTCCTTCCAGTTTGTTTCCGGCGGAGTAGAAAATTTTTCTGACCCTTATGCCATGGTCATTTCAGATAAAACTGCAGAAAGCATGAACCTTGAAGTGGGCGACCAGATTATTTTTAAGACCTCCACAATTTACGGTCAGAATAACGTTGCAGACTTTACCATTGCGGGAATCATAAAATCAAACAGCATTATGAACACCCTGCAGTCTTACGTTCATATTGATACTTTGAATCAGATTGTAGGAATTCCGGAAGGCGGTTACAGTACCTTTACAATCTTCTTAAAGAATAAGAATGAACAGGCAAAGGTTGCAAATAAAATAGAGCAGCTTATTCGTGATGACGGAATAAACGTTTCCAGCCGTCTTGAAGCCATGAAAAAGTATCCTGCAAATGTAGGGCGCGGAATAGACAAGCAGTTTACAGGAGAAGAAAATCAGTGGGAAGGCGTAAAGTATGGGGTTGAAACTCTTTATGATGAAATCCCTGCAATCAAAACTGTTTTGAGCGTAGTCCACACTGTTACGACTGTTATTCTGATTGTAATTCTTCTGATTGTAATGGTCGGCGTTTCAAATACTTACCGCATGGTTCTTTATGAGCGTATTCGTGAAATCGGTACAATGAGGGCTCTTGGTATGAGCGGTAAGGATACAGGACGAGTCTTTACTACAGAGGCAGTAATCCTTTGTATAATTGGCGCCCTTGCGGGAGTTATTCTTGCCGCAATCGTTATGTTTATTGTTCACCTTATTCCGATTGCAAGCGAAACCATTGCTTTCTTCCTGGATAACGGGCACTTTACATTTACACTGTCTTTGGGTTCAATCATCGTTCAGTATCTGATTCTGATTGTTCTGACAACAATTGCAGTTCGCGGAAGTGCCAAAAAAGCGGCCGGCATGAGCCCGGCAGAAGCCCTGCGTACTGTAAAATAAAGCCTAAAATCTGCAAACAGGAGGCATGATAAAAAGGTAAACGAACAAGCGGTAATGTGATACGCTGAATTGATTCAGCGGAACCCAGGCATCAGTTCGCCATTTTTTAATAAGGACAAAGATCCTTGGACAGGAGAATGAAGAGCTTTTGCCGCA
>JAFUYH010000024.1 GCA_017470605.1 Treponema sp.
GCTTCGGGCTGTAGGGGCAAAGTCTGCCCTAAACGCAAAATCATACATATACACACCGTATTCTTGTAACCATAAGACCGTCTTCTATCGCCGTAACTTTAACTCCGGCAACAGGGGCGGTCTTTTTATTTTTAAATCATTTCATTTGGAGGAAAAAATGAAAAGTAAGAGAGAGATTGCCCGGTCAAGCCGGGCAATGACAGGACGCATGACAAAAGGACTTACCGCCCTTCTTATGGCACTTGTCCTTGTATTTGGATTTGCTTCCTGCGATACCAGCACAGGAGGGGATGACACCCTTTACCGCACCGTCACCTACAGCACGGAGTACGCCACCGCACCAGAAAAACTCACGGTAACTGACGGCACAGCCCTTACGGCAGAGCAGCTGCCCGCACTCACTGCGGAAGGCTACACTTTCGGCGGCTGGTATGACGGCGAGACAAAAGCCGAAGCCGGCTACAAAGTGACTAAAGATGTCACACTCACGGCAAAATGGATAAAAAACACCGTTATTCCCACACCTGATGACGGAGAAGATGACGGCGGCAACACAAGCGAAGCTACCAAGTACACTGTAACATTCAACACAAACGACGGAACAACTGTTGTAGCGCAGAAAATAGAAAGCGGCAAGACCGCGACAGAGCCGACAGCTCCCACTAAGGACGGCTACACCTTCGGCGGTTGGTTTACCGACAGCAACTTTGCCACTGCCTTCACTTTCAGTACTGCGATAACGGCAGACATCACGCTTTATGCAAAGTGGATTGACGCATCAAAACCGACCTTCACAGTGACATTCAGCGTGGACGGAGCGACAACGACACAAACCGTTGAAGAAAACGCAAAGGCAACCAAGCCGACCGACCCGACAAAGAACGGCTACACATTTACAGGCTGGTACAACGGCGACTCAAAGTTTGACTTCGACACGGCAATCACAGCGAATGTCACGCTCACGGCAAAATGGACGCTCATAAGCTACACAATCACTTACGAAGGTCTGAACGGAGTCGAAAATCCCAACTCAGTCACAAGCTACACGGTTGAAAGCGAGACAATCACCTTGCAGAAAGCGACAAAAAACGGCTACACATTCGTCTGGATGAAAGGTTCTGAGGAAGTGACACAAATCACAAAGGGAAGCACCGGCAACATCACCCTTACGGGAAAGTGGACTGCAATCAGCTATGAAATCACTTATGTCCTGCCAGACGGAGTGACAAATCCGAATGTAACAAGCTACACAATTGAGACGGATACAATCACCTTACAGGCCGTAAGCCGTGAAGGCTACACATTCACCGGATGGTTTGATGCGGAAACTGGCGGAAACAAGGTTACAAGCATCGCACAGGGCTCAACCGGAGCAAAAACACTTTACGCCCAGTGGTGGACTTTCAGTCTTCAGGTAACTGGCACTCCGTCAAAAACGCTTTACTATGTTGGCGACAGCCTTGACACAACAGGGCTTACGGTAACCGCCACCTATTCTGACGGAAGCTCAAAGACGGTAAGCGGCTGGACTGTAAGCGGATTTTCTTCAGAAAGCGTTAGCCTTGGAAGCAAACTTACAATCAGCTACACAGAAGGCGGACTTACAAAAACCGCAGATGTGGGCTTTTATGTAGCCGCAAGCGGAGCAGAGCCTACTGAAAATCCTGTAGCCCTTACAGACTACACTGGAACCCTTGCAGGCGGCACTTACTACGCCTTCGGAGACTTTCCCCAGACAGTTTCCGCCCTTACAGGAGAAAACGCCTACACAAGCGAGCCTGTTTATAACGGCTGGTACCTTGGAAGCGACGGCTACTTCTACGCAAAATGTACGGAAAACGCTTGTGAAACAGGCTACACCTATTCAGATGGCACAACAGTTGCACAGGCCAGCGCAAACAGCACTAAATACTTTAAGGTTGAGCCAATCAAATGGCGCGTTTTGAACCCAAGTGCAAGTGGAAACAAGATTCTTTTAGCAGAAAGCATTTTAACTGCAAATATTCCATACTACGGCACAGGTGATAACCGAACATTGAATGAAGCAACAGTTTATGCTAACAACTATAAGTATTCAAACATCCGTGCATACTTAAACGGAACTAAAAATCAGTTTGTAACGGACGGAGGAACGGCAACAGAAGATGATGTTGACTGGACAGGCAAAGGCTTCTTGCAGACAGCCTTTACAAACTCGGCACAGAGCCTTATTGCCACAACTACAGTGGACAATTCTGCGGCAAGCACAAACCCTGCCTCAAATGCAAGTACATGGGACAGCGGAACAAACAATTATGCCTGCGAAAATACAAGCGATAAAATCTTTCTGTTAAGCGAAAAGGAAGCAACAACAAGTGATTACGAATTTACTGAATACGACCAAGATGAAAACAGCCGTATAAGGGCAACTACGGACTATGCAAAGGCAAACTATGCATATCAGGAAGCTACAGCCGGCTACGGCGGCTGGTGGTGGCTCCGCTCGCCCTTCTGTTGGGGGGGTGACAACGCGCGCTACATCTACGACGACGGCGCTGCCGGTGCCGTCAACGGCGTTGACTGTGAGTTTTACGGTGTAGTTCCCGCTTTGTGCCTGTCGTCACAGGAGTAAATAAGCCTCCCATTGTCATTCCCGCGCTCCGACGCGGGAATCCCCCTGCATACAGGAGATTGCCCGGTCAAGCCGGGCAGGGACAGCGCAAGGGATTGTAGGGGCAAGCCGCAAGGCTTGTTCCGAAGCGAATGAAATGAGCGTAGGAATGGAGCGCGGCTAGCGCGGAACCCCGAAAAGCCCGACCGCCGCTTGGTGAGCGAAGCCGAACCAAACGGCGGTTGCGCCCTAAAACACACACCAAAAGCAAAATCATTGCTTTCTCTCCCCAAACCACTGGTCAAAGTAATCCATAAGATATTCTTTACCCATTCCGTGCAAATCTTCATAATCGGTTTGTAAGTGATTCAGCAACTTTGTATTAAAAAACTTTTCAAAAACGAAAAATAGTTGAAGTCCCCTGCACACAAAAAATCTCTACCCCCCCCCTCACCATAATTCCTATTCAACCTTAATCTGCGACAGCACCTGACCAATCGGCTCGTGAATTACAAGGCTGGCGGCAGAATCCTGCGGAGTAAAACTCTTGTTTATCAGCACAAGGTTTTCTCCCTTAAAGTAGTTTACAAGCCCTGCCGCCGGGTAAACCGTAAGAGAAGTGCCCCCTATAATCAGAGTGTCCGCATTCATTATTGCCTTTACAGCCCCTTCAATCACCGCCTGATCCAGACCTTCTTCATACAAAACCACATCCGGCTTAATAAGACCGCCGCATTTAGGGCAGTGGGGCAGCTTATCAGGAGCGTTTTCACTTTCTTCTATTATTTTTTCATCGTAAAAGGCATTGCAGTCCAGACAGTAATTGCGCAGAGTGCTTCCGTGAAGTTCAAATACATTCTTGCTTCCAGCCTTCTGATGCAGGCCGTCAATATTCTGGGTAACAATGGCTTTAAGTTTGCCTGCCATTTCCAGTTCCGCAAGTTTATAGTGGGCGGCATTAGGTTCAATTCCTTTTGGCAGAAGTTTCGCCCTGTAAAATCTGTAAAATTCAGGTGTATTCTTATAGAAGAAAGTTCTGCTTATAATTTCTTCCGGCGGGTAAGCCCATTCCTGATTATACAGACCGTCTACGCTTCTAAAATCCGGGATTCCAGATTCTGTAGAAACTCCTGCTCCACCAAAAAATACAAGGCTTTTGCTTTTATTGATAATTTGTTGTAGAATAGCAACTTGGGATATATCCATAAGTGAAATCTCCTCTAAATAAAGTATCGTAACTTTCTGCTCATAAAATAGAGCAAATCAGCCGATAAGTAAATAACCAAATTTATCTTTTTTGAGGTAGTTGATGAATTTAAGTAAAAAGTTTTTCCAGATTTTAATTCTCGCATCAATTCTTATATCTCCATTTTTTGCTCATGGTAAAGGAGATGTTGAAGAACACCCTGTAGAAGATATGAACAGCTGGCAGGACGCTTTTGATTTGGAATCAAAAAAGGCCGGCAAATATAACATCATGATTACGGCAAAGGATTTGGGCGGTAATACTCATATTGAAGGGCCTCATAACCTCTTTATAGATCCAAATTCAGATTTACCTATTTGCGGTATAACAAACCCTTATCAGGGAATGCGCGTTGTAGGTAACTTGAACATTGTAGGTACTTGTGTTGATGATGATGGTGTTGCTTATGTAGACTTGATTTTGGACGAAGGGCTTCCTACAGAAAAACAGGTTCGCGCAGATGGTGCTGAATTCTGGTCTTATTATCTTGAAACAACAGATTTAGAAGAAGGTACTCATACAATTAAGGTTATAGGATATGATATAAATGCCACTCCTGTTGCAAGCAAACCTTACACAATTTCATGGCAGCTGGACAGAAAGCAGCCTGTAACAGAAGTTCGTGATAAGGAAATGGGCTTCCTTGTTTCTGGAAATGTTCGCTTCGATGGATTTGTATCAGACGGAAACGGAATCAAATCTCTTGAATATTCTGTAGATAACGGAACAACCTTTAATCCTGTAAAACTTTCAAATACAAAAAGCTATGATGTATGCTCTTTCAGCATTTCAATTGATACAAAGAAATTTAAAGATGGACCTGCAGTTTTATGGTTTAAGGCCCGCGATAAGGCTGGCTCTGTGGGAATGTATTCCTTCCTCTACTTTATTGATAACTCAAAACCTGCTGTAGATATTATTTCACCTGCGGCAGGCGATGTTGTAAACGGCAAGTTTTCTGTAGCAGGTTATGCCAAAGATACCGTAGGACTCACAAAACTTACATGGACTTTTGGTACAGAAAGCGGCGAAATTGAGCTTATTCCGGGAAACCCGTATTGGGCAGTAGATTTTGATACTACCGGTTCAAAAGAGAAATCCAGAAAATTTATTATTCATGCAGAAGATAAGGCTAAAAACTTTACTGATGTATCACGCGATATTCTTTTAAATCAGGAAGGTGATAAACCTGTTACAAGTATTTCTTTCCCTAAGGAAGGTCAGTCATTCAGTGAAAAAGATGCACTTTTTGTCCGCGGTATTGCAGTTGATGATGACAAGTTGCAAAGCGTATTCATTCAGCTTGATGATGGAGAAGTGATTGAGCAGGAAACTCGGGGTACTTTCTATCTTGATTTGGCACAGGCAGGCGAGCTTACAGCCGGAAATCATAAAATTACAGTTTATGCGGTTGATGTAAACGGTGTAACTGGAAATCCTGTTTCTGTAAATCTTGTTTCAAAAGGTCAGGCTCCTGAATTTTCTGATGAAAGACTTCTTATCGGTAAAGAATCTTCTGAATTTACAAACGGCATGGTTATTCATCCTGAACAGGGAGCCTCTTTTGCTGTTACAGTAACATCTGGTGTGGGACTTACAAAGGTTCATACAAAATATGAGTTTGGAAAAAATCAGGTTCAAGAAAATGATGTAGAACTTAAAAATCTTTCTACTTATACAGTTACCCAGCCAATTGTACACGATGGGCCAAAAGGTTTTGTCCGCTTTACTGTAATTGCAACGGATACTCTTGACCGCGAAAATGAATACAAGGCTGTTTATTATGTTAAAAATACTTCTGAATTACGTGCAGAAGAGCCTGCTATAATTCTTGATGACAGCAATATTGCAGAAGATGGCACAATCCTTAGTGATCCGGAACATCCTGTTTCAGGTTATGTCCTTGGTCTTCTTGCCCGCTCCGCAGAACTGGTTCCTGCAACAGATTTTGCAGAAGTAGAACTGATTGGAAACAGTTTCCGCCTTGTTCCTAATCCGGAAGCAGTGGGAAGTTCACCAGATGTACAGGTTCGTGTAAAGACAGAAGAAGGCAAAACCCTTACTTCCCGCATAATCCGCTTTAAGTCAGATAACGTATTCCCTGTATTTGAAATTGAACAGGATATTTCCCTTGCCTTTAATGCAAATGAAGACCCGGAAGCTCCTGTAGAATTTTCTGGAAAAGTTACCTGTGAAACAGGCATTGGCAATATCGGTTATAGAATTATCCCTGTTATTTCAAGCATTCAGAAAGGCGTAATTGCCTCTTCTATGCTTGGGGAAATCCCAGAAGAACTGACTCCTATTGAAGTTGAGAAAGACGGCACTTTTAAGGTTGCTGTAGACGCTTCTGAGTTTGAATATGGTTTCTATGTAGCAGAAATTATTGCAGAAAGTGCCGGTGGAAATAAAACTGCCACTGCATTTGCAATCAAGAAAATACCAGAGCTTGAAGAAGATGAAAAAGGCAAGATGCCTGTTCCAAAGGCTCCTGCTATTGTATGGATTAATTCCTTTGATGTATATGCCGCCGCAATTTATCAGGGCGAACTTGATACAGACTTTGCCGTATTTATCCGCAAAGACATGAATGAAGGCAATAATCCTGTAGATTTTACAGTTACTCCAGATACAGGCAAACCTGTAATTGCAAAATATACAGCATTCAAAGAACCAACCCTTTCCGTTAATTTTGAAAACATAAATGAAGCAATGTATTTGAGCGGCGGAATGATAATTCTTCCATATATCGCTCAAAAAACAGATATTCCTCAGTATCTTACACTTTCTATTGATACAGGGGCAGCCGTAAGCGGTGTTACTTATGAAATTTCAGGTGATGATGTTCCTGGCGGTCAGGCTTTGCAGAAGGGCAACGCAAAACTCATCAAGCCTCTTCCTGAAAATCCAACAAGGTGGATGGCAGAAATTCCTCTTGCAAATCTTCCTGTGCGTGTAAATAAAATTTCTGCAACTGTAAAAGCTGGTGGAATGGAAAAAACAGTCACCGGTTCTATTATAGTTCTTAGGGAAGTAGAAGATTCATTAATTGATGATGATTATAAGATTTACGGCATTCCTGGTGCCGGTACAACTTATGACGCAGTTGATTCACGTTATGTCCTGAATAAGAATTCAAAGTATTATTACTATGTAAATGCTTACGGCCCTATTTCTGCAGAATTAATTTCTGCAAGTCAGGGGCTGACTATAGAAACAATTGGAAAACTTGTAGTCCTTTCCGCAGAAAAAGACGGCATCTATTCAAATGTTTCTATTCGTGTAAAAGATTACTTTGGCGATACCCACACATCTGAAACCTTAAACTTTATTTCAGATACTACTGCTCCAGAACTTCATATCGTAACGCCAGAATTACATGCATGGAACGGTAATTTTGTAAAACTTTCTGGAACTGTTGCAGATGAACTGGGAGTGCGTTCTGTAGAATATTCTTTTGATAATGGTGAAACCTGGGAAGAAATAGCCATTTCTAAGGGCAAAGGTAATTCTCTTGGTGTAACCTACAGCAAGGATATTGATATTTCAGCTCATGCAGATGGACTTGTAGATATTGATGTTCGTGCAACAGATATAGCTGGTCAGATTTCTTATGCACATTCCGCAATTTACAAGGATGTTACTCCTCCAGAAGTAAAAGTTATACTTCCTCAGGATGTAGATGTTGTAAATGGTACAAACCTTATTGTATTTGATGTAAAAGATAATGCAGCCTTCCAGACCTCACAGTATGTTTCTCCTTCTGTAAAGGGCAAGAGTAATATTATTGAATTGCCAGAGCATCCTCTTGTTTATACACTTGTAGGTACAGAAGAAGCTCCTATTGATGATGCAATGTCTTTTGTCTTCAAGGATGAAGCAGGTAATTCTTCTTCTGTAGAAGCTTGGATGTTCAGTATTGATAATGAACAGGATCTGCCGGTTGCAGAAATTCACGTGCCGGAAGAAATGCAGGTTATTACAAGAGACTTTGTAATTTCCGGCGTAGTATATGATGATGATGGAGATTCTTCTATCTTCTATAAGATTGATGATGGAGAATTCAAGCAGGTTGGTCCAAATGAAATCTATAAGAGTCCAGACCCGAATGCTGAATATGGCCGCAATTCAAGTTTTGCCATTTCTGTTCCTCTGGAAACAATGACAGATAATGAACACACCGTAACAGTATATGCTGTTGATATTAATGGCGTAAAGGGGCCGGAAGTAACCAGAACATACAGAATTTCTCTGGAAGAGCCAAAGGGTGCTGTAGAAAAGCCTACAATTGATACAACAGTCCGCGAAATTGTTACCCTTTCTGGCTGGGCAAGCGATAAGAATGGAATTGCCAGCATTCAGATTTCTCTGGATAACGGTAACAGTTATAACGATGCCATTGGAACAACAGAATGGACTTACACTGTAGATAGCCGCGCTATTCCTGGCGGAACACAGGTAGTCTTCCTTAAAGTAACAGATAACTACGGAATTCAGGGGCTTTATTCAAGTTTGATAAATATTGATAACGATGCGCCTGTTTTGAATCTTGAACTTCCACTGGATGATTCAACTACTTCTGGAACTGTATTCTTCTCTGGTTATACTTATGATAACGTAGAAGTAACAGACCTTTCAGTAACAATCCGCAATCTTGAAAAACAGGGAAAAGAAGTTGTCCGTCATCTTAAGATTGACCGTGTTATTGGTGAAACAATTGACATAAAGGATCTGACAGACGGCTTCTATAATATTGAAGTAACAGGAAAAGATAAGGCAGGAAACGTTACAAACGTAAGCCGAAACATTCACCTGGAAAAGAACCGTTCTCCGGCAACTGTAGATATTCTTTATCCTATGAACGGAGAACACAAGCAGGGTGTATTTACAATTTATGGTCAGGCTTCTGCAGAATATGACATCAGGTCTCTTAATCTTTATATAGATGGAGCCTTGATTGCAGAAACTACAATTACAGACTGCGGCTTCTTTAAGTTTGATATGGGCCCTGAAAACATTGGAGAAGGAAGCCACACTTATCGTGTAGACACTATCCTTGCAAATGGAGTAAAAGTTCCTTCAAAAGAACAGACAATTACCTATTCTCCTGTCGGGCCATGGGTAACTATTGATAACTTTACCTATGGTGATTTTGCAACAAATCGTCCTTATATCCGGGGGCAGGCTGGTTATTCAATCAGCGAAGATGAACTGCTTCTTTCAAGAACAAAAGAAGCGTCTGCAGAATTAAAGGCAGCCGTTGCAGCCAAAAAAGTTGCTAAAATTGAAATCAGTTTTAATAACGGAAAGACCTTTACTCAGGTTTCTAAAAATGAAAAGTGGATGTACCGCATAGAAAATCAGGATTTGCCGGAAGGCTATCACTTCTTCCTTATCCGTGCCACAATGCAGAACGGAGAAGTTGCCGTAACCCGTACAATAATTCAGATTGATAACACGCCTCCTTCTATACGGCTTATTGCTCCTAATGTTGGTGGCCGATACAATCAGGAACTGGCAGTATCTGGACTTTCAAATGATGACGTTAAGCTGCAGGATGTTACTATTGCACTCAGAAAGGGTGATAAGTCTTCTTACGAACTTCCAGCCTTTATGCAGGGTATGTATCTGGACTTCCGTTTCTGGGGCGCAACACTCTTCTCTGTTGGTGTAGGTCTTACAGCCTTTGGTGATGTTGTAAAGATTCAGGCCTCTTACGGTCAGTTTACACAGTCTCAGAGAAATGCAGTTTCTAATGTTCTTGGACGTGAGCTTACAGACGGACGCTACGGCGGACATGTGGGCAGCTTAAAGATTCTTGCTACGGTAACATCCATTCCGTTCAGTTATTTCTTGGGACATGACTGGGACTGGCTGTATGCAGCAATCTCTGTTGGTGCAGACTTCTCCCTCTTTAGTGAAACAGGTAGTGGAAAACCTCAGATTTTGTCAGCAATTCTTGGACAAATTGAGTTTCCTAAGGTAAAATTACAGAATGTAAAGGCATTCAGTACCTTTGCACTTTACACTGAAGCATCTTTGTGGTTTATTCCAACCGACGTTTTGAGCGTGAATAATGATATTGCAAGTTTTATTCCGCAGATAGCTGTTGGTATAAGAACCAATATTTTCTAGGAGGACAAAAAGCATGATACCCAGAAAATTAAAAGTTCTTTTTATTGCAATTACACTATTCTTTTCTACTGCTTCCCTGTTTGCGGTAGAAGAATATGTAAGCAAGATTTATAAAAATATAGATTTAATCTTTGTTGCTAAATCTGGAACAGATTTGAATAAGATTCTGTCTGAAAATATACAGGATAGATATTATTACCTTATAGAAAACTATACGGAAAAGAAAATCCGCCGTCTGATTATTAATAATGATTATGATTTTGCTATGGAAGCGATTGTAATTGTTATTGAAAATAATCTTGATAACGAGCAGGCTGTTGAAATGTATGCAGTTATTTCTGAAGCCTATGAAGCCCAGCAGGCTTATGAAGCGCAGGAAGAATTAAAACGTCAGCAGGAACTTGCCCGCATAGAGGCAGAAAAAGAAAAGAAGCGTGCTTCTGTTGATAAAGAATATATTGCTGCATCTAAGAGTCAGGGTGGTTCAGTTTATGTTGCCGGAAAAGAAACAAAACTGACCAGTTATCACTGGAAGGCCATGCTGGCTCTTGGAGATATTTCATTTATGGCAGATTCGGCTGCTGGCTTAAAGAACTTTCATTATGGAAATGCCCTCGATATCAGATATGAATATATAATGCCAAAAATAATCATTGGTGCAGACTTGCTTGCATCATGGAACTATCTTCCTTTTACTGATGAAGATAATAAAGATTATGTTTCAATGTTTGGAGATATTGAAGCATTTCCGAAAGTTGCTCTGCCGGTTGCAAAAAATGTATTCTTACGGGCTGGTTTTGCAGGACTTATTGCTGGAAAAGCAGATGATGCAAGCGATAATGTTCAATTAAAGGTGCTGGATACCTTGTATAGTCCTGCAATTGGTATTAAAATAGAAAAATTAAAAATTGGTTCATCTGAACTTGATTTTGGAATTGACTGGTATTTAGGTTCTCTATATACAAGTAATTTGAATTTTGCAATGGGTGGTTACTTAAATATGGCACTGCCTTATGCAGAATTGGAGAAAGTTAAACTTACATTTAATCTTGGGCTAAGGGATAAATTGTTCTTAAAATCTTCTGGTATAGAGAATAGAGCAAATGTAGTCCTGTCAATTGGAGTCGAAAATGTTAGTAAATAAGTTTAGGAAAGTCTTTTTAGTTTTACTCATCACCCTGTTTTCTGTGCAGGTTTTTGCTGCAACAACAGACCTTGCGGTTCGTTTTCTTGATAAGGCAGAAGAAGCCTTTGAAGAAGATAATATAGAAGACGCTTACAAATATGTAAATCAGGCACTGGCCGTTGCAAAAGATGAGACATCTCAGGCAAATGTACTTTTCTTTGCGCAGACTGTTTATACACAGAAACTCCAGAGGCTTCAGGAACATTATGATGAAATGGCTCTTATTGATATTCAGATGAATATTGAAAAGTACCCTGGAATAGAAAATACAAAAATCAAAAAACTGGTTAAGCAGATAGAGCAGGATCAGGTTTCTAAAGAAAAGGCTGCAGAAAAAGCTGATAAAGAGCAGCAGAGAAAGGTTGAACAGGAACGTTTTGAAGCCCAGCAGGATGCTATGGAGGCCCAGTCTCAGGCTATGAAGCAGCAGGCTGATGCAATCAAAGAGCAGGCCGAAGTTGCAAAACAGAGTCAGCAGGAACTTAAAAATGCCCTTGATTCAAACTTTAAGGAAATTGGTAATGCCTTTACTGAATCTGCAAAAGAAACAAAACGTTCTACCAGGGTTATTGCCTTTGCAGTAATTGGAATTGCCTTCATCATCTTTATTGTAGTTCTTTTGATTGTTGTAATTGTACGCAAGGGCTTTAAGCAGCAGCAGGTTCAGCAGGAACAGTATGTTCAGGCATTCAAGATGCTTGCCGCAAATCAGAATCAGACAAACCGTATCATGCTTGGCGGCATTACAGACTTGTATGGAACTAACCCGCAGATGAGGCTTGCCGGTGCTTCTACATGGGCTCCTGCCATGGCACTTCCAGATATTGAGATTTCTGAAACTGATGAAGAAGAAATCAAGCAGCTGGCAGTAAAATGTGAAGAAATCGGTACTCAGATTGATTCTGCAACAGGACGCAAAAATAACTCTAAAAATGTCAGTGAACTTGTATATAAACTTTCAATGCAGCTGGGACTTCCACAGGGAATGTCTATGTTAAATTTCTGTGCCGCAATGATATATGATGCAGGCTTCCTTGATATTGACCCGGATTTGCTTACTGCCCAGAATCTTTCAGAAGAAGAGCGTGAAGCACTTAAGAATCACGTAAACCTTTCTGAAAAACATCTGGATTTTGTTCCAAAAAAATACTGGAGTGTATTTGAAGATGCTGCAATGAAGCATCATGAAAATATGGATGGAAGCGGTTATCCAAACGGACTAAAAGGAGATGAAATCCCTCAGGTTGCCCGCCTTATTCGTGTTGCAGAAACTTATGTTTCTCTTTCAAGTAAGAGAGCCTTCCGCGATGCAATGGATAAGGAAACCGCCGTTCAGAAACTTCGCGAACAGCCGGAATTCTACGACCAGGAAGTTGTAGATGCCCTTGATAAGATAGTTTAATATAAAAGGCCGCTGTTTTTTTCAGTACATTTTTATACGATATTTGCCGATAATGAGAGCATGAAAAAATCTATTTTTGTGCTCTCGTTCTTTTTAACAGCATTTTCTCTTTTTGCTCAGGAAGTAAAGCCCCTTTATCAGCTGCCTTCAAAAGTGAGCCCTGCCGCTTCAGATGCAGAGGTAGATTCAGATATTTTTCTTGTTGGTTCGGATTCAGGACTTTTTAAGGTAACAAGCCAGAATACAGCATTTCCCCTTTGGACAGAAGGCCGGGTTGACCAGCTTTTGCAGATTCGTGTTCCTGTTGCAGATGATGTTGATGCCGATGGTGTTTACAAGACCTGCTGGCTCATGCGCACTTCATGCGGAGTCTTCTTTACTTCAGATTTAAAGAATTTTGAAGAACGTGATAACGGTCTGCCCTTTCTTACAATCAAAAAATATGAAAATAAAACTTCCAGACTTGAAAAACAGATTCAGGAATTAAAAGATATTTGTGTAAATCCGCTGAATAATATGGAACTTGTAACGGCAACAAAAGATAACGTTTATTATTCAGAAAACTGCGGACTTTCCTGGAAAAACATAGGTTCTACAAGCCGTAATACGCCTGGCGTAAAAGCCTGTGCCGTTGCAACCATAGAAGGGGAAACTGTTGTTTTTATGGCGCATCCAATTTTCGGTTTTTCCTATATCTTCCCAAAAAGGGAAAAGGCAGGCTGGAATGATGTAGATGCGGGCTTTGAAAAAATGCCATCCCTTACATCACCAGATGAAATTTCTGATATTCTTCCTGTTGTGCGCACAAATGCAGACGGTTCTGTTTATACGGAAATTTACGTTTCGCAAACCTATATGCCCCGAATCTATAAATTTAACTGGCAGGAAAAGAAGGGAGAACTGATTTATGCAGGTTCAGAACCAACTGATGTTATAGACGGCCTTACTACAATAGATAATGTCCTTGTTTATTCAAAACTTGAAGGTTTTGGTTCTCTGGATTTAGATTCCCTGCAAAGTCCGGGAAGCCCTACCCAGGAGCATAACTGGCACGAAGCCTTTGCGGCGGTTCCTGGAATGATAAATACTGCATGGATTTCTCAGGCCCGCAGCGGTTTTGCCCACGGCCTTCTTCTGAACGAATTGTGGATGCTCTATCCTGGCACTGTGAACACGCCTTATGCAGAAAAGGCAAACGGACGAAAAAGCATTTATGCTTCGGCTTATCAGTGTTCTTTCCCGGAAGGTGTTGCAAAATTCAAAAAGGTTATAAAAGACCGCAATCTGAACAGTATTGTTGTAGACATGAAGGATGATTACGGACTTCTGCGTTATGACAGCCATGACCCTTTTATTCTGGAAAAGGCGACAACTTCAAGTTTTGCAGTAAAAAATCTGGATGAATTCATAGACGGCTTTAAAAAAGAAAATATTTATCTTATTGCCCGAATCGTAACATTTAAGGACCGTTCTCTGGCCCGCTATGACGGCGGAAAATACGCAATCTGGGATTCGAAATATAACAAGCCCTGGGTCGGCATAAAAGGTTACGAAGATAAACTTGATGAAGAAGGAAATTCACTGGGTAAGGAAACAGCTTACTATGATGAAAACTGGGTAGACCCTTATTCAGAAGAAGTCTGGGAATATAACGTTGCCATTGCACGCGAACTTATTGAACGCGGTTTTGATGAAATTCAGTTTGACTATATCCGTTTCCCTACAGACGGTCTGAACCTTTACAATGCAAAGTACCGCTGGCAGGATAAGGGCATGGATAAGGAATCGGCCTTGATTTCCTTCCTCTCTTATGCGCGGGCAAATATTGACGCTCCGATTGGAATAGACATTTACGGTGCAAACGGCTGGTACCGCAGTGGAACCAGAACTGGGCAGGATGCAGAAATGCTTGCAGAATACGTTGATGTAATCGGGCCTATGTTCTATCCGAGTCATTTTGAGCAGACTTTCTTGAATTATGCTCCGGTTGCAGACCGCACTTACCGCATTTACTATTACGGCTCATTCAGAAATACAGTTCTCTGCCGTAACAGGGCAATAATCCGCCCGTGGGTTCAGTCTTTCTATCTGAATGTAAGCTACGACCGCCTTTACTATGATTCTGACTATATCCGAAAGCAGTTTTTTGGAGTGCGTGATGCCATTGACCGCGGCTATATGTGCTGGAACAACGTGGGGAATTACGAGGTGACTCCGCCAGACATTTCGCCTACAGACACATTTATCGGCACGGCCGCAGAAGCAAGCCCTGAATTCCGCAAGCCTGCCATCGGAGACGCTATGAAGCCTTTGAGTATGCCAGGCGATGCTGACCTTACAATTTTGGACAGTATTCTGAATCCTACAATTGAGCCGGACGAACCTGAGTCGCAGACCCGCGGCCAGTCCCGCTTTCTGCCTTTCTTAAAGGTACAGCCATGACGCCCAATCAGTATACCCCGGAAGAGCCAATTTCTTCGATTGCAACCGCTCTGGCTCCAGCCGCACTGGGAATTGTTCGCGCCAGCGGCAAAAACTGCATTGAACTTGTAAGTAAGATTTTTTCCCGCCCTAAGGCATTGCTTGAAGCAGCCGGCAACACGCTGGTTTATGGGTGGATTGTAGATCACCGCCTCGGAGAATGCGCAGTTTCGCTTGCCGAAACTGCGGGCGCAGGTCGCGCTGACTCTGGCGCAGTCGGGAAGCAAACTACCTGCGCCGTGGACGAAGTAATGCTTGCCGTCTACCGCGCACCAAAATCTTTTACCGGCGAAGATATGGTCGAAATCTTTTGCCATGGTGGACCTGCTGTTGTAACCGCTATTCAAAATCTTATGCTGCGTTCCGGTTTCCGTCAGGCAAACCGGGGTGAATATACATTCCGTGCCTTTATAAACGGCAAAACCGACCTTACAAAGGCAGAAGCAGTAAAAGAAATCATAGATTCCCACACCGATGTTTCCCGCTCTCATGCCGCTGGCCGTCTGGCTGGAAATCTTTTTACAGAAATTGACTCAATCAAAAAACTGATTATAGATACCCTTGCCGCAATAGAAGTGGAAATTGAATATCCAGAGGATGAAGAAACTATTGCAGATTCCTTTGACCGCTCAGATATTGAACTTGCCATAAGCCGCCTGCAGACTCTCTGCGATTCCTGGAAAGGGGAAAAACTCTACCAGGATGGCGCGCGTGTAGTTTTGGCGGGCCGCACAAATGCGGGCAAATCCTCTTTGTTCAACGCCATTTTGAAGGAAGAGCGCGCCATAGTAAGCGACATTGAAGGAACTACCCGCGACTGGCTGGAAAGCTGGGCCAGCATAAACGGTATTCCAGTCCGCCTTTTTGACACCGCAGGCCTCCGCAAAACCGAGGACGTAATTGAAGCCCAGGGTGTCGAGCTTTCCAAAAATCTTGCCCAGGATGCCGATGTGGTTCTCTACCTTGTTGATGGCACCTCTGGTATGAATGATGAAGACAAGGCCTTTGTAGAAAATTGCCGTGAACCGGTTATTGTGGTCTTTACTAAGAGTGATAAGAAGGATTCCCCGGTCAAGCCGGGGAATGACAACCAGCCAGATGTGTCATTGTCCGGCTTGACCGGACAATCTATCCCAGCCTGCCGCATCAGTTCCAAAATCGGCGCTGGTCTTTCCGAACTTTTTGCCCAGATTACAAAAATCCTCACAGCGGGCATTACAACTTCTACCGAACGTCAGCAGGCCGGTCTGGGCTCTGCCCGCCAGAAAGAAGCCGTTGCCAACGCCCTGGAATGTGTTCGTCACGCCCTTATTTCTGCCGACGACAACTACACTCTGGATGCGGTTGTTCAGGATTTGGAAGACGCCCTTGACTTCCTTGGCGAAGTTACCGGCGACGTCACCCCAGATGACGTACTGGGCAGCATCTTTGCGAACTTCTGCGTGGGAAAATAAAAAAACATCTTAATATTTGAGCTGGCGTTGTATCAAGTTACATTACGGGAACGCAGGAGCCTTTCTTGTTTGTCAAGTTTTTTTATTCTTAACTTTTCTTAACTTTCACACTGTTTTCGTAAAGATATTCAGGAGAAACATCTATTTCATCAGTCCACATTACAGTATGATGGTCTGCTTTTGCTTTCATGAAAAGATTGATATCTTGAAGAGGCTTTGCATAATCATCATCAAATAGGTATTTTTTACAATCAAAAACACGCTTTTTTCCTCTTGCAAAAGTAAGGAGAAGTGTAAAATCTTCTTTTGGTTCAACATCCAAAACGACCCATTTAAACATAGTCAACTCCTATTTAAGCGGTTCAATTTGAATTACTCTACTTTCTTTACAGAGTAAATCCCAACAATTAAATAATTCTTTTTTGTGAATAATAGCCCATGCCTCAACTATTTTCTTTTTATCTTTTGGAAACTTTCCTTTTGTTTTTACTGTATTTATATCTACAATACAATCATAACCATTAAACAAAGCATGAAAATGTGGGGGATTATGATCTTTTTTGTACATATATATTGTTATACCAAAGAAACTGCTTATACTTGGCATTTCTTCCATACCTCCATTATAAATCAATAAATTTGTTTTGAAAACTCTCTATATATATAATTGCCGCAAAATATCATTTTCACCAAAAAGTAGAAAAAAAAAGGTGGATATGATATATTTAATATTATTTATGGAGGTTGAAAGCTATAAAAAAGCCAAAAAGTTTTCTGATGAAAACTTTTTTTTAACGCTTTTTGCTATAAGAGGAGGTGGTAGAAACCTAAAAAACTTTTCTGATGAAAAGTTTTTCTTAACGGTTTCTTCGATAAGATTATGTGTGGAATAGTAGGATACATTGGAAATAAAAATGCTACGCCGGTGTTGATTAAGGCGTTGAAGAAGTTGGAATATCGTGGTTACGATTCTGCTGGTGTGGCTATCTATAGTGGTGACGAAATTGTTGTTCAGAAGGCTAAGGGTAAGCTGATTAACCTGGCAGAAAAAATTACAGGGCAGATTGTTCCAGAAACAAAGGAGCACAAGGCTTATGCAGAGGCAGAAATGGCTTTGTATGAAAAGACTGGTGACTTTGTAAAGGGAAACATGGGAATTGGTCACACCCGCTGGGCAACTCACGGCGAGCCAAGTGATACAAACAGCCATCCTCACACAAATATGGATGGTACAATCTCCATTGTTCATAACGGAATTATTGAAAACTATGCAGAGTTGAAGTCTAAGCTTCAGGCTCAGGGGGTAGTTTTCCAGTCACAGACAGATACAGAAGTTGTTGTTCATCTGATTGATAAATTCTACAAGGAAGAAAAAGATATTTTCAAGGCTGTTCGCCGCACTTTGCAGATTCTTGAAGGCTCTTATGCTCTGGGAGTTCTCTGCAAGGATTATCCTGACCGCATTATTGCCTGCCGTAAGGAAAGTCCTCTTATTGTTGGTGTGGGTAAGGGTGAAAACTTTATTGCTTCTGATGTTCCTGCAATTCTGGAGCATACCCGCGATGTTTACTATCTGGGTGAAAAGGAACTTGTTGTTCTTTACAGCGATCATGTTGACCTCTTTAATTTTGACGGTGAAAAAATCATCAAGCAGCCAAGTCATGTTGAATGGGACATGGATGCTGCAGAAAAGGGCGGATATCCTCACTTTATGATTAAGGAAATCCACGAGCAGCCAAAGGGGCTCACAGACACAATGCGTCCTCGTATCGTAAAGGATGGCGAAGGTAAGCCAACTGATGTTTATTTTGAAGAAAACAAGATGGACGATGCATGGCGCAAGGCAAAACGTGTTGTAATTACTGCCTGCGGAACTGCTTACCATGCCGGTGTTGTTGCAAAATATGCCTTTGAAAAAATTGCCCGCATGAAGGTTGATGTTGATGTTGCATCAGAATTCCGTTACAGAAATCCTATTTTGGATAAAGACGATATTTTTATTGTAATTTCTCAGTCTGGAGAAACTGCCGATACTCTCAGTGCTCTTCGCCTTGCTAAAAATGAAGGCCTTAAGGTTGTGGCAATTACAAACTGTGTTGGTTCAACTGTAAGCCGCGAAGCTGATGATGTAATTTACACACTTGCAGGCCCTGAAATTGCTGTTGCTTCAACAAAGGCTTATACAACTCAGGTACTCTGTCTCTTCCTGCTTGCAATAAAAGCCGGAAAGCTTCGTGGCACTTTGAGCCAGGAAGATGCAACAAAGCTCCTTTGTGAACTGGAAAGCATTCCTGCAAAGGTTCAGCAGATTTTGGATAATCAGGATGTAATTCAGAAGTTTGCAAGCAAGCAGTTTAATAAAGATAAGATTTTCTACATTGGCCGCCAGTTTGATAGTGCTACTTCTTTGGAATCTGCCCTTAAGCTTAAGGAAGTTTCTTATATGCATTCAGAAGCCTTTGCTGCCGGTGAGCTTAAGCACGGTCCAATCGCCTTGATTGACCCTCAGACTCTGGTTGTGGCAATTGCCAGTGAACCTGCTCTTTACGACAAAATTGGTTCAAATATGGTAGAAGTTCGCAGCCGTGGTGCTACTGTACTTGTAATTACTCAGGATGAAAGCGGTTCTTTTGAAGGTAAGGCAGACGAGATCTTTAAGATTCCAGAGTGTTCTTCAACTCTTGCAAGTCTTCTTACTGTTATTCCAGCCCAGCTTTTTGCCTACTACTGTGCAATTCAGCGCGGCTACGACCCAGACAAACCAAAAAACCTTGCTAAGAGTGTTACTGTAGAGTAATTTATTTACTTCTAAAAATCAGTCCAAAAAGCTTTCTTACTAGCGGCCCTGCAAAACAGAGCTGCCAGAAGAAAGCCATTGGAAAATTCATAATCGTTGTTTTAATCCAGATTGAAATAACTTCCTTCTGCAAAAGTCCACCCTTAAAAAGAATAGCTGCCGCAAGGCTCATCAGCGGACACATAAACATCACTGAAAAAATAGAAATTGAAAGAATAATAAAGATTGGATTTGTTTCTTCAGCCTTAAAAATCTTAAAAGTAAAATGCTTTGCCAGCGGTCCTGCAACAATCATGTCTAAAATAAAAGCGATTGGGCCCATAATTATAAGCTCTTTAAAGGCTCCTAGCATTACTGCATTAGAAAATTCACCGATAGCAAGTGTCATGTTGTAGCAGATAAGGGCATACACCATGAAAAAGACCATAATGATTGTAAAAATGATTTCTTGAAATAAAGACTTTGGCATTTTAGTTAACTCCTTTGCCATTTAGATTTTGCAAAGATTGTTAAACTACGCCTTCAGATATGAAAAACGCATGAGGCTCGGCCTCGTCCAGATTAGTACGGCCAAGATTCAATCTCAAGCATTGTGAATTTAACAAATCGCGGAAAATTGTGCAAGTAGCAGCAAAATGTTGAAAAGCATGTAATTTTCCGCAATTTGAATAATCTAAAAATTTCGGTACTTATAGGAAAAAAAAGGTGACTTCATTTATTTTGAAGTCACCTTTTTCAATCTTGTGCTAATGTCTCTATGTATTGTTCAAGAGCATTTCGTTCATGAGGTGGCAGTTTCTTTAAGCAGGAAATAATGTGCTGATCTTTTTTTGATATAGTGTTTTCTTGCCCATTTCCAGTTACCAGATATTCGACACTAACCCCTAGAACTTGGGCGAGTTTTACCGCTATATCTGCAGATGGCATGCAGCCTCTTGTGCCTACATAACTATCCATAGTTCTTTTTGTGATACCTGCTTTTGCTGCCACTTCTTTATAGAGTAATCCAGAATATTCTATTTCTTCTCTTAATCTAGAGCGAAAGTCCATATAACAAAAATACCACAATTTTGTGCTTTATTGATTTACAAGCACAAAAAAATCGGCTAATATAGTTTTGTAAGCACAATATAGTGTGCTTATGACTGTTTGAATCTATTATTTTGTCCTTGGAGATATTTTTTGAAAAGATATGCGCTTCTATGTGGCAGTGCCCCATGGGATTATAGACAGAAAAAATTAGAATCATTATTTGAATCTCTTATTGATAATAGCGTTTGGCATGTAGACGTTTTTCCTAATGGATTGGATGAAATTTTGCTTGAGTATGCGTTAAATAATATTCTTTCTGGTGATGCTGGAGAGAAGGCTAACGGTATTTTACTTTATTTTTGTTGTGAAAAGTCTATCAAAGAATCTGATTGTAGTATTTGGCTTTGTGGAAATGAAATTCGTAAAGATGTGTTAAATCACTATGAAAAAGAGAATGCGAAATAGATTTTCAAGTTGTTTATGACTGTGACTGTGAGTTCGTGAGTGAAGAATCATTAGGATATGAGAAGGCTTTTTAATGAACGAATTAACAGGAAATAATTATTTTTCAATTAATAATTACTCAATTAATAAAATGCCATGTGCAGTTCCGTCGTCATTTTCTGATATTCAACAGTATTTTTTGAATGTACTTGAGGGAAATGAAAAACATTTAATTTCTTTCGTTAATCCAGAAATTTTTTTGCAGGCTGAAAAGAATCCCTTTATGATGTGGTATCTGCAACAAACTGAGTTTAATTTTGTGGATGGAAACGGTCTGCTTCTTGCTATCAATAAACTCTGTGGTACATCTTACAAAGCAGATAGCCGTTATCCAGGAACAGATTTTTTTTCTTATCTTCCCACAAATCGTGAGGTTCGTGTATTTCTTTATGGTGCAAGCGAAGAAAATAATTTAAAAGCCTCTGAAAAAATTCATACAGATTATCCTAATGTTGTTATATGTGGCAGATTGAATGGATACGAGCAAAAATCTGATGACGAAATAATTTCGATAGTAAATGAATCGAACCCAGAAATTTTGATTGTATGTTTAGGGGCTCCTCGACAGGAATGTTGGATATTAAAGAATAAAGAAAAATTGAATGTAAAGATTCTTTTCGGAAATGGAGGCTCAATAGACTTTTGGAGCGGAAGTGTAAAACGAGCGCCAGATTTTATGATTCAGCATCGTTTGGAATGGCTTTATAGATTAGGACAGGATTTTACTTTTAAAAGAATAAAACGTCAGCTTGGACTCTTTCCGTTTGCGCTGAGAATCTTATTTAAGAAATTTGAGGTCGTTCAAGAAATATGACGGAAAATACTATTACAAAAAGAAAAGTAATTTCTTCTTTGATTTGGAAATTTCTTGAGCGTGGTGGAGTTCAAGGAGTTCAATTTATCCTTTCTGTTATTTTAGCAAGATTAGTTACTCCTTCTGATTATGGAATTATTGCACTACTTCTAGTTTTTATACAGATTGCCAATGTATTTATTCAGACAGGTTTTAGTGCAGCTTTAGTACAAAAAAAAGAAAGTGATGATCTTGATTTCTCATCAGTTTTCTTTATGAGTTTATTTGTAGCAACTATATTGTATATTATTTTGTTTTTTATAGCTCCTCTTGTATCAAGGGTCTATGATTATCCAAATTTAACTATTTTATTGAGAGTAATCGCAATTACTTTGTTTTTTGGAGCATTTAATAGTATACAAAATGCATATGTATCAAAAAAATTCCGATTCAAGTGTTTATTTTTAAGTAATATTATTGCTGTTTTTATATCTGGAATTATAGGAATAATACTCGCATATAATGAGTTTGGTATTTGGGCTTTAGTTTTTCAGCAACTTTCAAATGTTTTTCTTTCTTGTGTTGTATTATGGTTTTCTGCAAAATGGCGTCCAAAATTTGTTTTTTCATTTTCTAGATTGAAAGATTTATTTACTTTTAGTTGGAAACTTCTATGTTCTTCTCTATTGGATGTAATATTCAAGAATATTTATAACCTTGTTATTGGAAAAACCTATTCGACAGAGCAACTTGGAGTCTTTGATAGGGGACAACAGTTTCCAAGAGTAATAGCAACTAACTTGGATGGTTCAATTCAAGGTGTAATGTTCCCAACTTTAAGTGCATATAATGATGATGTTATTACTGAAAAAAAAATATGTCGTAGAGCTATTAGTTCTAGTGCATTTATTCTTATGCCGTGTATGGTAGGGCTTGCTACTATTGCAAAACCTCTCGTAGAGATTTTATTAACTGATAAATGGTTACCTTGTGTTCCTTTTATGCAGTTGTCTTGTATAGCTTTTATCTTTTATCCAATTCATACAGCAAATCTTACAGCAATTAATGCGCTTGGTCGAAGTGATATTTCCTTAAAACTTGAAATAATAAAAAAAACTATTGCAATTATAACTTTGCTTATAACAATTCCTTTAGGTATTTATGCCATGGCTATAGGACAGGTAATACAGACGATTATCATTAGTTTTATACATGCCTATCCAAATAAAAAACTTATGGATTATTCCTATTTTGAACAAATCAAGGATTTAATGCCATCATTCATTTTATCTGTTGTCATGGGTGTCATTGTTTGGTTTTTACATTTCATACATATTCAACAAATCGTTCTATTAGTATTGCAAATTATTTCTGGGATAGTGATTTATGTTTTATTAGCAAAGTTTTCAAAAAATGAAACTTTTAATTATCTGATTTCAACTTTACGAGAGGTAAGAAAATGAAACAAAATCAAATAACAGTTACAAGTCCTTTATTACCTGACTTAAGAGATTTTGAGCAGTACCTTGAAGATATTTGGAATCGTAAGTGGCTTACAAATAATGGTCACTATCATCAGGAATTAGAAAAAGCGCTTTCTGAATATCTTGGAGTTCCATATCTGTCACTTTTTACAAATGGTACATTGCCGCTTATTACTGCATTGCAGGCAATGCGCATTACAGGCGAAGTGATTACAACTCCATATAGTTTTGTTGCTACAACTCATTCAATCTGGTGGAATAATCTTAAGCCTGTATTTGTAGACGTAGAAGAAGAGACTGGAAACATTGATCCAGAAAAAATCGAGGCTGCAATTACTCCTCAGACAACTGCAATTATGCCGGTACATGTTTATGGTACTCCTTGTAATACTAAAAGAATACAAGAAATAGCAGATATTTATGGTCTTAAAGTAATTTATGATGCTGCTCACGCTTTTGGTGTAAATGTTGATGGAAAATCAATTCTGGAAGCAGGTGATATGAGTACGCTCAGTTTCCATGCAACTAAGGTTTACAACACTATTGAAGGAGGGGCATTGATTTGTCATGATGCTGCAACAAAAAAAAGAATTGACTATTTGAAGAATTTTGGATTTGCAGGAGAGACAACAGTTGTTGCTCCTGGAATCAACAGTAAAATGGATGAAATCCGTTCTGCTTATGGTTTGTTAAATTTGAAGCAGGTTGATGATGCAATTGAACGACGTAAGCATGTTGCTGAAATGTATAAAGCTGTTCTTAAAGATGTGCCGGGAATTAGATTCCTGAATGATATAGAAGGTGTTAGACATAACTATTCATACTTCCCGATTTTCATTACAGAAAACGAATACGGCATGAGTCGCGATGCTTTGTATGCAAAACTTAAAGAAAATAACATTCTTGGACGTCGTTATTTCTATCCGTTAATTTCTAACTTCCCTGTATATCGAGGGCTTGAATCGGCTAATCCCGTAAATCTTCCTGTTGCAACTAAATTGGCAGAACAGGTTTTGTGTCTGCCTATGTATGCGGATTTGAAGGATGAAGATGTGGAAAGAATTTTACAGGTGGTTACTGAGAAATGAAAAAGAACATTCTTGTATTTCCGTGTGGTTCAGAAATTGCACTGGAAGTTTATCGATCAGTAAAAGATTCTGCTCATTTTAATCTTATTGGTGCCAGTTCAGTTAATGACCATGGCAAGTTTGTTTTTAAAGATTACATTGGTGGATTGCCATTTATAACTGATGAAAAAATCATCGCGGAAATAAAGAAAATAGTAGACGAAAGACAAATTGATGCTATTTATCCTGCGATGGATGCTGTAATTGAAATATTAAAAATAAATGAAGATTTTTTAGGATGTAAGGTAATATCATCTTGTGCAGATACTACAGAGATTTGCCTTTCCAAGAGCAGAACATATGAAAAATTGGATGGCATAGTTAAAATTCCGGTTACATATACGACAGAAAAAGAAGTTGTAAAATATCCTGTATTCGTAAAGCCAGATATAGGCTACGGTTCGCGTGGTGCAAAGAAAATTAATACAGAAGCAGAATTAAAAGTACATATTAGTGAAAATCCACAATCAATAATCTGTGAGTATCTTTCTGGAAATGAATATACTGTAGATTGTTTTACTGATTTTACTGGTAATCTTACTGTTGTAAAACCACGTGAGCGTTGCCGTGTAATGAATGGAATTAGTGTTAATACCAAGCCGGTTACTGACAACGGAGAGTTTAGAGATTTTGCGAATAAAATAAATAATAATATTAAATTTAATGGGGCATGGTTCTTCCAGGTAAAACGGGATGAAAATGGTGTTCTTACTCTTTTGGAAATAGCAAGTAGATTTGGAGGTAGTTCGTCATTATTCCGAGCGAAAGGTATAAATTTTGCTTTGATGAGTCTTTATAATGCATTTGATATTCCCGTTAGCATTATTGAAAATGATTATGATGTTGAGATGGACAGAGCCTTAGATAACAAATACAAAATAGATATTTCATACAATGAGGTATTTGTTGATTTTGATGATTGCTTATATCTGGATAAAAAAACATTAAACACAAGTTTAATAGCTTTTCTTTATCGCTGTATAAATGAAGGGAAAAAAGTCTCTCTTCTTTCAAAGCATGATGACGAAAAACTTGGGAAACTTGATGAATTACTTAAAAAATTGCGTATTCAAAATTTGTTCGATAGAGTTATTCATATAAGTCCTACTGATTGCAAATATAAATATATTGATAATAGGAATTCAATATTTATAGACGATTCTTTTGCCGAGCGTCGTGATATTGCTGAAAACTGCGGAATTCCTGTATTCAGTTTAGATATGGTGGAGGTTTTGTAGATGACTTGGAATTTTGAAATAAAAGATGCTCAAGAACGCTTGTTTACTATGGCAAAAAAAATTGCATCAATTCTGGAAATTAATGACATTCCTTATGAAATTGCTTTTGGAACACTTCTAGGTGCTATACGTCACAAAGGTTTCATCCCTTGGGATGATGATTTTGATTTCTTCTTGTTTGATGATACCTATGACAGTGCAATTGAAATTTTACGGCATAACTTACCTCAAAATATGTTTTTGGAAGATAAGAAATCAGAACCTAATTATTTTCACGCTTGGGCTAGAGTAAAAGATATGAATTCAGAATGTGATTATTGTCATTATCCACATGATGGATTTTATGCTCATAAAGGTTTATCTGTAGATTTATATCGAATCAAAAAAATTAAAACATCAGATTTTGCGGAATTCCGATATTTGAGTGCAATTAAATATATAGAACGAAGAAAAGAGTTAAAATTAATAACAGATGAGGATTATAAATCTCGCAAAGCTTCTTATGAAATTAGAAAGAATAACGACAAAGTTGATACAACCGATGAGGAAATTTTTGCGTATCCATTTGATATAGGTTTTCAGCTGGTAAATGATGTCCTACCACTTAAAAAATATAAATTTGAGGATTCAGAATTTTGGGGACCTGCTAATGGTGAATCAATATTATCTTTTCGCTATGGTAACTGGCAGTCTTTGCCTCCTGAAAATCAGAGAATTCCACATTATTCAACAGTAATTTTCAAGTGAGGATTTTTATGAAGAGAATAATTACATATGGAACTTTTGATTTGTTACACTATGGTCATATCAACTTACTTCGGCGGGCAAAGGCTCTAGGAGATTATCTCATTGTCGCTCTTTCAACTGATGAATTTAACTGGAATGAAAAGAATAAGAAGTGTTATTTTAGTTATGAAAAACGCAAACAGTTATTAGAAGCAATAAGGTATGTCGATTTGGTAATACCAGAAACTGACTGGAAACAAAAAGAACATGATGTTGATTTATATAAAATTGATACTTTTGTTATGGGAGATGATTGGAAGGGAAAATTTGATTTTTTAAGGGAAAAGTGCGAGGTAGTTTATCTTGAGCGAACTCCAGAAATAAGTACAACTCAAATAAAAAAAGATTTGGAAACTAAACAATGAATGATTTTATAAACTCTGGAATTGTGCAAATGACTATTTTTCTTGATGCGGAAGTAAGAGGCTAATTAATGATTAAAATAACACAAGAAGAAATAATGCAGAATTGGGGTACAGATAATAGTGGGGTGCCTCTGGTTTCTGTAAAATGTATGACTTTTAATCATGAAAAATATATTTCTCAGGCAATTGATGGTTTTTTGATGCAAAAAACTACATTTCCCTTCGAAGTGCTTATACATGATGATGCATCTACTGATAAAACTGCTGATATTATTCGAGAATATGAAAAAAAATTTCCGAAGATTGTGAAAGGAATTTATGAGACGGAAAATCAGTTTTCTAAAGGAAATAGACTTCATCATATAAAAATTAACGCTGCTATTCGTGGAAAATACCTTGCATTTTGTGAGGGTGATGATTATTGGATTGATGAAAAAAAATTGCAAAAACAGGTTAGTTTTCTAGAGGATAATCCAGAGTATTCTATGTGTTATGGAAAAGTACAGCAGTATTATGAGAAAGAAAAAAATTTTTCAAAGGTCTTATTTGGAGCCTCAGTTTCTGATTATAAAGTATTGATTTATGGAAGAAATCCTGTACCAACGTTATCAGTATGCTTGCATAGAGCTCTTTATCAGAAGTTTATTTCACTTGAATTAGGTAAAGATCAAAACTGGCTTATGGGAGACTATCCTCTATGGATATATTTAGCACATGATACAAAAATCAAATTTATGGATGAAGTATTTGGCGTTTATAGGATTTTAAAAAACTCTGCTAGTCATAGTGTGGATATTACAAAGCGAATCCAATTTCAGAAATCAAAAAATGATATTAGTAATTATTTCTGTGATTTATATCACCTTCCTAAAATTCCATGGGATGAGAATAAGGCAGTATTTGATATTTTGTATTTAGATTTAATGGAAAATGGATATATAAAAGAAATTACTTGCCAGACAAAAAATGTCTATAAAGATATTAAGAATAAATCTAGGCGCGAAAGAATCATTAGGTTTGCAATTTCTTGTAAATCTATTTTTTTATTGTATAGAAAAATTTATTATTTCTTTAGAAATGTTAGAGCATAAAACATGATCCAAAAATACAGATTATTTTTTATTGTTTCTATTATTCTCTTTCCATCGTTTTTTGGTTATGTTGGATTAAATGCTGGGCAAGCACTCTATCTTGCTGCAATAATTTTTTTTAGTATTATACCGTTTGTCGTAAGGCCTCAACTGTTTACTTTACAGGTTTTTAATCGTAATGTATTGTTTATATCACTTTTATTTTTGTTATTGTTTATAGAATACAACATAAGTTCTTTGCTGAATTTTACAAGAAATAATTATGGTCTAAATGATATTATTGAAATTTTGCGACCGCTCATATATCTTTTTTGCTTCTACACTTCCTATATCATTGTAGGAAGTAATACAGATAACCAGTCTTATAAAACTATAGACACAATTGAAAAAATCATTTTTATCTTTTCATTATTTGACTGGCTTAAATTTATTCCTCTGTTTGCACCTGTATTTAAATTATATTCAGTTTTTCCTTATGGTTCAATCAATTATATTCGTATGTCTGGAATGACAGGATTTGCATATAATTATGCTTGGATTATTATTTTCTGTTTATACTGGAATGTATTACGCAATCGGAAAATTACTCTGAAATTTTTTTATTATTCAATTCTTATCTTTTTGACGGGGTCAAGAACAGGTTTTGCTGCTTTGTGTCTATCTTACCTTGTAATATTTGTATGTATAAAACAAACTCGCAAGACATTAGGGCTTGCATTATTTATTATAATAATCTTCATCGTTACTTTATATTTAGCAGGTGTAGAAGTTGTAGTTACTGCAGTCGATTATATTGTTCGCCTTATACAAGCTTTTCTGGGAAAAACTTTGGATGCATCAATGCTAACAAGAAAGTCGCAGAATGCAGAAGCATTACAGTTTTTTGATGAAGCAGCTTTGTTTGGAATTGCATCTAATAAAGCAAGTAATAGGGTAATTGAGAATTTCTATTTTCATCATATCCGAAACTGGGGGCTAGTAGGTTTAAGTATATATATTATAATATTGATTTCTTTCTTTTTGTTTACAGAAAAAGCATATAGAACTTTTGTATTTGTAATGTTATCTACTGCATTTTTGATATGTTTTAGTTCTCCTCTTTTTGATCAAATAAGAGTCTTCAGTATCTTGTATTTGATTTTGTCATTAACGATTCATCCTAATTTCTCTGGAATCCCTGTGGTTAAGAAAAGAAGTAGGAGAAATCGAGTTAGATTTATTAAATATTTAAAATAACGGGGCAAGATATGAGAATATTGCAATTAATTGATGTATATAAAACTGGTGGTGCTGAAAAAGTATTTGATAATTTTTCTCTTTATTGCAAGAGCAAAAATATTATTTCTGAATGTTATGTGCTTTATAAATCAGATTATAATGAAAAATTACCATATTTTTTGATGAGTAATGAAAACTCTATTTTTAGAAAACTATTACAGCAAGTAAAAGCAATAAAAAAACTAAAAAGCAAAATAAAATCTTCTGGAGTAGACAGAATTGTATCTTTCCTTGATCGGTCAAATATAATTGCTGTTTGTGCGTGTGCTAGAAAACATGTAAGAGTAACTGTGACAATACATAATCCTCCGACTATACAGTATAGAAAACTTGGAATTTTGCGATATCTTGTTTTTATAATATTGAGACATTTTTATAACAAATCATATGTTTCTGTTATTGGAGTTTCATTGCAAGTTAAGGAAAGTCTTGAAGAAATAGGAGTAAGAAATGTTCGGGTTGTCTATAATCCGATAGCCGAAAATAACAATTCATACTCTGATATTCAACTTAAAGAACCATATTTTATAAATATCGGGAGATTATCTTATCAAAAAGCTCAGTGGAAATTGATAAAGGCAATACATATCCTCAAAACCACTTATAACATATCTGTTTCTATTGTTATTGTCGGTGAGGGGGAATTAGAAGCAAATTTAAAGCAATTAACAAAAGAATTAGCTCTGCAAAATAATGTAATTTTTACAGGTTATGTAAAAAATCCTACTCAATTAATTAGGAAGTCGTTGTGTATGATTTTTAGCAGTTTTTATGAGGGGTTTCCAATTACAGTTTTAGAAGCCTTTAAATTTAAGATTCCTGTTATTGGAACTAGAGTTTCTTTACCAAAAGATGTAAGGAGTTCAATACCTTTTGAACAATTTTATTATGACAATTGTTGTATGGAGGAAAATTTTAACCCAGTATTATTTGATAAGGATGATTATAAGCTTGCAGAGTTAATGAAATTTGCATTAGAGAATGAAGATCAATTAAAGCAAATAGCTGAAATTGGCAATAGATGGGTTTTTGAGAACTGTGGGCTTGAAAATTTTAAGGAATACTTCGTATGAGTTCATATAATAACCAATTTATGAATCTGAAGATGAAGAATACTACATATGATGCTTCTTCAAAAAAATATATATCTGAAAAACAATTAACGGTTGATACGCTTCATAATGCTATAATTATTCCTGATTCAATAAAGGGAGAATCTGGGATAAATCTTAATGGGGTAGTGGATGAAAGAAGTTTACTTCATGTCAATTGGCAGAAGCGTTCTTACAATAATTGTTCTAAACTTAATGTAACATATAGGAATGAAGAAGTTGTTTATATTGGAATGTTTCATTTTGTATGGGGGCACTGTATAACGGATAATTTAAAACATCTTTGGTTCTTATTTGATGAGAAATATAAAAAAATACAAAAATTAAAATTTGTATATATAGTCTTGAAAGATAATAATAAAGGTGAGAATAAAAAGTCTGTTCTTCCTCAAAACTTTCTTTGGATATTAAGGAATTTAGGTATAGCTGATAATCAACTTGAAGAAATTATAGTTCCAACTACTTTCTTCCGCATATATCTTCCAGAGCAGTGCTTTTATTATGACAATAAGGTTAAACAGCGATTCTTCACATCGAATTACATTGATATAATTAATAGAATTGAAAGAGATATTTATCCTGCGAAATACAAAAAAATTTACTTTTCAAGGACTGGTTTAAATGACAGAAAAGATTTTGGAGAAAATAAAATAGAATCTCTTTTTCAAATTGAAGGTTATAAGATTATTTACCCCGAGAAACTATCTATTTCAGAACAAATAGCATTATTGAAAGGATGTGAATATTTCGCTTGTACAGAAGGTTCAATTTCTCACAATGTAATCTTCTGCAGAGAAAGAACAAACATTATAATAATCAGAAAATTTAATGGATTAAATGGTTATCAATTAGCTCTAAATTCTATTCGTAATTATTCAATAACTTATATTGATGCTAATAAAACAATACCTGCAAATTCAAGGCATCCTTATTTAGGTCCATTTTTCTTATACAAGTCACCACAAATTATACAGTTTTTTTGTCTTAAACAGGAACATTTTCCCTATTTAGACTACGTAAAATATTTATTGTATGTTTTAAAGGTAAAATCTATTCGAATCTTTCGAATTATTTTTAGAAAATGTGTTTTGTAGTTATCTGTAATCGTGGATTTGAATTTTAAAATATTTGTAAATATTTTTTCTCTTGACACTTTTATTTTTTCACTAGTATATTAAAAAAAAGGAGGTAATGCTATGATTGGAAAGCCGGATGTTTATATTCTGTCAGGTAAATCTGGAAAAGAAGCTTTTAATAGAATTTGCAATGCGAAACCACTTGCAGCACCTCAGTATTCAAAAAAGGAACGAGATACTTTTAATAGAGACTTCTTAAAGTGGATTCCTGATATAATCAGCAATTGGAATAGTCTTTCTACTTACGAAGAAAAATGAGTTTTATACCAGTAGACATAAACTCCAAATATTTTTCTTATGAACGTCTTATAGACAATGAAAATATGTATTGCCTAAAACGTTTTAGAGCCATTCATGATGCAGACGGAATTACAGATTATTTTCAAAAGCAAGCAATAAAAGATGAAACAGATTTTTCTGTTCGGAACTATGTTGTAAAACTTAAAGGTACTGATGTTTTAATTGGTTGTTTCACTTTAAAATGTGGTTCCATTCCTTATAATGAAAATGCAATCGATTTAAAATTTTCAAAAGAAACTAAGCTTGTTCCTGGTATAGAACTAGTAAATATTGCATTAAATGATTATTCGCTTAGAATTATAAAAGGTCTTAATATAAAAGTTGGTCGTAATATTTTTTACGATATTATTCAGCCAATTGTTAAACATATTTCACAGGAAGCAGGGGTAAAAGTTTTATATCTTTTTGCTGCGAATCCAAAATTAGCGGTTTATTATAAAACTTGGGGCTTTTATTCTGTGGATGATGAAGCTTTCAATGAACGCCTCAATGAAGATTGGCAATCCGAATATAGTCACAACTGTATTTTTATGTATAAGCCGGTTGCAGAGATAGAGTAAAATATTATCTTATGCCCCCGGCGAAAAAAATCCTACCTAAAGAACTCAATCAAAGTTTGTGCATCTTTAATAAGATTATCTACCACGCAGTATTCGTTGGGCTGGTGGGCCTGGTCGTCAAGGGTGCTCCAGACTACGGCGTCAATGCCTTCGCGGCGGAGTTCGGCTCCAACGGTGCCGCCACCAATTCCAATGAACTTTGCTTCAATGCCATGCACTGTTTTTAAGGCAGCTGCAAGCTTCTGGGCAACAGGCGCTTCAACACGGGTTGCAGGGCTTTCAGATTTCTGAGGTGTGGTGTATTCTACGCGCACACCGTATTCTGCTTCAATTTCGCGGCAGAGTCTGTCTATTTCTGCAGTTACATCTGCAAGAGGGTAGCATGGCAGAATGCGGCAGTCCATGCAGAACCAGTCTTCTCCCGGAATAATGTTTATGCTGTCTACGTTCTTTAAGCGTTTTGTAGGCTGAATTGTAGAATAGTTCGGTTCGAACAAATCATCAGTTTTGTTGAAAACTTTTTCCAGCTTGTGAATGCGCACTGCAAGGTCATCTGCGGCAAGGCAGGCATTTGCTCCGCTGTCTGGGCGGGAACCGTGAGTCTGCTTTCCGATTACATGAACCGAAAGCCAGAGGATATTCTTTTCTGCAATTTCAATTGTTTCGCCTTTAGGGTCTCCTCCGTCCGGGATTAAAACCAAATCATCCTTGCGAAAAAGATTATAGTTTTTAATCAGATGGATAATTCCATATTCGCTGCCGTTTTCTTCATCAGCTACAAAAAGAAGCTTTACTGTGTGTGAAGGTTTAATTCCCTTTTTAATGTAGTAAAGAGCTGCAAAAGCAGCCGATACCAGCCCCTGCTGATTATCTTCAACTCCACGGCCGTAAAGCTTGCCGTCTTTTTCTACCAGAGTCCATGGATCAGTATTCCACAAAGAAAGATCGCCGGTTGGAACAACGTCCATGTGGGCCATCACCCAAACCCGCTGCTGGTCCGATTCGCCGGGAAGGGTAACTACAAGAGAAGGGCGAACGCCAGCGCTAACCCGCTTGTCTGGTGCTTCAAACTTTTCGATTGTAACGCCGTTTGAACTTGTAAAGCCCTGGGCCTTGAGCCATTCTTCCAGAACAGCACATTTTTTTGCTTCACCGTCGCCGTTGCCTTCTGGGGCAATTGCAGGGCAGGCAGTAAGCTTTCTTTCCAGCTCGATAATTTCTGAGCGGTTAATTTCTAAAAATTCTTTTTCTTCTTTGAGACTCATGATATGTATCCTTGTATGAGGTGGTTGCGACCATTTCGACAAACTCAATGACCGTAACCACCCTGTATTTTTTAGCGCACCTTAAATAATAATCCCATAATTGCACTAGTTATGAGCAACTGGGTAATCATAAATTTAATTAATACCTGTGTTGGAGACCAGCCGTGATTTTTTCTCATGTGGTCGTGCAGAGGAAAGCGGATGTTTTCAAAAATCTTAATCTTAAAGAATCTGAGCAGGAAGACTTTAATCAGTCCCATTCCGCCGTTAATAAAGATGATGAATGAAGTTCCAAGAATCAGGAATGGGTTTCCAGAAATCATTACGGCAACACCAATAAAGAAACCAAGGGCGCGGCTTCCTGCGTCTCCCATAAGACATTTACTAGGGAAGGCGTTGTGCCAGAGGTAACCCATCAAAACACCTGCAAGGGCAAAAAGCATTACGCCCCACTGTGCACCGTAAATTAAATGAGGAACCAAAAGGTAAGCCGAAATATCTTTGTGGCCAAGTACAAAATAAAGAATAATTCCCAGTGTAATAAGAGCAATCAGAACAAGCGATGCAGAAAGACCGTCAACACCATCCGTGCAGTTTGTTGTATTGATGGAAGCCCAAAGCATGATGGTACAGATGATTACATACACAACAGGATTTACTGTAACCAGATGAGAAACAAATGGCAGCCAGAATTTCACCGTACCGTCAGCTGAAATTGATTTTAATCCATAGTAAAGGATAAAGGATGCCACTACGCTGATAATCAAATCCAGGGCACCCTTTAAATATTCACCCCAGCTGGTAACGCTGCGGTCATCAAGGAAACCTGTGAGCATTGTAAGCCAGGTGAGCAGCAAGAGCAGGCTTCTGTACAAAGTCATCGGAACCAGAATAAAACAAATCAGCACAAAGATTGTGATGAATACAGAACCTGCCCCTGTAGGTTTTCCTTTTGCGGCTTCGGCATTTTCTTTGATGGTAAACTCGCGTCCCCGGTCGTGAGGAAGCCAGTTATAAAATTTAGGAATAAGCCTTACAGAAAGGAAAAATCCCAGATATAAGGCAAGGGTGATAAGTACCGCATAAGACTGGAAAAGTCTTGCAGGACCCCAAAATTGCTGTAAATACTGTCCTAAGTAGTAAATCATAAAACAACCTGAAAATTAGAAATTTATATGTGTCATATCGGTAAAGACCATGACTATATTTCTTTCATCGCAATAATCTGCAAATTCATTGTCGGAAGAAGTTCCTCCTGACTGAATGATGGCAGAAACACCGGCATCTGCAATTTTTATAAACTGATCGCACAAAGGAATTGCTGTATCGCAGATAAGAACATCAGCAATTGGTCCGGACAGATTTAATCTTTCTTTTCTGTTTTGTGCGTCAAGGAGAACCCTTTCCAGTGCTTCCTGAGTAGAAAGGCAGGATTGGGCAATTCCCGCAATGGCATTATCCTTTATAAGGACTGCGCAATAGGAGCGGGCACTCATGACCATCTTCATGCCAAAGGCCATTTCATCAGCAAAAAGTTGAGAAGGCCTGTTCTTTGTTTTGATTTTCCAATGATTAAAGAGTGATGTATCTTCTTCCTGCAGAATGATTCCGCCATTTATAAGTTTTCCGTCTACTCCAATTTCATTTGCCTTGCCTGCGGCAATCAGTTTTGTCTGCTTTTTTTCTGTAAGAATGCTTTTTGCATCTGGCGTAAAGCCCGGGGCAATAATTACAGAAAAATTATAGTTCACAATTTCACGTGCGGCATTTGTATCAATTACGGCACTGCAGCCCAGAGTTGCTTCCGAAATATTTTCAGAATCATAACTGTAGGCTTTGTGAAAGGATTCCAGAACGTTTGAAGAGAGCCCTGCACCCAGAATGTTTGACATTTTGATTATGATTGAGAAAACCGTTCCTGCGAGCGGAGTAAATTGAGTGGTAAAAGGATAGCCGTCCTTGTTTTCACTTTTTACCGTATACTGATTTTTTAGAATTGAATACAGAGTGTGAATCTGATCCCATGCAAAAGTTGCGTCTGCGGCCATTGTATATGAAATGTCTTTTCCTGCTAATTTTGAAAATCCGTTTAAGGCTCCAAAATCTACAGGAGTGCGGTAAAGGCAGGCTTTTTGCTGCGAGTTTGTTCCATGCTGAAGTTCCATTTCTTTTCTGAAAGGGAAAGAAATATAATTCAGAAATTTTATCTTGAATTCTTTATTTTGAAGGATTGAGGCAGCAATTCCGCCGTCAAAGGCTGAAACAAGATTAAGGGCTTTTGCCGCAAGATAGAGACGGAAGGCTTTTGTAACATTGTCTGTTTTCAGCTGAATTACTGCTTCTTTGTAGTCTGCAGGGTCTGTAAGAACAAGAAGGTTTTCATAATTGCTGAATGAATTTCTAAGGATTGTAGAAATAAAAAGTGAGGAAGGATGAATTATTGAATTATCGTTTTTCTGATTTACATCCAGAAAGGGGAATATGTTTGCACAGATGATATAAATGCTGTTTTCCTGATTATCCTGAGAGACTTTATTTTCTGAATCAATGCGGGTCATCAGAATTCTGCGGATAAGATTTGAAGTTTCCTGAACATAGAAATTGTTTTCTTCAAGGGCCTGTTCATGGGTAACAGGAATTTTATTTTTCAAAAGAAGCTGTTCTGTCTTATTTGCAGAAAGAATAGTCCAGCCGGTTTTATGCAGGTATTCTGCAAATTCAACGACATTCTGAGTGTTTTCTACATGGATTACAGCATATTTGTTCATGCGTATATAGTAACAAAAAAACAACTGATTGAAAATAACCCGACTACTCGTTAAACTGATTATAATTATGAAAGCAATTGCAAAAAAACATAAACTTGCCGGACATATTACTGTTCCGGGTTCCAAGAGCCATACAATCCGCGCTCTGATTCTAGCTTCCATGGCGGAAGGTACTTCTCATATTTCAAATCCACTTCCAAGCAATGACTGTCTTTCTACGGTAAAGGCCGTAAAGCAGGTTGGCGCAGAAGTTTTGATGGACGGTGACGTGTGGACTGTTCATGGTGCAGGAAAAAATCTGCATTTGCCTGACTCTGGCAGCACGGAGAGCGGTCTTATAGATGTGGGAAATTCAGGTTCCCTTATGTATTTTTTGTGCCCGGTGCTTTCTACTTTGAGCGGAAAATGTACTTTTACCGGTGATGAATCAATCTGCAGGCGGCCGGTAAATCATCTTATTGATGCATTGAATCAGCTGGGGGCTGACGGAAAATCTCTTGATGGCGGAGATACTCCACCTTTTTCTTTCTGCGGGCCTATTGATGTGGGGCGCGAACTGGTAACTGGCGGTGAACTTTCCCAGTATATCAGCGGATTTATGATGGCGGCTTCCCGCCTGAAGGGCACTCTTCACATGAAGCTGACCAATCCAAAAGAAACTCCATACCTTACAATGACACGGCTCTGGCTGGAAAGCGTTGGGGTGCCGGTTTCAATTTCGTCAGATTTTAAGGAAGTGAGCGTAACGGGGCCTGTTGAAATTAAGGCTTTTGACCGGGCTGTTCCTTCTGACTGGGAAGGGGTTGCCTTTCCTTTGATTGCGGCTCTGCTTTCTGGCAGTTCTATTGTGATAGATAATATAGACGGCTCTGGAAGTCAGGGTGATGATAAAATTGTAGAAGTCTTGCAGTCTGTCGGTTCGGATATTGTCTGGGATAAGGAAAAGCAAACCCTTACGGTAAACGGAAGCGGTGGCAATTCGGGGTCTGGTCTTGGGCTGACTACGGCTGGCTTACCTGGCGGAGAACTTGTTGTGAATATGTCCGGCTTCCCGGATGCAATCTGTGCCCTTGCCGTTATGGCCTGCTTTATTGAAGGCAAAACTGTTTTTACGGATATAGATATTTGCCGCAAGAAGGAAACAGACCGCATTAAGGCCATGGTCAGCGAGCTTTCAAAACTGGGTGCCAGCCTGGTAGATGAAGGAGAGCGCCTTGTGGTTTACGGTGATGGCGGAAAGAGCCTGCATGGTGGCGCGGTAGAATCCTACAAGGATCACCGCATAGTAATGGCACTTTCTTGTCTTGGGCTGGGCTTAAAGGAAGGCGAAAGCGTAACCGTAAGCGATGCCCAGTGGTGCAGCGTGACCTTCCCCCGCTTTTTTGAAGAGATGAATAAAATTGGAGCCGGATTTGCTGTCTCCGAATAATCCTAAGAGCGAAAATCCAGACTTTCTCCAAAATCAGCTTGTTACCTACATTGGAAATAAGAGGGCTCTGCTGAATTTTATAGGAGAGGGCATTTCCATAGTACAGAAAGCCTTGGGAAAAGAAAAACTTTCCTGTTTTGATGGCTTTGCTGGCAGCGGTGTAGTTGGCAGGTATCTGAAGCAGTATTCTTCATACCTTGCCGTAAATGATCTGGAACTTTATTCCCAGATTATAAGCCGCTGTTATCTTTCTAATAAATCTGAATTAAATCTTCCTCTTTTGAAAAATTATTATGATGAATTAAAGGCAGCGGTTTCTTCCCAAATTTCAAGCCTTAACGGAAAACAGTCATTTGGATTTATATCTGATTTATATTCTCCAGCCAACGAAAATGACATTCAAAAGTCTGACCGCTGTTTTTACACAAAGTATAATGCAAATTATCTGGATTTATGCCGTCAGAATATAGACCGTCTTGTCCCGGAAGAATATCGTGATTATTTTATTGCTCCGCTTCTTTCCGAAGCGTCAATTCATGCAAATACTGCCGGCATTTTTAAGGGGTTTTACAAAAATCGCGATACGGGAATAGGTCAGTTTGGCGGAAAAGCACAGAACGCTCTTTCAAGAATCCTTGGAAAAATTGAACTTCCATTCCCTGTTTTTTCTGAATTTGACTGCAAGAGTAAGATTTTTGCCAGCGATACAAACGAACTTGTAAAATCTGACCTGCTTTATGACTTTCCTGCAGAAATTGACGGCAGTGAATTTGACCTTGCCTACTTTGACCCTCCTTACAATCAGCATCCTTACGGTTCCAATTATTTTATGCTGAACCTGATAGCCTCATATACTGCTCCTGACCCTCTGGCTATGAGCAGGGTTTCTGGTATTCCAAAAGGCTGGAACCGCTCCCTTTACAATAAAAAGAAGCAGATTCTCCCGATTTTTGCAGAACTTGTAAAAAATATTCGTGCAAAGTTTGTCCTCATATCCTTTAATTCCGAAGGCTTCATTCAGAAAGATGAAATGATACAGATGCTTTCTGAACTGGGAAAGGTTCAGGTTCTGGAATCAAAATACAACACCTTCCGCGGTTCCAGAAACCTTAAAGAGCGGGAAATCCACGTAAAAGAATATCTTTTTCTGCTGGATAAGCGCCGCTAAAATTAAAAGGTCACAGTGCACATGACAGGAAGATGGTCGGAATAACCTTCGCCATTGTAAATTCTGTAGGCAATGGGCCTGCCTTCTGTGTCTGCCCAAGGCTCTTCTGACCGGGGCGCAAATGCCGCAATCCGCGCGCTCCCCGCCGCAAAAATGTGGTCAATCCGCTCCCATTCCCCCTGATAATAATAACTGCCGGTTTTTGTAGAAAGCGCGCCGCCCTGCGTAAGCCAGGGAGAATACACTTCTGAAACTTTTCTTCCGCCTGCGCCCCCACTCCTGAAAAGTACCTTTGCCTTGGAGCCGCTATCACCGGATATGCCCGGACAGAATTCCCCGATATCCTGATTAAAATCCCCGCATAAAATAACAGCCTCGCTTTTTGCCAGAAGCCTGCACAGCCTGTCGCCCGCCACAGATTCCTGCCACTGCCGCCATATTCTGCTTTCATCTGCGCCCAGTTTGCTTTTCCAGTGATTTGCCAGCACCCAAAAGTGCCGCCCCTTGCTTTCTACAGAAAACTGAATGACAGGGCGGCACTGGGGCTGGGCTATCTGCTGGCAGCGTATATCCATAGAATGTACGCTTATGTCAGAAATCCTATAGCGCGAAAAAACGGCACAGCCAATGGCGCTCCCATTTTCCTTTGCAAAAAAAGCATATTCCCAGCGTTTTGACCGGTTCCAGTTTTTTCCCGCCAGCTGATTCACAATGTCCTGAACAACTTCTGCATTTTCTATTTCTTCCAGAACAATCACGTCAGGATTAAGGCTTGTCAGTACATCGCAAAGCCTTCCCAGCCGCACAAGGTATTTATCTTTAGACCAGTTTCCGGCTTTTTTGAAGTCATCATATTCCGTGCCTGTTGTGCGGGCATCAAAAAAAGTCTGCACATTCCAGCTGGCAAAGGTGATGTTCTGCCGCACTTCTTCAGTTGAAACATCAGCTTTTTCTGCTTGGCTTTTTATTCCTGCGCTTCCAGAACAGCTTTCAAAAAGACCAGAAATTAGAAAGACCATGCAAATCAGCATTATATATAGGATTTTCATTTTTACCCCCATATATATAATGGCCGCCAGATTTCATTTTCACCAAAAATCAGAGAAAAAATTTGAATTTTTTGATTGACTGTATGTTCAGTGCGTTTTCATTGTGCCTGCAAGCCAGTCTGGGGCTTCCCCATGAATCCCCGTAAATCCTTACACCTTTAAAATTACCCAGGTTGCGCCTGAACCGCCTTCCTGCTTTGTTTTTGGATGTCCAGACATTCCGCATCTTTTGTCTTTTTCAATAAAAGAGCGGACAAGTTTTCCCAGAACCGGGTCTGTTCCTGTTGTGTGGATTCCTTTTCCATGAATAATCAGAATCTTGCGTAAGCCTCTGCGGCAGCAGTCTCCGACAAAAACATTCAGTCTTTCTTCTGCCTCATCCTGATGCAGACCATGCAGGTCAAGAATTGCTTCCGGCTTCATGCTGATAAGATAGTTCCTGTCCTGCAGTTTTGTGCGCTCTTCGTTTTCTTCGGCAAGTCTGTCTTTATCAATTGTGCCGTAACGGCGCAGCCACATTTCCATAGGATTTATTTCTTTTGAATTTTCTGCACGGATTTTTGCCTCAAAGTCACGTTCTGCGGCAAGTTCCTTTTCTTCTTTTGTAGGGGCATTTGCCTTTTTATGAGAAAGCTGATTTTTTCCGCTCTCACGCTGTTTCCTGACCTTTTCGGCCTTCATTTCATCCCACTGATTCAGAATGTCGCCCATGTCCATACAATCACCTCGTCTTTTTTGCACCAGCCTTCCGTTTCTCCAAATTTTATGAACAGCCAGTCGCCGGTTCTTTCTTTTACTATAACTGCGTTTCCGCCTGATATATAAGATACTTCATTCAGCCCTTCTTCGGGAATAGAAAAAACTGAAATGCCTGTACTGATTCCAAAATCACCCAGATAAAGCCTGCGGTTCAGCCAGGGAGTAATTCCAAGTTCTGCTTCAAGGGCTTTTCTTGCGGCTGTCTTTTTTTTGCGGGAAATTATGCTTTTAGACTCTTCGCGGTAGAGGCGGGCAAGTTTAAGGCAGTCTTCTTCTGAAATTTCATGGGGATTTCTGCCGGGAGCCTCGTTCTGGCTGAAGGCCTGTGAAAAGAGGGGTGACTCTTTAGAATCAGTGCCTGTAAGACTTCCTTTTTTGAAGCGGACAGAAAATTCGGGGAATATTACGTCTGATGAAGCAAGAGTCATCTTAATTCGCGGCATTATCTGAATTCCTTCTTCCAGGCTTTCCCATTCAAAATCTGCTATAGGAATAAGAGCGCCGGCATTTTTCTGATTTATAGAAGAATAATCATAATCGCCTGTTTTTGAAAAAATGGCATTCTTAGGAAGACTCCAGTCAAAGCCCTTTATTTCAGAAGTATACTGGGCGTAAACTGTAAATTTCAGGGGACGGCCAGCGTCTGCAGTCATTACAGGAGAATTTATGCTGGAATCTGAATAAATCTTTTTTCCGTTTGCAAATGCAATTACAATCCGCGGATATTTATCAGAAGGATTTTCTGTGATTCTGACACTTTCATATTCAATCGTTTTTTTTCCATATTTTGTCTGCAGGACAAGGGGAGGAAGACTGTAGAGTCCTTCTTTTTCAAAAGTAAACCATACTTGAATCCAGGTGCCCTTCATTTCCAAATCATAAGATTTTTTTACAGCCTTCAGTTTTGCTCCGCTGCTTCCTGCTTCGTCTGTTTGATTTTCTTCAATCTGCATTTCTGCTGCATTCTGACCTGGAAGAAAAATCTTAAATTCAATATCAGTATTTGTATATAAATTCTGACCTTCCAGAGGAATAAGGCCTTTTAAGGGGCTTTCTTCAGCCCAGAGACAGAAAATACCGCTCAATAATAAAATTAATAGTCGTCTGCAGAATTTAGAGAAGAAGTCTGTTCGCTGTTTTTCCATTGTTTCTGATCATTCTCCTTTATGTGTTCAAAGACAGAATTATCCATATCAGGATGTTCTTCTTTTTCCTGTTTTCCCTGAACTGAGGAAGTCTGGTTTTGTCTTGCAGAATCTTCTGCAATCTGAATTGAAAGTTCCATGTTTATTTTTGCTTCAATGTTATGGCTGTCAATTTCCAATGCCCTGCGGAAATTTTCCCTTGCCTTTTCAAAATCACCGTTTTTGTGAGCCATCACTCCGGCATTATAGTAGGCCGCAAATTTTAATTTGTCTGGAGCTTCTTCTGAAATTGCAGAAAAATAATTAGCGGCGGACTTGCCTTCTTCCATTGCGGCATAAGTTGTTCCTAAATTATAAAGGGCATAGTCCAAAATCATCTGGTCTTCTGAATTTCTGGCATTTTCTACTGTATTTTTGAATTCTGCAACCGCACTTCGGTAGTTTTCCTGATGATATGCATAAGTTCCCTTTAGGACAGAAAAAGTTTCTGAAGAACAGCCTGAAAGACAGGTTAAAGCTGTAAAAATCGCTGAAATAAAAAGTTTTCTTGGCACCTTTCCTTCTCCAGATATAAAACTTAGGATTGCAAAAACAAGTGCTATAAAAAGAAAGAACTTATAGCGGGGAACAGGCCTTACTTCATAAGAAGTAAGCATATTGCCGGAATCATCTGCTTTAAGCTGATTTAAGAGTTTTATAGCTGAACCCTTTTCTGAATACTGAATATAGTTAATTGACGCTCTTTTACCGAAAATCTTATATTTTTCTTCTGCATTTCTGATTGCGCTGTATATTTCTTCTGAGCGGAGGGCAGTTTTTACGCTGGTTATGCCGTCTCCAGCCAGAACGGCACTTTCATTTTCCTGACCAAATCCTATGATGCAGACCGGGATTCCGTCTTTTATACATTCTCCCAGGGCTGGCGAAAGGTTGCCGTCAGTTTCTTCTCCATCCGTAAAGACCCAGATTCTTCCGGCAGAAGAAAAATTATCAGGAATAGACTGGCGGGCTTTTAGAATTCCCTTGCCGATGGAACTTCCTGGAACTGTCATTAATGCAGGGGAAATGACTTCCATAAGGGATAGAATGGCTTCTTTATCTTGAGTCATGGGGATTATTTCCATGCCGTCTCCCTTGGCAAGTATAACGGAAGTAGAAGTGCCTTCCATCCGTGAAAGAAGTTCCTTTGCGTAAAGAGCCGCAGTCTGCAGTCTGGTCATTTTTTCAGGACAGTCTTTTGCCATCATGCTGTAGGAAATATCAAAAACCATTGCAACCGAAGTGCTGTTTTTCTGCACAGGGGCAAGATAAGTTCCCCAGGAAAGGCCGGAAAGGGCAAGCAGGGCGCATAAAAAAGCGGAAATAAGACAGGCCGCCCTGTATAAAAATCTTCTTTTGTATTTTAGCGGGAGCCTTAACAGCAGAATACCTTTTAAGAGGATTAAGCGTATAAAGACAGCCGCAAGAAAGAGCAGGATAGCGCTTAGCGTAAAATATTTATATAAAGGCCTTTCTGAATTTCTGTAAGTAAAAGTCTGGTTTCCTGCTTCCTGAGAGGCAACGGAATCCAAGCTGAATTTAAGTTCTTCAAGAGTTCTGACTTCAAAATATCTTCCGCCTCCTGTCATGGCAATTTTTCTTAGGGCAGAAGAATTGTAATTTGATTCAAGATAACCCGACTTAGTTTTTCCTGTTTTTGGGTCTGTGTATTCAATAGGAATGGTTCCTTTTGTTCCTATTCCTACAACATAAAGCTTTATGTTGTATTCCGCCGCAAGTCGGGCCGCTGTTTCCGGGTGGATTTTCCCGGCATTGTTTTCTCCATCTGTAAGAAGAATGATGCATTTTTTTTCTGCTGATGAAGCAGTAAGGTGGTATACGGCAGTGCTCAGTCCGTCTCCAATTGCAGAACCGTCTCCCATATTGCCTGCAGTGATTTTTTCAAGTCTGGAATAGAAATACTGATGATTTACAGTCGGCGGAATTGCAAGGGCTGCCTCGCTTCCCACTTCTACCAGTCCAAAACCAAATCCTTCTTCTGTTTCCATAATTGAAGTGATGGCATCTTTTGCAGAATCCAGTCGTGTAAGACCTTCCATATCTTTTGCGGCCATAGAAGGACTTGTATCCAGCACAAAAATAAGTTCTGTTCCGGTGGAGTTATAGATTTTTTCTTTTTTTACTTTTACCGGGTCTGCAAGGGAAATGCAGAGGGCAATATAGGCCAGAACATAAAAGATTTTTGCAATGAAGGAAAGAATTTTATTGGACTTATGCTTCCATTCAAAGCCTTCTCCTTCCCAGTCACGCAGAACTGCCGGAAGAGAATTTATTTTTAAAATGCCGGCCTTGCGCAACAGGTAAAGCAGGGGGAGTGCCAGAATAAAAAGAAGGGCAGGAATATTCTGAAGATTAATCATTTTGCCTCCCCAGCTGATATTTTTTCAATCAGTTTTATAATTTCTTCTGTCAGCTGATTTCTTTCACCAGACTGCAGACTGTTCTGGCTGCTGTAGCGTATGTAATCTGTCCTTACAAAGATTTCTGCAAGCCTTCCCATACATTCATTTTTGCTTTCTAAAATGCCGCCTGTAATTTTAAGGTAGACCGGCATGATTTCTGAACTGGTGATTTTTGAAAAATCAAGCTGGAATTTTACGGAAAGATATTTGCGCAAAAGTTTTTCTACATTTTCTGCCCAGATTTTATCATTTATATTTTCATCTGAATTCAGGGCGAGCAGTTTTTTCTGTGTGATTTTCTTACTTCGTTTACATTTTATATCCAGAATGAGGTTTCTGAAAAAGAAACTGATTTTTTTACGGCAGATTAAAAGGCGGATAAGGGCAATAAGCAAAAGGACGATGACTATGACCAGCGCGTAGATTTTATAAGTGGTTCCGGGCAGCAGGAGAGGGGGGGCGCTTTCTTTCAGGGAAGTAAGATTTTTTTCTGCAGTAAGGGATTCTATCTTTACTGGCAGAAATTCCACTGTTATATCATCTATTAATACAGGGGGAAGCTGCAGGCTTCCTGTTTTCCAGGGAACAAAGGTAACAGTTAATTGATAAAAGTCCACTCCGGCGGGAGTCAGGGTCAGCTCTTTTACATCAAAATTTGAAAAGTCAATTGTCTGTAAAAAGGAATCCAGAGGGAGGGAGGTGCTGCCTTCTTCAGTCAGTTTTTTTAATACTTCATTTCCAGAATTAAAAGTGCAGCGAAGTTCTGCTGTGTCTCCAATGTAAACCTGTTTTGGCAAAAGAATCTGCTGGCTTTTTAATTCACTCATTTTACACCCCCTAATGCCGTATTCAAAATGGCAAGAGGCTCTTTTTCTACGTCAAAAAGAAGAGGCTTTATATTGTGGGCTATGCAGAAATTTTTCCATTTATTTTCCTGTGAAAGGTTATATTCTTTAAATGATTTTTGGAATTCTGATGATGATGAAGGCAGTTCCATTTTTCTGCCGCTTTCTGCGTCTTCAAAAAGTGCATTTCCAACGGAAGGAAGGGCATGGTCTGCGTAAGAGGTCATGCGGCAGGCAAAAACCTGATTTTTCTGGGCAAGAGAAATAAGGGGCTTTTCCCAGCCTGCGGCGCGGAAATCTGAAAAAATAAAGACCAGCGAATGGGAATGAAGCAGTTTTCCCGCTCCCGTGATGGCGTTCGCAAGGGCCGAGCCCTGAGTCCTGTGGGCTGGGGCGGGCAGGTTATCCATTTTTGTGATTATCTGCATGGTCTGGGTTTTATTCAGGCGCGGCTTGCAGGAAAAGAAAATGTCGCCGTCAAAAAGAACGGCTCCGGCCGGGCAGGCATTTAGTTCTGCGGCCAGAGTTAGGATTGCCCCTGCTTCTGCGGCTTTTGCGTATTTTGTCTGTTTGTGATGAATAATCTGCATGGATTCAGATGCGTCCAGAACCGTAAAAACCTGCATTTCTCTTGTTTCTTCAAACTGTTTTATGTAGGGGCGGCTCATTCGGGCGGTAACGTTCCAGTCGATTGTGCGAACGTCGTCTCCGCGGATATATTCACGCACTCCGGCAAATTCCATTCCCTGTCCCTTGTACAGCGAGGCGAATCCGCCGTTTTTCATGCTGTCTGCAAGGTCTCTTGCAAGGAGTTTGAGGTAATTTGCTTTTGCAAGGAGTGAATCGCGGTTTGCCATAGTTATGGAAGCGGAATATAGCTTAATATTCTTGTAATGATGTCGTCGCTGCTGATGTTGTCTGCGGCGGCTTCGTAAGAAAGGACAAGCCTGTGGCGCAGTACGTCTGCTGCAACTGCCTTAATGTCTTCCGGCAGGACAAAATTTCTGTCTGCGAACATGGCGTGAACCTTTGCGCACTGCAGCATGGCAATGCCCGCACGTGGTGAGGCGCCAAACTGAATGTAGCGGGTAATGTCGTGGCTGGCTGCGGCGCCTGCTCCAGAGCCAGAGCCTGTGCCCGCTCTGGTTACGTTCAGAATGGAAACAATGTATTCTACAAGTTTGTCATCACAGGTAACTGCGGCGCCCTGTTTTTTCAGCTCTGTAATGTCTGCGGCAGTTAGAATGCGTTTTACAGGCACGTCGGCTGCCTTTCCGCAGGTTTTTACAATCTGCACTTCGTTTTCTGCTTCTGGATAGTGAATTACCAGCTTCATTAAAAAGCGGTCTAATTCTGCTTCCGGCAGATTGTAGGTTCCTTCCTGTTCTACCGGATTTTGTGTTGCCAGTACAAAAAAAGGCTGAGGGAGGGGGTAGGTTTCTTCTCCAATAGTTATCTGTTTTTCTTCCATTGCTTCCAGCATGGCAGACTGCACTTTTGCAGGGGCGCGGTTTACTTCGTCCGCAAGAATTACATTTGCAAAAAGAGGCCCCTTTCTTACAGAAAACGCCCCCTTGTTCTGTTCGTAAATAAGGGTTCCTGTAAGGTCGGCAGGCAGTAAATCCGGGGTAAACTGAATGCGCTTAAAATCCAGCCCCAGAATCTCAGAAATTGTTTTGATTGTAAGGGTTTTTGCTAGTCCCGGCACGCCTTCCAGCAGTACGTGACCTTCTGCAATAAAGGCTGTCAAAATTCCGTCAATAACAGCTTCCTGTCCAACAAGTCTTTTTGCCGCCTCTGCACGGCACTTTTCTATCAGTTCCATGCTTTTAGTATATCGGAAACCGGGGCTTATGTCATTGACATACCTTAAGGTCTTCCACTACACTTTAAATCTGATTGAGAGATTTATTATGAAAAAAAATTATTTGATTTTTTGTATTTTTTATCTTGCTGCTTTGATAAGCTGTGCTTCAAATAATATTAATGAAAGTCAGCCAGAAAAAGAGATTACTCCTGTTACACTTGATTCATGTTTTGTAGATACAGACTACGACTTTGTTTTTGAAATTGCAAATAATTCCAAAGAAATGATTTTTGTTTCAAACGGTGTAAAAGGAAAAAGAGCTTCGTTTGACTCATTAATTGAAAGTAAAGCCTTTTCTGTAAAAGCCGGTGAAACTTTTCAGCTTAAATATAATCTTGCCTTACTTGAAAAATCCCTGAAAAGTAAAATACAGAATCTGGATTTTTATGTTTTAATGTCTTCAGAAAATAACACTGCCATCAGTGGAAATGAGAAAAATATTTGTATATATGAAAAAGATGGCCGTTATGTTACTGACAGACATTTTTATTCAGATGATAAAGAGCCGCTTAAGGTTCTTGCCGGAAATAAATATCTTTTGACTTTATCTGATAAGGGAAATGAAATAAATGCCTTTCCTAAAATCGAAGATTTATCTGGTTTTGTATATGATCCAATAATTCCCGGAAATGGAAAGAGTCCTATAAGACTTCAGCTGAAAAATAGTAAAGAATATATAGAAGTAGACTGGCAATACTGTAAAAGTCATAAAGAAAATAGAACTATTATGTCTGATGGTACTATGAGAACGTCTGTATCATCTGCAGACTGGAAGATTTTTGAAAGTGGAAAGGACCTTCAATTATTTTTGAATTACAATAGAAATAATGATTATTATGCAATGTCAAGTGTAAGTTTTGAATGGGATGATTCTCATTCAAACAAAATCAGAAAACAGTATTTTGATAAAATTCGCCCTTACACCGTAGAAGAACTAGAACTTTTGATTGGTGTAAAAAATTAGGCTGGTATCTGTAATAGAATTGCATAAATATACATCTATCCCCCAAATTTTTGCATAATCATTGACTAAAAGCCCGCAAATTCGCATAATTAGACCATTATGATTAACCCTTTAGCAAAAGAATTGAATGACACTCTTTCTGGTTCTGTTGTAGACGCCCTCATGTCAGACATGGGAAGACGTCTTTATTTTCCAAACGGAATTATTTCTCAGGGCGGTGAAGCCGCAAAAGATGCACACTTTGCAAACGGAACAATTGGAATGGCCGTTGCAGGTGGAACTCCAATTGAATTGGAATCTTACAAAAAGATTATGCCTTCACTCAATCCACGCGAAACTGTTGCCTATGCAAAAACTGCCGGTAATCCAAATGTTCGCGACCTCTGGAAATCAAAAATCATAGAAAAAAATCCAGACTTGAAAGACAAAAAGATTTCTTCCCCAATTCTTGTTCCGGGACTTACAGCCGTTCTTTCTTATGTTGCTGATATTTTTGTAGATTCAGAAAAGCCTCTTCTGGCACCAAACCCTTGCTGGGATAACTACGAACTGATTGCCGCTGCCCGCCGTGGTGCAGAATTCCATCAGTTTGAATGCTTCAAAGACGGAAAGTTTAATATTGCTGGTCTTGAAAAGGCTATGAAAGACGAAGCAGAAAAATATGGTTCGGTTCGCGTAATCTTGAACTTCCCTCAGAATCCTTCTGGTTATAGCCCAACAAAGGACGAAGCTAAAGCAATTGTAAAAATCGTAAAAGAAATTGCAGAAGCTGGTAAAAAGGTTCTTGTTCTTTCTGATGATGCATACTTTGGATTAAATTACGAAGACGACATTGAACCTCAGTCGCTCTTTGCTTATATGGCAGATCTTCACGAAAACGTACTTGCAATTAAGGCTGATGGTCCAACAAAAGAAGACTTTGCATGGGGCTTCCGCACAGGTTTTATCACTTTTGCTTCAAAAGGTCTTTCAGACGAACAGATTACTGCTTTGCAGATTAAGTTTATGGCTGCAATCCGCTCTTCAGTTTCTTGTTCTTCTACAGTTTCTCAGAGTCTTGTGATTCATGCACTTGCAGACCTTGCTCATGAAAGTCAGAAAAAAGAACTACGTGCTATGCTTAAGCGCCGCTACGATGCAGTTCGTAAGTTCGTGAATACTCACACTTCAAAAGTTCTTGAAGCTCTTCCTTTCAATTCCGGATACTTTATGTCTTTCCATGTAAAAACTGGAAAAGCTGAAGAAATCCGCAAGGCACTTCTTGCTCAGAAGGGAATTGGAATTATTCAGATTGACCCATACACATTGCGTGTTGCTTTCTCTAGTATTGACGAAGATAAGATTGATTCTGTTTACACAAGTATTTATACTGTAGCAGAGGCAATTTAATTTGAAATTCAATCTGATAAATCTTATAAAAAAACTTTCTGTACTTTTTATACTTCTTGCGCTGGCTGGTATTTTCTTTACCGGCTGCCGCAGGAGCAAGGCGGCCGTAGAACACCGTGTTGTAATCTGGACGAGCTGCAGCGAGTTCGCCCAGTATATTGAACTTTTTAATAAAACCCACAAAGATAACCGCGCAATTCTTGTTTACAAAGACAATTCTGCCCTTTCACTTCCTCCTGCAAAAGACGAACTTGCCCCGGATATTATTGTAGATTCCTGGCTGCGCACAGAAAACTTAAACCGCAACTTCCGTTCTCTGGACTATCTTTTTGACAATCAGGTTTTAACTTCCGACATTTTTTACCCTCAGCTTCTGGAAGCGGGAAAAAAGTCTCATACCCAGTATCTTCTGCCTGTAAGTTTTAATCTGCCTGCAATCATCTTTTCAAATGAAAATAAAGATTTGATTACAGACAGCTATACTTTGACCTTAAATCAGATTCGTGAAATTTCTGCTCCCTTTAATCAGAAAAATAAAAACGGCAACTATACCCGCATGGGCTTTACGCTTTTAAGCAATGCTGATTTTTCATATCTTGCCACAAAACTGAATGGCGTTCACTTCCGCGAAGAAAAAAATCAGATTGTCTGGGATGAGGCAAAACTTGCTCAGACTGCCGCCTACCTTAAAGAATGGATTGAAACAGAAAATACTTCCGTTCAGATAGAAGAAGATTTTGCCTTTAAATATCTTTTTATGCCAAATTACCGCCAGGTTACTTCCGGCAGAACCCTTTTTTCTTACACAAACAGCGACGCTCTTTTTAAGATGCTGAAGGAACAGAATCTGGAAATTGATTACCGCTGGATTGTACAGGATAAATCCATTCCAATTGCAGATGCCTTTACAATGCTTGGCGTATACCGCGAATGTCACAATCTGGTGGGCGCAACTGAATTTATCAGATGGTTTTTCCAGTCAGAAAGTCAGCGTGAAATTCTTGAACGTAAGGATTCTATGGGGCTTGAAACTGAAATGTTTGGAATTTCCGGCGGATTTTCAAGCGTGCGTGATGTTACGGAACATATTCTTCCTGTTTTCTATACTCATCTTCTTACAAACCTTCCGCCAACTCAAATGCTCACGGTTCCGCAGATTCTTCCTCCCCGCTGGAGCAGCTACAAAGATATGGTTGTAGAGCCTTACCTTCATAATGCGGTTTCTGCCGCTCAGGGCGAATCTTATCCTTCTGTGTCAGAATTAGAGCAGGAATGGCGCAGAAAAGTCTTTTACTGATTCAGTGGTGGCAGAAAGTGCCCCTTAGCCTTTTACCGCATAATATCAGTTTCACTTGTAAGTGAGAACATTGCAGAAGCGTCTTCTTTTTTCCAGTTTTCCTGAACTCTGCTTATTACCACACTTATATTGGAAGCTTCTGTTTCCGGCAAAATCACAATAAACTGATTTTTTGCAGTTTTTGTAATTGTGTCGCTCTGCCTCATGCTGTTTTTAAGCACTTCCTGAAACTGGTCAGATGCTTCTTCCACAGGAATTACCGCGTGTTCAAGTTCTTTTATTGAAAAAAGAAGCAGACTCACTTCTTTCTGATAATTCGCATTCAGCCTTGCAAGGAACTGGTAGACGGTGCGGAACTGCTCAAAAGGAAGTATAAATGCACCGCGGGCCTTGTTCCTTTCATTCAGAATCTGGATTGTATTAGAAATGTCGCTTTCCGGGATTTCCTGAAAATTCTTTTCTTTTGAATCTTCTTTGTAGAACTTAAAGCCGTGTTTTCCGTTTTTCTTTACGGAATACAAAGCCTTGTCTGCTTTTTTGTAAAGGGCGGCAAAATCTGTCCCTTCATTCGGAACAAAAACACAGCCTACAGAGGCTCCCAGAGGAATAGTCATGTCTTCGCCCATAAATTCATGGGCGGCTTCCATAATGTATTTATTTATAAAGCGGACTTTCTTTTCTATTACAATTTCTTCCTGAACGTTCTGGCAGAAGGCTATGAATTCATCTCCACCCATGCGGCCTATAATATCAATAGGGCGCACAACAGCCCGCAGAATTTCTGCAAACTGAAGAAGAATTTTGTCTCCCATTGCGTGCCCGTAAAGGTCATTTACCAGTTTGAAACTGTCCAAATCAATCATCATAAGCACGCCCTGACCGGAGCGGCACAAATCTGCAATTTCAGATTCAGAAGAAGCCTTGTTCAAAAGTCCTGTCATTGGGTCCATAACGGCGGCCTTCTTTAATCCCTGAATCTTATCTACTGTTTTAAGAATGTTTCCTACCCGCTGGAGCAGAACATCTGCCCTGAAAGGCTTACGGATAAAATCAAGGGCACCGTTTTCAAATCCCTTGCTTTCTGTTTCTTCATCCGTATCGGCAGTCATAAACATAAAAGGAATCTGTTCTTCATATTCACTTTGAAGCCGTTTTTGCAGTTCATAGCCGGAAATGCCGGGCATACGCAGGTCAGAAAGAACCAGGTCTGGCTTTTCACGCTTAAACACTTTCAGAGCTTCTTCACCAGAAGATGCGCAGACTGTATCATAAGCAGAGGAAAGAATGTGATTTGCCATCATCAATGCAATTTTTTCGTCATCAACAATCAGTATCTTCTTCATATTAAAAAATTGTAAACCAAAAGTGCCATATTCACAAGTTTTAGATGATTTTTTGAAAAAGCCGTTATATAATAAGAATCAGGAACGATTGATATGAATACAGATAATACTTTCCAGCGTACGGTCCTTGTTGTTGATGATGAAGCAGTAAACAGAGAGATTCTCGGTTCAATTCTGGAGATTGAATATAAGGTTATTTATGCAGAGAACGGACGGGATGCTCTTGAAAAAATTCATGATTCAGCAAGCGGGGCTGGCAGCACTCTTTCTTTAGTTCTTCTGGATCTCCTTATGCCGGAAATGTCTGGCTTTGATGTATTAAAAGAACTGAAAAAAGAAGAATTGCTTTCTGATTTACCGGTAATTGTTCTTACCTCAGAAAAATCTGCAGAAATAGAAAGCTTAAAACTTGGGGCAGCAGACTTTCTTATCAAGCCCTATGACCTGCCTGATGTAATTCTGGCCCGTGCGCGCCATGCAATCAAACTGTTTGAAGATGCAAAGATTATTCGTGATACAGAATACGAAAAACTTACAGGTCTTTATACTCCAGAATTTTTCTATGAATTTGCAGCACTTTATGATTCCCGCCATCCTTTAAAAAAGATGGATGCCATTGCAATCAATTTTTCGCGTTTCCACCTGATTAATGAACTGCGCGGACGCAAATTTGGAGATTCGGTTTTAAAAGCCCTTGCAGAAGGCATTAAGATTCTTGTAAAGGAATTTAGCGGACTGGCCTGCCGTTATGATGCAGATACCTTCTATCTGTATATAGGCGGAGGAAACAGTTATGAGCAGATGCTTAAAATTCTGCAGGAAAGACTTTCCTGCCTTTTGAGTCCTTCAGAAATGCGCCTGAGGATGGGTATTTTTACAGATGAAAAGCGCAGTCTGCCAATAATTCAGAGATTTGACCATGCTTTGCAGGCCTGCAATTCCCTGCGCGGTAAAAAGGGTGGCGTTTTCCGCCTTTATGACGAAAAAATGGCAGAAAAAGAAGTTTTTGATGCCCTTCTGCTGAAAGATTTTGAAAGCGCCATTGCTCAGAAGCAGTTTAAGGTAAATTACCAGCCAAAGTTTAATATTAAGGGGGAGAAGCCTGTTTTATGCAGTGCAGAAGCCCTTGTAAGCTGGATTCATCCTACTTTGGGCAGGGTAAGACCTGATTTATTTATTCCTCTTTTTGAAGAAAACGGACTTATTACCATGCTGGATCAGTATGTGTGGGAAGAAGCTGCAAAACAGATTCGCAAGTGGAAGGATGACTGGGGGCTTACAGTTCCAGTTTCTGTAAATGTTTCCCGGGTAGACATTAATTTCCCTGAATTTTCTGATTTTATAAGCCGAATTGTAAGAGAAAACAATCTTTTGCCTTCTGAATATATGCTGGAAATTACGGAGTCTGCCTACACAGAAGATTCCAGACTGATTATTGATGTTGTAAATAACCTGCGCAAATGCGGACATAAAATAGAAATGGATGATTTTGGTTCAGGCTATTCATCTTTGAACATGATTACTTCCATGCCTATTGATGCCCTGAAGCTGGATAAGGCATTTATAGACAATATTGCTGCCGGCAATAAAGAAATGCGCCTGGTAGAACTTGTTCTGGACATTGCAAGAAACCTTGAAGTGCCGGTAATTGCAGAAGGTGTAGAAACCGAAGAACAGTATAAACTTTTAAAAGCCGCTGGCTGTGATATAATTCAGGGCTATTATTTTTCTAAGCCTCTTGCGCCGGAAGAATTTATAAAGTTTGTGGAAAAATAGCAAAGGTGGATTTATGATTACGATAGAAGGACTAAAAGATTTTGGCGCGGATGTTAATACAGGACTTTCCCGCTGTTTGAATAAAGAAGATTTTTACCTGAAAATGGTAAACATGGGTCTTGCAGACAAGCGTTTTGAAGAACTGGAAGGCGTCCTCAAAGAAAAAAATCTGGATTCTGCCTTTGAAATGTGCCATGCCCTTAAGGGAGTTATAGGCAATCTGTCCCTTACTCCAATGTATGACAAAATCTGCGAAATGACAGAACTTCTGCGTGCCCGCCAGGATGTTGATTACCTTCCCATGTATGAAGAAATTAAAGCTAGCCGGGAAAAACTTTTGGCTCTGTAAGGCTTTTTACATGAATGCATCCCGAACTTAGGGAGCGAGGCTCCGAGCAGCTATGCTGCGAAGGTTCAGCATCTACTTAAACAGCTCCAGCGCATAACGCACCGTGTCCATTGCATCCTTTCCGTAAAAATCTGCACCAATCTGGTCTGCATATTCCTGGGTCATAACGGCTCCGCCCACGCAGGTCTTTGCCCAAGGACATTCCTTGCGAAGCAGTTTGATTGTTTCTTCCATGGCGGCAACCGTAGTTGTCATGAGGGCAGAAAGGCCGACCAGCATAACGTGGTCTTTTTTGCAGGCTTCAACGACAGTTTCCGGCGGCACGTCCTTGCCAAGGTCAATAACCTCAAAGTCATAATTTTCCAGCAGAACCTTTACAATATTTTTGCCTATGTCGTGAATATCGCCCTTTACCGTTGCGATTATAATCTTACCCTTAGGCGCACCCTTCTTGCCGGACTTTTCCATAAAATCCCGGATTTCTCCAAAGGCCGCCTTAGCCGCCTCGGCCGCCATCAGAAGCTGGGGCAGGTACATGGTTTTCTGTTCAAAGCGCTTGCCAACGTAGTCCAGTCCCGGAATAAGGTGCTCGTTGATGATTGTGAGGGACTCTGTTGTTTTCAGCAGCTCGCGGGTTGCCGCGGCGGCATCGGTTTTCAGTCCGTGGATAATTGCGTTGCTGAGGGCGGAGCTGGCGGTGGATTGTGGGGCGGAGTTTTCCGGGGGCGTTGCGGGGGTGTCCCCCGCAGAGGGGGTAGCGGAAGACGGTAGCACGCTTTGCGTGCGGACGGCTGAAGCGAGGGGGAGACTTCCCCCTCCTCCCCTAGAAGCTAAAACCTCCAGCCTTGCACCTTCCTCCGTGCTCCACTCAATATAATCCGCACAGTTTTCATCGCGGCCAGAAAGCAGGTTGTAACATCTCCATGCCTTAATCATTTCTCCCTGCAGAGGATTCATGATTGCCGCAGAAAGGCCGGCGCCCATGCAGAGTGTAAAGAAACTTGCCGTAACATATTCGCGCAGGGGCAGACCAAAGCTGACGTTTGAAATGCCAAGACTTGTAAGGCCGCCCATTTCGTGAATGGCGCGCACAGTCTCCATTGTGGCAATACCGGCCCGAGAGTCAGAGCTTACGGCCATTGCCAGAGGGTCTATGATAATATCCGATTTTTTGATTCCGTAGCGGGAAGCCTCGGCATAGATTTTGCGGGCAATGGCAACGCGCCGCTCGCTGTCTTCCGGGATTCCGTCTTCGTCAAGCGTGAGGGCTACAACAAGCCCGCCGTATTTTTTTACCAGCGGAAAAACCTGGTCCATAATTTCCTGCTTGCCGTTCACAGAGTTAATCATTGCCTTTCCGTTGTAGCGGCGTAAGGCTGCTTCCATAACATCCGGCTTTGTCGTGTCAATCTGAAGGGGCAGGGTAGTAACGTTCTGCAGCTCTTCCAGAACCCGCAGCATCATTTCCTTCTCGTCAATTTCCGGCAGGCCTACGTTTACGTCCAGCACCTGGGCGCCGGCTTCTTCCTGCTCCATTCCCTGATGAATAATGTAGGGAATGTCTCCCGCCCGCAGCGCCTCCTTAAACTTCTTTTTGCCGGTCGGGTTAATGCGTTCGCCAATGAGAACTGGTCGGTTAGCTCCGCCAAAATACACTACGCGGGTATTTGAACTTATGCAGCCGATTGTAGGTTTTTGGGAGGAGGGGGAAGTCTCCCTACGTTCGGAACTTCGTTCCTCACTACTCAGAAATTGCCTTTGGCAATTTCTGACCTCGGAGTTTTCTGTAGGGGAAAGCCTTCCCCTCGGGCGCACTTCGTTGCGCCCTACCCCTTCTCCTAGGGGGACGCAGTCAAGCTGCTTACCCCCTAAAACCCCCGGGCACCCCCCGCGAGTTTGCGAAGCAAACTCGGTAGCGAGCGACAGCGAGCGGATATCGCCACCCACGGCTCCCTCGAGGTTTGCCGCAAGTTTTTGTATACCCTTAATATATTCCGGAGTAGTTCCACAGCAGCCGCCCAGAATCATTGGACCTAGGGCCGCGAGCTCTTTCATTGCTTCTACAAACTGGGGAGCGGGTACGTCAAAAACTGTGCGGCCGTCTACAACCTTTGGCAGGCCGGCATTCGGCTTAACAAGAACAGGCACGCTGGCGGCCCGGCAAAGGCGTTCAACGGTGGGCTTCATTTCCAGCGGGCCGAGGCTGCAGTTTACGCCCACTGCCGCAACTCCAAGACCTTCCAGCATGGCAACCATAGTTTCCGGGCTGGAACCGCTGAGGGTGCGGCATTCCTTGTCATAAACGTTGCTCACAATAATTGGGAGAGTGCCGCGGGTGCCCGGTTCCCCCGCTTTGCCGTCAAGCAGGCCGAGCTCTTCCATAACTTCCTTTGCGGCAAGAACGGCAGCCTTAGATTCGTAGCCGTCGTTCATTGTTTCAATCATTACACAGTTAATTTTTCCCTGACCGCAAGGGGCGCTTTCCAGTGCAAAAGGAAAAGCTGCGCGGAAGGTCTTCTTAAAAAGATTTACGCAGTCTTCAAAGTCCAGGTCGCCCATTGGCTTGAGCAGCTTTCCGCAGGAGCCTATGTCAAAGGCAATAAAATAATTTCCGTCAGGATTTTCTTCCAGCACTTTTTCGCGCGCCGCGTTGGCATTTTCAATTGCGGCCGCAATCATGCGTTCCAGCTCCAGCGGGAACTTTGTAATAAAGGCGCCAAAGGTGTTTGTATTTACGATGTTAGAGCCTGCCGCAAAATAATTGTAGTGCAGCTGAACAATGCGGTCCGGATGCTTTATGTTCCATGTTTCAGGAAGTTCTCCGGGCTTTAATCCCATTTCCTGTAAAACAGTTCCCGTTCCGCCATCAAAAAATAATCGTTCTTTTCCTAACAAATCGCCTAGTTTTTTCATAGGGTGATTATAGCGGATTTTGCGCTGGTAGGGTAGTGGGGTGTGAAGTGAGGATTTAGACTTGTTAGTTATTATGCTTTGAAATTTCGTCAGTAAATACCGAATTAACAGAATCAGTTAAATTTTCAATTATTTTAAGCCGCAATTTGTCTAAATCTTGATATTCTAGAGTTCTTCGATCAAATAAATCTAGAGCTTCAATATTTAATGCTTTTGCAATTTGTTGAATCATTGGAAGTGAAGGAAAATACTTCCCATTTTCTATTAATGCAATGTAATTTGCAGAGGCATTTGCTTTTTCTGCAAGTTTCTCCTGAGATAAGTGAAGTTCTTTTCTGTACTTTTTTATATTGCTTGCAAGGCAAATTTGTAAATTATCCATTCTTTATAACTCACATTTATAGATTTGTATTTTTCTATAAATATTACTTATTGACTATTGAGTAATACGGATATAAACTGTTTTTAGTATAAGTATTACTAATATATACGGTGAGCTATCATGAAAAATATTACGAGGATAATTTCTTTTCATAAAAAATTATTTAAGATTCTGCCAATCTTTTTCATATTATCCGTTTTATTCTTTTCTTGTGCTTCAACAAAAATTGTAATCAGTGACGAAATGATGATGACAATATTGGATGAAGAATTTGAGGAAATGGAGAATGCAATAAGTGACAATTGGGAATTGAAAAGAAAGCCTTCTGTAATTGTTTTCTTTTGTTATGATGAACGGTTTGGAGAAAATGCTGTTACTGTCATCTCAAATTGGATTCAATCGGATTTGGAATCTCGATTCGTAAAATCTGGAAATTATAGAGTTATTGATAAACAGAATTTAGACAGAATACTAAAAGAACAGAGATTTCAGCAGTCCGGATATGTAGATGATAAAGTTATGGTTGATATGGGTAGAGAGTTAGGTGGCAACTATATGGTTATTTCAAAAATCAACCCATACAATCAATTTGTTGCAAAAATATCTAATATTGAAACTGCAGAGCTAATTTATACAACTACTAGAAAAATCTCAAAAAATGCGAAGGTGGCAAAATAGTGAAAGAACTCTTTGGTGTCATTGTTTTTACAATATTTTTTTGTCTAATTGTTAATCATTGTTCAATGCAAAAAGTCAAAAATGCATATTCTGCAGGAAGAGAAGATGGTTATAAAGCAGGATATGCAGAGGTAGAAACTGATTATAAACAAAAAATGGAAGAACAAACTTCTCTGTACGAGAAAAAAATTAAGGATCAACAGAAGATATATGAAAAGAAAATTGCAAATGCATTGAATGAGGGATTTGATAAAGGAAAGAAGGATAAGCAAGAGGAAGTAGAGACAAATTTACAAAAGGTATCAGAAGAAAAAGAAAAAAAAGGAAAATGGAATGATGTTTTGTTTGATGTAAACAATTGAAGTGGAGATTAAGATGGGTAAAGTTGGTCTTGTTTTATGTGCTATTTGTTTTCTCATCATTTTAAGCAGTGGAATAAAAGCTTGTAATAATGGTTCTGAAAGAAGTTTAAGTAAGGAACGTGAGAGAGGCTATAATTCAGGCCTTGTAGAAGGAAAGAAAGCTGCAGAAATAGATTATACAAAAAAGATAGAAAAATTAAAAAGTGATTATGAATCTTTGTTGGAAAAAAAGAAAAATGATTTAGAAGTGCAAGTTACAGAGTCTTATAAGCAAGGAATTCAGCAGGGAAAAGATAAGATGACTGAAGAAATTAATTCTGTAATTACAATAAAAACAGGAAAAAAGAAACAAAAGGCAAAAAAAACTAAACAAAACTGGAATGAAGTTATTTCTACAGGTGGAGAGTAAAAATGAAAAGTAAGAAGTTTTTTGCATCATTTATTGTTTTTCTTATTCCTCTTTTTGTATTTTGTGCTAGTCCAAAATGGCTTACAGAATTGGAAGCAGTTTATCCCTCTAATGACTATATTAGGATGGTAGGAGAAGGGACAACTTTAAAACTTGCAGAATCTAATGCAGTATCTGCAATTGCACAAAATTTTAATGCAAAAGTAAAGGTTATAAATCAAGCCATAAAAGATTACAATTCGCTAATTACAGAAGATAAGAGTGTTACATCTAAAAGTTACAGTTTTCAACAGGAAAGTAAAATTTCTTCTGATGTAGAATTACTTTGCCTTCATTTTTCAGAGCCTTATTATAATAAGAAGGATAAAACATATTTTGTTGTTGGATATATAAATAAAAAAGAGGCCTGTAGTTTTTATAGTCAAAAAATTGATGGTTTAATGTTTCAAATTAAGGAGATTATTGAACTGTCAGAGAAAGAAAAAGAAGTTCTTTATTCACTAGTAAATTTGCAAAAAGCGAAAAGACTTTCCAAATTAGCAGAGTATTACATCGATACTGCATGTATTATCAATCCTTTGGAATCAGATATATATAAAGCAGATATTGAAACAATTGCAAAATTATCAGGAATCATTTTGAGGCAAGAGAAAAGAGGGACTTTCTTTGTTTCATGCAATAATAGTCGATACAATTCTGTTTGTGTTGGTATAAATTCAATTTTAGAAGAAAGTGGTTTCGTTATTTCTAGAAATAATCCTGGTTATCGAGTTTTTGTTGAGATTAATTTTACTGAAGAAGTTTACGATGCAGGAAACTTTGTTCGTCCAGATATTTCAATTACAGTCTCTAATTCTGCTGGTATAGAAGTTGAATCTTACTCGAAGGTTTATCCTCGATATAGTCACAATACTCTGGAAAACGCATACAATCTCGCGCTTGTGAGGATACAGCAAGATTTGGAAGAAAATTTCTTAGTAGATTATAGAAATCTTGAATAATAATTTGTCAATCTTTATATGTAGGAGGAAAAATATGAAGATTTTTAGAAAATGGTTGATGTTGGGCATGATAGCTTTGTTGTTGTCATCTTGTGCCTCAACACCAAAATCAAAGGCCAAAGATATCTCACCAAGTGTTGAAATTGTTGAGCACAAAGGCACTGCATGGGGGATTGAGCAGCCAGTTTGGGTTTCTCAAGTTATTGGAACAGTAAATCAGAGGGAGCTTAGAATGTCTTTGGGGCTTACAGACAAAAAGATTTGGGTTCTAACACGTTCTGGTGATGATCTAGAGTTTTTACAAAACTGGGTAGATCAAGTCGATGCGCGTTCAGAGATTGCAGCTGCAATTAATCAGAAGATTGAAGATACCGTAACTGCTGAGCTTAGAGGTTCTAATTCAAAAATTGAAAGCAAAGAACTTGAAAGAATTTCTAAGCGAGCTGCTAATGTTAATACTGCAGGTCTGGAAAAAGAAACTGATTGGTGGACTAAAACTAGACAGTTGAATGTTGATGTTAAAAAGGCCAAAGATGACAGCGATTATAAGTATCAGTATAACTATCTTGTGATTTATTCTATGAATGAGGACTTATTTAGAAAACAACTAAATAATTCTTTAGAAAATATCAAGAATGAAATTCCAAATTCGGAAGAACTTATTAAGAAAGTTACTGATGAGGTGATTGATCAAGCACTTGTAAAGGTAACTGATGTAGTGAAGAGTCAGTTGACACAATAAGAAAGAGGGTAAGTATGATTTTATTTAATTTAATTTGGTTTATTATTTTTGGATGGTGGCAGGCTATAGTATATTTGCTTGTTGCTGCGATATTTGCAATAACTATAGTTGGTATTCCTATAGCAAAGTCATTAGTTCAGTTTGCTAAATTATGTGCATTTCCTTTTGGAAAAGAGATTATAAAAGAAACTGAATTAAAGGGGGCAAACAATGTTTCTGCGATTCGTAAAGTAGGTGGATTAATCGTAAATATTATTTGGGTTCCTATTGGAATTATTTTTGCAATTTTATACATTATTCTAGGAATAGCTAGTTTTATTACTATAATTGGTATTCCTGCAGGGATTGTATATTGTAAAGCTGCAAAATTTATTATTTTTCCTATAGGGGCCAAGATTGTTTCAAAAAAGCAAGCTTACGCTTCTGCAGTAGCAAATGAGTTAGAAAAAAGAAATAATAATGAAAACGCAGGTGAAAATAGTATAGATAGTGGTGAAAAAAAAAACTAAAAAATACTAATAATGAAGCATTGTCTTTAGATGGAATGATTAGAAAATCTCCTGTTCTGGCTTTTATTTGTGGAGGATTTCTTTTGCTTCCAGTCTTATTGATAGGAATCTTGGTGAATTTCTTTGTAAATATATAGCCAATAAAAGCATCAAATTGTGAAGCAATTTGGTGCTTTTTAACATTTTTGCAATATGAATATATGAAAATGAAATTTTTCTTGCATCTTTTTTACCGTTTTATTCTACAGTAAAAACGCCTCTATCAAATTTTCAACTTGCCTGGTGTTCAGCGGGCAGCTTGCAGATTCCATCGTAAAAATCAGATTTTTCCCCGGGAGAATGCTGTTTTCGTTGTAGGCCTTAAGCTTTTGCAGGGTTGCTTCCATGTAATCCGGCGAATCCATCAGACCAAAATGTTCCCAGTAAAACTCTTTGCGGGTGTGCACGTTCAGACAGAGAAAATCTGGGTGGATTGTATTGCCGTTTTTGAGGGTGAGCGGGAACTCGTAGCGGTAGGGAACCTTGTGGCGCGCTAGAGTGTCTGCAATGATTACTTCAGATTTTGAGCGTACCACTTCGCCGCGGGCTGTGGTGTAGGTGTGCTGGTCTGGCGAAAAAGAGTGTCCTTCCCACTGAACGCTTTTCCAGGCTGCGATGTACTGTTCATAAGGCAATGTGGCTGGCGTTATAAGTTCGCGGCGGCTTGAGCAAAGTTTATCGTAAAGATTTTCTATTTGTTTTTCGCTTTTTGCAATAAACTTAGTTAGCGCCGCAATCTGCCAGTGCAGAACTTTTATCAGGCTCTGGTCATATTGTTTTTGCGCAAGGCGTTTTGCAAGCAGATGCTGGTTATGAGGAATATAAGTGCCCTTTGTGTCGCCAGCTTTTGTGATGTGAAAGTACTGTATCTTCTTGCCATTGTGCGCCTGTGCAATGCGCAGGTGCCCTTCTGGTGCATTTTTTATTGCGCGAAGCTTTTTGTTGAGTATGATACTTAGTTCTTCCTGCCTGCTTTTAAGCTTTTCTGTAAGATTATCTGGCGAAAGTTGTTCTATTTTGTCTGAATACATGGAAAATCCCCCTTGTTTTCATTTCTGGCTTATAAGACAGACTATTTTGTCATTTTTATAAGCCGATTTTTATTTTTGTAAACAGCTTGTTTTCAAATGGGGCTTATAAAACTTCATAAAAGTTCAACCTTATAAGCCTGCTACCTCATTTTTGCTGTCTTGCGACTTGATTTTTTATGTTATTCCAAGTGCCCCGCTGGGGTTTTCTGGCTCTCAGGCTTATAAAACAAAAAATAAATCTACTTTATAAGCCCCAAATCAAAACGAGCAAAATTTGAAATCACTTTTTGGCTTATAAAAACAATAATTCTTGCCTCTTTATAAGCCAATTTTCAAAACAAGCGTAATTTGAAATCAGACCTGTCTTATAAAACAATTCTTCTTGCCATCTTATAAGCTAAATTCCCGCCGTTCGCAGCATCCTTACCACATAAAAAATCATTCTTCATATATATAATGGCCAGAATATGTCATTTTTACCAAAAAATTAAAAAAAATAATAAAAAAAAGCACCCTTTCGGGAGCTTCCTTAAAAAAATCTACAATTCCAAATCCACAACCGTAGCTTCTGTGGCGCGAATCAAATCATCTGGTTTTATTTTAATTTGCACTCCGCGCTGCCCGCCGCTAATGCAGACCTTTTCATGCAAAATCACCGTCTCATCAATAAAAGTCCTGAACTTTCTTTTCATCCCCAGCGGCGTGCAGCCGCCGCGCACATAACCGGTAATTCCAAGCAGCTCCTCCGGCTTCACAGGTCCAATTTCCTTGCAACCCGCCGCCGCGCGCGCCTTCTTCAGGTTTATCTCATTCACCGCGCTCTGGCAGAACACGCAGATTTCCTTAGTGTCAGTCCTCATTACAATCGTCTTGAATACAGTTTCCGCAGGTACGCCAAGTTTTTCGGCCATTCTTCCTGCAGCACCCCTTGCCAGTTCGTGTTCTCCGTCATCATCATATTCTTCAGCCTCGTATTCAATCCCAAGACCGTCTAAAATTCTCATTGCATTTGTCTTTTTCATATTTTCATTCTACCACATTCCCGCTTTCTCGTCACACGCCTGTGTAAATGCGGTTTTCCCACCAATTATCTCATCAGACAGCCCATTGCAGAGCCACTGCTACAGACTCGCCCCCCAGAGAATAGCCTATCCCCAGAAAATCGCTCGCACCAGTGCCCCTCTCCCAGCGCACATTCCGCCAGAGCCTTCTCACACCGCCAGAGTCCTCTCCCCCACCTACCACCCAGTCGCCCTATCCATGCGCGCGTAGAACAAAAAAAAGAGGCACCCTTTGCAGAGTGCCTCCCGTAGAGGTATGAAAAAGTCCGCGGCATATTCAAAGCAACGCCATGCGAGCTTTGCTCCGCGCCTTGTGTACACTAAGAGCCTCGCGAGCCCCTTGTGGCAACGCCATGCGAGCCCCGCTCTGCGCCTTGTGTACACTAGGAGCCTCGCGAGCTCCCAGTGGCAGCGCTATGCGAGCCCCGCGCCAGGTGTGCCCCCGGCACCCTGTTTGTACCCAGTGCACCCAGACGCCTCGCGCCCCCAGTGCCCTGTGTGCCCCAGCACACCCCCGCGCATACGCGCCACCGGTGCCCTGCTTGCACCCAGAGCCCCCGGCACCCCAGTGCCCTGTTTGTACCCAGTGCACCCAGGCGCCTCGCGCCCCCAGAGCCCCCGGCATTTCTGCCTCGCAGCGCAGCTTTTAGCCTGCCAGACTTGGTTCCACGATAACTTCCGGCTGATTTTTGTAAGCCCAGCTGTACAGGATTTCTGCAACGTCAAGCAGAGGCTTTCTTACCTTCAAGCCCATGTCGTAAGCAAAGGCAGAAGCGGCCTTTGTTGCTTCCGGATTCCAAAGTTTTGCATTGTTGATGTTAGAGAATCCAACCTTTTCAGTTTCAGCAATAGCCTTGATGTGAGCGTTCATAAGGTCAACATTTTTGTCGTTTGCAGGGTTTGAAAGACCAACCAGTGCAATGCGGCATTTGCGGTTGTTTTCCTTGATGTTTTCAATCAGCTTTAAGTAATTTTCATCGAATGAAGTAGAATCGCTCTTGAAAGAAACAAGGTCATTTTCGCCGATGTGAATAAGGATTCCTTCAGGAGCCAAAGGTGCAATGCTCTTCTGGAAGTAATCTGATGCATTAGCTGCAGAAAGTGCAGAAGAACTCTTGTTATAGATGTCAAAGTTGAAGCTAAAGTCTTTAGCAAGAGTGCTAACAGGAATGTCTTTGTCCAAACTTCCGCCCATAAGAATAACGGCATTCTTCTTTTCCACTGCTTTAGCAGGTCTGTTGATAATTTCATCCAAAGAATTAGTGTAGTTTGTCATATTGTCCTCCTTTTCTACAGCATTCTTAATATCTGCACTGCTGAATCTAAGAGTAGCCTTAGCCTCAGCCTTTTTATCCAAAGCTTTATTTCTGATGTATACAAATACGTTTGTCATTACAATAGCAAGGTTCAAGAAGTAAACTGCAAGAACGTAATTGAACTGACCGTTTATGATTTTTGCCGCAATTCCTGCGATATATCCCGTAATAATAAGGATGATGAAAGGAAGACTTGTTCCTTTTGCAGTTCTGGCTTTATATGCTTTCATAACGTTTAATGGCCATGAGAAACCAAAACATACCAACATTGCAGCTTCAAAAAGGTGTGCTAAATTCATTTTATCTTACTCCTGTGTTAATCTGCTTCGCAGATTTGGCCGCCTGTCAGGCGCCCTGTGTTTTCAACTTATGCTCACATCATACTCTTCCCCAAAAATAATTCAATTTTTTGAAAGAAAGAAAAATTCTTTTTCCTTCCGCCACTTTTTTTACTTTCAAAAGTCCCCCAAAAAGTGCATAATTATTTTAAAAAGCACTATAATGAGCATAGAAAACTTGAAATGAAAGCAGAAATCAGAAAATCAAAACAGAACAGCAGCCTTAATATAATCCGCCACGAAATACAGCGGGTTCATCTTATCCTTATTATTGTGATTACAATCCTGCTCAGTCTGGGGGGAGCCTTTGTAAATGTAAATGCAAATGACAATGCCTTTGATCAGAACCTGCAGGATACTGCAGAGCTGATTACCCGAATCTACGGCTTTATGCGCAAAAAGCCGCGGCAGGAACTGCGCCTTTGCATGGATTCCATCGGAATGGAACTTGAAGATGTAGACGTTATTTCCATAGTAGGAAGCAACAATATCCGTCTTTATCACACAAATCATGATTTAATCGGAACTGAATACGACGGAACCCACCCGGACTTTTCAAGCCATAAAAAAGGTTTCTATACAGAAAGTGATATCGGACCTTCCGGCCCCCAGCGCCGCTCTTATTCAGCCATTTATGATGAAAACGGCCAGTATATCGGCTTTCTTATGACGGTCGCCTTAAAAACTTCAATCCGCTCCGTTACCTATAAAATCGTCCTGCTTTTTCTGTCCGTTACAATCGCCGCAATCCTTATTGAAATTTCCATCTGCCGCGTCTTTTCCCGAAAACTCAAAAAACGCCTTCTGGGATATGAGCCGGACACCTTTTCTTCAATGTTCAAAATCCGCGATAACATTCTTGAATCCATTTCTGACGGAATTATCGCCGTTGATACCGAAAACGACATTCAGTTTGTAAACAAAACCGCCCGCAGCATTCTGAATTGCAATGCTGAAGATGAAAAGCTGAACCTGATTAAACAGAAAGTCTTTACAGAAAAGTTCCTCTCTGGCGTTATGAAGTCTGGAACTCCAGCCCTTGCCATGCAGGAAGAAACAGAAGACGGAACTGAAATTATGCTGGACTGCCTTCCTGTAAAGGACAACGGAATTGTCTGTGGAGCGGTCGCCATCCTTCATGACCGCACGGAATACACAAAACTGATGGAAGAACTTTCTGGCACCAAGTACCTTGTAGATTCAATGCGGGCCAATAATCACGATTTTACCAACAAACTTCATGTAATTCTGGGCTTAATACAGATTGGTGAATATGATAAGGCAGTTTCCTATATAGAAAACATCTCGATTATCCAGCGTCAGACACTCAGTGCGGTTATGGCCGCCGTAGACAATGCCTCCTTCGCCGCCCTGCTCATCGGCAAGATAGCCCGGTCTTCCGAATGTAACGTCAAGTTCATTCTCCGCGAAGGCAGCCGCTTCAAATCCTCAGACATTCTCGTACCGTCGGAAGCCCTTGTCACAATTGCGGGCAACCTCATAGACAATGCCCTTGATTCCATGAACATGATGACCGGCTCTCTGGGCGGCCTTTCCCAGAACATGAATCGCCCGCGGGAACTCGTGTTCGGAGTTTTCACAAAACCGGGCGAGTTACTCATTACAGTACAGGATTCCGGCTGCGGAATCCCTCAGGAAATAGGGGAGCGCATCTTTGAAAACGGCTTTTCTACAAAGGGAACCGGCCGCGGGGTCGGTATGTATCACACAAAGCAGCTTGTAGAAAGCCTTGGCGGTACAATTTCATTTGAATCTCAGGTCGGACTGGGTACGGTCTTTATGGTCACAATAAAAAAGGAGGCGCTCTAGCATGGATTCTCCAAAATTCAAAGTTTTAATCGTAGAAGACGACCCCATGGTCGCCATGATAAACGAGCAGTATGTCTGCAAGAATCCAGATTTCTCGGTTGTAAAATCCTGCAGAAACGGACAGGAAGCCATAGATTTTCTGACCGGCGCCTCTTGCGACTCTCCCGCTTCTGGCACCCCAGACACTCCTAGTACCCCGAGCCTCCCCGCCCAGAGTTCCCCGGCTCCCCAGTGTACCCCCGACCTCATCATCCTTGACGTCTTCATGCCCTACATGAACGGCATCGAAACCCTCAAGAAAATCCGCGAACTCAAAATTGCTTCCGAAGTCATCATGGTCACCGCCGCCAACGATCCCGCTACCCTGGAAGAAACCATGCACCTTGGAGTTCTGGACTTCCTCATCAAGCCTTTTGCCTATGAACGCTTTCAGGTCGCCCTCGAAAAATTTGCCGCCCAGGCTCATGCCCGCAGAACCACGCCAAGCGTAATAGACCAGAGCTATGTAGACAGCCTCATTTCCTCCGGCTCAGCAGGCCCCCTTTCCGCAGGCAGTGCCCGCTCCGGCTCCCAGTCCTCAGCCGCCGCAGAACTCCCCAAAGGCATCCAGCAAAAGACCCTGGACCTCATCCTCGGATATTTCAAAGACCATTCCGGCTGGATTTCCGGCGATAAAGTTGCCGAAGACGTGGGGCTTTCCTGCGTAACAATCCGCCACTATATGACCTACCTGGTGGAACGCGGCGACATCCGTGCCGACATAAATTACAGCACCGGCGGCCGCCCTTCCATGCTCTACAGCAGGGCAGGCGCATTGTAAAGTTGCACAATAAAATCTGCCTTGACATCTCTCCCCCTCAGTATTAAGATTAAAGTAAATTTAAGTTATCTTTACTTAATTTTACTTTAACTGCATGGCGACGGCACTGCCCGCACAGCGCATACAGCGCACTGCGTGCACACTGCCCGCACACCGCCGCCCGGCACACAAGCGAGGTCAACATGAACGCAACAACAAACTCAACATCAGAGGCACCTTTTTCCCCAGATTTTTACCAGTCAATCAAAAACGAACTTTTTAACGACATTCTTCCATATTGGGAAGCCCACGCCCGCGACACCCGCTCCGGCAAAGAAGGCTTTTTCGGCGCAATCGACAACGAAAACTCCCCGAACTCAGAAAAAGAACGTTCCATCGTCATGACCTCCCGCTTCCTCTGGACCTACAGCGCAGTTGCCCGCCTCACTCACGACGCCCGTTACCTGCCAATGGCCGACTTCGCCTACCAGACCATCACTCAAAAATACTGGGACCGCGAAAATGGCGGCGTTTACTGGTCAGTCCTCCCCGACGGTACCCCAAAAGTCAGCAAAAAACAAATCTACGGCGAAGCCTTCTGCTGTTACGGCCTCTCCGAATACGCCGCTGCAACTAAAAATGAAGAAGCCATGAACCTTGCCCTTGACCTCTTCAACCTTCTGGAAACCCACGCTCGCGACCTAGAAGCCGGCGGCTACGTAGAAGCCCGGGCCCGCGACTGGTCTCAGACCAACGACATGATTCTCTCTCCAAAAGACATGAACTGCCCTAAATCCATGAACACAAACCTTCACGTAATGGAAGCCTACACAAACCTCTATCGCACACTTCCAGTAGTCTTCCCGGATGCAAAAGCTATCCGTGCAGAAGTCGGAGATTCCCTTGCAGACCTTGTTCGCATCACTGTAGACAAAATCCTGCAGCCAAATGCCCATCTTGGAATGTTCTTTGATATGAACTGGAACTTACTCGCAGAAGAAATCTCTTATGGCCACGATATAGAAGCCAGCTGGCTCCTCTGGGAAGCCGCCTGCGAACTTGAAGATGAAGAGTTAAAATCAGAAATCAGAGATACCGTAATCCGCGTAGCTCAGGTTGCCTTAGACGAAGGTTTCGATCACGAAAACGGCTGTATGGAAAACTTCCTCCTGCCGCCAAACCGCCGCGACCGAACTCGCGTCTGGTGGAATCAGGCCGAATCAATCAACGGCTTTTATAATGCCTGGGAAATGACCGGCGAAAATAAATACTCACAGGCCGTCCTTCAGAACTGGGACTGGATTCAAAATCATCAGATAGACCGCGAACACGGTGAATGGTGGAACGCAGTTGCCCCAGACGGCACTCCGCTCCAGAACGAAGACAAGGGTGGCAACTGGAAAACCAGCTACCACAACGGCCGCACCTGCATTGAACTGTTAAGACGTTCTAAAACTCTGTAAAAAAGGCCTTTCGCCCCGGCTTTGGAATGACTTTTCAATCTTGCTCCGCTCGCGCCCTTTTTTACAGGCCTACAGCATAATTAACAGTTCTTTACAGTTTCCCCTTTTCCATGCGCACCAGCATCATGCTTGCATTCCATAGCGACATATATTTTGCAACGCCAATAAAGTCTTTGCCAAAAATATCAAACATGCTGCTGCGCATTGTAAAGGGTGGCACTCTCCCCAGAATCTTTTCTCCGTCCGTCAGATATCCCATCTGCACCGGCATAGCGTACTCTCCAGTTGCGCTAAAACCGCCACCGCTGTACTGAACCGGTAGAACAGCCAGCTTACCGCCAAGCTCTTGCAGAATCTCTTTTGGACTCTTCTTCAAAGGAGTAATTCTAAAATTTACCCAGCCGTTTCTTGGAATATCACTGTATTCACGAGCGGCACTTCCAGTGCATTCAACCCCATATTTTTCCGCAATACGTTTATCAGCATAACCCCGCAGAATTTTTCCATTTCTGATATAGCAAAGTTTATCACCCTTATGAACAATTCCATCGGCATCCCAGAAAGGGGACATCCAGATATTCTTTTTGGCAACATTATGATAAATAGTCAGCTTTTCAGAAAAAACTTTCTCGCCAATTTTTCCGGCCAGCAGAGAAGTGCCCAGAGCAAGTTTTTCAGCATTCAGACTTTCGCAAAGCTTACCGTTCAGATTCCATTCCGGCATCATGATAATCAGTTCATCCGGCAGTTCAACCATTTTTGTAAAATTAGTCAGATAGTTATCAGCCATCTCCCGGAACTTTTTCGAAGAAAATCCCCTTCTAAAGTTCAAAGAAAAATATCCGTCATCCAGATCTTTACTATCCTTGTGCTTAAAAATAATGCCGACCCCATTGTGCCCGTCCCGCACCTGATAATCCATGCCAGCACTGTTTTTCTGCTGCTCAAAATATGTCTGGGCAAAAAAGTTTCCGCTAAAAGTAAAATCCGGGTGAGCCCTACGCAGATATGCAAGCTCAGCCTTAGCCTTTTTCATCAGCTCCAAATCCGTCAAAAGCCTTTCTCTTTTGTCCAGTTCCCTTACACCGCTTTCCAGTTCAAAAGGGTAGGGGCGCTTAAGTTCCAGATTTTTCTCCGCCTTTTCAAAGCCTTCTTCGTCCGTCATCTTTCCCTGCTGATAATGAACTCCCACAAAACCATCTTCATAAACTCTGAACGAAGTTGTTGTTGAATCATGTTTATCAAACGAAACAATCTCGTTTTCTGTAATTTTCACCTCAGAATAAACACCAGTATGTATATATTTTTCTCTTTTCATTTTAATCCTCATTTGTTTTTGGAGGTTCCCGTCCATTCCGCTTTGCTCCATGGCCGGTCGCTACGTCCGCGGTTCCGCTTTCGCTCCAGCCTCCTCGGCTGAAACAAGTTCAGCCTGCGGTGGCCAGCTTCGCTGCCGCTCCCATCGCTAACCCGGTCTTAATTAATCGTCAACTTCTTCACCCTGATTGTAGGGCCGCCCGTTGCTGTCGGCATACTCTGACCATTCTTGCCGCAGGTGCCGCTAAAGAACTGCAAATCATCGCCAACTGCATCAATATCAAAGAGAGTCTGAAAAACACTTCCTGTCACAACATTTACGCGTAGCGGTTCACACAATTTTCCATCCCTTATTCTGTAGCATTTCTGCGGTTGAATCGTAAAGGTAGAATTTCCCGTTCCGTAATTCCAGTCGTAAACATAAATCCCGTCCTTTACATCTTTTATAATATCTTCCGGCTTATCAGGCCCCGCCAGCATGTAAGTATTAGTCATGCGTACCATCGGCGAACAGTTGTAATCCTGGGCGCGGGCATTACCTGTCGGCTCTTCTCCAAGAATTGCCGCAGACTTTGCATCATGAAGCCTTCCACTCAAGATTCCGTCCTTAATCAGATAAACTTCTTTCTTTTTGTTGCCTTCATCATCATAAGGACAGTATCCGTGATGCAGACTATCTCCTTCATCAACAATTGAAACCTTAGGATTTGCAACCTGTTTACCCATAGTCCATTCATCGCGCATTGTTTTATCATTCAGCATAAAGTCAGCTTCACTCTTGTGACCAAAGCTTTCATGAGTAAAGACTGCTGTAACACTCGGAGAAAGTACACAAACGTATTCTCCCGGTTCCACAGCAACATTGTTCTTTGCAAAATCAAGGGCACGGTCTCGTTTTTCTATGATTTCCTCTTCACGTCCTTTTAAGCCGTTAAAATCAAAAGCCCAGAGCTGCTCTCCACCGCCATAAGTAATATTATCCTTACCAGAAATCTGGAACCACATATTCATGCAGGCTCTCTGATAATCCTGAATAATTTCAGTTCCCTTACTTGTGTACAATTCTTTTATAGTACTGGTGTACCAAAAGTTGGCGTGAGTAACTTTTATTTCTTCAATTGCTTTATCAATGCATTTCTTGCGGTAGTTTTTTACAATTCCTTCGCGGTCTTCTTTAGTAAGATTTCTAAGATTATTCTTTCCCTGGAACTTCAGGATGCTTGCTTTATTTACATTGAAATTTTTTACAATAGGATTTTCCAGAATCTTAGGATTAGGAGATGCAAGTTTAGCAAGTTCGTCAATCTTTTCCTGGATATTATCAATATCATTGGTTTCTGCAGTATACCAGAGCTTGCCGTCAAAAATGCGTATCTTTGCACCCTTAATGCATGCCTCCCCATTACCTAAAACTTCCTCGTCCTGCATCTGGTACCAGGCTTGTTTCTTGTCTTCAATTCGTACATCAGTGTACAAATTTTCCGGAAAAATGAATTTCATGCGAAAAACTCCCCTTTTTTAACGTGATTTTAACTAATTTTAGCACACTTTTTCGGCTTTTCGGAATAAAAAGCTTTCTAAACCCCAGAATTTTGGGAAATTTCAAAAAAAATTAAAAAAAGTGAAAAATTTTCAAAAAAAATTAAAAAAGTTGTTGACACTTTTTTTATCTAGGTATATATTACCTATCACCGTCGCAACACTGAGTTGCGACAAACAAACAAAAGTTTTTTGACAGCACAGGGAAGGAAAGAATAGAACAAATAAGGTTCATACAAAAACGTTAGTTTTTGTTCTGAAAATTGACTACATTCTTTTCAGTTTTGTTATGTAAAACTGAACTAATCAATTCAACTATAAAAAGTTGGGTTTGAACTTATTTATGAAATCAATACCCTTCGGGGTTTTGAAATAATCATGGAGAGTTTGATCCTGGCTCAGAACGAACGCTGGCGGCGCGTCTTAAGCATGCAAGTCGAATGGCAAGATAAGAGCTTGCTCTTATCCTAGAATGGCGGAC
>JAFUYH010000049.1 GCA_017470605.1 Treponema sp.
AATTCTTCCTTTGTCCTGAAATCTTTCAGTTCAGTGATTTTTAATCGGCATGGATTTAATATTTCTTCCCTAGAGGTATTCTCCTTTAATAAATCAAGATATATTTTTGAACCTGTAATTTCACTCAGGTATTCAAGCAGCGACTTTACAAAATATTTTGCATATTCTCTTTCAATATCATCAATATTATTACAAATAATATACAATGATGTGATTGTTGCCGGAAAACTTTTTGTGTTCCCAGGTTGAAAAAATATTTTTTCTGGTGCTTTGTAGGTAAGTATATATTCACTTTGTTTCTGCTGTTTTATCCATCCTGTTTCCATAAAATTGGCATACTTTTTGTTATAACCGATATAGCGGTATTTACGCATGCAAAGTTCAAGAGCCTCTTCCATATGCTCTGCGCTTTTAAAAGTAAAACTCAATCTTATTATTATTGGACTTTTTTCAATAAGAGCAACTTTATCTTTTCCAAGCATATGAAAAGCTTTGATTTCTTTTTCTGATAATTCTATTTCTTCAAAATTAATTTCAACCGTTTTATAATCTAACTTATGTATTACTACAGCACTTTCCTTATTTTTTTCCGCAAGATTCAAAAGAAGCTGTTCTGCTATTTTATAGCAGCTGTGATTATTTATTTCCTTGATAAAGTTTCCAATGGGACCGATTTTTACTTGTTCAAAGTCAGTTTCAAAAGCTTTAAAGTAAAACATAAATTATTCATCCCCTTTCGTAGCGTTTATATCTTTTATTAAAACAAAATCTCTGCTGATTAAAATATTTGTTGCATAAAATGTAGTTTACAAGCATTATAATTTCGCCTTGTAAATCTCTGTCTGGTTTATCATCCCACAAATTACCGCAAGGATATTTAATTATCTTAAACTTTTTATTGATATAATAAATCAATCCCCAATTATCAGGTACTTCTTCTTTCTTAATGAAATCCCCATAGCAGACATAGAAGAATCTGCAACCTGCTTTTTTATGGTCTTCTTGTCTGCATTTCTTCTTGAAATCCGCAAGAAAATCTGAGCGTGACATTTTTATCTCATATATCGTGCTTCTGCCTGAGCTGTTCCAGGTTTTTACATCGGGATTTTCCCATTTGCCTTTGACTTCCCAAAGAGCAAATGTTTGAACATATTTCCTTGCAGTAAGCTCACATAAATCTGTATGAGTCATTTTTTTCATTTTTTATATGCCTATTCTTTAGCTTAGGTTTAATGTAATCAAAACCTGTATTGATATACTCAATATTTATTTTGTATAAATATGAATATATTGTTAATGTATTTAAGATAGTATTACCAGACTGCTGCTTTGTCAATATTAACATTGTATTTTATACAATTTTGAAAATTTGAACGATAAAATAATTATCTGTCTACATTGCTAATATAGAAGAAAAACAAAACCGTCCACAAACACTACTGACCGTCTACTATGCTTATATAGTAGAAAATATGAATGTCTACGTTTCTTTATCTTGCCGTAAAGGTCAGTAGAGAGTTTTACTTCTTTCAATAATTACTTTTTGAGCGAAACGTTTCGCTTTTTTGCTCAATATTCAAGGGTTTACAATATATTCATATTTTACGAGCGAAACACTTCTTTCTAGATTACTCTTGATTTTTATTTTAATTTGTACAAGACTAATATTGAACCGCCTGCCCAAAGGAGATTCACAATGCTTATACTCACAGAAAAGTCCTCTGTAGCAAATGATTTTGCTTTGGCTCTGAATTGCCCAAAAAAACAGGGCTATTATTCAGACGGCGGCACAGAAATTGTTTACTGTGTTGGTCATCTATTCCGCCTGCAGGATCCAGATTTTTATGATGCACGATTTAAGTCCTGGAAAGAGATACCCTGCATACCTCAAAAGTTCAGTTACGATTTCAATCAAAGTACTAAAGCTCAAGGAAAGCTTGTACTGGAACTATTGAAAAAACACAAATCAGACAGCATTCTTATTGCAACTGATGCAGACCGGGAAGGCGAAATTATTGCAAGAGAATGTCTTGAGCTTTCAGGGATAACTGATTTTTCAAAAATAAAAAGATTCTGGGTTTCTCAGGCATTAACAAAAGCAGTCGTACAGGAAGGAATAAGAAATGCAAAGCCTTTGTCAGATTATAATATTCTTGGAAAAAATGGCTTTGCTCGGCAACACGCCGACTGGCTTTGTGGAATGAACTTTACCAGGTATGTTTCTGTAGCTGCAAATAGAAAGCTTTCCATAGGCCGTGTAAAAACAGCCTTGCTTTCGGCAATAGAAACACGATGTTCCCAGATTGAAAATTTTAGAAGTGAAAAATACTTTGAATTTTATGCAGATTTTGGAGCGAAACGTTTCGCCCCTGCCTGCAAAGGAATATATATAGGTGATGATAACAAAAGTCAATTTAAAGATAACAGCTACGTCACAAGCCTAAAAACAGATATTGATAAACAAGTCATTGTAAAAGAAAACAGAACCGAGACGAAAGAAACTCCAGCCCCTCAGCTTTATAATCTTAATGCACTTCAAAAAGAGGCTTTTAAATATTACGGATTTTCTGCTGATGAAACATTAAGTATTATTCAAAAGCTTTATGAAGAATATAAATGTGTATCATATCCAAGAACTCCTTCCAAAGTTATGGGCAGTGGAAATGTGGAGCTTGTAAGAAAGATTTATCAGGATTTTGCAGGCCGTCATGCAGATTTTTCTGAGGCATTAAAAATATCAGATATTTCATTAAATAACAAACGCTGTTTTAATGATGCAAAACTGGAAGCTCACCATGCACTAATTCCACTAAAGGAACTTCCTTCAATGGCAAATGAAAAGGAAAGGCAGATTTTTAATCTTATCTTGAGCCGATTCAAAATTGCCTTTGCAAGGCCGTACATTTACAACAAGCAGACAGTTTTTCTGGAAGTAAATAACAACACATATAAAGTTTCTGGAAGTCAGCCGATAGACAAAGGCTGGAAAAAACTTATTCCGAGCGAAACGTTTCGCTCCAATGAAAAAGAAGATAATGAAAGTGAAGAAAATCAAAGTTTAGAAAATATCGACTGGAGCAATCTATTTTGTACATCAGTTGAAGAAGTTGAAAAATGGACTAGGCCTCCAAAATATTTTAATGAGGCAAGTATTCTTTCTTTTATGGAAAATCCTAAAAGCGAAGATGAAGAAAAAGGAAAGCTCGTAGGGCTTGGTACTCAGGCAACACGACACACCTTTATTCCAGAACTTGCTGAAAACGGATATATAAAAATCGAAAAGAAAAACATACTTGTTACACCATTAGGAAGAACTGTTATAAAGGCTGTCAGAAACTCTTCAATCAAAACTCTAGCCGATGTTTCTGAAACAACAAACTGGGAAAAAGAGTTGGACGATAACCCTGAACTTTTTGAAATAAATTTAAAGAACTTTGTTACAAGAGCCGTGAAGTTTCCGTTCAATATAGATAAATTACAGGAAGAAAATCAAATTCTATGTCCACTATGTAGAAAGCCCATGTATTTTGGAACTACAAAAAACGGATATAAAAACTGGTACTGCTCAGCCTATAAAGAGGGCTGTCAGTATAAAATCTGGGAAAATTATAAAAATACAAAGTTATCTCAAAAAGATGTTTCAGCTCTGTGTTCGGGAAAACACACAGGTGCAAAAAGTTTCATATCTCAAAAAACAGGAAATGAATACAAGGCAAAGCTCTTTCTTGATTCAAAAGGAGAGATACAGCTTGAGTTTGTAAAATAAACCAGCACATAGAGCAAATGAATTATTAGGTTACTGGAGCGAAGCATTTCGCTCCAATTTATTTTTACGAAGGATTAGGATATGAAAAAGACTGAATTAGACGACAGGCAAACTGCATACAAGTTTGTTATAGAAAGAGTTATCAAAAAAGAGATTTCTACAAAACAGGCTGCATTAGAACTTTGTGTTACGCAAAGGTGCATTGAATACAAACTTGCTGCATATAAGCTGTTCGGTGACAAAGCTTTTATTCATGGTAATTGTGGGAAAAAACATGAATACGATAAATATAAAATATTGCGTCAAAGAATAACAACAATCTTTTTAAACACTGAAATTGACGGTCAAACGCTATGGGGAATATCCTACGCATATTTTACGACTCTGCTTGAAGAAATGTATGACATTAAAGTTTCTGTGAGTTATGTAAAAAAAATTTTAAGGCAGGACTGTAATTACAATTCACCAAGAACATCAAAATGCAAAGATAAAATTATTCATCTCTCCAGGAGCAGAAAAGAAAAAGCAGGTGAACTTGTACAGGTTGATGGATCAGAACATGACTGGTTTAGAAACAACCATAAAGAATGCATTCATGGATTCATTGATGATGCAACAGGAGAAATACTGTCTCTATATATGACAAAAAACGAATGCTCTTTTGGTTATCATGAATGCTTTAGGACAATGGCAAATGTATATGGAATTCCAGAAGCTCTTTACACAGACAAGCTTCAAGTATTTTACACAATACGAGATGGAAAGATTAGCGATGAGCCAACTCAATTTGGAAGGATTATGAAAGAGTTTGGAGTTGAACTGATTCCTGCAAACAGCCCGCAGGCAAAAGGAAGAGTAGAGCGGATGTGGCAGACATTACAAAATCAGCTTCCTTTCTGGTTATGGCTTCATGGAGTAAAAACAATAGAAGAAGCAAATAATCTTCTTCCTGAATATATAAAGCTGTTCAATAAAAAATATTCAGTAAAAGCAAAAAGTTCTGAATCTGCATTTGTCAAGGCCGATATGGAACAAATTAACCAGCACCTGAAGCTTATTACGATAGGCAAAGTTGATAAGGGTGGAGTTTTTAATTTGAAGGGGTATAGATTTTTTTGTAAGGAACTTGCTGACAAAAAAGTAAAAATCTGTATGTCTATCAAAGGCGGCTTGTGGTGTGAACCAGAAAAATCTAATGCCCATTACAAAGTGGAACTACTTGAAACAGATACATCAGGCGATATGCCAGAAGTCTGGAAAGAACTCATAGAAGAATATTTCCTGAAGAACGCAAAACCAAAATACAGAGAAGTTTACAAGGAACTGGAATACTATCAAAAAGGAGCCTAGTTTCTTCCCAGGATTCGTAGATTATCAGGCCTCATTTTTAGAGCGAAACGTTTCGCTCTACCTCGTCATGTTCAACGACTTTTTCCAACGGAGTAAATTTCTCAAAAAAACACCAATTCTTACATTATTTTGCTTTTAAATCTCCAAAAGTGAAAAAAATCACAAACTTTTTTACATGACAATTAAAAAAAATTAAGCGAAAAAATCAAAAACTCTTGACATTGTAAAGAACTCGTGATATTTTCGTTATATAGGCAATTCGTTATTTTTTCGGGTTGCTCGAAGAAAAGTACGGCTAAGTATTTATAGAAACGGGAATACTTAGCCGCATTTTGTGGCGTAAAAAGGCTCCTTCAGGAAATACCGTTTCTCTTGAGGAGTCTTTTTTATTTTTATTCAAACAACAGCAGGGAAATTTTGCTATTGGGCAGGCGGATTTCCTGTTGTTTTTTGAGCCAAGGAAGTATTATGGTTATTACATTTTCATCAATGAAAGGCGGTGTAGGAAAATCTACAGACGCTGTCTTGCTCGCCAACAACCTGGCAGCCCGTGGTTTCAAAGTATTATTCTTTGATATGGACACAAACAATTCCTCTACAATCTATTACTGTATGGGAATCGCGGATGAGTTTCCGACACAGAATGTTGCGGAGGCACTTACACACAGGACGACGGAAGGATACACAGTTCATTCAAGGATTCCTAATATTGATATAGTTCCCTCCTGCCTCCGCCTGTTTGACATTCGCTCTATAGACTATCATGTATTAAAAAAGTCTTTGCCAAAGGATGAATATGATTTCATCATCATCGACACGGCTCCTACCTATGACAATCTTGTAATGAACGCCCTTTATGCAGCAGACTACATTTTTACTCCAGTTCAGCTTGATTTTTTTAATCTTACAACATCACGCTTTTTACGTTCTCATCTTTATGATGAACTTAACGAGCAGGTTTCCAAATGGTACATCTATTATACATTTTGGCAGGAAAACCTTGCAGTATTTCCAGAAAGCATTCAGTCACAATTTGCCGCTTTATTTGAAAGTGAATTTGACAACATCCTTGACATTCAGATTCCCAACACTCCTGCAACCCGAAAATATACGCAGACTGATGAGAAGGTCAGCATTCATTCAAGGATGATTGGCAGCCAGAGGCTTGCCGTGGCCTTTAACAAGCTTGCAAAACTTATAGCACATTCTGAAAACGATGTGGAGAGGTTCTGATATGCAAACACGTGTAAAAATCATACAAAAGGGATTCTATACAACAGAGGAATTCGGAACCTACATTACTGATGAAAAAATCTGCAGGGAGGAAGGTGTTTCCGGAATTTTCATTTCTGACACAGGACGTAAACTGTACGACAACTTTGACAGATGGAAAGTAAAAGACGGCATCCTTGATTTATATGCAAAGCCACGCAAGGAAAGTCATACTGTAATAATCAGCGGCGGATTTGGATTTTTTGATTAGGAGTGAATTCATGGCAAAACGATTAAACATATTAAGTGCAGGAGCGAGTGTCCCATTTGCAGACGGAGGCTTAAAACTCTCAAAGTCAATCAAAATCAGTGAGATAGAGACTCATCCCGATTTTCAATCACTCTTCAGAATAGACGAGGAGCTTTTAGAGAGAATCATCGCCTCCATAAATGAGAACGGTTTTGATGCCTCCCAGCCTGTCCATATATGGACTTTGACCGATGATGACGGGACTGTACATCATTACCTGATTGACGGCTATACAAGAATCGCAGCGTTAGAAAAAGCCGGACATGAGACTGTTCCATACTATGAGCACAAATTTGAGGGCTTTGATGAAGCTTATAAATATGTGCTTGGTCTCCAGGTGAACAGAAGGAATCTTGAAAGCTCTGAGTTACTGAGAAATGTGTCAAAGCTCATGGGAACAGATTTTATCCAGAATACGGAGGGTAAAAAATCGGAAGCCATTGCAGAGATTCTCGGTGTCTCAGACAGGACTGTAGAAAAAGCAATATCTGTATCAGAGAATGCCGATGAAGAGACCCTGGCAAAAATTGAATCAGGCGAGCTTTCTGTAAACAAAGCCTACAAGCAGAATAAAGAAAAATCAAAGGAAGAGCCACGGAAACAGGAATCATCCGATGAGGACCCTGATGACATTTCAGATGCCTTGGAATACACTGACGGGAATCCCCGCTCCGTAACCGTAAGAAGCCGTGAAATGTCCGAATACTACAATCCCCCTGAGGAAAGTGAGATTGACAAGCGCCTTATAGGACGCTATCAGGAAGGCTTCATAGAAGGCTTTGAACAGGCTGCAAATTACGTCCTGATGCTGGCCACTCACGGAGTCTCAAACACCTACATCTATGAACAAATCTTCTGCACGAAAACGAAGCATAATTTCAAGGGTCTTTCCATGATGAGGGGAGATGACCCGGTATCAGATTATGACTATAACGAGTTCAGAAAGAAACTTTTGTCAAACCCGAGAATAACAGACCTGAATCCTCTTCCTTTGAAAGAGGATTCACGAAACACTGAGGAAGAGTATGACGGTCCTGGCCTGCCTTTTGAAGAGCCTGAGCAGTCAGACGAAGCTGAGTCAGAGCCAGAGAAATCAGGCCTAACAGATTTGAATGAAATCGGAGACTCTGACTCAGCTTTTGATGTTTTCTAAGGAGGCAGAGAATGATGAAGATGATTGAAACAGAGAAAATCCGAAGCGGAAAGAACGTAAGGAATGAACATGACGACTCCATCCAGGAGCTTATGGAAAACATAGAGCAGTACGGGCTTCTGAACCCTATCCTTGTGGCAAAGTCTGAGCATGGACTGGGATACGAGTGTATCGCAGGTCACAGGCGGCTGGAGGCAGTCCGGAGGCTTGGGGAGCCGTTCATAGAGTGCAATATAATTGACCTGCCTGGCATAAGAGACAGGATAGGAATACAGGTCTCTGAGAATGTCCAGAGGAAGGCGATGTCGGCACTGGAACTTGTGGATATTTTCAATCAGCTGAAAAAGGAAGGTCTCTCACAGCAGAAGATTGCCCAGCTGTTCAAGAAGTCACAATCATGGGTTAGCACACAATACTGTGCCGCAAAATATATTGAGGACTATGCAGAGGAGCACGGTGGCGAGATTCCGGCTGATTTTATGGACAGTTCTGGGACGAAGTGTATGACCAGGCTCTACAAAATCCACAATGCAGAGAAATTGGGCGGGAAAAAGCCAGCATCCATTAACTGGAAAGGAACAAAGGAGACCGGGTTGATGTACCTCAATAGAAGCAACGGAACTTATACTATCAGAGTGTTCACCACTGAGAAAAAGGCTCTTCTGGAGAATTTCCTTAAGGAGTATGCTCACACTGCAAGGGCTAATTAATGATGAAATTAATTATTGAAAGTTTTTTTGTAATCTGCATCACCGGTTTCGCCACAGGAAGCGTACTGATGAATGTGTTTTGGAAGAAAAAAAATAACCAGACTGACAATGAGCGCAATGTTCCGCTCAAAAAAATAGATATGGAGGACTAAACTATGTCAGACATGAATGATTTAAAATTGCAGGGCCGGCTGGCTCGTGATGCAGTCTTAAAAATCACAAAAAACGGAAAAAAGCTTGCTCTATTTACTCTTGCAGTAAACCAGACAAAGAAGAATGCGGATGGAACTTACTTTGATGAAGCAAATTATTTTCCATGCTCGGCTTTCATAGGCAGCGAGAAATTCGCCTCATACCTGAAAAAAGGGCAGCCTTTAATCCTTGAGGGCTACCTGAAGCAGAGTTTAAAACAGATTGGGGATGACGACCCCAGTCTGGCAGGAAAAAAGCTGTATGAATCCAGAACCTATATCCGTACATCTAAGATTCATCTCATTTTCACAGGAAAGAAAGATGAAGCGGAAAATGAAAAAATACCGGAGCTTCCAGAAAACGTAATTTATGAAAATGACGAGAAAGATGAAGATGTTTTCATCGGTGATGAAATGCAGTTTTTCTAGGAAAATAAAATGCTTGCTTCCGTAAATATGCATACAGTGATTAACAAAATACTATTTTCTGTAAAAAGAATATTTACGGGGGTACTTTATTTTATAGACAGCCATTTTACATATCTTTCAATTCTTTTGATAGGAATTATCGGGAGTATCATATTTTTTTCAGCCGGCTATATATGCCGCTATAACAAATATGGCTTTTGGAGATGGAAAAGCAGGGCTTTATTCAAAAGTATAAGGCTCTGCCTGCTATTAATATTACTAAAAGGGGCAATACAGGTTTTAAAATGAACTATATAACTCTTCACGGAAAAATTGCAAAGGATGCAGAAACAACATTAATAAACAATCAGGGGACAGAAACTCCACTGGTATATTTTTCTTTTCAGGATTCAGGCACTCCTTACCAGAAAAATGAGCCAATGTTTATAGAAGTTCATTTTATGAAAGAAGCTGCAATGCACATTCTGCCTTTTCTAAAAAAAGGAAAGGAAGTTGAGATTTTTGGATGCCTGCGCTTTAAGAATTTTACAACCACAGCAGGAAAAGTAGGCCAAAAATATTATATTTCAGCAGATTACATAATACTTTCTGGAAGTGCTGCAAGGACTTAACAATATGGAAATAGCAGTAAAGTTAGATATAGATGAAAAAACAATTTCACAACTTTCTGCAGAGTCAGAATCAAACGCAAGTATGTTTGTAAGAATCTTTTGTTCTGAACTTTTGCAGAAAATCAGCCTTGAGACAAAAGAGATATATGAAACTGTAAAAAAGATAAATATAGAAAATCCGTATGGATTTCCACAATAAATTTAGCGAAACATTTCGCTTCAGAAATGATTATTTGGGGGATAAACTGAATGAAGGATTTCAGGAATTTTCAGCACGTAAGGATTATTACGGAAGAAGGAACCATCGCAAACGGTGACTACATAATGGACGAGGTCATCATAAGATGCAGGAACGGACTATTGTCTGACAACACGGATGAAAACGGAGAGCTGCTCCCTGCAATTGAGACAAGGGACGGAAACCATATTGAGCACTGGAACAACGGAGTTTTACACTGCGAAAATGCACCTGCAATTGTAGACAACATAGACAAATATGAATGCTGGTTTGAAAACGGAGTTGAATATCCGCCTAAAAACTAAAACTTGGTCTTTTTGCTTATATCACTTTCAAAAAGGCCAAGTAACAAGAGTTTAGAGAGTGTAAGTCTCTACATCATATTTAAATGAAAATAGGAAAGAATAATGACAGATACAGAAAATCCTTTAGAACTGGAAACAAAGACTACGGAAACAGAGAACATAACGGCCATTCAGGGAGGAAAATTGCAGGTTAAAGGCACGGCTCCAGAAACAAGGCTGCCTGTAAAACAGAAGCAGGAACTTTTGCCTTATGAAAAAGAAAACTATTCTACAATCGAAAAAGCAATTATAGAACTTTCAGAAGAACTGGCAAATCTTTCTGAGCTCAGAGACTCCATAGAGCACAGCTTTGAAAACAAAACTGTATCTGATGATAAATTTCAAACGGAAGTAACATCTTCGTTCAATTCCCTTACAAAAAAATTTGAGGAATTTAATGAGAAGTTCACCTATGAAATAGATTACAACCGTGAGCTTGAGTTAAAAATCCAGAACAATGAATACAAAGGGCAGATATATCTGCTTGAAAGGGAACTGAACGAAGAGAGGGCAACAATCACAAAAACAATTGACGAGATAAACAAAGTCGTAAAGGACAGCCTGCTTACCTTAAGTGACAAATGCCGTGAATTAAAATCTGCTGATAATTTAATAGAAGAGTCAATAATGAAATTCCGTGGAGATGCCATAGCAGCCTCTGAGAATGAATACAAGACACTGAAAATGCAGTGTGAGCAGATGCTAAAAACATTCACGGACAGCGCACAGAAAACTCTTGAGACCGTAAAGAAAACCTCCATTGATTTCATCACCCAGTGCGAGAAGGAAAACAAAGTCCTCATAGGAAAAGTTCCTGCAGTAAAAGGAAAGCTTACCGCAGAAAACTGGATTGTGATAGTCTTCGGCTGTATCGGGATAGCGAGCCTGCTGCTGAACCTGATTCTGAGGTAAATAAGATGAGCGGTACTGATATAGATTCTGTAAAAAGACGGATTAAGAAGCTGCTTGCGCTCTCAAAATCTCCGAATGAGAACGAGGCTGTTCTTGCGGTAAAAATGGCAGACGACCTCATTTCCCGATATAGCCTCAAAACCTCTGAATTCAGCGGTTTTGAGGAAAAATCCGTAAAGACCACAAAATGTCACAGAGAATGGCACGCGATAATTGCAAATGCCGTGGAAAGACTTTATGCAACCTATCATTACAAAGATGTAAATACAGGAGAATTCATTTTTTTCGGCAGCGAGCTTGATGTCTTTATGTCCACGGAAATGTACGCATATCTTGTCAAGGCGATAGACAGGATTGCTCGGAACAACATAAGAAAAAATGCAAAGTACAAATTCCGCCAGTCATACCGTGTGGGAATGGCGGAGCGTATATGGGACAGGATTGACGAAATGGGAAAAAACTGCAGCTGGAGAAGTCAGGAAGATGTATTTGCCCAGCGGAAGGAATTCTCTAATTATGTGCACCGCGGCATAGAGCTTTCTGCTGATGTTCCAAAGAAAAGAATGAAGCTGAATCAGAATGCCAGGATGCAGGGAAGCAAAATCGCAGATGAGATAAACCTGAGCTGTCAAGTATCTGGTGATATTATAAAAAGAATCTGCCAATAAGGGGCTGTATATGAGAAAAGACATTCAATCAAGTTATTATGATAATCCAAGGCTTCCACGATGGGAAGAAAATCAGTAAAAAGGTTGTGGCATGGAAAACAATAACGAAGAGAAAGACTGCTATATCAACATACAGGGCTGGATGGTGAAGAAGCTCGGGCTAAAGGCCAATGAGCTTATTATATATGCATTAATCCACGGTTTCTGTCAGGACGGGGTGTCATACTTCTACGGCTCCGTGAAGTATATCATGGAGAACACAAATCTTTCAAAGGAGACTGTCCTCACTGTCCTGCAGAGCCTGGTAAAAAAGAAGCTCATCATAAAAAAGGACGTTAAAAACTATCAGGTGTTCGACAATAAGAGGACGGCACAGGGCGGCCAGCATTTCTGCCTTTACTACACGGCTTATTCACGGAGCTGCGGCACTGACTCTGCGGGTCAAGAAACTGTACCCGCAGAAAGCGAGAGTCACGGGTCAAGAAACTTGACCGGGTCAAAAAATTTGACCCGCGCGGGTCAAGAATTTGTACCCGTGGCGGGTCAAGAATTTGTACCCAATAATCTATCTGACAATAAATTTGATACTGCTAGTTCTACTGGAATAAAAAACACAGCAGAAGAAGAGACTCAACTTGAAAATCAGATTAAGAAAAAACTGGCGGAGCTTTTCGGTTATCAGGTGAATTTCTCGCCGTCCCCGGTTCCAAGGTTCATGAGCTCTGCAAATTCCCTCGGCCTCACACCTGAAGAATCTCTGGAATACCTTGAATGGGCATTCGGATACCTGAAAACAAAATGCAGGGAACAAGCAAGCCTTGACGGCTATTTCTACAAGTCCTTTGCAGAGCCGAACCTTATGGCCAAGTTCAAGAATATCAGCGAGCTTAGAAAAGCTGAGGAGGAGAGAAAGGCGGCCATGGTTATAAGCTGTCCGGTCTGTGGTACAAGACATTCCAGGGATGACATGTTCTGCGAAAAATGCGGGCTTGACGGCGGATGCCTCTCTGATGAAAGAGAGATTGCGAGGCATAAAAAGATATACTCCATGCCTCCTGCCACAGGCAGGGCTTATGAAGCTGCGATTGAGCAGCTGGATAAAGCCTATCCGCTGTCAGAGCGCTTCCATATCAGTAAAATGCAGAAAGAATATGAGCACGAGCTTAACCTTATCGAGCGTATGTTCGGACTTGACGAGGACAGCGCATAAACTTAAAGATTTATTAGACGCTGTGAAAGTCTTTCTGTAAATTCCTAAAACGTAGGCATTGTGGTAAAAGAAATACAGGAGCCTTCTTTGGCAAAAGAGAAAACTCAAACACTAACCCTTGATAAAAAATCGAGCAGTATTTTATATTCAGAAAAGAAACAGTAGCTGTCAAAGACTTCACAGTCTCACAAAATCGTCCTACTTTATCTTCCTATCTCAATCTGCATAGAGTGCTGGCGGTGGACTTTCTTTTCCATTTTGTGCTCGTTTTTCTGCTTCTGGGCATATTCTTTTAGAAAGGTATCACGGGGAACATCATAAAAAGATTTATTGCCGTCCATAAGAGTAACTATGTTTCCTTCTTTTGAGGCAGAAATTATTTTACAGTTCTGGTAGATAGATTCTTTTCGCAGAGAAAACTTAGAGCCATGATTTTTATCAACCTTAAATGTAATATCAACGCTGTCGCCAATCCGCAGATTAAAGTCACGGTCGATTTTTTCACCTTCAGTAGAAAGCACATCGTACATAGGACGAGCAATCATTTTTTCATAACGGTTATGCTTTATATAATCTTCATTTAATGGGGTTTCTTTTACAGCCTCATGATAAGTCTCAATCAGAACTTCATTTACTGTCTGGCCATCTTTCCGTAAAAGATTCAAAAGCTCTTTTGTTTTCTGCTTTTCTCCCTTAGACATTTGAGAAATTAGGGAATTGGCAACCTTTAAGGCATCCAGCGGAGAGTTTGCTTCTTTACGGCAGAAAACGGCAAGATTATGACGGAAGTTATTTGCACAGTTATCACGTAGCTGAAAAAAGTCATTGTACTGGGAATCTATCATTTTTTCGGCTGTTTTAGTGTCCTGAGTATAACCTTCAGATTTTTTCGCATACTCATCACTGGTAAGGACTTTTAAAGTGTTCTCTGTAACTCTGACATTCTTCTTTCCATCTTCAGATTTTAAAAGATATGATTTTGAGCTTTCTTCATAGCTGTCAATTATCATATCTTTAAAATTTTCAAGTCCATGCTGAGTTATAGTTGCAAACTCAGGAACTTTTGTTTTTCCGTAGATGATTACATCTTTATCTTCTTTTTCTTTTGAAGTTTCTCCAACAAACTTTTCAAGTTTCTGAGGCTCTTCCAAGGCAGAAACATGATAATATTTAGTCTGTACAAACTCTGTCTTTCCGTTGTTATCTACTGGAATTGTAAGACTTACATAAGGTTGGTTTGGTTTTATTTTAGTACCTTTTGCGACAGCTTCTACTTCATTTATCAAAACAAACTTTTCTTCCGGCTTTACAAGTCCTTTTTCTATAAGCTCATCCTGAAAATCCTTTGTAAGCTTAAAATTCTGGCCGCTGAAATCATTACCAATAATTGATTTTATCTCACCTCTTATAACCGGCATTTCTTTTTTCAAGTCATCAGTAGAAAACTTGTAAGAAAACTTTTCTGAACTGAATGCATGAGTTTCCTTATCATAATCCTGACCTAGGCTTGTAAGAAGAATTGGTGTAAAGATTTTTGCATAGTTTTCTTCTTCTCGATTGAACTCCTCAGCATTCATATATTCTTTTAGTTTAGCAAGGGAGTTTTCAAAGTCATTTTTATCAGTCTCTGTAAGCTGCATTAAATGAAATACAGCAGTTTTTTCTTCTGCAGGAAGATTCCATTTTGATGTCTCTACCTTTTGAAAGTTTTCCAAGACAGAAATAATCTCTTGCGGATAATGTGGATTGCCGTTTGTATCATTGAATGTAAGCACAGGCTCTTCTTCCTCATCATGATAAGAATCTTCTTCATAGGCTTCTGCCTCTTCCTGTGCTGCTATTTCTGCCTCTATTGCAGCATCGCTTAATCCACCGTTGGCTTGCAAATCTTCTACAGCTTTATCAAGCTCATCCTGGATGTATTTGTCATGAAGGATTTTTTCAGCTTCAATATCTTCTTCTGTCGGTGGATTTTCTGGAGTATTGTATGCTTCTTCTAAGGCTTCGATTGGATCGGTGTAATCGTTATCTACCCCATTATGTACGGCTTCCGCAGCTTCCATAGGGTCTGACCAATCAACTTCTGCTGCACGAGCAAGCCTTTCTGTGTTTACCCTTTGCTCAACAGGATTTTGATTGCGAAGATTTTCCACGAGCGTTGGATGCACTGCTTTGAGTTCTTCAATCTCGTTCTGAATATCCCAGAAGCCTTTTCTGTCCGTAACTTCTTCCCGCTTGGCGATATGCCCCAAATCCGCGATGCTTGCAACATAGTTGTCGATTTTCTCGCCGAATTCATCTTCCCATCCGTTGACAACAAAAGCATCGGGAACGGAGTCATATCTGAGTTCCATGCCGTTTCGCTTCATACCGTCAAGAATGTTTCGGGCTTCAATGACATCGATTCTGTCGTTTGAGAGCTCATGAAGCAGCCGCCTGTCGAGGTCATTACCTGCTGTTAAAGGATGCTCGCCCTCTAATCCAACAGATTCAAATGATACGATGCCGTCCTGACTGCGCTCCGCAGCTTCCATCGGGTCATAATAGTTCAGCCGAATGTCGCGGGCTTTTTCTTTAAGCGCCTCATTATCCGCATACACGCGGTAGGACGTGTCGAATGTATTATCTGCGAGCGCCGCGTCAAGGTCCTTCAGAAAGTGTTCCTGATTGTCATACTGACGGATTTCTCCATCAGGGAATCCAATTTCACCGATTGTAGATTTGAGTTCGGGTGCTTTGCTGTTTTCATGCACATTATTGTTTGTCAATGCAAGTAGTGCATCATATTCTTTTTTATCTATTTCTGTACAATCAACCACCTTCAAATCCCAATGTGTCTGCCATACCTCCAAAGAAGGGTCAATGCCATATCCGCTCACTTTGCCCGTTTGTTTGTTGACTGCCTTGAAATATTTTTCCTCTCGCTCAATGCCTTCGCTCCGGCCTTGCGATATTGACTTTTCCTGTGACTGTGGTAATATGTTGTAGGAAGCAATGACGGCTCCCACCTGAGGTGTCTGCGCGTTTAGCAAGACTGATGCAGCACCCGCAATTTCGGGCTTGTCAATTCCATTTGTAAATTTTTCTAACACAGACTTGTCATTGTTTTTTATGGCGTTATAGAATTCATCGGCATCACGAACAGCATCATAGGCATTGATTGAATCGGTTTCTTGATATGCGTTTCTGAACTGCTTGAAAATTTCAAATTTCTCTTTTTGCTCCGCATATTCTGGAAAATCTTTTGTATAAATATCTTTGACATCGCCGAATTTCTGTAGTATACTATCTACAGAATCCAAGTAGTATGAGTCAGATGAAGTTCTGGCTTCCTTACTGTTCACCTCAGCGAGATTAGTTCGCTGTTGGGCAGAGAGGACTTGGATTTTCTCTTTGTCACCGTAAATCATCTTTCCCTGCTGAATCCACCGCATCCAGTCCATATTGTCACGATTGAACAATCCTCGGATATCAGAAACTTCATATCCTCGTTGTCTTTGATTGAAGAACACGCCAACAAGAAAGTTTTTGCCGTCTTTCTCTAAGTTTACGATGACATTCTGGGATTTGCTACCGTTGCCATATTCAAAAACGGCAACAGGGTTTTGCAATGCCTTGTCCAAGCCCGCAATGTCCATAATTTCAAACGGATGGTTTCCCTGACTTGCCTTTAGGCGTAGCCTAGAAGCTGCAAGTTCGATTCTGTCATTCGGCGGAAAGCCGCAATTTTTCAGGATTTCGCCAGGCTTGCCGAGGTTGAATACATGAGCTTCAGAAAGCTCGCCGTTATTAAATTTAAGAAGTTCCTCATCAAACTCTGATTTTTTATCCTGCTCTTCCATTCGCTCTATTTCTTGCTGCTCATTTGCCATTTCGCCAAGACGCTTTAATAACGCTTCTTTTTGTGAGTGTGTTGACTTTTCTGCGTTTTGTACTATAGTAGCTGTTTTTTCCTCTTCCTCGCAGAACGTGCGCACCTCGTCCTTAAGCTGGATGCCGTTCGCATGGCTTGTCGGAATCTCCTGGTCATAGACCTGCCTGTACGTGCCGTCCTGCATAAGCGCCTCGATTCCGGCGCGGAACGTCTCAGTCCCGTCACGGCCCTTCCTGTAGTAGATGCAGAGCTTCTCGCCGGCTTCCGGCTTGCGGAAATTCAGTCCTATGGACGGAGCCGGGAGCTGTGCCTGCAATTCTCCAAGCCGTTCCTCCGGCATCTCAATCGCCCACTCGCGGAAGGCAATCTCGCCTGAGTCGAAGAATGTGTTTTCTGAATAATGAAGTACGTTCATACTTTTATCTCCCTGTGTGCTTATAGTCTTTTATTCCCCGTAGTAACGTTACTGCGCAATGAAAATATACTCACAGCTCAATGCCGCCGTCCCGCAGGGGACGCACATTCATCTTCAGCTGCTTTTCAAGACTTTTGTTCAGCTCAACGAGCCTCCTGTAAAGTAAGAAGGAGCTGCCCATCCCACCATTGGGCAACTCCAAACTTTGCAGCCTTACATTTCCATCTCAACAGGCTTTCTGTTGTTCTGCTTTGGCTTGAATTCTTTCTGATGTTCCTGGCGGTATTCTGCACGAAGCTCTTTGTTTATTGCATTGGCTTTCTGGTCTACCTTATACATAAAATCAGAGAGCTTATCGATACCTTCTGTACGTTCATCTTTTTTGGCAAGCTGATTGTTCAAAACAGCGGTAAAGTTCTGTTTGAATTCTTCAGCAATCTGAGGTGATACTTTAAGGCTTGCACCAGACTTGCAGGCTGCAACATACATACCGAGATATTCCTCTGGATTTGCGGACGGAATTTCGATTGTTTTATTGAGCTTTGGAAGTTTTGCATTTGCACTTTCAATTTTCTTATCAACAGCTTCATTTACTCTTTCAGGATGCTCTACCTGGTCCAGAAAGAAAAACTGACTTGTCCCGACAGTTTTATCTTCACGCTGAAAATTGTAGAAAAAGCCTTTTTCACCGGCATTGATTCTGGAATGGGCATCATTTACAGTCTTATAAGTTACTACCCTGTCTGATTTTTCTCCCTGAATCACTTTTAATGGAATAAGGTCTTTTGCATTAAGACAGTAACCTGTATTGCCATTGTAAATAGGTTTTGCATTTACATTCCCATTCCGGTCCGGCAAAAAAGGAGCCGTGCCGTTTTCAATGCTTTCTTTGATGATTTTTGCATTGTGCCGAGGAATGAAAAATCCGTTGAACTGCTTTTCGGAAACCGAATTGTTAAAAGGTTTGGTTGTGTCGAGGGAACTCATAGACGTTCCTCCTTAAAGTGAATTTTTTAAGGAGGAACAATCCTCCTTAAAATTTAATGCTCTTGTCCTGTTATGCTTGGAGTAACGGACAACAGAATATCAAGGGCATTAAAGAAGTTTCTAACAGAAACAAAACATACAAAAATAAAAAAAACAGTTTATTATATTTGTATATTCTACAATATTATAATTGTAAAAACCTTTTAAATCAATAATTATCTTGTACTATTTATAATATTGTGTTTATACAATTTTTGGACTATAATCATTGTATGAAACGGACAAAAAGGCGGCAGAGCGTATATGTAAATGTTCCCATTACAGATAAAATGTCCTATTCATTATTTGCACAGGGACTTTTATCTGAAATACCTGTCGAAAACAAAGAAAAGGACAGCCTTGTATTTAAGTTTTCTGGGGGAAGCGTTTTCTGTCTTTTTTATACCTTTGCGAATTTTAGACGGGCTTATATTGTAACTGCCTATCTGGACGAAAATGATGGAGAGGCTGTAACACTTCCGGGGATTGAAATTCCGCTTTACGTCATTTTTAAAGCAAAGGGAAGAAAAATAGATGACTTAAAACATGTTCTTTATATTCTGACAAAAGAAGATCATTATGCCCCCTTCAGATTGAAAATTGAATTCTGGGAAAAACTTGCCGCAATGATTGAATATCACGGTTCATATAGGGAAGAAGTAATTTTTCTATACAACAAATATGCTGCAAAAGGAAGGCAAATCAGATGAACGTTCCAAAAGAGCTGCTGCAGGACTTGAAAATTGTTTCAATGAATATTTCTTATTTTGATTTTGGGGAATATAAAAAAACAGGAGATGATGCCAATTCCGGCTTAATCCCTTGTGTCCCTGAAAGATATGATAATGAAAAATTATTCTTCAAACTGCTTGAGAATCTTCCTGCGGATATTTTAGATGCCAGTTTGCAAATTGATATTCAAGAAGATGAGACTTGCTTTGTACAAGAAACTGTCCTTTTAAACATAATTGAGCGAGACTCTGATTATCTGGTTATAAATATTGCGAAAAGCTCTTTTACACCCAATGGAACAATGAATAAACTGATAGAATTGCTTTCTTTGTTAAATGAAAGAGAAGAAAAATACGGCAGGCGTAAAGAGCCTAGAATAAAAATCAGTAAGGAAAATTTTCTTCAATTAGGGCTATCTTCTATAGAGCAGAAAATCTTTTCCAAAACAGCAAAACTCATTCAGCCTTGTGCAATTGTGGACGTTTCTGTTCACGGAGTTTGCCTTATAACAGGCTTTGAAAATCCGGCTTTTAAAAATATTGAAAACTTTCATCTGCAGCTTTTATTTACTAATCCTGAGCAGACTGCCATTTTACAATGCCACAAGGTTCATTCAAAGCTAAATAGAACAGAAAACAGAGTTTTTGCAACATTCTCATGCCAGCTTTTGGAGCCGATACATTATGTCTGGAAAGAAAGAATATTAAAGATGATTGAGAATGAGGATAAAAGCCTTTTCACTGATTGAAAAACAAGAGAGTTTTATTTATTATAAATGTATAAACTGCAATTTTGCAGTGAATGGAAGTATTAGGTTATGTTAAAACAAATTCCCGAACGAATTACTTATGCCCAGGAAAAAATCATTCATTTAATTGAAGGGAGAAAACTAAGAGCCTGGTGTCTTGAAAATGGACTTCAACACGCAGCCGTTTACAGGCTTGGAATTGGAGAGCTTATTCCATCTTACAAAAATATCTGCTCTATGGTTCATCTTATAGCTCCTATTGAATGGCTATTTTATACAGATGAAAAACTTCCGTATGAGCCTCAAGTTGTTCCACAGTGGAACTATAATGAAAGAAGCAAGTTCGTAAAAGAACACAAGTACGATTATAAGGAAGTTGCAAAGAAATATGGAATTACAGAGCTTTCTGCCTATAATATATGTGTAGCAGGACGTGCAAAGCCAAGCCTCGCCTTTATAAGGGAATGCTGCAAGGACACAAATCCTATTGATTTTTTTATCGATGGAGAAGAACCTGCGGAGCCAAAAACTTTTCTTCCGGACAGAGGTGATATTATAAACATTCAGGGAAGCATTTTATTTGTGCTTTCAAAAAATGATTCTTCTGATAATGATGGACATATTACCGTCTGCCCTGTTACAAAGCAAGCTGAAAACGCAGTTGAACTTTCCGGCACAAAGACACAAGGCTTTATAAATCCCAAAAACATTCAGACCTACGTTTTAGCACCAAGATGCCAGGCAAACTATATAGAGACTCTTTCCCAGAATATTACAAAGAATGTTCTTATGCAGGTAAGAAAGATTTTTGAATAAAAAACAGGAGGCATTCCATGGACTATGTTTTATTCCATAAAGAAATTCCAGTCTTGAATTTTGAGCTTGATGAAGACTTGTATTTGACACGTATAAATGAGATTTACAATGAAAAGCATGCTCCTATAGGCATTCTTAATAATGCTTCTGAAAGTTCTGCAAATGCATTGCGTTCCTGGTGGAAAAATCGAGCAATACCTGCAAGCAGACAATATTTACAGGAAACTCTTGACCTTTTAAGAATAAAAACATCAGAAGAATTACTTTCAAAATGTCATGGTTTAAGTTTAAGTGATCATTATTGGGTAAGAAATTTTACTTCTAGGGAATATAATTTGAAATGGAAAGACATAAATTTTTTTGAAAACAACTTTTCAGAAGATATAGGCAAAATATTAACTGGAAACTTTGGAATAGATGATATTGGAAGCATCAGTTTTCTTTCTCCAGACGGATCTACAGACGGATGGCTGCCTAAAAAATGGGTTATTGAAAATCGACAGCGAGTATTAATAAAAGGTGGATCCGAAACATACCAGCAAGAGCCTTTCAATGAAGTTCTTGCCAGTAAGCTTTGCGAGGCCTTAAATATTAACCATGTAGAATACAATTTAACAAAACATACAACTGAGAAAGGAACTTTCTTTTATTCTGCATGTCCTGATATGATAGATGTTAATACAGAACTTGTTCCTGCCTATTCTGTTTTTAAAACCCTAAGAGCAGATAACAACACTGATTCTATAACGCTTTTATTTAATGCCTGCCAGAAACTTGGAATGAAAAATATTGAGCAGATAAAACAGAATTTCTCAAAAATTGCAGTACTTGATTTTATGATTGCAAACACAGACCGTCACCTGAATAATTTCGGATTTATAAGAAATCCCGACACTCTTGAATGGCTGGGAATAGCTCCTGTCTATGACAGCGGAACAGCACTCTTTTGCAAGCAAAGCCCAGCCGACTTGAAGAATCCAGCTAAACATGATTCAGAATACATAGAAACGAAACCTTTTGCTAAAACACTTTTAAAACAATTCGAGAAAATTCTGAAAGTCTGCGGAAGACCAGATCTTAATTATTCTGCTTTAACTGATATTGGAAAAAGTTTTTCAGATATGTTAAGCCAGAACCCACAGAATGAAGGGAGAAGCGAAATATTGGGGCACATCATTGATTCAAGAATTGAAGAGACAATCAATATCTTAGAAAATTCACGGCAGAAACGCACATACTCTGCAAAAAGGCACACCGGCATTTCTTGGACAGAGTAAAATTATTCAACCTGCCGCTCGCCTACTCCAGGATCCTTTGGAAGATTATTTTTTGTTTCTTCCTTTTTGATGTTTTCATCATCTGGATTTGCCTGCTTTCGTCCCATAATATCAGAATCATCCAGATGTTCTGCTCCAATTCTGTCTGTATCAATGTTTGATCCTGGAATGTTATAGGCACGTCCTTGCATTAATGTTTGTTTTGCATTTAGAGCAGCTCCTGTATAATGTGCCAGTAAACGGCCTGCACTTCCGGCAACTCCTCCATTCTTTACATATTCAGCATGTTGTCTTTGCTTTACATCATCTGCTGCATCCATTCCTGCTTTTGAAATTTTACTGTCAATTTCTTTAGAGCGGTCATCAGAGTTTCTGTATATATCCCATTTTTTCTCAAGATTTTTTCTTCCGGATCTTGTTGATGTATCTATTCCGTGTTCAGAAGCAAATTTATCTTTCATAGACTGCTCCTGTTTTTGTCTTGCAGCCGTTCCGGCACTTCTCTGTTCACTCCAGTCATGAGCCTTCTTTTTTGCAGCTTCTCTTGCTGGGGAAGTTACAGTAGAGGCTGCATTCTTTGCAGCCATTGCTCCACCCATGAAAGCTCCTGCAGCCTGTACAAACTCACCCATACTAAGCTGAGGTTGACCTGTCAAAAGTGTCATTGCAATTTTTGGAGCATTACTTGTAAGAACGAACGAAATGAGACAAATAAAAATACATTCTCCAAAAGCCGGCCAGCCCATATTTCCACTTGTTGGAGAAATCTGATCTGCAGCAAAGTTCAGATACATGTTTATTACAAATATAAGACAGATTACCATTACAAGTATCTTGATTGCAAAGCCCGTAAAAACGGGAACAAGTTTTTTGGGAATATCTTTTGTTCCGTCAAAGAGGTAGAAGGGAATAAAACCAGCTCCAATCCCCTGCACTATCGTAAATTCAAGAATACACATTACATATTGTATTAAGGCAAATGCAACAGAAAAAATAATGCACACACAGCAGATTCCGGTCATTATATAAGTTGCAATTCTTTTTACCTGGAACTTTGTATTTTTCTTTACCTTATATTCTGTTTCTCCATCAGCATTTACCTCTGCTGTTATATCCATACTGGCTTTTTCCCAGATAATCTGTGCTGTAAGGATTCCGATTCTGAAAATTGCAGAAGAAGAAAAATAATTTGTAGCTTTATTATCAGAATCTTTGAGCCATATATTTAATTCAGGCTTATCTGTTACATAAGCACCTGTAAGGTCGGTTTTGCTGGAACCATCTGCAGATGACATGACAAGAACAGAGTTTAATGCCTCAAGTGTCTGAGCACCCCAGATAGTGTTATCTGAATCAGGCATAGATTTATAGTATTCATTTAGTTTTTTATTAAATTCTTTTTTCTGTTGTTTTGAAGAAAACTTGTAATTGGAAACTTCATCACTTGAAGATAATTGGAATAAATAATCCACTACATCCTGACTGGGTTCCATATAATCAAGCTCAATTCCTAGCTCTGCATTGATTAAATCTGTTAATCCTTTTGCCCATTTTTCCTGAAGCTTTAACTCCGCTTCAATTCTTGTTTTTAAGCTTGTAAAATTATTGATTATGGTAGCCTTGCCGCTTCCGGCGTTTAAGCCTATGCCATTTGTCAGCTTACTTATAAAATTAGTCCCTGCCCAATAAAAGTTTATGAGCAGGATAAATATAAACCATTTTGAAAGTGTATCCCACCAGGCACTTCTCATATCGATTCTGGAATTTACAAGACGTATGGCAGTCCATATAAGTCCTATAAGTCCGAAAAAAGAACCATACTTTCTTGCAAAATTCATAAACCAGCAGAGAACAACTTGAAAATAATCAATGGCATTTATTATCGGTAAGTCTACCCAATCGTTCATTTTATAACCTCATTAATTTTTTACTTTTGTTCTACCAGCTGCGAAACCAGCAGGAACATTATTATTTAAAATCTCTGAGGATTTTTCTTCCGCCAGTTTTTCAGACGCTTCAGCTTCTTTCTGCTGTTCCTCGGCAAGTATTTTTTGAGCTGTAGCAGCTGCTGCATTCTCAACGGCCTCACGTAGCGAGATACATTCATCATACATCTTTTGAGTTGCTAACAAAGAGGCTTCCTGCAAAGCTCCTTCCGGAATTGTACCATCAGAAGTTTTTGCTTCCATTGCTGCCTTTACTATTACATTCATAGCTGCTAATTTTTCATTGCGAATAAATTCACGTGCTTCATCTGTAGTGGCCGCAATACAGGTGCTTGCCTTTTCCCTTACCAGTTTTGAGGCCTGCGCAACCAGATAATAGTTTCTTGGCGATATGCCGTATTTCTGCCATATGGCTTTTTCCTGCTCCTCAGTCAGCCTTCCCACGGCGCTGGCGGCCGCCTGCAGCATATTTCCCTTCATATAGCCATAAACATCCGTAACGCAAGAGGCAAAATCCTTTCCATCATCACCGTGACCGCATATATCAGCAAGAGAATAAGAAATTCCACCTGCACTTATTATTGAAGTGCTCAAAGTATCTTTAATTGCATTTGCCTGAGAAAGCAGTCTGTTTACTCTTTTGTTTGCATCTCTGATATCATCACGAATATCAAAATCACCGTCAAAGCGGATGTTCTCCCAGTCAATGCCCTTTGCATTCTCTATAGCCTGATTTATAGCCTTATACTGGTTCTCTATCTGCGTTATTGTGTTCATTACCATGTCGTAGTTTGAATACAGGGTGTCAATTGCAGTAAGCCAGTTTGACAAGATAGGAATACCGTTTACGGGGTCATTCACAATCTGTGGCACCTGTGCAAAAAATGATGCTGTCCCCAAGAGGGAAATACCCATCAGACAAAAAAGTTTCTTAATCTTTTTCATAAAATCCTCCTTCCGGCAATTTCAGCCGGTTCTTTTTATCTTTCCCAACCCTCTGAGCGGCTGTGTTTTTTAGCATATTTTTTGTCCTGCATTCTCAGCTGCTCATTCTCCTGTGAAAGACGTTCCACCTCATCCTGAAGCTGAATCACATGGCGGACGACATCCTTCATTTCTGATACAAGCCCTGACTTGAATTCAACTTTCGTTCCCTCAATATCGAGCATGGTGTACTCAGTCAGCGGATTCCTTGTAAAATTTTCATCTTGTTTTTCAATTGTTGACAAAACTGAGCTTTGTGTTATTCTATCTACAGAAGCAATGACAGCTCCCACCTGTCTGCCGATAGAGAGGAATTCAGGTGCATAGCCATACTGTGCGTTCACCGCTTTTATGGCATCTGCTGCTTCTTCCATCATCATTCTTCTCCATTTCCAATCATTTCCTGATATTTTTCATAGTCAAGAAGATGAGGGTTCTTTCCAATATTTGAATATTTGTTCCTTGTTGCTTCAAGAATTTCAAAGGCAAGTTCCTTTGTTGTATTTTTACCATTTGTTTCTTCCACATAGTCCAAAAGCTCATGGTCACTTGAAATAAGCGCAAGCTGAAAATCATCTAAATCAAGCGAGAACATACGGCAGCCAAGAGGATTTTTAAAGTAATAGTCATGCTTCATTTTTGCATTTGAAAGGGCTACAATTTCAGAATCTGTAAGCCCGAATTCCCTGTAGCTGGCCGCTAAAGCCGGGTTCTGGGCACTTTCATCTGCAAGATAAATTTTAGTAAGGCACTGCTGGTCTATGGTCTCTTTCAGGGAGGACTTGCTCGCGGCACTTACCTCCTGAGTCGCAAAAATGCAGAAAACCTTCTTCTTTCGCAAGGTTCTTAGCCATTCCTGAATAAAAGAGGCAAAAATCGGATGCTGTAAATAAAGCCAGGCCTCATCTAGAAAAAGAAAAGTTAAAGGCTGCTTCTGACCTGTCGGGACGTTCCATAATTTTTCCAAATAACGGAAAATATAGAATAAGGCTGGAGCAACCGCTTTTTCAGACAGCCTCATTAGCGTTCCCATCTCTATAGTCATAAGGTGAGAAAGGTTTAGCGTAGTTTTATCTGCATCAAAAATAGAACCAAACTGACCTTCTGCACAGTATGGATCAAGTCCAAGTCTGATTGTATTTTCACCAGTCTTTGGATCCTGGTATGTCACATACTGCTGGAAAGTGGTCAAATCTTTAGAAGGTTTTTCTGAAACAAGCTTCAAAGCTTCTGTAATTGTCTTACTCATTGTTGCTGTACATTCAATATTCTGCTGGGCTAAAAGACATTCAATAAACTGCTGACACCACATAAGGCTTTCGTTATATTCAGCTTCGCTGCGTTCCCCAGGAGTTTTTAGTTCACTAAGCGGCTGAAAGGCAACAGAATCTTTTCCAGGCTCTACATATACACCACCGCTGCCTACCATAAAAGCACGGCTTGAAAGCTGTTTGTCTATACAAACAACATTTGCACCCTCATATTTAGTTGCCTGAGCCATAAGAAGAGCTAGCAAGGTGGACTTACCAGCACCTGTTGGGCCGAATATAAAAGTGTGTCCTACATCACGCACATTAAGATTCATAAAGAAAGGAGTTCCATAGCTTGTAGAACAGATGCAAAGTGGAACAGAGCTTCCGCATGTTTCAAGTGTAAAATCATTTTCTGCGTTTCCCTGCCATGCAGAGGATAATGGTATGATGTTAGAACAAGTTTCTGAAGAAATGAGGGGACGTTTTATATTTGCATAAACATTTCCAGCCATCATACCCTGCCATGCCTGGAAGTTTCCTAAAGTTTCTTCTTTTACTCCAAAGCCACAGGAACGGATTATCTGCTGGAGTTTACGGCTTTTAGCCTTTGCCTTTTCAATATTCTTGTCCCAGCACATAAGAGAGCTTGTATAATACCCTAGGACATATTCTTCCATTGTTAAATCTGCATTGATTTGCCCGGCTTCTCCGGCCATAGTTAAAGCACCTTCATTTTCAATTCCAGTTGGAGAACCCATAAATTTATCAGTCATTGCAGTTAAAAAAGACTGACGTTTTGCCATATATTTCTTTTTATATTTATCTGCTTCCTTTAATGAAGTTTCCCTTGATAAAGGAATGAATCTTGTTGTCCAGCGGTATTCCTGCATAGAGCGGTTAAGCCTGTCAAAAATAGCCGGATAACTCATGCTTGGAAAATCGTCTACTGTCATTACGGGAACATAATATTCGCCAATCTTTAGAGGCATGGTAGTCAGAACATCTTTATCGCAGACATAATTATCAAGAAAAAAGAAAACATCATCTGGGAAAAGCAGTTTTTCTTCTTCTAAAGATACACATGATTTTACATAAGAAAAGAGTTCAGATTTATCAAGATGATGAATCCACAGCTTATTCTGCATAGCTCCCATTATCTTATCGCAGTCATCTATAAATCTTTCACAGTTTTCCTCCACAGCCTTAAAGTTTCTTTTCTGTACAAGGCTCTTTTTGGGCTCTTTTTTCCTGGTATTCTTTTTTGAAACGTTATCTTTGTAAAAAATCTCTTTTCCTTTTTCTTCCAGGTCATCAGGAAGCTGCCACACAAAGCTGATATAATATTTTGAGGTATAATGCTCCCCGAACTTTGCAAAGTTTTCCGCTCGTCTCTGGTCTATAAGCCAGCCTGCAAGATTATTAAATGTTCCTGCAGGATATTCTTTTGTTTTAATGCGTTTTACGTCAAAAAAGATTGCCCAGCCTTCATTCTGTGCCAACGACATTATGCTTCTGTTAAAAAGGGCCGCAACAGCAGCAATATCATTTGCAGAAGATGATTCCAAATCAGGATATTCAATCTGATATGTTGTCATTAACGCACCGTTTTTTAAGACACAAATATTCGGATCAATTATAAAGGCATAAGGAGAGATATATTTAAGCTGATTAAGAGGTTCTCTAAACTGAAGCATATCAAGAAATGGTATTTTCATTTTCAACTCCTGTATGTATCTGAAATTAAAAGTCTTTCAAAAAGAATTTCCAAAAGATGCGGATCTTTTCGTGTTGAAAACTTTGCAACAAAAAACAAAACAAATCCTGCAAACATACACCAGATGCTTACAAGCCTCATAAGAATAATTGTTAGTATGAAAATCAGAACTGCGGGGACCACACCAATTCCAAAATCCACATTATCTTGTATAAGGCTTTTGTGTATTGGACTTGCATAATTTAAAACACTGTCTTTTTCCATTTTGCACTCCATATTAAGTTACAGGCAAAAAGATTTTCACCTGTAACTTGTTTTTTTTTAATCACCAAACGATAAATCTGCAAGAAAGTAATTACAGATACCGTTAGCAGAAAGGAGTACTACAGTACCGACAACCCAGGGAGAAAACTTTGAAATAATTGACTGTACGTCTGCCCCCTGCTTTCCCATCACTACAACACCTATAGCTTCAACTACAAGAGCAATCAGACAAACGGCTGTAATAGCACCGCTTGAAAGAAATGTTGTTACCTTGCTTACAGCCCCATCAATTCCAGTAGCATCCTGGGCAAAAATAGGAGTAACTGCGCATGCAAATAAAAGAGCGAACATGAAAAACTTTTTCCATGCCAGCTGAGTTTTTTCTTTTTCAGAAATTACGGTTAATTCATTCATATATATTCCTCTTAGTAAAATTTATTTTTCCAGTTACTTCGTAATTTCCTAATAATTCAAAAAACTAAGAGCGAAACGTTTCGCTCCAATCCCTAATGCTTCAGACAGCTTATTTTTGCGGTTCACCTCCTTTTTTATTTTCTCAAAACTAAATCAAATGGTTTTTCTCAAGCTCTTCCATAAAGTTAGAACTTGATGCCTGATGAGTTTCAACTATCTCATTCACAATCGGACCGTTTTTTGTAGGTATCATGTGAATAATAAGCTGAACACTCTGGGCAACATCAGGCAGTTCACCAACAATAACTTCCCTTAAATATGTTCTGAGTTTTTCTATAGTCAGAATGGCAGAATCCGCATGAACTGTAGTGATTCCACCTCTATGACCAGTATTCCAGGCTTTTAAAAGTTCATTTGTTGTTGAACCATAACGAAGCTCTCCAAAAATGATCCTGTTTACATGGCAGCGTAAAGCAATACGAACAGCTTTTACAGTATCTTCTCCTTCTGCCCAGATTGAAACTACATCCTTTGCATTGCACTGAATCTCTCCGGCATCCTCTACTATGTAAAAGCGGTCATCTGGAGTAAACTCTGCCATTTTTGCAATAATTGCATTGAGCATTGTTGTTTTTCCAGAACCTGTTGCACCTCCCAAAACTATATTGCTTCTCATTTTTATATGCTTCATCAAAAGCTCATACTTGTCTTTTGAAATTCGTCCCTGCTCAAGATAATCTTCCAGTGTAAAAATCTTATTGCTTGGACGTCTTATAAAAATCATAGGACACTCTGCACTTCTTGGAGGCAGGATTCCTTCAAAACGGATTTTGTAGTGAGTAAGCTTTATAGTTCCTTCAACAATAGGATTTTTAGAATCAATGGTAACACCCATTACTGCAGCACTTGCATAGATAATTCTTGTCGTAGTTGCTTCGTCAAAGAAAATGCCTGTATAGTTTTTATCCATGCCAATTCCTTCGACAATAAGCTCTCCGCCATGCCCGATAGCAATATCAGTTACATTTCTGTCATCAATGTACGGCATTATAAGCTTCATATCGTCTTCCAGATTCCGAAGCCATTTATTCTGTTTTACGTTATCGTTAAAGTCAGTAACATTTGCACTCATCAGCTTAAAACCTCTCCAGACTTTTCATAAATATCTAAAACTATGCTTTCAAGCCGCCCTTTGTGATTTTTCATATTTTCTGCAAGGCGGGTTACAAGCTCTTCGTAAAATTTCTGTGATAATTCATCTGTCAAATGACGGTCTGGAAATGTTGCCGTATAGGACTTTGCAAGCTCCAGAATAAGCATAGACATTACTTCTACTTTGTTTTCCAGCATTGAGATTTTTCTTTTTGTCTGTATCATGTTCTGGCTCATTATCTTTGAATCAGAAAGTGTGTCTTCAAAATACTGTGCAATAATCTCACGGACTACAGATGCAGTATCCATATTCTTCCGCAAAGCAATGGACTGAATCATATTAAACATTTCATCTGTTACACGAGTTCTGATTACCTGATTAAGCACCGCTTTATTACTCTTTTTCATCTGTCAGCTCCTAAGATGCAAAAACATCATAATCGGCAGAAATAACCTGCCGCACGTCTATACCTTCAACAATTTCTTTTGAGCCTTTTTCAGTAGTTTTGTGAACCATTCTGTTGCTTGGCAGAGTTCTCATAAGCTTTCTTAAATACTCAAATTCAGGAATCGGCTGGAATGCTTTATCTTTGAAACGGGGATCCTCATAATACACAACTTTTTTGCCTTTATACGGAGCCATTCCCTCCAGTAAAACGATACAGCGTGAAAACTCAAGCTTCATAAGCTCGTCCGCATTCACGAGAGAAACACTTATTTCCTGGCTTGAAAGATTGCTCGCCCCAAGGCTTGCCATATTTGATGACTTGTTATCAAGGAGAACGGAACGGGTTCCAATAATTCTTGAAATAGCCTCGGCATCCTTTGGTTCATTTGGTGCATATATTATTTTTGTCTTGCAATGTCCCATAAACGGATGATTTTCACCATATGTATCTGCCATCTGCTGTATTGACTGACTGATAATAAAGAATGTAACACCATATCCCCGTAAAATTCCCATGTTCTGGGCAATATCCGGGAAGTAGCCCAAAACAGGGAACTCATCCAAAAGGAACATACACGGATTTTTAAGCTTTACAGAATTTGCATTTGTAGTTCCGTCAGAAAATTTCTTTATCATGAAAGTAATAAGCATTCTGAAAACAGGAGCAATTCGGGCAATATGATTGTATGGAACAATCAGATACAACGATATTGCATTTTTCCCGTTGATAAAATCATCCACTGAAAAATCAGAATAAGAAGTTGCCTCGGCAACAAGAGGGTCCTGAAACAGAGAGATTTTAGAGAAGACGGTCGAATAGGTTGAGCCACGCTCTTTTGCAGGCTGCATTGTGGAGCGGTTCGCGGCAAGCCTTATAAGACTGTTGATTGTTTCGGAACCATGGTCTGTTGCAATCATCTCTGCGCACATGGCCTCTCCACAGCCCTCATTCTCTTCATCGCTTGCTTCTTCACCTGTTTTTCCGTCATCGCTTGCCTCACTCATAAATGCGAGAACTTTTGACATATTTTTTTCCTTCCAGGGAATTTTGTCTTCCGGTGCAAAGCGTACATGAAGAATAACTGCCGTAAAAATATCACGAGCCTTGTTTGCAAAATATGCGGAGGTTTCATCTCCACCGCCCTTGCCTTTTTCGCTGCCGAAAAAGATTTCTGCTATCATATCAGCCCAGGCAAAGGCTGTATTGGGATTATCTGGAATCTCATGGATGGGATTGTAGTGTGCCGTCCATTCTGGCTCCACCTCTTTCCATCTTGGGTTTTTCTTATCTTCTTCGGTTATTGGTCTGTCTCCTAAAGGTCTGAATGGAACAACCACAGAAAACTTAGATCTATATCCGGCCGAAGCTTCGTAATTTTCGCCCTTCGGGTCAAATACAACAAGCGAACGTCTTCCTTTTACCGCCTTCTTTTTGGGAGAAACAAATGTAAGAAGTTTTTTTAAGGCTGGATGTTTTTTTAATTTTTTAAGTATCGTCTCTTCCCAAAGAGATACTTTTATCCAATATGGTATTCCGTAATTCAGGCAGGTTGTAATTACGGCCGAGACACCCTTGCCGCTTCCTGTCGGAGCAATCATCCATGTATTAAGTGCACCTGAATGACAGATTAAATCAGCTATTCGCGGTTTCTTTGTTACAAATGATTTCTTTAAATGAAGAACTACATTCGCTTTTTCCGGGTCTGGATTTATTTTAGAATACACTCCGGCTGCTTCAAGTTCACCGCATACAACACCATATTTCTGAAGATGCCCGGCTTCTTTCAAGTCTTTCTTTGTTCCCCATCTGGCCGTTCCATATACATTCTGCTTTTTCTGGTGCGAATTCAAAATAAGGGCTGTGACAAAGTAAAGACAGAAGGCGATTATGAATGAGATGCCTGCCGGTGGAAAAGCCTTGAAAAAATAGTCTGAATACGTTTCATTAAAAGCATATTTAAAAACACCCAGCAGGAATATCCCCGGATTGTAAAGCCGGTAGCCGGACTTGAAGACCATAACCGGACTGCCGATGACACGCTCATCATAATTCATCATCGGGGCAAATTTCTGGGTAGTGATGAAAAGCCCAACGGTAACAATACAGATTGGGACAAGCCAGTTTAGTGCACGGAGTATGTAATAGTGTCCGTAGCTTTTAGGCTCATCCCTTGAAAACTCTTCTTTCTTCCTGAACAAAACTTTTCCTTACTGGGCAGGCGGAAAGGTTTTATTTACTTTATTATATATTCTATTTATACTATTTGCAATATTTATTTGGCACCCAACTGGGGTGGTAAAAGAAAAGGTGCCGGTCGCAAAAAAGGAATATCAGTTGTTTACAAAACCTTTTCTGTAAGCCTTCCTGAAGATGCGGACTGGGAATGCTGTCTTTCAAATCTTGAAACGGATAGGTAAAAATCGTAAAATAATCTTATCTTAATCCAGCACATAAAACTTCTGTGGAAAGCGTTTGCCGTTGACAAGCCCGTAGTGCAGCAGATCAAATTATTGAAATAAAACTTTTTTTTTGTATAGTTATTACAAAAAAAAGAAACGGGGGCATTATTATGAAATACCTAAAAAAATCAATTGCTGTATTAATTGCAGCTTCTTCACTAAGTTTTGGCTTTGCACAGGTTTCAATTGGAGGGGTGTCTGTTCAGAATACAGAATCTCAAAAAATGGAAATTGAAACAAAGTATGGTAAATTTACAGTAAAAAGCGGATTTCCTGTAGAAAGATATGAATCTGGTGCGATAAAATCCTTCTATATTGAAGATTTTGGCCAGCCTCTTTACAATGCAAAACTTAAACACCCTGATTATGGTGAAATCATTGTTGCGACACCAGTTCCAAAAGAAGATTATTTAAGCCAGCAGGCAGCACAGGCTCTTGAATTTTGGGAAAACGGAAATATTAAAACATTAAAACTTGCTGATATTAAATACAGTTACAACGAAGGTGGTTATTTCAGAATAAAGTTTGATAAATATAAAGAATCATTGTCAGTATTTCCAAAAAGCAGAATTTCTTTTTATGAAAATGGAATGATAGAATCTCTCTATGTTGCGAACGGTCAGTCATTCAAGTTTTTGCGTGATGCAAGTATAAACACAAAAAGCAAAGCTGCTTTTAAGAATCAATCAAAAGTTTCTTTTTATAATGATGGAAGTATTAAAGAATATTCTCCGCAAAATGCAAAAATTACAAATCCACTTAATTTCAAAATAAAAGACGGAACTTCTGTTATCGTGAGTAAAGACAATCCTACAATGGCAATCGGATTTTATCCAGCAACAGGATCATCTCTAGCCCTGGGTGACAGCATAATCATAAAATGCCTTCCAACAGAACCTGTATATTTTTATGAAAATGCAACTTCTCTCAAACAAATCTCATGGTTCTTTGATACTGTAAATTTTACTCTCGGGAATGTACATTTTTACAGCGGACTGAATGGAGAGAGAGTTTCGCAAACTGTTTACTTTAATGAAGATGGAACTATAAAAACTGTAACCGGAATCATGGAAACATCTTTTGACGGAACAAAAAAACTATCAACCTACCCGACTCTGATTGAAGGACAGGCTGTAAATGTACGTCAAATTGATTATGACAATAACGGAAACATGGTAATGGCAGACCTTGGCCGAAATCCGATAGAATTATCTTCTGCGATAGTAAAAGACGGCATTCAATCAATAAAAGCCTGGAAGCTTTATTACAAAGATGCAAAGAAAGTTGCTGCCATCGGAAATATACACCTGCAAAGCTCAAAAGGCAACTTCTATGACACAAACGCTGATGCAATACTTCTGCTGGACGGAGATAAGATTATTAAAACAATAAAGCCTCAAAATGATGAAAAACTTACTGCCGATAGCACTATACTTTTTGATAAGGATGGCAATATAACAGGCTACACTGCAATAAATTCTACAGGACTTACTGTAGAAACAAAGTTAAACTAGGAGGATTCTTTATGAAAACAAAAAATATAGTTAAATCAATTTCAGTATTTTTGTTGCTGGCTTTTCTGATACCTTCATGCAAGGCCCCAGTAAGCCCAGACAATAACGAAATAACTTCTGAAGAAGATACCATTACACCAGGCTGGTATATGTACACCACAAATGCCAATTCTGATTATCCGCAGCAAACATTCCTTTACATAAATACCAGCGGAGCAATTGAAAGAGCCGGAAGTTCAGCTTACGAATACACAGGTTCTCAGCTGGAAATGATGCAGCAGCAACTTTCCTATACAATCTGTAAAAAGAATGCAGATGGAATTATAATTACATTTGAACCATGCGATGCACCTTCCTGGGGAACGGTGAATAATGAAACTGACACTTCTACTTGCCCATATGAAGAAGGTGAATACTTGGACATATATAAGCAATATGAATTACAAGGATATGTAACATCAGTTTTATTTTACTGGCCTATAAACAAGAACCTACCCTTATGGTCTGAAGGGGCAATTGAATATTTTGTTGCCTGCAGCGAAGAATATGGATACATAAATGAAAATAATGTCTTTGTGGTAGGCTCACTATTAAAAGCAGAAGATGAGATACAATTTTCAGTCAGAATAAAGAAGGACGCTTATAATACAGGCATATATTATTGTAATGTTAAATTTACAGATAATTCTGATAACAACAATAATGAAAATAATGATTCTGGAATAACTTTAGATGCTGGTTATGAATGGTGGTGATTTGAAAAAGCTTTCCTGAACAGTGGAAATAAAGAAAACTTTTATGTCCTCTATTTTAATGGAGAATAATCAACTTCCTACATGGTGCTATTAACCAAAATCGATAAAAAAGAGGCTGCTTCAAATCAGAGCAGCCTCTTTTACCATTCTAAGGTCTGTATGTACACAGACAGTCCCTTACTTCTTCATAAACATTATAATGCGCAACATTCGGCTCAGATTTACCATTATGAGTAATAGAAATTACGATTGTTCCAAGCAGTCTGCCACCTTTGTTTGTTGTATCCGTTGACTGAAAAGTAACAAGCTCACAGTCAACATGATTAGTCATAATATGAGGAGCAACATTAACCTTATCATTTGTACCATATTCTCCATTCTTATATTTCCCAGAAACAATGTCTTGATAAGTAAAGTTTATATCGCCATCAGCCTGAATTGTACCAGGACAGTAAAGCCAAGGATTATTTCGAAAATCACTCACAGACATATAAGTATTACGCTTGCTGGTATCTTCGACCAGTGTATAAACTTTACTTTCATCATCAGTATAGTTTTGAACCGCTGTAGTTACTCCATTATTAGTAACCGTGATCTTATATGGATATTTACTGTCACCTCCATCATCATGATACCAATAACATTCATAATTTTGAGGTTTAAAATCATTTTCAGTTCCTGGTTTCATAAGACGAATGTAGTCTGAATAATATTTGGTCCCCAAACTTGTATAACTATGATATGTAACCTGCCACTTAAACGCATGATAATCTGGATATTCAGACGCATAATACAGATGCTTTATAAGATACATATCGTATGGAGCTGTTTGATCTGTTGAATGAATTAAGGTTATGGATTTATCTTGTAAATTCTCTGAACCTGTTATTCCTGTAACACCAGCAGTCGGCTGAAACTTAATTGATGAAATAGTTCCATTTATCTTACTTTCAACTATACCAAATTGAACTGTAAATTGTTCACCATCACCTAATTTTATATTGTCATTTTCTAAATGTGACCACTTACCCTTCAAGTTAGAAGTAGATGTAATTTTCGGTGTAAGATTCGAAGAATAACGAATATATCCAGTTAAAGTTTGTGAACCTATTACAGAATCATTTGCTTTGTTCTTAGCAACAAGATCAATTCTAATATTATTGCCAGTTTCTGTTATTGGATTGATAATTATTTTTCCAGTTCCTGTAACACCATCATCTGAAGATGTTCCTTTTTGAACCGTTGCATTAAATACAGTATTCAAATCAGGGGAAGAAATTACGATTTCAGCATTTGCTGGGCTTACCGTATAATCGAAAGAAACAGTTTCTGTTGGTTTGATATTAAAACTAGTATTACCCTTTACAGCAAATTTGTAGTTCCATGCGACACGTACCTGCAAGTTGCCCTTCGCATTACCATCAGTTACACAATAAAGATTTCCAGAACCTTCTTTTAAGCCTTCAATTTCTACATAACCTACTCCGTTAGCATCACAGCCCAAATCTCTATAAGTAAAGAAATCATCACTCTGATTCATTGTCCAGGTAAGATTTGCATTTGCAGGGCTTACTGTGTACTTTACTTTCTTTGTTCCAAAAGGCTGAACTGTTGCACTTGTAGATTCCAGAACAAAGCTCTTCCCAGCTTGTACAAGTACAGTACATTTTGCGACAGATTTGCTGTCTGGAAGCTGAGCCATAACTTCGGCTTCGCCTACATTCACAGGATAAATTGTTACATTCTGACCGCTACCCATAACACGGCAAACCTCTTCCTGCCCTGCATTACTTACAGTCCAAATAAGGTCATTATAATCATTTGAGCTTTCAGCATTCTCAATAGTTGCCTTTAAGGCAGAACCGGAAGAGCCTTTAGTAAGGGTAATATAGCTTTTATTAAGCGTTACGGCTTTATCTGCAGAACCAGGTACAACAATATAGAACTGTAAATTACTTGCAGCCTTTTCATGCGAACAGGTAATTAAAGCTTCTCCGCTCTTGTTTGCTGTAATATAAATACTCTGACCTGTTACAGTTCCATTGCTGTTGATTCCTGCAATGCTGATTATATCAGTATCACTTGTACTCCACTTTAGGTTTTGCTGGTCACTGGTTACAATTCCAGAACCAGTAATTGAAGCGCTTAAAGTCTGGCTCTTGCCTTTATTTACGGTGTAAATTGTAGTAGAGGAAGTAATATAACAGGCATTTACAGGCGCTTCCTTTACATAAACCATCATTTCTGCACTTGCCTGAACAACTCCTGTGCTGTTTGCTACAAGTTTTGCATATACATTAGCAGTTCCGGCGTTTATTGCAGTAATCTGAGCAGTTGATTTTGTTCCTTCTATCTTACAGATTTCTGCATTTGATGTTGAGTATTCAACATGTGTAGAAACCTTTGTATTTGGAATCTGCATTGTTTCAAAGTTTACAGTTCCCTGTGTAATAGTCAGATATTCATCAGGAAAAGCAAAGGTTGAATATTCCTGAACAGTTACTACAATCTGCTGGTCATAAGCTGATTTAGGATGATGAATTGTGACAGTTGCCTGTCCCTGCTGCAATGGTGTAATTGTACAGACATTTGCAGAGTAGACAAAATCAATAACGTCATAAACATCAAGAGACCATGTAAAATTATATTTATCTGTAGAGGCTCCATTTACAAGACTTGCTGTTATAGTCTGGCTGGAATCAGTAGGTTTCATTGTGATAATAGAACTTGGAACATTGATGTAACATTCACTTTCTACAACCTTATCGCAAACACAAAGAAGCTGAGCTGAATAAGCTGCCTTCGGATGACTTACAGTAATGTATGCAGTACCTTCTTTTAAGGCTTTTATCTTTCCTACTTCATTTTGTCCATAAACAGTACAAACAGAAGGATCACTGGAAGTCCAGACAAAATCACTAAAATCGCCTTCACTTCCACCAATCAAATCTGCAGAAACTGAAGTATAGTTTGAATTTACATTTACAGTAATTACAGAAGATGTAAGCTGAATGTATGGACTTGCACTTGCAGCAATAGGATCAACACACTGAGCAATAATCTGTAATGGGTATGTACAGCTTGGGTTCGCTACTGTAATCATAGCTGTTCCTATAGAGTTTCCTGTAAGAACTGCTGTAGCACCCTGTGAAACTACAGAAATTATGCCTGGATCGGAAGAACTCCATGTATAGCCGTTTAATACGACATCGCTTGTATTTTTTACAGACACACTTACAGTTTTGGTATTGCCTTCTCCTACAGCCACAACATTGGTTGAAGTTGTAAGATAGGTAAAGGCAGCAAGCTCTTCAGAAGAGTTACCAACCACTACCAGAACCTTTCTATCAAGAGCGGACTTAGGATGTCTGATTGTTATTTCTGTCTGCCCACTTTCAACTGGCTTTATATATGCAATTCCGTTTGTTGATTGTGTAGAAATAGTTGCAATGCTTTCATTATCAATAGAAAAAGTAAAGCCTGTTTTATCAGTCTCTGAATAATTGACCAAAACTGCATCAAGTCTTTGTGCAGCACCATCTTTCAGCATTGTAATTACATCTGTACTTGAAATGTAAACTACAGGTTCTGTTTCTGGAATAATATATTCACTGCCAATCCTTACATAAATCTTTAATGTATTCTGGCTGTCTTCATGGCTCACAGAAATTACTGTCTCACCTTCTGCTAACGCAGTAACCGTAGCAGAATTTCCATTGCCTATAACTTTTGCAATACCTTCATTTTCACTGGCCCAGGTAATTCCAGAATACTTTGAGGAGCTTAAATTGATTGCAGAAACATACACTGTCTGTTCGTTTCCTGCCTTAGAAAGATTTATAACATTCTGTGTTGTCGTAAAATAAACTTCCGGCTCTGTCTGAACTGAACCCAGCGGATAAACTGTTATTTCGTATTTGCAGGTATAAGTCTTTCCTTCATTATCAGTTACATTGACAGAAACATTTGTTCTGCCGGCTTTCTTAGCCGTAACAATACCCGTCAATGGATTTTCTGTAAGTTTTTCTACGCTGCACACAGATGAATCATTTACAGTCCAGGAGGCAGTAGAAAAATCATAAGAAACAGGAACTTCAATTTCATTTCCGTTTTCATCTGTACGAGTTTCTTTAGAATCAAAGCCGACATAATTTGTAAGGCAGTATGCTGTTTCTCCAATCTCAAGATTATAATAAAGCTTGTCAGAATACAGTGCTTTCATATTAGCAAGCTCTTCTTCTGTATCTGCAGTCAAAATCATTACTTTTTTGTCTGCATCAGCCTTATTATGTCTTATTGTAAGATTAGAGATTGTATTTCCACTTCCAAGTACAGGAGCTGTAAGATTTGCAATATTTGCACTGGCAGAAATCTTTATAGCTGAATTATCACAAGACCACTGAATATTGTTATCATCAATAGAAGCTTTATTTTTTCCTTTAAGCTCAACTGTATAATCATAAGCTGAACCATTCAGCATACGAATAAGCCCATCTCCGACAAAATATAAAGGTTCTTCCAATACTGCATCTTTATTTAGTACCTTTACAAGGATTTCTGTAGGATAGGCAACTTTAGGATGACTTATTGATATTATGGCAGTTCCCTCATAGTTTGGTTCAATAAAGGCTTTTCCATAGGCATAAGTAAGACTTGCGGCACGTGAATAGACTGGAGTTCCATGCGATGTATCCATAGAAATTACATCATTTGCACTTCCATCTACAGCAGTACTCTTTATGGACCAGATAAAGCCTGCTTCATCTCCTTCATTTCCGCCTTTAAGAGAAATGTTTAAGTATGTCCCTTCTGCTCCAACTTTTGTACGGATATAGTTTTGGGTTGTTGTAATATAGCAGCTAGAATCCACTGCATTTGTAAGCTGTCCGTTCACAATCAAAAGGACTTCCCTTGCATAAGCCGCCTTTTCGTGTGTGATTATCAGTTTACAAGACCCGTTTGCCTTGCCCTTAAGCATAACTTCATTGCCAACCCATCCTACAATTTCGGCCACATCGCAATCATCAAGAGTATAAGTAAAGGCATCTACATTGTATTCACCAGAAGTTGTATTTTTTAATGATGATTTTAAGGTCTGTTCAGTTGAACCTGTAAGAGTAATTACAGTTGATTCCGGCTCGATGTAAACACTTTTTACAACAGAAATAACACGGCAAAGTATATCAAGTGGATATGCAGCATCAGGATGCGTTACCCTCAATGTACAGCTTCCACCTTTTACTGGAGTTACTACAGCTTTATTTCCATTTGTCTCATATTTTATTGGTAATAAAGAAGTATCTTCAAGAATCTGCCAGTTAAACTTATCATCAGAAGAAGTAGAAGAACCATTTACAAGAGAAACGGAAATTGTTTTTTCTGTTTCTTCCATATTCATGGTAAGAATATTATGGCTTGTAGTTATATAGCTTACAGCAGTTGCATCTGCAAAGACATAAATTCCCATGTAATATGGATAACTTGCTTTTTTATGGGTAATCTTAATTCTTGCATAACCACTGTCTTTTGCAGTAACCACACAATACTGTCCTGTAGGTTCAATACTTGCAACAGACGGATTATCAATACTCCAGGAGTAACCGTCAATATCAGCGGCAGTGCCTCCATATAGAGAGCAGAACACCTTTTCTGTAACGCCAGGAGAAGTCTGAATAATAGTTGTATTTGAATAAATATATGGATCGACACTTTCCTCATAATTTTCAGCATAGCCTTTTACAGACACTATGCAGGTTGCTTCGTATCCATCATAAGAGCATTTAAGATTTGTCTGTCCTTCTTTTACTCCTGTAATGGTAACACCCCATGCAGAACTCGTATCGGCTGTTATTATGTTACTGTCATAAGACCAGACAAGTTTTACATCTTTCTGGACTTCTGAAGGCTTTATATTGACCGTAATATAAGTCATTTCGCCTACAGAAACATTAATCTGATTCTTAGACATTGTAAGACCAGAAATTTTTATTCCCGAATCTGCTTCTGAATCTGAAAAGCTTGAAAAGAAGCTGCCGGAATTAAAAATAAAACAAAATGCTAAAAACAGAATTACTGTTTTACAAAATTTCATGTTCCTCATTTTTCACTCCTTGTAGAAACCTTGAATTTTAAAACCTAATAATTCTGCTTATACTAATAATTCAAAAACTGAGAACGAAACGTTTCGCTTCAAAACAAATGCTTCTTTTATATTTAATTTGTTCTTACATACTTTCTGTTTACCTGATTCACCTTTACCGGGGGCAATTCGAGAGGTGTATTTGTAATAAACTTTACAACAGTTCCCTGCTTGATTCTTATGGTAGGCTTAATGTCTAAGGCACGGTCAACAATTTTGTTTCCAAGCTTGCTTGCCTCACTGTAAACATCGCTCATAGAATTCTGCAAATACTCATTATTCTGTGTTTTAATATCATTTGATATTTCTGTCTGAATGATTGAAAACATTGCAACCAGCCCTAAAGCCTTCATAGTTTCAAAAGGATGATTTGTTGCAAAACCTTTAGTGCCGCTCATTCCCTGTGAATCAACTCCATTCATATTACCAAGCTCAATTCTGTACCCATCAGGTCTAATCATAAGATTCCAGGCAATTTGAACTCTGTTCTGGCCATAACTCACAGAAGAATTATATGTCGCATAAAGCAGAGTTCCTTCCGGGATAAGCAAGAATGAAGAATCATAACTTGAATACACATTTTCTGTTACACGAGCAATTACTACACCAGGATTATCTGTATTTATAGCGGTAACCAATGCACCTGTAATTATTGTTCCATCCCAAAGAGAAGCATAAGAAAGATACTGCCCCTGTCCGGCATTATTTACAGCATTATTGTAAAAGCTTTCTTTATTTGTCTGGGAGAGCTGTGAGGCATTTTGATTCTGCCCATAGCTTCCGTAAGATGCCTGATTTACCAACTGGCTTTGCTTTAATATGTTTGCAATATAATCTTCACGGCTCATGGAAGCAGCATTATTACCTGCAGAAGAAGTTCTGTTTCCATAATATCCGTTCATTGCGTCTGCAATAAGAGATTGATTACTCACTGAGCTTCCGCCATATTCCTGTCCTGCAATACCTTCAATTTTCCTGATTGAATTTGAATTTCTGGTATCAGGTCTGTCAGATTTATATGAAGCTGCAGAAGTTCCGCTGCCAGTTACAGAAACAGGTGCTGCACCAGGCTCTGGCATTTTAAAGTCATCTGGCAAATCATTTATAATATCTTCACTATTTTTCTTTGGATTATCTTCTGCATAATCATCATCAGAATCATCTAAAAAAGGAAAAGAAACATCTTTTTCTGCAATCTTAATATCAGGAATAAATTTAGTTCCTGCCTTATCAAGCTCGGCAGATTCTTTTTTCCTGATTTTTGTCATTTTACTTACAGAAACAATAATTAGAATAACAAGCAAAAATGCAACTCCAATAACAATAAAGATATTGTTCACGTTGAGTTTCTTAGCTTTATTATCTTCTGGCGGCTCAAATTCAAAGTCGTCATCCATAAGCTCAGAGCTTTCTTTTAAATCCTCACTGCTATATTCAAGAGAAAGCCCTTCTGTATTCTCATCTTCCATAGTCTACCTACTTTTTATCCGCTTCTTTTATTCCATCTTCTGAAAGCTCTGCTGCTACAGTTTTCTTCTTTTCGATAATTACCTTTTGCTTTGCTAGACGCAAAGTAATTTTGTTTATGAGACGAGGAATTATAAAAACATTTTTCTGAACGGTATAATTTACAATTTCATTCCGCTCATTAAAAACCAGAGGAAGCTGCTTATGAAGGACTATATCATCTACAACTATATAAGTTTTGTTTCCGTCGTCATAAACTCGCTGTGGTAAAAACTCCGGCTTTTTAAAGCCGTACTTCATTTTATAGTCAAAAGAAAGAAATTCGGGATTTGTAACTGTAATATATTCATTCTCCACACTTACCCCCTTTGCAGAAGTACCAGCAGAAGATGCTGCCCATACATTTCTTGTTTCCGGATAATTAAACTTTACCATTGCCATGTGGGTATCTTTATATGATTTAATCCTAAAGTGATAGACACGCCTGTCTGTAATTATAATCAGTGAAGAGTCAAGATTAGAATAAGCAGGCTTTATAAAAAGATGCTGGATTTTTTCTCCAGTCAAAGGATTTCTTGCCACATTAGCTGTAAGCTCCCAAACACTTGCATCTTCAGACAAAAGCGGATTTCCAATTACAATTTCACCGTCCTGGAGAATTATATCTGTAAGATGATATGGCTGGGCATAAACTTCATAAACAAAGTTTTCATTGTATGTATAATAAAAAGTTCCGTCTTTATAGTTCTCCGGTTTTATTACAGAAACTTTAAGGCTTTCTTTTGCAGCTTCTATACCCTGTTTCTTTTCAACAACCTCCATTTTGCCGTCTGAATATGGAACATACACAGGCTTTTCAATGTATACAACAGTCGGCTCTATGTCCTGACCTTTTAATTCTTCCTGAACAAGATATTCATGAAGCTCCTTTTCATTTTCTTCCTGCTCATCTTCTATCGACTTAAAACTCTCATCTCCTTCTGAATAAGGAACAGAAGATTTTTCTAAGTCAACAGTTTTACAGGCAAACAGAGTTATTGATAATACAAGTGCAAATAATAATTTTATATTTTTCATCTTCCTACCTAATATCCTTTATGTCAAAATCAGTTATATAAATTCCAAGAGGATTATCTTTAATATCTTCCTCAGTCGGATTCAATACCTTTACAGTCATTACAGCCCTTTGGCGGATTTCACTTAGGATTACTCCGGTCAAAGTACGTGTAACAAGCTGATAATCAACCTGATATGTATCTTTTGAAATTCTCAATGGTTCGGTTTCAAAAGTGATTTCTTTGGTATGATTTCCGAATTCCTTATAAGGGTTGTCTTCTTTTAGTAAAGTTGAAAACTTGCTTGATGATGTTGCAGTCAAATGATGATAGGCCTTTTCAATATTACCTTTCACAACAGCCTTATCACTGGAAAGAGTTTTGTAGCAGTTTAAAAAGTCTTTTACCTGATATGTTATAGCAACCTCTGGTACATTAAAATTCTGATAGTTCTTTCTTGAAACTTCGCCTACATATTGTGTCTGTCCAAAGTCATTCATGGTAACAAGAGCCGGTACAATCTGAGTTCGCTTTGTAAGAAAAAAGACTATTCCTATGGACAAAACGGCAATAATGAAAATAAGAACAACAGAAGCTAATCTCAACATTCTGTTTTCATTCATCACCTGTCCACATATCATATCAAAATGCTGAAGCTGTGGATTAAAGGGTGTTGTATTAGTTCCCTTTGGAGGATAAGTTTTTTGCACGATTATATCTCCTTTTGGGCAGGCAGATATATGTGCTAATTATAAAGGAATAGTTGTTTATAGTCAAATATTTACTTTGTATATTATTAAATATTATTTATCTTCAAAAGAAAGATTTAAATTCATATCTAAGGCATCGGCAAGGCGTTTTAATACATTTATTGTCGGATTTGCTTTTCCAGTTTCTATCCGGCTTATGTCTGCCTGTATGATTCCTGTTTTTTGTGAAAGCTCAATTTGAGAAATATGCCTTGCCTTTCTGGCTTCTGAAAATGATGTGTAGATTTTCTTATCGTTCAATTTCATATCCATCATTTTTTCTGCTTACAGATTTCTCAGGAACTTTAATACCAATTTTTTTATTGAGAGATTTTACATTAAGTTCTTTTCCACTGCCCGTAGAATAAATCAACTCATTTTTGCCAAATTCATCCCTGAAAAATATTTCTGTCTTATCAGCTTTTCCAGATTCAATTACTGTCTTTACATTCTTTGCAAGGTTCTCACATACTAAATCATGATGAGCCTGGTCTGTCCAGCGGGCCTCATTAGTTCCATTTATTTCATCTACTTTTTGCATTGCTGCATATCTTTCTTGACAAGACTTCCAGCTTAATTCCTTAGAACAAGTTTGAATAAGAACTTCGGTTTTGTAACCATGTTCTTTCATTTTTGAAAGAGTGTTTATTGGAGTTTCTGAAGTTCTAAAAGTTCCTTCAATAACAATATTATAATGCTTTTCAATAGCTTTATTTAAAATAGCCTCTGTCATTTTTCCAGCAAAGGCAGCGGTTTGTTTTGGAGAGTCCTTTCCATATTGTTTTTGAAATTCTTCATAATTTGGGTGATATTTTCTAAAATCATCACCATTAATAATAATTATATTTTTGTAACACTTTTCATTTGCCACTTCATTCAAAAAGCTCTTACCGGCTCCCGGTTGACCACCAAGAACAAAACCATTAGGAAAAGCTTGACGAGTGGGATTTATTTTATATTTTTCTAAAGTATCATTCCAAACAATGTCAAATGTTTGCTTTACAATCTCATCAACATCCATATTTTGCCACCATAGATTTTACCATTTTTACAGTTCCTTCAAAATCAAATACCTCTGGTGAATTTTCAAGTAAGGCCGCATTTAAATTATATAAAGCCTGACGTGTTGGAACATCGTTTATTTTCTGCTTTGTCAATGTTGCTATAGCTCCATTTACCATTTCCATCATTGCATCTTTTTCCATTAAAGTTGCCATATAAGCCTCCGTATACTTTTATTATATGCTTACACATATATTACTGTCAATCGTTTTTTGGAGCGAAACGTTTCGCTCTTAAGCCCTGACAATTATATTCTTGTCTGATACCTGCCGTGCAATTTTTGTATCATCACCAGACTTTCTAATTGTAACATTTTTCCCAACTAAATCACCTTTGTGAAGCTGCCAGACTGGAACATAAACTCTCTTTTCACCTGTATTTATGATAATGGCATCATTCCAGGATTCATCCTTATCAAAGGTAATTACCTTTTCAACCTTACCTTTTACTCCTCCGCCTGTATACAGTTCAAGCGGCTCTTCTGGATTTTTTGCGTATTCTTCAAGGTAAGTGTTGTATCTTCCGCTTGCTGTAAGAACAGTCTTATAATTTTCAGAAAACTTCCAACTTTTATTCTCTTTGTCGTATTCAGCAAGATGCAAATCAGATAAATAAGAAAGCCTGTTTACCAGCTCCACAGGCAGATTGTTTGCAAACAAAATACCATCTTTTAAAGAAGAAGCTGAAAGTATTTTCTCATCCAGCTCAGTCCATCGTTTAGCTTTTACAAGATTCTTCCTAGCAGCTTCAATCTGCTCTTTTGTTCGCTCACCTATCATCTGAGTTGCAGCATTTGAACACATCAGTCGCATAAGCTGTATTGTATCTTTATTAAAGAAAACATCTTCTCCGTTCATATCCCTGCCGTTTATTACGATATGTGCATGACGATGATCTGTATCATTGTGGATTGCCCCTCTCCAGCAGAGCTTATACCCGGTCTGATTTTCAACTCTCTTTATAAAAGATTCTGCCAAGGTTTCAAGATTTATATTGTTGCTTTCGGGTGAAATAATACATTTGAAATTAAGCGGAACTTTGTATTTTTCATATTCATCCTCACACATTCCAAAAAGCTCCGGTTTTTCTTCCACATAGTCCTTGTTATGCTGAGGCATATAATACTTTATATACTGGTCATGACTTTTCATAGAATTTGAATAAGACATCTTAAAGGTTACTCGCTGATTATGCTCTGAAAATTTAAAGGCACTTCCACGAACGCCGCCAGATAGTTTTGTCCTGAGATTATTATTTCTATTTGCGTTTGAATAACTCTTGAACAGGCGGTTTAATGTCCCCAAGTCATCACGGACATAAACAGGCTTTTTGAATTTTATTTTGTCATCTTCTGAGTATTTGTTTTTGTTCGGTTTATGCGAAAAGATATTTTTATTCATTCTTTACCTTTCGAGCGAAACGTTTCGCTCAGAGCCTTTCTTGTTTCTGCCATTTTCTTTCATAAGTTTCAGTTCTTTCTGAGATTCGTTGTAAGCAGAAAGAAGAGTATTATAATCATTTACATTTTCGTTGTATTCTTTCAAAAGTCTATTATACTCTTTTGCAAGGTCATTATATTTGCTTTTTGGAACAGAATCAGTCGCTTTTTCATACTCAGTTCCCTTGATTTTTAAATTATCATTTTTTGAATTTAAAAACATTCTATTGACAATTTCGTTTTGAACATCTACTATTTTAATAGCCCCAGGGTCGCTATGGGCGTAAAGTTCGGGGGCATTCTTAATGAATGATACATCGATCGTCCTGGGTAATTTATAAAGCGTTTGTGCTGCCAATTTCATTTTACCCTTTCTTACTTCTTCCACAAAAATAGTTGCTTCATCAATGTTTTTAGCAAAAACTATAGCCTTGTTACCAGTCTTAGTCTTAGTTCCATATATAATATAATCAGGTTTTTCCAACACCTGCGGAATCATTTTAATATCATTATCACTTATGGGAACATTTCCCCTTGCTTTTTCTGTATGCTCATTTCCATGAGAATTTAATACATGATTTACAAAAAAATTATCTATGGAGTGAGAGAATCCTTTTATATCAATTCCATTTTCTGCCGCATTTTCTACAAGCATATCTCCAGCACTTCCTAAGATTATTTCACTTTTTTCAGATGTTTTTAAATTTGCTGAGTTTAAAAAATTCTCAATTCTTTTTATTAAATCATCTTCATCCATGCATCTATTCTCCTTTGAGCGAAACGTTTCGCTCCATTGCTTTTTTATATTTATCAAATGTTATCATCTTTTCACCTCTCCTGTTCGAGCGAAACGTTTCGCTCCAGATTCTTTTTAGAAACAATCCCGCCTCTGGAACAAAGCTGTCGGTTGTATTGATACATTTCCACAAGCTCCTCCAGCCTTTCGTTAGGATTTATTACACGGACACAGGGATTCATTAAATCATCTAAAATTTTGTCGTACTGCTCTGGCGGAACTTCCTCCAAAGGAACAATCACTTTATCATACACTTGTCTTGCATCAAAACGGTCTATCAAATTGTTTGTCCGTAGAACAGAAAAAAAAGCCAAATTTTTAAGTTTAGCTAATGTCGGAAGATTATTCTTGTTTGCAAATAGAACAAAAAACAGATAAGGACGGCATATGTTTCCGTCAATTTCTATAATCAACTCTCTAGTAAAACCTGCAAAATGACTAAAGAATATTGAAGAATGATTTACATACATTTTTCTCCACATTTCGATAAGAAAATTACATATTGTTTCAAAATTACTTTCAGAACATTCACCAATAAAAATTTTCATTGTATACAGTTTCAGACCTTTTTCTTTTACAAGCTTTTCCATACGCTCTTTAGTTTTTTTCCTGAAATCTTTCATCATAACTATTTTCCTTTTTTCGAGCGAAACGTTTCGCTCTTTCTTGCCATTTCAAGTTTCAATTTTCTAACTAGAATAAACAAAATTCTTAACATAGTTGACAAAAGACAACACATCTTTTTTAATTGGTGTTGAATTTTTCTTTCCGAAAAGTTGAATAAGATTCATTCTGTTTTCATTTTTGTTAAATACTACTTCAGCATTGTATCTTTTTCCGTTTATTTCGGCCCAGTAAAGTCCACATTCTGCATCGTGTAGATCCTGGCTATATGTCCTGATACAGTTTTCCATGATGTGTGATTCATGTACAAGTTCTTGAGGAGCAGTAAATTCTTTCCAGGGAACAGGTAATTTTTCTGCAAATGCTTTATATATCTTTCTGTCCTGCTGTATCTGCTCTTGTTTTTTTATGTGTTTGATTTCCATTTCGTCAAGGTCATCGTCATATACCTCTTCAAACAAGAAAACCAGCGAATCATGGTATTCGATAAGTTTTTTTCTTCCTTCCAATATGCTTCTTGACGGAAGATGCTTTCTAAATTCTTTCAATGAATTATACAGAAGTTGGTACAGCATTCTGCCAATATCGTTACAAACACCATTTTGCGATGGATATTTTTCCCTAAGAATTTCTGTAAACATTGAGACTGCCATATCTTTTCCACTTTGTTGTGGTATTTCTGTATCTAAACCTTCTTCTAATTGCAGCAGTTCAGGAATAAAATCCCCACCCATATATTTAATGAAACAAATTATTTTATAATTCCATTGAAAACTATGTCTGTTGAATGTATTCTTAGGAATAAAATATTTACTTAAAAGTTTTCCATATTTACCGTAAAATAATTCTTCCTTTGTCCTGAAATCTTTCAGTTCAGTGATTTTTAATCGGCATGGATTTAATATTTCTTCCCTAGAGGTATTCTCCTTTAATAAATCAAGATATATTTTTGAACCTGTAATTTCACTCAGGTATTCAAGCAGC
>JAFUYH010000050.1 GCA_017470605.1 Treponema sp.
GAAGAACCTGTCGTTGAAGAGGAGCCTATTGGTGAAGAGGAAGTTTCAGAAGAAGCCCCAGTATTCGAAGAAGAGGTTTCAGAAGAGAGCATTGAAGAGCCTGTTTTTGATGACGTGGCAGGAGATGAGCCTGTAATTGAAGAAACAGTTGAAGAAACACCTGTCTTTGAAGAAGAGCCTGTTGTTGAAGAGGAAGTTTCAGAAGAAACGCCTGTATTCGAAGAAGAAGAGGTTTCAGAAGAGAGCATTGAAGAGCCTGTTTTTGATGAAATATCAGAAGAGGATTCTGGTTCAGAAGAACTTACATTCAATTTTGAAAATGAAGAACTAAATGAACCGGAACTTGAAGAAACAGAAGATGATTCTCTGTATGAAGATCTTCCTGATGAAATTTCCATTCCACAGGCAGATGATATTCTTGTAGAATCAACATCTGCAGACTTTATTAATTCAGTTGCAGATTCTACAGAAGAAGAGGACGAAGAAGTTCCTACAGTAGATAAGATTCTTGAAGAAGAAGATAATTTTGCAGACGTGGATGTTTTTGAAGAAGCAGATGAAAGTCCAGCTTCTGAAGAAGAAATTGAAGAAACAGAAGAACCTTTTGCTACAACAGAAGACCTTCTCCCAGAAGCAGGCTTGGAAGAAATCACAGAAGTTTCAGAAAACACAGAAACTGCAGAAGTAACAAGCGAAGAAGTTATTCAAGAAGAACCTGCAGAAGCAACAAGCGAAGAAGTTATTCAAGAAGAACCTGTTGAAACTGAAGAAACAGATGAAGAAAACTTTGCAGAAGTAGATAACCTTGACAATGCAATTTCAGAAAGCAATCTTGATTATCTTACTACAAAAGAAAAGGACTCTTCTGTTGAAGACTCTTCCGCAAATGTATCAACAGACCTGAAGCAGGACATAAAATCAGTTCTTCTGTATATGGATCAGCTGCTTGAAAATCTGCCGGAAGAAAAAATCATTGAATTTGCTAAATCTGATGAATTTGTTACTTATAAAAAATTGTTCAATGAATTAGGACTGTCTTGATATGGGATTGTTGTCAAAAGCCGGTAACTTAGGGAACGAAAAGGAACTGGCTTTTTCTGATTTTATAAATAAATACAAACTAAAGTTCTGTGCTGTTCTTGAAAAAGAAATTGATTATTTTCTTATCAAAAACAGCATTGGCTTTGATGGGGTCTCTATAATTTCTTCATATTCCACCAGTGATTATTGGGAAGGAATATGCAATGATTATAATGTATTAAATGTTTTTACGACAGAAAACGGTACACTTGCTCCCCTTCTCCAGCTTTTTTCTTTTGCACAAAAAGACGATATAAACTGTATTTCTATATACAGAAGTTCTCCAAACAGAATTTTTATGCTCTGCAACCAGCAGTTCCCTAATGCCTGTCTTCATGATTTAGCATTAATTACTGACTGCAAGAATGCAGTAAATCTTTCTACGCTTAATCATCTTATTACAAGAGAATCTAAAGTAATAAAAATGGAAATCAACTTTGAAGAGGCCGTTGAAAGTTTTATTCAGGCACAAATAAAAGATAAAAATAAATCAAAAATTTTTATTAACTCTGTTTATAATGAAATTACAAATAGATTTTTGTGCTATTTTTCAAAAGATGTTTCTTACAGAATTGATTTGAATACAGTAAGGTCTATTTTTGTTGTCTCAAGAGACCTTACAAAAGAACATCTTGTAAATCATATTATTCTAAATCTTTCTGGAGTAATTGGAAACTATTCTGAAATTATTAATTTTAATATATCAGGTATTGCAAACTCCATTCCAGAAATTAATGAGTATCTTCAGGTAGAATAATTGTGATTGAATTTAAGCCTGCAAAAAATAATGAAATAACTGCAACTTACAATGGATTATGGCTGCATTCTTCCTACAATCCTTCTAAAGAAGCTGAAAGATTTGCAGAAAGCCTGCAGCCAGCAAAAAGTGACAGATTCATCATTATAATTGAGCCTGCCCTATCATACTGTGCAAGCTTTATAAAAAAACGATTTCCAGATAAAAAAACAGGAGCAATAAGGCTTGTAAAAGACTTTTCTGATTATAACGGAAATTTTGATTTTATAATTGATTTATCTAATGAAAAAAAAGAATCATTTTCTGAAATAATTTTTAATACATTAGGTGAAGAAAAGATATATTCCACATATTTTGCAGATTGGGAACCTTCCAGAAAATCATTTACAGAAATGCATGAGGAATGTATTAATGCAATAAAAACCTGCATGGAAAAGTCAAAGACGCTTCTTGTTACCAGAGAGTATTTTGAAAAAAAATGGTTTTTAAACACGCTTAACTTTATAAAATATACAAAAAATACTGTAAAACTCTGCAAAAAAATTGATAGGGACATTTTAATAATAGCCTCAGGTCCCAGCCTGCATGAAAACCTAAATACAATAAAAACTTACAGAAGAAACTTTTTTATTATAGTTTTATCATCTGCAATTTCTGTCTGCTCAAAAAACAATATTATTCCAGATTTGTGCATGAGCACAGACGGAGGTTTTTGGGCAGGCGAACATTTAAAAAGAATGCCTGAAAAATCAGTTCTGGCATTAAGTTCGGAAAGTTTCTGCAGCAGGAGAATTCTTGAAAAATGCAATATACTTCCAATGCAATACGAAGACGGACTTTCAAGAAGCATTCTGGAAAGAGCAGATCTAAAAGAGCTGCTTAAAATTAAGAGAAACGGTACGGTTTCTGGAACGGCCCTTGATTTTGCATTAGATTATGGTGAAAAAAACATATATTTTTTTGGCCTGGATATGGCAGCGTCAAAAGGATTTCAACATGAACAGCCGAATGAATTAGAAATAAATAATTCTATAAATGACTTTAAACTTAACAGTCTGGAAAAAAGAAGTTTCAAATCAGAAAAATCAAGTGCAAGCCTTAATATTTATCTGCAATGGTTTCAAAATAAAAAAATTAATAACAGAAAGGTATTCAGAGTAATCGCAAAAGCACAAAACAGTCTTGGTGACATTAAAGATATTCCTCCAGATAATTTTTCAGATTATTGTAAAAATATGAACAGTGAAAGAGAGAAGTCACAGTATTTTGAAAATAATGATTTTAAAGTAAATATGAATAAACTTTCAGAATCCTCAAATCAAATTTTTTCGGATAAAAATATGAGGCAGCTTTTTCCGCTTACTTCACTTTCTCTTGAACATAATCCAGATAATGAAGAATTAAAAAGCAGACTGAACAATGAAAGAGCTGAATTAAAAAAGAAACTTGAGGAATTGAACCGTGACTGAACTATATTATTCTTTAATGACAGCAAAAAACGGTTCTGTTATCCCGGTTTTAAAAAACGGAAGGACTGTTGATTCAAAATATAATCCCCAAAAAGAAGCTGAAAGCATTCTGCAGGGAATATCTTGTAAAACAAAATATAATTATTTTATCATACTGGGAATTGGCTCTGGCCTTTTTATAAAGGAACTTAGCAAGAAGTTTGGTCAAAGCAGGATTATTGCTGTAGAGAGGTCAGAAAAAGATCTGGATTTTCTTTTACAGATTGATACCGTAAAAAAGCTGAAAGACAATGCAAATGTTTTTTTTACAAGCGCAGACAAACTTTCAGAAACAGTCTGCTCTACTTATCTGCCGGCAAAATATGAAAAGCCTGAAATAATAGAGCAGAGAGCCTGGAAAAACGAAAATCAGGATATAATTGAACTTATTTCTTCAAACATTAATAAGGCATTACGAATTATTTCTGCAGATTATTCGGTTCAGGCGCATTTTGGCAAAATCTGGATGCATAATATAATGACGAACCTGCAATTATCAGAAAAAAAATTTGAATTTCAAATTGACAGGTCTAAAAAAGCAGCCGTTCTTGCCGCAGGCCCTTCTCTTGAAAAAAGCATAAGTAAAATAATTGAAAACAAAAACTCATATTTTGTAATTGCAACTGATACGGCCCTGCAGGCACTCATAAAATATAAATGTCATCCGGATGCAGTCATTTCAATTGATGGACAGGCAGTTTCAAGAGAACATTTTCAAAATTGCCCAAATGACAGCCTGTATTTTTTTGACCTTTGCGCAAATCCATCAGCTGCAAAACATATTATAAAAAAAGGAGGAAAGGTAATTTATTTTTCATCGGGGCATCCACTAAGTTCCCTTGCATCTGACTTTACAGATAGCCTTCCCCATATATTCAGCGGAGCCGGAACTGTTACAATAGCCGCTGTAGATCTGGCTGTAAAATTAGGATTTGAGAAAATCTCTGTTCTTGGGGCGGACTTTGGCTTTTGGGAAAAGGCTTATACAAGGGGTACTTATCTGCATACATTGTATTCCTTATCAGAAAACAAACTGCAGTCACTTGAAAAGCAATATGACAGATTAATGTACCGTACCCCATTAATAATCACAGATGAGAAAAAAACTACAGAACTGCTGGAAGCCTACAGAAAATCATTTCTTGAATACCTTTCCCTTAATTCTATAAAGTATAGCTATCAGGATAATGAATATAGCCTTACTTCAAATGCCCCCTCCCCGCAAACTTTTCACTCTTCTTCCACTTTCAACTTTTCAGCATTCCTGAATTACTGTAAACGCTCAAAGGCAGAAGAACTTGAAATACCATTACTTCCCTATGTTGCATATTTAAAAAACAGGGCAGCGGCAGACAGTAAGTTTGAATATCTGTATTTTCTAAAACTTGCACATACTTTTATAGTGAGATATAATAATTAATATGAAAAATAAATTTATACTTGGTTATTCAATAATTGCGTCTGCTTTTATACTTTTTGCAGTTTCTTTCTTTTCTTTTAATCTTTACAGAGAATATTCTTTTGGCGAATCAAGAACTAATACAAACTTTATCAGAATGGTCAGCCGCATAAAATCCACATCCTATCAGAATAACCTCTATGATGAAAATTATTCTTCAAAACTTGTGCAGGCAATCGGGAATTTTGATGATATTTCATTTATAGAAATAAAAAGAGACGGTCAGACAGTTCTTGCTTATCCGGATGCTGATGGAAAAACAAGTACGACAAAACTTACAAAAAAATATGAAGATAAAAACTTAATCAGGGAATCCACACTTGAAATTGAAGCAGGTCTTTATCTTCTCCGCCCTATTTCAATTCACTACTATGCAAAAATTTCATTTTTAATGATTCTTATAATTACAATCACAACAGTAATACTCATAATCTATATTCAGATGAAAGAATCAGAAGAAGTCAGTCATTCAAACATTGTAGAAAAAGACGATGACTTTTTTGAAACTGAAGATGAAAAGGATATTGATGACCAGGATGATTTTGAGGATTTTGGCGAAGAATCTGAAAGTGAGGAAAGTGAAAATATTGCAGAAGAAAGTGAAAATTCGCCAGATTCTTCAGAAGCAAACACACCAGCACCTGAGGCAGAAAAAGTTGAAGAAGATAATAATGAGCCTGTAATTGAAGCAAAACAGGAAGATGAAGCTAAAAGTGACGCAAGTGAACCTAACGGATTATTTTCACCTGTAACAGGAATTGGCTGGGAGTCTTATCTTATGACAAGACTGGAAAATGAAGTCAGCAGGGCAATTGCTTCAGAAATGGATCTTGCTTTATTTGTAATTCAGGTTCCAGATTCAAAAAGAAATTCAGAAATTATAAAAAATACCTGTAATTATCTTGCAATTCAGTTCCAGTTTAAAGATCTTCTGTTTGAATATAAAGACGACTGTATTGCTGCAATGAAAATTAATATGAATCTTGATGAAGCATTGAATTTTGCAGATAAACTTCATGCCGACATAACAAATATAGTCAGTACAGATGATAAGAAGTGTTTTATTGGTATTTCAACACGCTCTATAAGAATTGTTGCAGCAGAAAGACTCTTTACAGAAGCAGAACAGGCTTTATGCCATGCAAGAGAAGACAAGGATTCGCCTATAATTGCTTTCAGGGCTGATTCAGAAAAATACCGTCAGTATCTTGATGAAAACAGATAATAAAAAATCATTTAATTGATTTATTGCTGAATGTCTTCTGGCAAGTATGGTTCGCTTCCAGAAATATCTTCATTTTCAACTTCTTCATTTTCAGCCGTTTCTTCCCCTTCCGCAGTTTCTGAACTTTCTGCACTTTCTGAACTTTCTTCGCTGGACTCTTTAATATCTGCAAGTTCCTTATATTTTTCCGTAATGCGGTTCAGTTTAGAATTTTCAGGGTAGAATTCATTCATCCGTTCATAAACTTCTTCAAAAGAGGTTCTGTATTTCTTGAAATATTTTTTATCAGAAAGAATTAAAATAAGATAATTCTGCAGGTAAGATTCATTATTTGGCTGAACCTGCAGCATTTGTGAATAAAGTTTTATAGCCTGGGAAACATTTCCGTTCATGGAATAAATATAGGCAAGGCTAGCCTGCAAGGATGAATTTTCAGGATCCCGCTTTAACATGGATTTATACATCAGTTCAGCATTTGTCCAGTCAGAAGAATAAACATAGCAGAGAGCAAGTTTATAATAACAGGCCCAGTAAATTTTCCGGTTCTGCATTGCAAGTTTATAATATTCTGAAGCATTTTTATATTCTTCAAGAGAAAAATACTTATTTCCTATATTCATGTATTCAATGTAAATATTCCTTATGGTTCTTCCTCTATCTCCAGGAATGGGAAGGGGCTTAGAAACACAAGAAATATTGATGACAAGAGAAAAAAGTATTAAAAACCGGAAAAAATGCTTTTTCATCAAAACAATCAGCCTAAAACAATCTTTTCAATCTCATAAAGCTGAGACTTGTAGAGGCCGGAAATATTATGACCGTAGTCTGCAATCAGCTGAATAATATTGCGTGGAGCATCCTTTGTGTCACAGCCGTTAAGACGGTCGCCTGCATCTCCAAGTCCCGGCATAATGTAGGCTTTTTCATTCATTACAGGGTCAAGCCAGAGTGTATAGCAGGTACAGTTTTCAAGGGCACGGGTAACACGGATACTGCCTTTAAGCGTAGAAATTGTATTAAAGAAAGAAATTGATTTTGGATGAACGCCCTGACTCTGCAGATATTTTACTACAGTAACAAGAGAACCGCCAGTTGCATTCATAGGATCAGCAAAAATCAAATCTTTACCGTCAAGATCTTCAAGGTTAAAGAATGACTTGTTCAAATCCATGATATATTCCATGTCTGATTCATTTTTTGTATCATTTCGGCTGATTTTAAACAAAGCAAATGGAGTGCGGTATCCATGAGAAGAATATTCCTGAATTTCCTTTGACATAATCATGCTTGGAAGAAGAGCACCGCGAAGCATTACGCACATTACTGTGTTTTCAATTTTATGGTCAATATCCGGGATTTTGTGAACTGCGTAGTTCTGCACAGGGAAAGTAACAGGAGTTTTTACAATCATGTGACCTTTTCTATCTGAATGCTGATCTGTATATGCCATGCGGAAAAGCATTTCATAGGCACGCTGACTGTAATACATAAATTCCTGATGATCAGTTCTTTCATCACGCAGTTTGGAAATTACACGAGAACATTCGGCATGGGCACCTTCTTCTGTAACAAAAGAATAAACCTTAATATTAGGGTGCTTTGCACAGATATTCTGCATTTCATGGCCCATTCTGTCATATCCGTCAATTATTTTCTGCTCGTCAATCGGATCAAATGACTTCATGGTTTCCTTGAACATAACTTCAAGTTTTTTCAAATCTGTCATATCTTCAGAAGTAAGATATCCGTCCAAATCTTCTGCTTTCAGAATAATTTTGTTGCTGTCTGCCATTGTAATCTCCTTTTAAAGTACAAGCAGTTTATAGAGCTGCTGTTTATCTAATTTTATTCCGTCAATAATCAGTTCATTTTCTGACTCTCCAATCATAGACTGGGAGTTTGTAAGCCCGAAAGCAAGAACAAGCAGGGTTCTTCCCGCTTTGAGCATTTTTTCACTTTTAAACTTAAAATGCAGTTTTAAAATATATTGAGAAGGATGTAACTGGTCCGTAACAAAAGAACCTTTTACATCAACAAGATTAAGATTTAACTGGGCCCCTGTAAGAATTGTAAGGAAAGACTGAGGTTTGTTCGCATAAAAACGGATTTCTTCCTTTGCATTATCAAGATAATCATATAAATCATCTGGAACTTCATAACAAGGACTTGTATCATCAGCCGGTAAAGAAGAAATTGAATCATACTTATCCAGCATAAATTCCATGCCACGCCCTATACAGCAGATGTTAGCAGAAGGAAAAGCCATCTGTAATCCGCTATAATCATAAACAGGATACTGAATCTGAGAAGATTCAGCCTTATACTGCCGTTTCTGCCAGCCGTTTTTAGGGCTTAAAATTTTTGGAATCATTTTTAATGGAACGGAAGCATCAATAGCCGACTGAATCTCTATGGAATTCTTGTGACGGTTAAGACCACAGTAAACCTTATCTATGTGGCTGGTGATAAGATTTACATCTGATTCAGAAATATTCTTAACATTATTTTTTATAATGCGTTCAATCAAATCTGAATCAGCAGTCTTTGGAATAGCGATATAAAAAGAACTGTTATTATCAATCAGTTCTATTGCCTTTACCTGTCTGAATGCCGTCTGCGGCACAGATTTGCAGCTCCATGCCAGCAGGACAGCCATTACAGTCAGAAGAAAAAAACTATGCTTTTTCAATAGCAATGCTCCATGTTTTATCATCTGCTTCAACACCAGTTGCATTTGCAACATTTTCCTTCCAGTCTATCTTTGTACACAAAGTTTCGTTTGAAACAAATTCATTGAACATATTAAGGGCAGACTTAAGTTCTTCATCCCCTGAAATCTGCAGGGTAATTCTGTCTGTTACATTAAAGCCAGATTCCTTGCGCAGGTTCTGAATACCGCGGATAAGGTCACGGATATAGCCTTCTTTACGCAGTTCATCTGTAATCTTTGAGTCCAGACCGACAGTAAGGGTTCCGTCGTTAAGCACCTTAAGGTCATCCTTTTCAAAGCGCTCTACGATTACTTTTTCTTCATTAAGTTCAACTGCAGTACCGTTTACATCAATGCTGAGCTTTGTTCCTTCCAGAATAGACTGAATCTGCTCGCTTGTAAGACCTGCAATTATGCCTGCAGCCTGCTTCATAAGAGGCCCAAGTTCCTTTCCAAGTATCTTGAAGTTTGCCTTAGCCTTGTATTCAACAAGCTCGTCTTCGCGGTCGTGGAATTCAACCTTCTTTACGTTCAATTCCTCTGCAATTGTATCCTGCATTTCTGACAAAACTGTCTTTTCATTAGGATTACGTGTAACAAGGGCTACGCTTGCAAGAGGCTGGCGGTTCTTGAGGTTGAACTGATTTCGCAGGCTGTGTCCCATAGAAACTGCCTTCTGTACAGTTGCCATCTTGAACTCAAGTTCTTCGTTAATCCAGGCCTTGTTAGGTACCGGATAATCGCAGAGATGAACAGATTCTTGGTCTTCTGCTGTCTTAAGATTCTGATACATTTCTTCTGTGATAAATGGAACAAAAGGAGCAGCAACAGTTGCAAGAGTCTTAAGAGCAATATAAAGTGATTCGTATGCTTCTGCCTTGTCACTGTCGTTTTCTGATTTCCAGAAGCGGCGGCGGCTGCGGCGGATGTACCAGTTATTAAGCTGGTCTATAAACTTAACGATTGGGTCAATAGCACCGGACAAATCGTAGGCATCCAGGGCTCCGCTAACCTCTTTAATAAGGTTCTGTGTAATGGAAAGAAGCCATGCATCAAGCGGATTTGAAGGAGTCTTATTATCAAAAAGGTGGCCTGTAGGGGAAGCCTTATCGATATTTGCGTAAGTTACAAAGAAGGAATAAGAGTTCCACCAAGGAATTATGATTGACTTTAAGACATCGCGGACACCGTCATCTGAGTAGCGGATTTCATCTGCCTTAACTACAGCTGAGTGCATCAAGAAAAGGCGGATAGCATCTGCACCAAACTTGTTGATTGCTTCTACAGGGTCTGTGTAGTTGCGCAAAGACTTAGACATCTTACGTCCGTCTTCTGCAAGAACGATTCCGTTTACGATACAGTTTTCAAAGGCAGGCTTATCAAAAAGCTGGGCTGCAAGAACTGTAAGTGTATAGAACCATCCGCGGGTCTGGTCAAGACCTTCTGAGATGAAGTTTGCAGGGAAGTTCTTTTCAAACTTTTCCTTATTTTCAAACGGATAATGTACCTGAGCATAAGGCATGGAACCTGATTCGAACCAGCAGTCGAAAACTTCCGGAATTCGGCGCATTGTGCCTTTTCCACATTTTGGACACTTGAAAGTAATTTTATCAACATACTGCTTGTGAAGGTCGTCCGGGTATGTTCCGCTAAGGTCTTTAAGCTCCTGACGGCTTCCTACACAGAGAGTGTGCTTGCAGTCAGGGTCGTCACAGCGCCAGATTGGAATCGGGTTTCCCCAGTAGCGGTTACGGCTTACAGCCCAGTCGCGGGCCCCTGCCAGCCACTTACCAAAGCGGCCTTCCTTAATGTGGGCAGGCTGCCAGTTAATCTTGCTGTTAGCCTTGAGAAGAACATCGTGGTAATCAGCTACCTTTACAAACCATGAACCGATACCGCGGTAAATCAATGGAGAACCACAGCGCCAGCAGTGAGGATATGAGTGAACGATTGAATCACGCTTTACAAGCTTTCCTTCTTCCTTGAGGCGCTTCATGATGTCTTTATCAGCGTCTTTTACAAAAAGTCCCTGATAATCCGGAACTTCTTTTGTAAACTTACATTCTGCGTCAATCGGCTCAACATTTGGAACGCCGGAACCACGGAATACCTTATTATCTTCTTCACCAAAGGCCGGGGCAATATGTACGATACCTGTACCGTCTTCTGTAGAAACATAAGCTGCATTGAACATGCGGAAGGCACCCTTTTCGCACTTCTGACCGCTCATTTCTTCGCACTTTGCAGGATCTTTCAGATATGCAAAATATGGGAAGAGAGGCTCATATTCAGCTCCAATAAATTCACTACCCTTATGGCGGTAGATGATTTCATAGCCTGATTCATCCTTGTAATATGCAGACAATCGGGCTTCAGCAAAAATGTAGAAGTCTCCGCTTTCCTTATCCAGAATCTTTACATAATCAATATCAGGACCCATACAAAGACCAAGGTTGCTCGGCAGTGTCCAAGGTGTTGTTGTCCAGGCAAGGAAATATGTTTTTCCGTTTGCCATGTCAGGGTCGTTTATGCCCTCAGGAGCCTTGGTAATCTTAAAGCGGACTGTTACAGTCTGGTCCTGAACATCCTTATAGCCCTGGGCAAGTTCATGTGTAGAAAGAACTGTAGAACAGCGAGGACAGTAAGGAAGAATGTATTTTCCTTCGTAGATGAGGCCTTTATCCCAAAGAGTTTTTGCAACCCACCAGATAGACTCCATGAATTCAGGATTCATAGTCTTGTAGTCGTTATCAAAATCTACCCAGCGGCCCATGCGGGTAATTGTAGTACGCCATTCTGAAGTATATTTGAGAACAGAAGCACGGCAGGCATCATTAAATTTGTCGATACCAAGAGCTTCAATTTCGTGCTTAGAGTTTAAGCCAAGATCTTTTTCTATCAGGTTTTCAACAGGAAGACCGTGGCAGTCCCAACCGAAGCGGCGCTCAACATGTTTTCCTTTCATTGTCTGATAGCGTGGAATAATATCTTTAATGGTTGATGGAATAAAATGTCCGAAGTGTGGGAGACCTGTAGCAAAAGGAGGTCCATCGTAGAATACGAAGTCCTCTGCACCTTCTCTCTGGCTTACTGACTTTTTGAAGATGTCATTATCCTGCCAGAACTTTAATACGTCCTCTTCCTGTTTAGGGAAGTCTACTTTTGGATCAACCGGTTTAAAACTCATGAATGTGTCCTTATTAATTGATATTTTAAAATCTACATATTATATCAAATTTAAGGAAAATATTCTATATATTAGAGCAGACTGTATAGGGCAAACGCATTATAAAGTTTGCACATTTAAATCTGATGGACGTCCGTTACACCAAGGCTTGGAAAAGGCGGTTGAGCATTTTTTGCGAGGAAATCCTGCGGTTTTTGCAGGCAAAAATCCTCGGATTTTTTCTATGGCAGTCGCCAAAAATCTCAAAGCCTTTTCAGCCTCGGTTTCACTGCCATCCATCAGATTTTACAGAGCACTGCATTATAATGCATAGGGCTAAAATCAACTAGTTTAATTTCTTTTCAACTTTTTCACGGTTATTAGTATAATACATGAGTGAAAAATCATTTTGATTCAGATAGCGGATAAAAGAAACATATTTTGTTCCGTTAAGAATTTCATCACATTCATCCAGCAGCTTTTCTGCAGAATCTTTATCGCCTTCATCAAAATAAACCTGAGACAGATAAATTCTTGAATAAAAGCCTTCATAATCGCATGAGGCAGATTTTACAGCCCTTTCAAAGTAATTTTTTGCAGTTGCTTTGCTGCCACCTCCAATCGCAGGAGCAAAATAATACCAGAGGGCAGCATTTATAAGTCCAAAAGATAAATCAGGATTTTTTTCTACAACCTTATCGTATTCATCTTTTTCACGAAGTCCCTGTTTTATTGCCGTAGACTGAGGAAGAAACTGCATGGAAGAATTGATTACATCACCTGAAGAAAGAATGAACCATGCAGAAAAATCAGACTTTTTATCTTCATGGCTGTCCTTGTAGGCATTTATTTTATCATACTGAGACAGAATAAAAGGTTTTAAATCTGATGAGGAAAGATTTTTTTCGTACATGTAATTGTAACGCTCCAGAGCAATCATATTATCAATTACAAGACCTGTTTCTTCATCAAGACTAGAAAAAAGGCCTTCTGCTTCCAGACTTTTTCTAAAAGAGTCCATAAAATCAATTGCTTCCTCACTGGACTGACAAAGCCTTGTCTTTAACCTTGCATCCAAAACCCTGTGTACAAGCTGAGCATTATCAGCCGATAGAGAAAAATTAGAAGAAATAAAGATAAAAAGGGCTAAAAAAAATGATTTATAATTTTTCATGACTTTGAAAGGATATCAAAAATACTTGTACTTGCCTACCAAAAATGTTAAAATGAATGATAAACTTTTAAAGGAAAATTTATGAGCAAATACAAGGAAATACCAGTCTGTTTTGCAACAGATGACAATTACGTTCCTTTTCTCGCAGTTGCAATCGCCTCTCTTCTGGATAATGCTTCTAAAGAAAATTTTTACCGCATTTTTGTTCTGATTACGCAGTTAAAAGATGATAATATAGAACGGATTAAAAAACTGGAAACAGACAATTCTTCAATTGAATTTATTTCACTTGCAAAAGAACTTGATAAAATTCAAGGAATGTTCCATTTAAGGGACTATTATTCAAAAGAAACTTATTACAGAATTTTTATTCCAAATCTTTTTCCTCAGTATAAAAAAGTGCTTTATCTGGACTGTGATATTACAGTTCTTGGTGATATAAGCGAACTTTACGGCACACACATTCACGGTTTTTATGTAGGTGCCGTTCAGGAAGAAGTAATGCAGACTTTTGAAGTCTTTGGCAATTACGTTGAAAAAGCAGATGGAATTGACCGCAATGATTATTTTAATGCGGGCATTCTGCTTATAAACTGCCGCCGCTGGAGAAAGAAGCATATTGCAGAAAACTTTGTAGACCTTTTAAACCGCTACAAATTCAGAGTCGTGCAGGATGAAGATTATCTGAATGTTTTGTGTAAGGGGCATGTGCGCCATATTTCTTTGGGATGGAACAAAACTTCATATAAAAACGAAAATTTTGATGATAAAGATTTGAAACTTATTCACTGGAAAATTAACTGGCGTCCATGGAAATATAAGAACATTCTTTATGAAGAACACTTCTGGAAATATGCAAAAATGGCAGGATTCTACGACCAGCTTATTCAGATGAGGGATTCAAGAACTGCCGCAGATGAAGAAAAAGACAAGCTTTTGATGGAAAATCTTGCAAAAATGGCAGAAGAAGATGCTAATGACCCTAACAACTACCACAACACACAGGGAAAACTTGGTCTTGTTTACACAGCCTTTGCCCAGATTAAGAAGCTTAAGAAAATCAAGAAACTTGTTAACATCAAGGCTTATAAAATCAAAAGAATAAAAAGGACTGACAAAAAGAGCAAATGAGTGAGAAAAATCCAGAAAGGCTGAAGGTTATTGCCAGAATTGAAGAATACGAAAAAAAAGGCTGGTGGTCTAAGGATGTGGAAGACGACCCGCCTACAATTCCCCTTACTCCTGATAAAGTAGATTATCTCAACAAAAAATTTTCCAATAAAATCGCAACTTTTTTTGTAAACATTGGCGCAAAACGTTTTATAAAAAATCTTGTAAAAAAGGGTCAGATGGTTATAAAAGATGTCCGGGGCATAGAAAATTATGAAGCAATTCAGAATTCTGGTGCAATTCTGACCTGCAATCACTTTAATGCCTTTGATAATTTTGCAATTCATTACGCGCTTTTTCCTTATATGTACAGATTTAACGGCAAAGTTCTCTATAAAGTCATTCGTGAAGGAAATTTCACAAACTTTCCGGGACTTTACGGCTTTTTCTTCCGCCACTGCAATACCCTGCCTTTAAGCGCAAACTTTTCTACAATGAAAAAGTTTATGGAAGCTATGAAGGTTCTGCTTACCCGCGGTGAAAAGGTTCTGGTTTATGCAGAACAGGGAATGTGGTGGAATTACAGAAAACCACGCCCCCTTACTCCGGGAGCCTTTAAATTTGCAGTAGAATCAAAAGTGCCGGTTCTTCCTGTTTTTATCACTATGGAAGATTCTGACAAGATTGATGGAGACGGATTTCCTGTTCAGGAATATACAGTTCATTTTCTTCCAGCGATTTTCCCGGATGAAACAAAATCTTCAAAGGAAAATATTGAAGAAATGAAGCAGAAGAATTACGAGGCATGGAAAGCCGTTTACGAAGACTTCTATAAGATTCCTCTGACCTACTCTACACTTTCAGATGCTGAACAACAATAAAAAAATCATCTATTACAAGGATGAATTGAATGACGAATTTGCAGGAGACTCAATAAAGCCAAGAGCAATAGACCAAAGTTACTGGTATGGGGATAATTCTCTCTTTTTCCGAACCATGAGGCTTTTCTGGTACAGAATTTTTGCTTTTCCTATTGCTGTTGCATTTTTAATCTTAAAATACCGTCATAAAATCATTAACAGAAGCGTATTAAGGCCCTATAAAAACAAAGCGGTTTTTATTTATGCAAATCATACTAACAATATTGCAGATGCCCTTATTCCATCTCTGGTTTCTTTTCCTCATTCAACCTATGTAGTAGTAAATGCAAACAATGTTTCCATGCCCCTTTTAGGAAAAATAACCCCTTATCTGGGCGCGCTTCCCCTGCCGGATAATCTTGCCGCCACAAAAAATTTCATGAATACGGTAAAACTTCGCGTTTCTGAAAATGCCAGCATTATGATTTATCCGGAAGCCCACATCTGGCCCTTCTATACAAAAATCAGGCCATTTACAGATTTGTCCTTCCGCTATCCGATTCAGCAGGGCTGCCCCACCTTCTGCTTTACAAACACTTACCAGAAACGCAGACTTTCTAAAACTCCGCGAATAGTTACTTATGTGGACGGGCCTTTTTTCCCTGATGAAACTTTGGGTAAAAAAGAAAAACAGGCAGATTTACGCGATAGGGTTTACCAGACCATGTGCGAAAGAAGTAAAAATAATAATGTAGAACTGATAAAATATTGCCGGAAGGAGCAAGATTAATGAGAAACATACTTTTCTGCGGAAATTCAAAAGTTTTTGACGGTGTACTTACCTGTATGCTTTCTATTTTTAAAAGAACGGAAACAAAAGAGCCTTTTTCCATCACAATTTTTACAATGGATGTTTCCCATTTAAATCCGGCCTATACCTGCATTGACGATTCAATGATTGACTTTCTTGATAAAATTGCAAAATCTTACAATGCTGAAAATTCTGTAAAAAAGGTTGATGTTACAGAAATCTACAAAAAAGAATTTGCCTCAAGTCCTAACGAACAGTGCTACTGTTCACCCTACACCCTTATCCGCCTTTTTGCAGATTTAGTGCCTTCCATGCCTGAAAAATTCCTTTACCTTGATACAGACATCATGTTTAACCGGGATATAAGCCTGCTTTATGATATTGACATTGAAAATTATGAATATGCGGCAGCAAACGACCACTACGGAAAATACCTTATCCGCCCAGATTATATAAATGCAGGGGTACTGCTTTTTAATTTAAAGAAATCCCGGGAAACAGGACTTTTTGAAAAGGCAAGAAATCAGATTAAGACAAAAAAATGGCTTTTTGCAGACCAGGATGCCTTATGGCACAGCACAAGCAAAAAGAAACTGATTTCTCAGAAATTTAATGACCAGAAATTTTTATGGAAAAACACAGTCGTACGCCATTTTTCAAAAAGACTTTTCTGGCTTCCATACCCCCACACAGCAAACATCAAACAGTATCATGTTACAAAAGTGCATACCGTTTTTAAGTATGACCAGTTTGACGATATTCTGTATGAGTATATCTATCTGAAAAAACTTTTTGAAAGAAAAGATTCTGACAAGGCTTAATTCCATAGGGCTATTTTTCCGGCAATAAGCCCTGTCATTTCTTTTTCTATGTCATGTATTCCCATCTCTTCAATTTTAGAAGTCATTTTTTTCCATTCTGACTCAAAGTTTTTTTCTTCGCCCAGAATCATGGTCACAAGGCTTTGTTTTACAAAATCATCTACTTTAGTTACTAAAAGCTGAGACTGAACTTTTAGCGGATACTGCCAGACCTGTCCGTGCTTAGAAACTCCCAGTTCTTCACTGCCTGGGAAAAGGTCTGTCCATAATTCTGCACCATAAGCCTTTAGGGTTTCTTTTTCTGCATAGTTATAACCGGCAATTATATTTTCACGCTGATTTCTTCCCAAAGGATTCCCGGTTGAATCTATATAACCAGGCCCACCTTGAGGAAAGGGATAAAGCCAGTTTCCCACTCCACCAGTCTGTTCAGAAGAATTTAATGCAAGTCTCTTATTATCTGAATCATAATAATAATCAATGCCTTCAATTCCCCAGTTTACAAGAATCTGCGCTTCTTCAGAGCACATCCAGTCCATAAACTTAAAGGCACGTTCAGGGTCTTTACACTGCCGGGAAATGGCTATGCCCCATCCGCCAGAATAGCCGTAATCTTTTAAAGAAGGATCTTTGAACTGTGCAGAAGCAGTCACTGGTAGATAGGCAAAAGTTCTGTCTGTCATGTCCTTTTTCATAAGGTTTGCCTGAATATCGCTAAATGACCAGAGAGGAAAAGAAGTTCCAAGAACATAACCTTCTGAAAGTTTAGCCTTCCAGCCGTCTATATTCTGAGTAAAACTTTCAGGGTCAAGAAGTCCTTCATGATAGATTTTATTCAGCCACTTATAAAAAGTTTTCATCTGGGGGTTCAAAAACTTGTATACGGCAGTCTGATTATAGGGATTTACAATCCACTGTCCGTCATCCGGCAAACCGATTACATAATTTCCTGGATTTGAAAGCCCGACATACCAATACCAGTCATCTATCAGAAGACTGAGTCCTAAAGTTTTGTGTCCGTTTATTTCCGGATATTTTTTTATATAGGCAAGAAGAAGATTTTCATAATCAGAAAGAGTTTTTATCCTTGGATAACCGAATTCTTTTAATACAGCATTCTGAATCTGCATTGTGCCGGAAGTTTCGTATTTATTTCCCTTTATTTCATAGGTTCCAAAAGAATAAATTGAAGGATCTTCCTTTGTATAGCGCAGTTTAACAATCTGGTCTCCATACAGTTTTTTCATATTCTCACCATACTGCTCTATCATATTATCAAGAGGAAGGATTGCACCTGCTTCAATCAGTCTGGAAAGATCGCTTTTTGCAAAAATCAAATCCGGATATTTATTATTAGCTATCATCAAGTCTACGCTGGAAGTCTGGTTCATGCGGTTATCAATCATTCGCAATTTTACGCCAGTTTTTTCAATTATTATTCTGCCGATATCATTATCAAATTCCGTACCCTCTGCATCCGCAGAATAGAAAGTAAGTTCAAGGGGTTCTGCATTCTGCTGCTGGTCATTTTTTTGACATGAAAAAACCAATAATCCAGCAAGAAAAGAAAAAAAGACAAACAAAAGAGATGTATAAACAAAATGACTATACTTAAATCTGCGCATATATTCTAATTTTTTCCTTCTTCTATACCTTTTTTGTACTCTTTAGGAGTAAGGCCTGTGCATTTTTTGAATTTCATAAAGAAATAATCAGTATTTGAATAGCCAACCAGCTTTGAAATCTGATAAACTTTCAGGTCTGAATGCAGAAGTTTTTCTTTTGCGTCTTCTATTCTAAGTTCATCCAGAAAGGTATTGAACTGCTTGCCTGTATATTTCTTGAATTTCTTACCAAGATAGGCACTGTTACAGTTGAATAAATCTCCAAGATTTTCAAGTCGAATATCTGGTGAAGTATAATTATTCTTTATATAAGAAATAACCTTGATAATTACGGAATCTGCCGTATTAAAATTAAAGTTTTCTATAAAATTATTCAGGACATTCTTAAAATAAATAAAGACACTTTCATAAGAAATGGCATCCAGAATCTTTGGAATGATTTCAAAAGTTTCACCGTCGCTGATTTCTCTTTCCGGATATTTTGCGATAATCTTGTTTCTCAATTCAACAATGCAGGAAATGATATTCTTCTTTACAACTGTTTCTGCCATTTCATAATTAAAGAATGCCTTGTTAAGTTCTGCTTCTATTTCTTCAAGCTTTACCTTATCATAAGTTTCTATGCAGAAAAGCAACTGGTCAACAAAAGAAGAAATGTCTATAAAATCATCAGATTTTTCTGTTGCTTCAAGAATTTCAGAAGAAAGATAGGATTTTCTTGAAAAATAAAATTTATATTTTTGAAGTTCTACAGCCTGCTTATAGGAAGAAAGAATGCCTTCAAGTCCAGAATTACCATGACTCTTTGTAACGAAAACCTTATTTTCAAGATTCTTTGAAAGTCTTTCCAGGCAATTGCTTATTGCAGGTTCGTTTGAAGATTTTATAAAGATTGCAAGATAACTTGAAAAAGAAAGAGTCTGGAATGTAAAGAATGAAAAAATGTTTTCAATATTATCTTTTATGGAGTTTTCAGTAACAGAATCGCACTTTGAAATATCAAATAAAATACAGGTATAATCAACATTATTGCAGTCAGAAAAGAATTTTGTTTCCTTCAGGCCGGAAAGTTCACCAACAACTCCAGTCTGCAATATGCGGACTATAAAGTCTCTTACCTGAAGCTGTACAGCATTTTTTGAAGATTCGGAAAGCTTTCTGTTTTCTGAAATTTTATGAATGATTTCTGTTACTTTTTTTTCAAGTTCTACTTCATTTACAGGTTTTAAAAGATAGCCGGCAGCTCCCAGATTCATGGTTTTCTGAGCATAGTCAAAATCTGAATAGCCGGAAAGGATTAAAACAGCAGGCATTTGAGAAGGGTCTGAAGAAAAATATGTGCGCACCTGAGAAAGAACTTCTATTCCGTTAAAACCAGGCATCTTGATATCAAGAATTACAAGATCAGGGCGTAGGTCAATAATCTGACTGATGGCATCCTTTCCGTTTGCTGCTTCTCCGCAAATTCTACAGCCAAGTTTTTCCCAGTCTATGATACACTTAAGACCGTTGCGAATGTTTTCTTCGTCATCTGCAATAAGTACATTAAAAAAATCCATCTTCAAACCTCTTAAAATCTCTTAATTTTTCTATTTTAACGCAAAATGAAGGGTTACTGTAGTTCCCTCCCCTGCAATGCTTTCTATTTTCATTCCGTATTCATTTCCATAATAGAGTTTTATACGGGAATTTACGTTTTCAATACCGATTGAATTTCCTGCTTCTTCATTTTTTATATTCTGAAGGCTTTCCTGCAACTCTTTAAGTTTTTCAGCAGAAATTCCACAGCCATTGTCTTTTACAATAATATTAACTTCCTTTTCTTTTTTCCTAAGTTCCAGAATATTAATGATTATATAAATCATTCCACCAGAAAGGCGGTCTTCAAGCCCATGACTGAAAGAATTTTCTACAAGAGGCTGAATTAACAGAGGCAGAACCATAACGTCTTCAGTATTCCCGGTTACAAGGACATCATAAGAAACGCGGTTTCCAAAACGCATCTGCTGGATTTTCAGATAATTATCAACCGCTTCTAATTCCTGGGAAAGAGGAACTGGAGTTCCCTTTACAGAAAGGTTATAACGCAGTAAAGCCGCAAGCATTCTGAGCATTGTTGCAATATCCTTCTGCCCGGACGAAAGAGCCTTCATACGGATTGTTTCAATAGTATTAAAAAGAAAATGAGGATTTATCTGGGTAGAAAGCATTTTAAAGCGGATTTCATTCTGACGGGCTGCAAGCTGTTCTTTTTCAAGATTCTGCTGGTAGACTTCTGCAATAAGCTGTTTTATATCAGCAGACATTGCATAAATCGTCTTGTAAACTTGAGCAAATTCATCATTTCCCCCAATGGAAGGTGAAATTTCAAAATTCTTATCTACAACTAAGGAAACTTCCCTTGAAATTCTATGAAAGCGGCGCATAAGATAAGAATTGAACATGACAAAAACGGAAAATGACAGCAGGGCAAAAAGAGAAATTATAATAATTGAAAACAAAATAATTGAAGAAAAGTGCGCATAAAGATTCCTCATTGGAAAAACGTACATAATAACGAGTTTAAAGGCGGCACTGCCCGGAACCTTAAAACGGGACTGAGAAATACCATAACGTTCAGAACGGAAAGAAATCTTTTGTATCTGTGAAATTTGATTAGAAAAATCTCCCACCATCTGTCTGAACATTAAGGTTTCGTCCTGAGAAAGTTTTTCAAGAGAAGTAAAAAAGAGATTTGTATCTATAAAAAGAAGGGAATCATAAGAAGGATTTTTCAATCTGTCCTTAAAAACTTCCGTATTCAGATTTAATACCAGAACCCCTAAAAAAAGACCTTCTGAAGACCATAGGGAACGAATAAGGCTGAAATGCTTTTTCTGACTGAAAGAATCTTCCATAAAAGTCCAGAATGACTGGCCTTTGGCATTTACGGCATTCACATACCATTGTGACGTCATAATTTTTTTATCAGACTTAATTATAAAGGAATTATCAAGCAGGCTTGTATTTTCTGTATAGATTCTAAACATTTCTACCTGAGGATACAGAAGCAGATAGTTTTCCAGAAAAGAAAGCTGTGAATACGCAGAATAGACTTCCTGAATATCATCAAAGCGTTTAGAAAGTATGTTATGAAGCTGATTGTTTACATATATTCGGTCAGAAAGAAACATGACTTCATTCATATCTCTGTAAAAAGAATCCTGCATTACCTGCAGGGAAGAATTTATTCCATCGGCTTCCCAGTCCATCATGTATCTATAAACATAATTAATAAAAACTGCAGACAGGGTAAGATAAGGAATTAAAAAAACACTGACAAAAATTATACTTAAACTGTATTTTATTGAGATTTTGCTGATAATTTTTTCAAATAAAGATTGAAACGACTTCATTAAAAAACTCACATTATTAGTGTTTTTTTTAATAATTATATCATTAAAATAAAAAATGTATACAGATAACTTTAAATATTTGATAAAAAAGTAATAAAAATCATAGTTTTTTTTTGACTAACGGCCAAGGTCTTTTCCGCGAAGTCCAAAATCTTTCTGACGCTGGCGAACCTGTTCAATAATGAGGTTTCCTTTTTCCAGCTGGTCAATCAAATCCCAGTGCCAGTCCAGATTAGCAGGAGGGAAAGGAGGCTTTGCAGGGGCTTTTACCCGGCTGTTTGCTTCCATTACAATCTGCATAAGGTCTTCAAAAGTTTCTCTGTCTGCAAGGCGGGTAAGATAAGGCTCTTTATCTGTAATAATGATTTTTTTGTCATCAGAAAAAATATAGTTTTCTTCGTTGTATGGCATTGGGGCAACTACATTTCTAACCTTATTACTGCGGCCGGAAGTTGCGGAATAATTATTTCCGCAGGAATATAAATGCTTATCTACATAAAAATCTTTAACAAGGGCTTTTTCTTCTGAATAATCCATTTCGGAAAGCCAGTAACGCACGTCATAAATACCGTCTGATGTAATATACAGCCCGCCTATATTTTCATCTTTTGGCTGGGGGCTGATTTTTATTCCATCAGAAGAGGCGTTGCCCCGGTAATAGTTTTTATCTTCTTCATCCTGAATAAAAAAATTCAGATAGATTTTTTCATCTACAATTGCAATGGCTATGCGGTTTTTCTGCCAGCGGGAAAAATCAAGGACAAGTTCTCCGGCTCTTCCAGAAAGGGAGTCTGCCCTGGAAATCGGTTCAAAAGTTACACTCACCTGCTCTGCCTTGCGCGGGCTGGCGGCATTTCTGGAACGGGCTTCTTTCTGGGCATAAGATTCCGGCTCTGCAGCCCGGTCAAGATACCAGCCGTAATATTCTTTCAGGAGGATTACAAGAGAAGGATTTTCATCAGTCTGAGACTTTTCAAAAAAAACGTACCTGTCCTTGCCTTCCCAAATTCCATATAACGATTCAGGCAAATCAAGGGAAAACACAGGCCAGATAAAAAGTAATGCCAGACTGACTAAAAATCCTTTTTTCATCGTTAAATGATTATCGGCAGGTGGTTCAAAAAAAGTAGGATTTGTTTTATAATGAAAGAATGACTTATCTTGCAAAAATCGGGGAACTTACATTAAAGGGTTCCAACATTCAGGAATTTGAAAATCTTCTTAAACATAATACTGCAAAATGTCTGGAAGGGACATCTGCAAAAGTTCAGCTCAGAGCCGGGCGACTTTATATAGACTGCGAAGAAGCAGACAGCGAAAAAACGGAATTTGTTCTTAATCATCTTATCGGCATTACAGGATGGGCAAAGGCTTATGTCTGCGAAAAAAGTCTGGAAGCGATAAACAAAACAGTTTTTGAAGTTGCAGAAAAAGAAGCAGAGCGAGGCTGCAAGACTTTTAAGATTGATGCAAGACGTGCAGATAAAAGTTTTCCTTTAACTTCTTACCAGATTTGCTGTGAAGCCGCTGGTGATGTTGAAGCAATCATGAAGGTTGATGTTCACAATCCTGATACAATCATTTATGTAGAAGTCCGAGAACAGTGCTTTGTTTATACAGATTCAAACACAGGCTGCCGTGGCCTGCCAGTTGGTTCAAGCGGAAAAGGGCTTCTTCTTTTGAGCGGGGGTCTGGATTCTCCTGTGGCCGGCTACAGGATGCTGCGTCGCGGCATGAAAATTGAATGCTGCTACTTTCATTCATACCCATATACTTCGGAAGAGGCAAAACAGAAGGTTGTGACTCTTGCCCAGAAGCTGGCCTATTACGGAATTACAACATATCTGAACGTCATTCCATTTACGGAAGTTCAGATGAAGATAAAGGAAAAGTCACCTGAAGCATGGATGACCCTTATGCTCAGAGTCTGCATGATGAAGGTTGCAAACCGTCTTGCCCGCCGCTGTAAGGCAAAGTGCATTATTACAGGAGAAAGCGTGGGTCAGGTTGCAAGCCAGACAATTGAGAACATGACCGTTACAGAGCATTTTGCTGAACTTCCTCTGCTCCGCCCTCTTTGCGGAATGGATAAAGAAGAAATTATCCGCGATTCAGAGTTTATAGACACTTACGAAACTTCAATTCTGCCTTATGAAGACTGCTGTGTTCTTTTCAGCCCGCGGCATCCTGTTTTGAGGGGTCAGGCAGAAGATGCAGAAGAAATTTACAAAAATCTTGAGGTTGATGATTTGATTGAAAAATCTTACCGGGAAAGAGAAATTGTAAAGCTGACTATAAATAATGAGCCTGTCTGGAAAACAGAAAAAGAAGAGCAATAAGAGCGAGTATGAAAAAAGAAGAAAAGGAACTGATTTTCAATCTTCTCAAAAGTGCTGATACAAACCTTTATGGTTATAGAAGAGCAGAATTTGCCGAAGAGCCTGTTTTTACTGATGACATAATGGCGGATGCACCAGAAGCTGAAAAAACAGCTGCTATGCAGCCAGTACAGGAGACACAGACTCCTCTTCCTAGCGGCATGACTCTTGAAGACGTAAATGCAAAAATAATGCGCTGTACCCGCTGCCAGTTAGCCCGCACCCGCAACAATGTTGTTCCTGGACAGGGAGTTGAACAGCCTCTTGTTCTTGTTATTGGAGAAGGGCCTGGCGCAGATGAAGATGCAAGAGGACTTCCTTTTGTGGGAAAAGCCGGTATTCTTCTTGATAAAATGCTTGCCGCAATCCGTCTGGATCGAAAGACAAACTGCTATATTGCAAACATCGTAAAATGCCGTCCGCCGGAAAACCGCAATCCGCTTCCAGAAGAACAGGATGCCTGCTTTTCATTTCTGGAAGCCCAGATTCATATCTTAAAACCAAAAATAATTTTATGCATGGGAAAAATCGCCGCAGAAAAGATGCTGAATCAGCAGATTCCGATTACCCAGTATCACGGACATTTTTTTGAATATCAGGGAATACCTTTGATGCCGACCTACCACCCAAGCGCCCTCCTGCGTAACGAGCAGTTAAAACGCCCGGCCTGGGAAGATTTAAAAGGCTTCCGCAGAAAGCTTGATGAAATTGAAGGAAACACAACTGGGGCTCAGCATTGAAATATCTTCAGATAATCTTAAACCTGCCTGTAAATCAGCCCTTTACCTATTCATATTTTTCTCCAGACGAAAATGCAATCAGACTTGCAGACGGAAAAGAGCCGGATTTATTTGATTCTGCTAAATCAAAGCATAAAAAGGAAGAAAATCCACCAGAAATAGGAAAAAGAGCAGAAATATTTTTTGGCAACAAAAAGACAGAAGGCTTTATCATAGGCATTTCAGATACACTGCCGCCAGACTGCCCTGTAGAAGAAGGAAAAATCAAGCCTGTTAGACGGATTATAGATAAGGAAGCCCTTTTTGGTCAGGAACTGATAGAAATTGCCAAATGGATTTCCCACTATTATCTTTGTACTCTGGGAGAGGCTGTTTTTTCAATGATTCCTTCGGGCAGGAGGGAAAGCGGAGCCGCAGGATTTTCTTTTGAAGAAGAAGTCGGAGAAAAGGCTGCAGTCTCACTTTCTGACGAACAGCAGAAAGCCGTTGATGAAATTTTTGAAATATCAAGAAAAGACAAAAACGAAAATTACTTTCACTATCTTTACGGGCCTACAGGGAGTGGCAAAACAGAAGTCTTTCTTTCCCTTGCAGAAAAAGTTCTGGCAGAAGGAAAAGGCGTAATTTACCTGGTTCCTGAAATCGGACTTACAGGTCAGGTAGCAAAATCCGTTACAAAACGCTTTGGAAAAACAGCGGCAATAATTCATTCTGGACTTACACCTTCACAGAGGCTTGGCGAATGGCACCGAATCATGCATAAAGAAGCCCGCGTTGTTGTAGGCGCCCGCTCCGCAATTTTTGCACCGGTTCCAGACCTGGGCTTGATTATAATTGATGAAGAACACGACGGCTCCTATAAATCAGGAAACAATCCCCGCTATCATGCCCGCCAGGTCGCCATGCACAGGGCTGTAAACCTAAAGATTCCTCTGGTAATGGGTAGCGCAACGCCTTCCGTGGAATCATGGTATGGGATGAAAAAAGGCACTGTCATCCGTCACAGTCTTTCCAAAAGGCTTTCCGGCGGTCAGATGCCGCATCTTTCCTGCATCGACTTAAATTATTATCCGAACGGCGGCTGTATATCAAAACCGCTGGAAGAGGCAATAAAAAAATCTCTGGATAATGGCCATCAGTCTATTTTATTTTTAAATCGCCGGGGATTCACCCACTTTTTCCGCTGTAATTCCTGCGGTTATGAGCTGGTCTGCAAAAACTGTTCAGTTCCCCTTACCTACCATAAGGCCGACCACCGCCTGCGCTGCCACTACTGCGGCTGGTCAGTTTTTCCGCCCCAGTCCTGCCCCCAGTGCGGTTCAATGGACATAGGCTCTTCCGGCTTTGGAACTGAATACATAGAAGCGGAAACCCGGGCTAAGTTCCCGAACGCCCGCATTATCCGCCTTGATACGGACGTGCTTAAAACAAAGGCTGAACTTCTGGATAAACTTGAAGCCTTCCGCCGCGGTGAATATGACATAATGCTTGGTACACAGATGGTCGCAAAAGGTCTTAATTTCCCAAAACTGGAGCTTGTAGGGGTAATTCTGGCAGATGCGGGTCTTCACATGCCGGATTTCAGGGCTGGAGAACGTACTTTTTCTCTGATTACTCAGGTTGCAGGGCGTGCCGGCCGTTATTTTCCAGACGGAAAAGTTTTTGTGCAGACCTACAGTCCGGGGCGGGAACCTGTTTATTTTGCCTGCACGAACAGGATTTCTGACTTTTACGAAAATGAACTTGCCCAGAGAAAAATGCTGAATTTTCCGCCATTCTGCAGGCTGCTGCGCTTTGTTTTCAGGAGTTACGACCGGGCACTTGCCGAGTCCACTGCGGGCGAGGCAGCTGGTCTGCTGGCTAAGGAAGCGGCCCGGGGAGTGGAAATTATCGGCCCTGCGGAATGTCCTATAGAAAAAATTAATTCCAGCTGGCGTTACCATATACTGTTAAAGGCAAATTCCATTGTGCCCCTGCAGGCCATGGCCCGCAAACTTCTTTTTGACTACAGCCACAACCAGAATGTCTACATTGAATACGATGTGGACCCGGTGAGCCTGTTGTAAAAGTTATTCATGCCGCCTTACGCCGTCAAATTTAATTTCGTATAAAAACAGGCCTGTGGGAGGAGCGGTTACACCGGCCCTGGTGCGGTCGCGGGCTTCCAGGATTTTTTGCATGGAGTCCAGAGCTGCCCCACTTTTATCTAGATTTACAAGAGTTCCTGTAAGGGTGCGGACCATTTTCCACAAAAAAGCATTGGCTTCTATCTGAAAAACAAGAAGTTCCCTTCCCCAGATATCTTTCTGCATAAAAAAATGAGCGTCATCTATGTAGCGGTTCATGGAAAGGCTTTCGTCTCCGCTGGCACAAAAGGAAGAACAGTCAAGCTCACCGCGAAGGCAGGAAGCAATGGCATTAAGCCTATCTAAGTCTGGCTGATAATTTCTTACATACCAGCTGTAACGAAAATCATTTGCAGGAACACTGTCCCCAAAGGAAATAAAATATCGGTAAACACGGCTGGTGGCATTTTTGCGGGCAGAAAAATCTTCCGCCACTTCGCGGGCGGCAGTTACCCTTACATCAGGGGGAAGAAAGGCATTTAAGGCACGAACATAATTTACAGCAGGCATATTTTCAAAAGGTGAATAAAAGTTTGCAGCCTGTCCCAGAGCGTGAACACCGCTGTCTGTGCGGCCTGAGCCGTAAACAGGAACTTTTTCCTTGCAGAGTTTTTCAAGAGCCTTTTCCAACTCACCCTGAACAGTGCGGAATGCTTCTCCGCCACCAAGATTCGGGGCATTATCCTGCCTCTGCCAGCCGCAGAAATCACTACCGTCATAAGAAACCGTAAGCAGAATATTTTTCATATTTGCCCCGACCCGCTAGAATTCATCATCTTTTACAAGTTTTGAAAGGTTATCGTAAAGCTCGCGGGCGTGTTCCAGAAGAGGCCCCGGCTTACTCTTAGAAGATTTTCCGAGACCAAAAATTCTGGCAATTGCAGTTTTTGACTCATTCAGTTTTTTAAGGCGAAGCTGAATATCATCCTGCTGACCGTATTTATATTCCAGAAGTCCGCAAAGATAAATTACACCGTCCCAGCCATAGTTCTTATCAATATCAGGGCCCATATTATTCAGGGAAGAAGACTTTTCTTTACGTTCAGTTTCATTCACTACAGCCTGCTGGTAGAAAAAGAGAGCCTTGCTGTAAAACATTTTGGAAACAAGGTCATAGTTATGATCTGCACAACGGTGATGAAGTTCATTTGTAAGCCAGGCAAGACGCAGACTGATTATCGCATTTTTAAGGGTCGGAATGAGTTCAGTATTTACATCGTTGTAGGTCATAAGGGCAAGATAATACATGGCACAGCCATCAAAAAGAGTCCTTTCTTTTTTCAGATTAAAATAAGGAAAAATCTTTTCACAGGCTTCCTTGCGTTGTTTTGAATGAGAAAAGAGCCTGTCATTGTCTTCTGCTGTAAGTTTTGCATTAAAATCATTCCAGAAAAAGGCCGTATAGCAATGAGGGCAGGCACCGATTTCATAAATAAGAGGATAAATGCGACCATATTTTGCAGACGGTTCATAAATTCTATGAAGTTCAGGAGTAAGGCCTCCGGCAATCATACGTCCGTTTCCGCTGCGCATAATTTCCCGGGCAAAAAGTTTTTTGCAGATTGGACAAATCATTTTGTCTTTAGACCAGTATGTTATTCCGACTTTCTTTTCTTTTTCAGCTGTTTTTCCGGCCATCTTCACCCTCGCTTTCTATTATTACAACGGCTGTTGCGTATTCTTTTTCATGACTTAAAGAAACATGAAGAAAACAATTTCCACATCTCTTCTTTAATACATCGGCAGCAGAATCCTTTACGTTAAGAAAAGGCTTTCCTTCTTCATTTTTTGTTATATACAGGTCAGTCAGTTTAAAGCCCGTAATTCCAGTGCCAAGGGCTTTAGAAAAGGCCTCTTTTGCGGCAAAACGGGCAGCATAATGCTGACATCTTGCATTTTCACTGCCATTTTCCATCAGTTCTTCTGAATTAAAAAAACGCTGAACCATTCCTTCCGTATTAATCCACTTTTTCATACGGTTCACCTGCACAATATCAGTACCAAGTCCGTAAATCATTCAGCGGCTCCATTTTCTGCACTTTCAGCCGGCTCCGACTCACCTTCAGAATCAGCCGGATTTTCACTTTCTGCAGGATTTTCTTCTGGCAGAGCCTCAAGAAGAACCGTTACACTTTCCAGAGACTTAGACACAATAGAAAAAGCAGGATTTACAGAATATCTTACAGGTACTTCATAACTTCCCGCTTCCGTATAGTCCTTTAAATTTATAGAGGCAATTCTTCCGTTTGGATTATATTTTTCCAGGGAAGGAACATCTCCAGAAAGAGTAATGCTTACAGAAGGAAGATTGTTCTTAAGAATCAGGTTTGGAGCCAGTCCGTAACTGTCTATCGTAATATCTGTAAATACCTTTTCCATTATCTGAGTTGTAAGGCTTACGGTTGCAGTAAAAGGCCCGGAATCTTTTATAGAGATAAGTTTATTCTGTTCCTGAACTCCTGTTTCAACACTGAAATTTGTTTCCGCATTGGAAACCATTATTCTGCTTGTCGGAATGACATCAATTGAATTTACCAGTGTTTCCGGCCCTGAAATTTCTACAGTAGAAGGATTAATTGAAATCTGACTTATAGAATAGCCGTGTGCGACTTCACCAACTACAGATGGCTGCAGAGGCACATATTTTGTAATGCGGCGGTCTACCTTTAAAGTTATTTCTTCATCTTTTAATATTACTTCCAGAGGATCCAGCTCCATAAGTTTGGAAGAAAGATTTATATGAACAGGCAGTGTATATGTTCCAGGTTCTGTTATATAGGAAATATCAAGGATGCTTTCAAAGTCTGAAGGATTTACCATATTCATGATTGTATCATTTGAACGGATTGTAACGGCAACAGAATTTGGAACAGAGCCCACATGCATGACAAGACCGTCTTCAACGATTTTAAGGGGAACTACTATTGTTTTTTTGTCTATCTGAGAAGCCTGATAGAAAATATAAAGGATAATGGCAATGATAAGACTTACAACTTTAGCAAGCCAGTTATCAAGAAGTTTATCAATTAAGCGTTTGATGCTCGTCAACGGTATCCTCCAAAACTTTTTCTTCAGGTGTAATTTCCAGCAGACTTTCCAGAACCTTGCGCACTTCTGAAAGAGAAAGGTCATAATTCAGTTTAGAATCATAGGCAAGGCTTAAAGCCCCTGTTTCTTCTGAAACAACAAGTACAACAGCATCAGAAACTTCTGAAAGACCAAGAGCCGCTCTGTGCCTTGTTCCGAATGTTTTTTTGATTGTGTAGTTTTCACTGGTAGGAAGAAAACAGCCTGCAGCAATCAGTTTGCCTCCCTGAATAAAACAGGCTCCGTCATGCAGAGAAGTATCTTTTCCAAAAATCGTCATCAAAAGACTGGAAGAAAGGTCTGCATTCAGGATTGTTCCAGTCTGCATAATGTTATCAAGTTTAGTATGCCTCATAAAAACGGCAAGCATTCCCCTTCTCTGCTTAGAAAGCATATCTGCGGCAATCAAAACCGCATCAACATAAGTATGCTTGGAACGATTGCCGAATGCAAACCAGGCATTCTGTCCTATACGGAGAAAGAGTTTTCTAATTTCAGGCTGGAATACAAGGGCCAGACCGATTACGATTCCCGGTGCAATAATATTCAAAAGCCAGAGGATTGTATTCAGCTTTAAAATTGCGGCGATTGCATAGGCGGCGGCAACTATTGCAACAGCCTTAATCAACTGAATGCCGTTTGTTTTTGAAATAAAATCGTATGCCTTATAAATCAGAAACGCAAGAATTGCAATATCAAGCACAGGCCGAATAAAATCATATATGTATAAAATTCTGTCAATTCCAACCATAATCAAATATTATACATCATTATTGCAGAAAATTCATCACATTTAACGTATCAAGTGCAGCAGAAACATCATGAACGCGTATAATTTTTGCTCCTTTCTGCACGCTGATTAAGTCTGCAGCCAGAGTTCCATAAAGCCTCTGCGGGGCATTCCTGCCCGTCATTTCTCCTATACAGCGTTTTCTGGAAAGTGCCATCAAAAGCGGGTAAGGCTCATCGCACAAAAGATTCGTATTTTTTATGATTTCAATACTCTCTTCATTTGTTTTTCCAAAGCCGATTCCCGGGTCAAGGATTATATTACATTCTTTTATTGGAAAAGAAGAAGCCTTATCCCTTACCTGACTGCATCTCTTTTTAAAAAAATCTGCTACATCACAAGATTTGCCCGCGCCCCGGTGCATTAAGACCAGAGGCACATCAAGTTCAAAAGCCGTTTTCTGCATCTGCGGGTCATCATAAAGGGCAGAAACATCATTTAAAATATCAGCTCCGCTTTCATAAGCAGCCTTAAAAACAGAGGCTTTTCTTGTGTCTACAGAAATCCTGATTTCATCTGAAGAATACTTTTTACGGATTCCTTCAATCACAGGAATGATACGGCGGATTTCTTCTTCTGCATCTACTTCCGTAAAGCCGGGTCTGGTAGATTCCCCGCCTATATCCAGAATATCCGCGCCTTCATCTATAAGCTGAAAAGCCCGTTCCAATCCACCTCTGCTTTCTTCATAAAAGGAATCTGGAGTTGCATTTACAATTCCCATAATAAAGGCAGGCCGCTCTGTCTGCAAAGAAAATGAAGAAAAATCTATTTTGCACATTTTATGATAGCCTCCTTTATATCTGAAACAGAAAGCTTTGCTTCTGCAAGAACATCAGCCCTGCTTCCATGACTGTAAAATCTGTCTTCAAAGCCCATGACAATTGTATTTGTAATGCCATTTTTAAGGACAAGCTGATTAAGATACTCGCCAGCCCCTCCGTCCTTAATTCCGTCTTCCACAAAAACAATTCCGTAATATTTTTTTGCAAGTTCCAGAAAATAAGTTTCATCAAAAGGTTTTATAAAGCGCAGTATATATAAATCTGCATATCCGTTTTCCAAAAGAACTGCCCTTACAGCCTTCTGGACTTCTGAATAAATTCCTCCTGTACACACAAGGAGAATCTTATTTTTCCGGCTTTCAAGTTCAGATTCAGAAATATTTTCAATTACAAATTCGGAACAAGGCACAAATATGCCGCGCCCGAATTCCACAGGACTAGAAAACTGAGGAAGTTCCGTAGGACAGGATAATTTTGGATAACGGATCATCACGGAAGTTCCCTTTTCTACAGCCCATTCAAAGCAAAGGCGCAGATCCTGGGCACTAACCACAGTCATTATTTCAAGGTCAGGAACCGCCCTGAAAAGTGCTATGTCATAGATTCCCTGATGCGTTGCTCCGTCTCCCGGAACGGCACCGGCCCTGTCCAGCATAAAAATGGCATGAGCTTTCTGCAGGGTTATATCATGAATCATCTGGTCTACAGAACGCTGTATAAAGGTTGAATATATGCAGACTACAGGTATTTTTCCGCCCCGGGCAAGTCCGCCTGCAAAGGTAACTGCGTGCTCTTCTGCAATTCCCACATCAAAAAATCTTTCGGGATGCAGATGTGAAAAATGACTTAAACCGGTTCCCTTTGCCATTGCCGCAGTAATTGCAACCAAATCAGGCTGTTTTTCTGAATAATCACAGATTATATTGCTGAAGGCCTCTGTAAAGCTGAGAGTATCAAAACGCTCCACAGTTCCGTCACTAATCTGAAAAGGTCCTACTCCATGAAAGATTTCAGGATGGTCTTCTGCAGGACTATAGCCCTTTCCCTTTTTAGTCACAACATGAACAACAACAGGTCTGTGAAGCCGCCTTACTTTCCTCAGAACAGTTTCCAAAGAAGCCTCATTATGCCCGTCCAGAGGCCCGACATATTCAAATCCCAAATCTACAAAAAGATTATTCGTAAGGAAAAGACCTTTTAATGAACGCTTGAAACGGAAAATAAATTTTTCCAGATGACGCCCCAGATAGGGAATCTTATCTATAGCCTTATCTACACGGTAGCGGAAAGTCTGGTAACGGGCAGTCATGGTCAGACGGCTTAAATAGCGGGAAACGGAACCTGTATTATGGTCTATAGACATCTGATTATCATTCAGAATTACAATCAGGTTTTTGTTTAACTGACCAGCATGAGAAAGTGCTTCAAATGCCATACCGCCAGTAAGGGCACCGTCTCCGATTACTGCAATAACCTTACCGCTGTTGCCGTTCAATTCACGGGCAGCAAGAAGCCCCAGGGCAGAAGAAATTGATGTAGAAGAGTGTCCGTTTATAAAAAAATCATGAACGCTTTCTGATTTATTGGTAAAGCCTGAAAGTCCGTTTTTCTGACGCAGGGTTTTAAACTCGTTATAGCGGCCAGTCAGAAGTTTATGAGCATAACACTGATGGCTTACATCCCATATAATTGCATCCTGAGGACTGTCAAAAACCCGGTGAAGGGCAAGAGTAAGTTCCACGACCCCCAGATTACTTGCAAGATGCCCGCCGTTTTTGCCTACAACTTCTATAATTGTACGGCGGATTTCAGAAGCCAGCTGTTTTACTTCTTTTTGATTGAGATTCTTTATATCTTTCGGACTATGAACTTTGGAAAGTAAAATAATAAACCTCTTTAATCAGTAGAGTTTCCCCGAACATTTTTCTTGCAGGCCCCCTGCATAACAGAGACGCAAGCCTTCAAAAAAAAAGACCGCAAGCAGTGACTTTTTAGCCACTACGACGCGGTCTATTTGACACAATCTTCGACCTAAAAACTACTTGCTCTTATGTCGATTACGTCTAAGCATCTTCTTTCGCTTATGTGTCGCCATCTTCTGGCGCTTTCTTTTCTTTCCACAAGGCACGATGGCACTCCTTAAAACTTATATAAGTTTCTAGATTATGACTAAAATTCATTTTCTTGTCAATAGAAATGAATTAAAGTTCCTCTAAGTTTTTTTTAATTATTTCTGCAACTTTTTTAATATCGTCCTCTTCTGCCTTATATTCCACAATAATGCTTCCTGGAATATCGCGGATATAAGTGTACTGTTTTTTTGCATATTTACAGCTGTGATGCTTTATTTCTTCTTTTACAGTCTCAAGGTCTGCACCAAATGAATCAGGATGACAGAACCATTCGCTGTAGCCTATGGCTTTCATGCCAGGACTATCCTTTGTACAGCCTTCTGCAATAAGACGGCGGACTTCTTCTTCCAGACCTTCTTCAAACATAAGGTCAACCCTCTTTCTTATCCTTTCATACAAAAGCTCCCGGGGAGGCTGGAGAACTATAAAAATAAAATTATAGTCAGGGCGGATTTTACTTTCCTGTAAATAGCTGCTGCGGGTCTTTCCTGTAAGGTAATATACTTCCAGAGCGCGGCAGATGCGGTAAGAATCATTAGGATGAATTTTCGCGGCGCTTTCACTGTCTATTTCTTTCAGTTCATTATATAAGGCATGGTTTCCTTCCTGAACTATGCGGGATTTTAACTGTTCCCTCAAGGCTGAATCAGATTCTGGTGTGGGCGGCACTCCGTAAAGAAAATTCCTTATATAAAAGCCAGTTCCGCCGCATACTACAGGCAGATTACCGCGAAGGGAAATATCCCTGCAGGCAGAATCTGCGGCATCTACAAAATCTGAAACATTCCACTGGCTGGAAGGAGGAAGTAAATCTATCAGATGATGGGGAATTTCCATGCAGAAAGAAGAATCGGGCTTTGCAGTTCCTATATTCATTCCCCTGTAAACCTGCTGGGAATCTGCACTTATTACTTCGCCATTTAAAATAAAATGACTGCCGCTTTGAGAGAAAAGTTCTTTCATCAGGGCAGTCTTACCGGAAGCTGTAGGTGCAAAAATCACCACTACAGGATTTTTATCAGTCCTTGTGTTCAATACGATATGTTACCCTATTGGTAAAAAGCTGTCTTGCTGCGGCACAGACAACCTTATCATGATTTGCTTCAATTTCCGGGTCATTAATTTTTGCCATCTGATATGCACGAAGGCTTGCTGCCACAGTGATTTCGTAGATGTTACCGTTATATTCTACCAATTGTTCCAATGGAAAAACCATTTTTACCCCCAAAATTATACCCAAATATAATAGAGTATTTTAACAATTCCATGAAGGTATGTCAATTACATAGCTAGGGCAAAGGCATTATAAAGTTTGCACATTTAAATCTGATGGACGTCCGTTACACCAAGGCTTGGAAAAGGCGGTTGAGCATTTTTTGCGAGGAAATCCTGCGGTTTTTGCAGGCAAAAATCCTCGGATTTCTTCTATGGCAGTCGCCA
>JAFUYH010000051.1 GCA_017470605.1 Treponema sp.
AGATTCAGAAGTAGCCTCTGCTGAAGTTGAATATGTTGCTCCAGGAACTGTAGGAACTCCAAAAATCACACAAGATGGTAACACTGTAACAATCACATGTGCTACTACAGGTGCAACAATTTATTACACAATAGACGGAACAGCCCCTACTACTGCAAGCACAGAATATACCGCTGCAATTACACTTACAAAAGATATTACAATTAAGGCATTTGCTGTAAAGGCTGAATGTACAGATTCCGCTGTAGCAACACAATCTTGCACATATGTAATTCCTAAAGTAACAGTAAAGTTTATGAACGGTACAACAGAAGTTGACTCAAAAACTATTAATAGCGGAACAAAAGTAACAGCTCCTGCCGCTCCTGAAAAAACAGGTTACACCTTCGGTGGCTGGATTAGCGGCGAAACCACAGTTGATGCCGAAGCAGAAACTTCCGCAATCACCGCTGACGTTACTTACACCGCTAAGTGGACGGCTACTAAGTATACTATTACTTATGTACTAAATGATAATGATGCAACCAATCCAAATGAAGAGGATAGTTATACAATTGAGTCTGAAATAATTTTTAAATCTCCAACAACAACTAATTCAAAAACTCCATATGGACTTTGGTATTCAGACAAAGATTTTAATAATCTCATCACAAAAATTGAAAAAGGAACCACAGAAAATATCACTCTTTACGCAAAATGGAACCCTTATCAATTTGTTGTAATGAAATCTTCAGGAACATTTACTACTTCAAATTCTTATGGACAGTTTGATGCAGAACTTACAGCTAATGACATAACAATAAGTAAAGGTGATTGGCTTGTTTGTGCATTAGATGCAGCTTCTATAGATGGTGGTTATATTGGTCAATTCTATCCTAAATTTAATGGTTCAAACGGAGAATCTGTAACATTAGGACAGTATTGGAATTCATCTAATGACGCTAATATGGGAGAGCAATTCTGGATTTATAAAGTTACAGAGAATGATGAAATGACAATTGGAAGTTGTCAAATTGGGGTTGGAAAAGTAGACTCTTCTGCTCAATATGGTGTTTCAAATTTGACTGTTGGAACAGATGTAACAGTTAAAAATTTATTTATTGCAAAGATAGACAGCAGTCTTGTTGATAATGTATTTACTTTGGTTCACAAAGCAGATTCTGCAACATTAACATATGGTGATGCTGATAACTACTATTGTTATCAACCAGAAGTTTCTGCATTCTCAGCAACAGCTGGTCAGAAGTTAAGTTTCTCTTATACAAGAACAGCAATAACAAATAATTATAAAGGTCATTACATCAACAGTGGAATTAAAATTAGCGAATGGGGTGGATATAATGCAGGTTATCCTTCAAGTGGTGCTCAAACAGTATCTTATAATTTTGAAGTACTTGAAGATGGTTCATCAGACTGGCTTATGCTTGGTATTCAGGAAACTGACCAGAATTTGGAAATTGAATTTACTGATATAGAAGTTAGAATTATTCCTGCTGCTTCTGATTTCTAGTTAAATTTGTAAAAATCTTTACAAATCGGGCTATCTACTACGCGTGGATAGCCTGTTTTTTTAGAAGCCCCCTATGAAGAAAAAAAGTGCATATATAATAACTGTACACCTCATTTTGTATGCAGTTTTTTGCTAAGTTTTATCAATTTTTTGAATTAAAATTTTTGTATTTTGTAAAAAATTGCTCCATTCTTGCGTAAATTATGTCAAAAGTCTCTACGAAGTGAAAAAAAATGGTCTAAAATTACATATAAAATAAAGTGGTATTGTAATTTATATGTAATTTGTAAATCTTCATCTCAATCATCCCAAGAATTTTGAGCATCAGTAACTTCAAAAGCTGTATTAGCTGCTTCTGCAAATAAAGAAAGGCAAATAGGGCAAAGCAATACTTTTCTAGAAAAGTTGAAACCAAGTGCTTGATATGAAAATGAAAAGGTTGTTTGTGTTTCTTGTCCAAAATAGGTTTGTTCCTTTTTTGAGTTATTATCATCAAGTTTGCTTATTTCATTATCAATACTGGCAGGAGTAATTTCTTTTTCTACAAAGAAAGTTTTTATTTTTTCAAGTTCTGATTTTCTTTCTAATAGTGACTTTTTCTTAGATTCATTGTTTGAGAGTTCTCTTTTATATCTTTGTTCTGTCGGTTCTAATAAAAAATCCTGGATAACATCATTTATGTTTTTAGCCTTTTTGTTACCAAACTTATAATAGTAATTAATTACAGTTTCCAAATTTGAATCTAATTTGATGAAACTTTCTTTATTTTCTAGAACGGCATTTAAGGTCATGGAAGCATACTCTGCTTTTATCGTCCTTACTTTATTTTTGATATCATCAGTAAAACCAAACTTTTCTTTTGTCGTATCAATAATGTTTTTTTCAAAAGTATCACATTCAATCAGTTCCTTTTCAATCGATTGTAATAATTCTTCTTTCTGTTGAATAAAATAGTCTTCTGTGTTTTTGCAAAACCAACATTTCCTTTCCATGGCTAATTCCTATTTTGGTTAGAAGTGATTTGATTAATTTTGATTATATCATCAAGGATAAAAATTCTAAAACAAAAAAAACATCTGTAATCTCCCTTGTTTTCATTTCGGGCTTATAAAAACACAGAATGCTTATCGCTTATAAGCTCATTTTAACTTTTTAAAATACCTTGTTTTTGATTCGGGCTTATAAGATGCAGAATAATAATTTTTTATAAGCCAATTTTCAGAAAAATGACACTTTTTGCTTCTTGGAAAACAGAATCAATCATTAAAATGCAGAAATCTGGCTTATAAAAATAGGAAAGGGAAGTCTTTTATAAGCCCTTTTTAATTTTATAGCAGAAAAGATTTGTATTTCAGGCTTATAAGATTCTGAATAAATTATTTTTTATAAGTCTCTTTTAAAGTTTTACACTATTACGTAGACTTTTTCGATAATTTAATCATCATTCCATGAATCCTGTGCTTTCTTAATTTTAAATGAAGTATTCGCAGCTTCTGCAAATAAGGATAGACATATAGGGCATATCAATATTTTTTTAGAAAACCTAAACCCAAGTTCTTGAAATGAAAACTCTCTGCTTATTACCTTTGCCCCTAAGCATCCTTTATCAGAGCGTTCACCTCTTCAACAGACATCCCCAGCGACTTTGCAATTATTTCTACCGATACGCCATTTGCATAGAAACCTTTTACGGCTTCAATGGCTTTCTGCTGGCTTCCATCGGCCTTGCCTTCTTCGTAGCGGTTCCTTATAAACAATTCTTCGTCAAATTCTGTTAAACTCACTGCTATTACCTTTGCC
>JAFUYH010000025.1 GCA_017470605.1 Treponema sp.
TGACGATTTATGTCGGCGTTCCATTCTTCAAAAAAAGTCCGCATATTTTTTAAGTTTGTTGCAGAGAATCCTCTTAAACCTGGCATTTCTTTTTGTAATTGGCTGGATATATTTTCTATTGCACCAGTTCCCCAAAAGTTATTCCGCGTATTTTCAGAAATATATTTGCCGATTCCAAAATAAAGCGAAAGCTGAATCCTATTCCCGTCTAAAGCAACCTGTGTCTGACTTTTTAGAATTGCAGATTTTATATTTTTTACAGCGATAACTATTTCATCTTTCATTTTCTCACTTCTCACCTTACAAAAATTTCCCCAATCCAATCTATTCCGCTTTGTTTCATTTGTCCGCTCTCCGTTCAAACATTCTGCAAAATCGCTGTTATCAGCGATGAATCAAGCACATCAAAAGCAAAACATTTCTTGCCCAAGTCTTTTAGAGATGCTCCAATATGATACAAAACCGTATTGTCAATAATCAAAAATCTGTCCTTGAAAGTAGATGCCCTGTGTCTCGTCTATATTGTATTTGTCCATTAAAGTAAACAGTTGGTCAACTCTTAGATTAGTCTGCAATAGCTGATGTTTTACGGAAACAATCTCATCAAAAAGCAGATGATTGTTCTGCACAAAATGTTTCATCTCTTTAAACAACCGAATAAGCATTTTACTTTGAGCTACAGCCAAATCACCTCTTAGGACAGTCATAAGCATATAAATGCCCTGCTCGGTAAAAGCATAGGGATTATATTGACGGCCGCCACGAGTTTCAGTTTTTGAGGTGGAAAATTTGCACCTCAAAACGGAATCAAATTCCTCGTCTGTCAACTGAAATCTGAAATCTTCATCGAATCTTTCAATGTTGTTTTTGACCTGCCGGTTAAAATCTTTTGTTGCATATCCATAAATCTGGGCTAAATCCTCATCAAGCATAACCTGTAAGCCACGGATTGTGTAGATTTTATCTTTTAATTTTTCACTGTCATGTATTATAATTTCGTTCTCCACTTTCAGCCTCGCACTTTTTTTTCCCTAATCCAACCTATTCCGATCTGTTTCATCTTTATTTCTTTCATGTTGCCACACGGATTCGAAATTACTAACATAATTCCTTTTTTCTGAATTTTGTTATTCGTTCCCATTTTAGAGAACTTTCGCCAAAATTAATCAATAATCGAACTTCCATACAGGTATTTATAATTTTACCAGTCAATTCTTCTTTCTCCAACATATTCACTCCAGATTTTGCGTTAGCAAAATCGAATCCGTGTGGCTATTATTATTTATGTGCTTCATTTGAGTTCTACATCGGTCTGTTCATGTTCAATTCCTTAAGTCGTTTGTGCAACAACCTGTTGCACAATTGCAAAGTCTTGCCAGTTTTCTGCAAATTTTCGCATATACTTAATGTTTATTGGAGAAAAGCCTCTCATTTTTCCCTTCCAAACAGATTATGCAGTTTTTCCATAAGGTTCTTTTCGTGCTCTTCAATGCGAGCGGCAATGTCGTCGGCTTTTTCAAGCTGTTTGTATTCGTAGAAAGTTCGGGTAAAAGGAATCTCGTAGCCAATCTTTGTTTTAGATTTGTCTATCCATGCGTCTTTATTGTATGGAAGAACTTCACGCTCAAAGTATTTGTCTATGTCATGGTCAAGTGGAACATTTTCAAAGTCACGCTTGTCACTATCAGCTTGTGGCTTTCCTTTTTTGTCTTTTACGATTTGGCCTTTATCATCCAATAGCGGGCTTTCAACTGTAATCTTGTTATAACCTAAATCAACGCTGTCCAAAACTTTTGATTTACAAACTATTGTATTTCCCGATTCTGTAGTTTCTTTATAGTTTTTATTCGCATATTCGTCATAGGCTTTTACAATAAGTTTTCTACATTCATTTGTAATATCAACTCGTTTGTTACCAATGTTTTTTCGTCGGCTTTCATAACAATTTGAGGCATCAATAAGTTGTACTTTACCAACTCTGTTTTCATCTTTATCTTTTGTAATTATCCAAATGTAAGTTGCAATTCCTGTGTTATAGAATGAATCATTTGGCAACTGAACAATTGCATCAAGCCAGTCATTTTCAATAAGATAACGGCGGATTTCACTTTGACCACTTCCGGCATCTCCTGAAAAGAGGCTCGAACCATTTTGAATGATAGCCATTCGTCCGCCTGTTTTATTTTCATTTGGATCTTTTAATTTTGAAACACCATTGAGCATAAACAAAAGCTGACCGTCGCTTTTAGGGGGAAGTCCAACTCCGAAACGTCCAGCAGCTCCTTTCTTATTTTCCTTTTCGATATCATCAGCTTCTTTCTTCCAGTCAATGCCAAATGGAGGATTAGAAATAATGTAATCAAACTTATAGCCAGTAAACTTATCATCATTCAAAGTATCACCAAACTGCATATTGTTGGGGTCTCCGCCACGAATCAGCATATCTGCTTTTGCAATTCCGAATGTAAATGGATTGAATTCCTGTCCAAAACTTGTAACAACAGCTTCTTTGTCAAATTGCTTCAAGCGTTCTTCCATACAGGTAAGCATCTGACTTGTACCCATGGTCATGTCATAAACAGTTTTGTTGATTCCGTTATTACTGAATGCGTTCTTATCACTGTTCACAAGAAGGTCGCACATGAGATAGATAATATCGCGGCTGGTAAAGTGCGCTCCGGCTTCTTCGTCATAACTTTCTGAAAAACGCTGAACAAGATTTTCAAAGATATATCCCATATCAACGGCACTAATCTTTTTAGGGCTCATATCAGCTTTAGAAGAATTAAAATCACTGATTACTTGATAAAGAACTTTTCCTTCTTTCATAGTCTTTATCTGGTCCTCAAACTTCATACGATGAAGAATGTCTTTTACATTATCAGAAAAACCATTTAAGAAATCTTCAAAGTTTTCTGCGATATTTTCACTGTCTGCAAGGAGTGTTTCAAAAGTGAATTTACTTGTATTATAAAATTGATAACCAGCTGCTTTTGTTAGGAAACCTTCTTTTACTTCCAGGTCCTTAAACTTTTCTGCAGCTTCAAGAACTTTCTGATGAGTTGGTAAAAGACAGTCATGAAATCTTTTTATAAGACACATTGGTAAAATAACAAGACCATATTCATGAGGTTTATAAAGTCCTACAAGCGTATTTGCAACATTCCAGATAAGAGCTGCTTTTTCCTGAATATTAGTTCCAACTTTTTTTATAAGTTCATCATTTTTTGTCATTTGATTTAACCTTCGTATGCCGTATAAAATAATTCAACGAAATATTATATCATATCTTTTTGGGAATTTTTAGGAAAATATCATAGTTCTTCAATAATTTTTTGAAGGCAGACTTTTTATTTATTTCATTGCAAGCCTGATAAAATGGATATGGAAAATACAATATATATTCTTGCGTTAGGGATTGTAGCCACGAGCCGCAGGCTCGTTCTGGAGCGACCGTAAGGGAGCGGAAGAATGGAGCGCGGTTAGCGCGGAATGGCGAAAAGCCCGACCGCTTGCTGCAGGCAAGCGGTAACGCCCGAACCTTCATTCCTTGTTCTTTATTTTTTACAACAAATCTGATATACTGAAACAAGGACAGGATTATGAAACTAAACACAAACCTTACCGTTGCCATTCACACTATTCTCTGCATTGCTTATTTTGAAAAAGACTACAAAGTCACTTCCGACTTCATTGCGGGAAGTACCGGAATGAACCCTGTAATTATCAGAAAGATTTTGGGAAAACTCCAGGCAGCTGGAATGGTAGAAACAAAAGCCGGGGTCGGAGGCTCTACCCTTTCAAAGAAAGCCGAAGAAATTTCCCTTTTGGATGTTTACAAAGCCGTAAGCGAAGAAAAGGAAAGCGAGCGTTCTGTTTTTAATTTTCATGTAAATCCAAACCCCAAATGTCCCGTTGGCTGCAAAATCCATGCAGTTCTAGACCAGCCATTAGATAATGCTCAAAAGGCTTTGGAAGAAGAATTGAAAAAAACAACAATTAAGGATTTGATGGGAAAGCTATAATCTAGTGCCCTATCATCGTAGTAATGGCTGGTGTGATGTCTGTAAGGGCTGGGAAGAATAGAAGAAAAAGCCAGATTTTACAACTCCGCAACCTTTCGAAGAGTGTTTGCCGTACGAATTGTAATCATTTCCCCGATGCCAGGAGTCGCAGTCTTTTTCCACCAGTTGGCCTTTGCATATAGTTTGCGATCAAAAGCCTGCTGCAAATCCTTGCACTCAAAATAAGAAACAAACTTCTTAAAGCTGAAAGGAAAAACTTGGGCTATTATACCGCCCCTATTCTGCATTTTCAAGGATTTTTTCTAAATCTGAAAGTTTAATTATTGAATAGTCTGCCCGCGCATCTCGGGCAGCACTTCCAATTCCTACTGCTGTAAAACCACCAGCTTTTGCTGCTTCTATTCCCGATTCTGCATCTTCCACAACTAAACATTCTTGCGGTAATAAACCTAAAAATTCAGCTGCCTTTAAGAATACCTCAGGATCTGGCTTACTTTTTGCTATATTATTACCATCAGACACAGCATCTAAAGCATCTGAAAGTTCTGTATAAGAAAGAATATATTTTGCATTCTTACTGGAAGAACCAACCGCAAGCTTTAAGCCTTTTTCCCTTAAATTTTTAAGAGTCTGACGAACATCTTGGGAAACATCAGAAGGAGTTAAAGTTTTTAACAGTTCCTTGTAAGTTTCATTCTTTTCTGCTGCCAAAAGCTCCTTTTCTGTTTCTGAAAATTGATTTTCAGCATTTTCCAGAATAATTGTCAGACTTGCCATGCGGCTAACTCCACGCAAGCGTTCATTTATTTTTTCATCAAAATATACATGTATGGAGTCTGCAAGCCTTTTCCAGGCCTGAAAATGCAGTTTATCTGTGTGAATTAAAACTCCATCCAGGTCAAAAATCACACCTTTTATTTTATTTATATTTGTTTTACTTATAGTCATAAAAATACTTCCTTAAAAAATATGCAGGTGTACAGCTCCAGGCATGACAATAACTGTTTACTGCAGCGGCCCCATAAGGTGATTCTTCTGGATTTTCAGGATTGTATAATTCATAGAAGGTGTCTGCCCCAGAATTTACCATTCCTCCCCAATAAGAATTCATAAGTTGAAAAGCTTTGTCCTTTTCTTCTGCATCTATTAATGCCTGAATATAATGGTGATACATATATGGGGTTACTGGCTTAAGAGCTTCTTCTGATTCTGTAAGCTTTTGTAAAATCTGCTGATTTTTTTCTTTATCAAAAACCTGGGCAAGACAAAACCAGACATTTACAGCGTACGAAATCTGACGATTTTTTCCACTTACAAAGAGCCCCTTTTTTTCGTCAAAAAAAGCAGAAATTGCTGCTTGTGTCTTGTTTTCTGCTTCATTTTTAAGAAAATTTGTATCTTTTTTAAGAATTTCAGCTATTTTCAGACATTTTTTTACAGCATATATGTAAATTGCCTGGGCACCAGCCTGTTTATTCAGAGCAAGATTCCAGTCTAAAAAACACCAGCCAAGCTCATCACGGTCACGAATTACTGAATTATTGTCGAAATAATTCAGTTCTCCACATAATTCTATTTGGCGTAAAGCGGTAGGATAGAGTTCGCTAAGGGTGTCTGTATCCCTTGTTGCATTGTAATAATCAAGCAAAATGCATGGAAAAAACAGGGAATAGTCAAACATGTAAGTGTCGTCTGCTTCTACTTTTGGCGATGTGAATACACAGGCACTTACGCGGCCTTCTTTGTTACTTGTGCCGGCAAAGAGGTAGAGGCAACGTTTAACTAAATCATAATTCTTGTATGTTTCATAATTTGTAAGTGCCTGAAGACGCAAATCACCAATCCAAAGGCGGCGGTCTCTTTTAGGACCATCTTCGAACTCCTTTTGCATACATTCAGAAAGAGTGCGCAATGCAACTTTATCTATCTGATTTATTGCCTTAGCAGAAGGAGCATTCAGATTTGCACTGCTTGTAGCCTTTACACACAGCTCGTTTATAACAAGGCTATGCTTTGAAGACATTCCAAGCACCTGAATTTTTACATAACGAAAAGCATAACGGCGTGGCAGCTCTATTTCTGCAGGAAGTTCATCTATATGTAAATATTCTTCCTGAATCCAGCTGCTGCTTATCCAGCCATGATAATCTTTTACATCTTCATCAATTTCGCTTTGAACTTCACAAAATTTAAATTTAACAAATACAGGCGCATCCTGGTGGCTTCCTTTACTGGAAACCTTTATCTCCAACTTTCCGGTATAGTGATTTCCAAAATCGTAAGTACAGCTTTCTCCCTGATTTAAAACATGATCTTGGCCTGAAATTATTTTTTTTGTTTCATACAGTTCCGGCAAACACAAATCTGCCTTTTTAATAAATTCTTTTATCATAAATGTGTATCCCATTTTCCGCAGAAAGCATCTACAGGGCTTTTTCCCTTAAACTCCGATTTTCCCATTAATTTTTCTATCAACTTATCTAAAATAATGTCGCTGGAACCATAAGTATTAATATATGTCTTTACCCTAGGTACATCTAAAAGGTGATAAGGATTTTCCAGAGAAATAAAGATTGTAGGAATGCTGTTAATGTAAACAGGAACATTTGCTCCCATTGGCTGACACCATTCAATTCTTACAATTGTTTGATTTGACTTTGTTGCCATATTTGCAGAATAAATTATCAAATCATAATTCTTTTTGTATTCTTCCGAAGAAGCCATCATGCCTTCAAAACCTTCTTTTGGCTTGAATTCCGTTACTTCAAAGCCCTGATCTCTAAGCTTTTGCATAAAATGCTGATTTGCTTCTTTAGAAATTCCATAACCCATCTGACCTTCTCCACTTTCTATACAGTAAAAAAGTACTCTTTTATATTTCTGAGGGCTAACAGGTAAAAGCTCTTGCTTGTTTTTTACAAGGGTGATTGCTCTATCTGCACATTCCAGAGCAAGATTCTTACTTTCAGGGGCAGAAAGTGTCTTTAAAGCTGCCTCCAAAGAGGGAATATTGTTCTTTTTATGAAGCTTAAGAGCAGCTTTTAATGCAAGAATTTTTGTAACAGCATCGTCCAAACGTTCCTGAGTGATTGTCCCATTTTTTACACCCTCTTTCATATAAGCAAAATCTTCTTCCAGATTTTTTGTAAACAGGAACATATCGCAACCGGCCGCAATTGTCCGTGGAACTGCAAGCCTTCGGTCCATTGCCATTGCAAGTCCGGCCATAGTTGTAGAATCTGTTATTACAAGTCCATTAAAACCAAGTTTTTCCTTTAGAAGTCCTGTAATAATTTCCGGAGATAAAGTAGCAGGTAAAACATCTTCATCCTTTAAACTTGGGTTTAAGGCCTGAGAATAAGATGGAAGCATAATGTGCCCAGCCATAATAGTCATCACACCCGCTTCTATACATTTTTTATAAACCTGACCGTAAGTTTCATCCCATTCTTTGCAAGAAAATGTGTTTACAGCAGAAACCAGGTGCTGATCTCGCTCATCTACTCCATCGCCAGGAAAATGCTTTGCAGCAGCAGCTACACCATATTTCTGAATCGCCTGAATATAGGCTACAGAATTTTCACTAACCTGAGATGGATTTGCCCCAAAAGTTCTTGTATTTGTAATTGGATTTCTAAAATTAAAGTCTATATCTGCAATAGGTGCAAAAGCCCAGTTTATACCAAGAACTGAACCTTCCTTTCCACATAAATCACCAAGCTTTTGGGCAAAAGCAGAATCACCAGTTGCAGAAACAGCCATTTCGCAGCCCATTCTTGTGCCTTCAAAAGCGACTCCGTTTCCTCCAGCCTCAAGATTTGCAGAAATAAGCATTGGGATTTTTGAACGCTCCTGTAAGCGGGAAACCGTTTTTACAACTTCCTGAGCGGGCATTGTACGACACATAATTCCGCCAATTTTAAGTCCGCAGGAAAGATAGTCTAAATAATTTTCTTCGCTGGAATAGGCAATCAGACAAAAGAGTTGTGCAATTTTTTCTTCTTCTGTCATTGTTCCAAGGGTATTTTCAACCCATTTTATATCATCATCATTCAAATTGAATGGTTTTGCTTTCAAGTTTATTTTCATTAATTTCTCCTAAGCCATCTAAATGTAAACAGATTTACAATTTTTCCTTCGTTATTCAGATAAATAAGGAAAACTACAAGTAAAAGTGCATTAATAATTGATTGCATAGATGCTGTAATCTCGTTAGCAAATACAGCAAAGGTTGAATTCAAAAGTGACATACAAATTCCTGCCAACAGGTATCCAATATATTCGTTGCTATAACGGCCAATAAAACCGCCTATAAACATTGGAAGGAAAGCTGTAAACATAATGCTGATTGAACCAAAGTTCAGAGCACCTCCGTTTATTGTCATGTTGCGGCCGGCATTCAAAAAACCTACAATTCCCATAAGGATTCCACAAATTACATAACACCAGATTGCATTTGGAACTTCTTTGATACCTGTATTAACAGCTACCTTTTGTCCATTTTTAAGGGCTCTATATTCAGCGCCAAACTTTGAAAGATTAAAGATGTAGATTATTACGGCCAGTACAACAAGCACTATTACCGCAATATTTACCCAGTTACTTATGAAGGCAGACATTGAAGCTGTTTGAACTTCGGCCTTCAAGTATTTGCCAGAAGTGATTGTATATGTTATTCCTTCATATATGAGGGTAACTCCTAATGAAGTGATGATTGGTGGTATGCGCAGAAAGTTGTACAATCTGCCGGAAATAAATCCAAGCAGGCCGCCAATCACCATTGAAAGAATAAACATTATGAAGGCACTTGCAGCAGATTGTCCAAGCAGGGCATAGCTGATTTTTGAACTGATTACAGAAGAGAGTACTGCAATTGAGCCAAGAGAAAAGTCGAAACGTCCACTGTTCAAATTAATAGAAAGAGCTATGGTTGTAATCATTATGATTGCTGCATAAATTACAAAATTTGTAAAGCTAACCTGATTAGCAATCATAACTCTGCCATTTATCTGACAGATAAAAAGCAGAACTAATAGGAAAACTAGTGGTATTATTACTGTTCCTAAAACTCTCTTATAAAAATTCATATTCATTTTGTGCCTCCATAATGTAGGTCATCAGTTATTTTCTACCAGTGATTTAAATGCTTCATAAGAAACATTGCTTCCAATAACAGAATCAAGCTTACTCTTGTCAAAAATTGGAGAAGAACCACTGTCTGATGTGTAGAATTTGTCGAAATCTGCATAATTTTTTGCAACCAGATAATTCTGACTAAGTGAAATTGCATTTCCTTTATCGCGGATTGAATTTCCGTTTACTGCATTAATTACTGCTGCAAAAATTGGACCAATACTTGAAGAATATTTTCCAGCCAGATAAACCAACTTTCCATCCTTCATAGCCTTTCCATTTCCAGAAGTAAAGGAATCAATATCACTAAACTCAATTCCTGCTGCATTTAATTGTGATGTAAAGAAAGTTGTTGCCATACCTACACTCAGGAATGCATCTGGTTTTGCCTGAATTGCAGCATTAAGTTCGTCTGTTGTTGTTTCTCCAAATCCCTGAAAATATGATTTAATTGCAACTTTTGGTGACGAAATCTTTGCAACATTAACACGAGAATCACCAAAAAGTTGACCAACAACGGCATTTTTATCGTTTGTTCCGCCATAAGTTGCACCAAGTCCAATCAAAACCCCAGCTGTACGATATACATGCATAGGATTTGGAATAAAGGCACCATAAATTGAAACAGATTTAACACCCTTAGCAGCAAAATATCTTCCCATTTCAAGACCTGCCTGGAATTCTGTTTCCATACTTGGTCCAATCTGTCCTACAAAATAAGGATTATTTTTATATTTCTCATACTGATCATCTTCCAGCATTCCAGAAGCAATTGCATAATACAATTTATAGTCTGAACAAGTCTGAAGCTGAGTTACACGATCAGAAGATGAAAGTGAAATAATTGCTTTACAACCCTGAGCAGCAAACTTTTCAATTGCACTTTTTTCCTCTTCTGCATTTGTAAGCTGTTCTGTATATTTAAATGTCACGTTATAGGCAGAAGCAATATACTTTTCGTAATAAGCTCTGAATCCAAGAGCTTCCTCTCCACTTACATCAGAGACAAGAACTCCGATTTTAACATTTTTAGCTTTCTTCGGTCTTGCAAAAACCGAACCAGTAAGAACTGCTCCTACCAATACAAGAGCAGTAGCTTTTTTTGCAAAATTTGCATACTTTGCTTTCATAAAAAATCCTCCTATTGATTTTTTTAATGACTAGTTTTTATATGCCTAACGAGGCAGCATCTTTGTGCGGTAGTTCATACTTGCAATGTAAACCACTAACAGGAAGAACACAGCACTTATAATCTGGGAAATTCCATAACCGGCATTTCCGTCAATCACAATTTTTAAGAAATTAGTAAGCAAGATATAAGAAAAACCGCCCACCAGGGATGAATAAATTTTTGAACGCGGACCACCAGAAATTGGCATTCCACCAAATACAATTGCTACAAGAATGTTCATTCCTATACTTCCTGCAGTTCCAGTTGTAACAGATGGGGTATATACGATTGTAAGGAAAGCTCCTAAAGCAACTCCAATTCCAGCCATTACAAAGGCAATAATTGCATATTTATTTACAGAAATTCCTGTAAGCTGAGCACAAACTGGATTCCCTCCTAAAAACTTTTGCTTTCTTCCAACCTTTGTAAAATTAAAAACAAAAAGACAGATTGCAAACCAAAGTGCAAGAACTACAATTTTAAAAGGAGGATTATCAAGACCTTTTAGCAATGTTGCTGGTATAGAAATACCACCCAAAGCACCACCATTTGAAGTAATTAACTGAGCAGAAATAGCAGAAAGCACAGACATCATTGCAACAGTTGTTACGAAAACGGGAATATTAAAGACAGAAGCCAGCAAAGAACTAAGTAAAGAACAGCCAATTCCGGTTGCAAAAATAACAATAATCATTAATGCAAGGTTTTCTGTCGTGTTATAGGTCATTACGCCAAGAGTGGCACTTAAAAGGGTAGAAGCACCTAAGCTAATATCAAAAGAACCCAGGGTATAAATAAATACAGCACCTGTTGCAACCAAAGCCAAAACAACACCTTCATTAAAAATAATTTTCAGATAAAGGCTAAGCATATATTCTTTGGAAATTACAGCAATACAAAACATCAAGAAGAGCACCAAAAGAGCAATACCTGGCATCAAAGTAAGCATAATTTCCTGAATTCTATACTTACCTATTTTTTTCTTATTTTGATTTTCCATTTTTATCCTCCTGCCTTGTCTAAATCATGTATTTAATTGTGTCTGCATCGGAAAGTGACTGACTTCTTGCAAATTCCTTCATCACTTTGCCATCCTTCATAATCAAAAGACGATCACTCATTCCAATCAACTCAGGCATTTCTTCACTAATCATGATTATGCTTTTACCTTCTGCTTTAAGCTTCATCATCAACTGATACATAGCCTGCTTTACACCAATATCAACACCGCGAGTAGGACAGTCCAAAATAAGAACTTCGCTACCTCTTCCAACCCATTTTCCAAATACAACCTTCTGCTTATTACCACCTGAAAGCTGAGATGTAAGCTGGTTTCTAGATGAACACTTTATTGAGAGTGTTTTAATCTGTTCGTCTACATAGGCATTTTCACGATTGTCTAAAATCAGAAAATTTCCTAATGCGTATTTATTCATTCCAGCAATTGCAATATTGTCTTTAACGCTGGCCTGTAAAACTAAAGATTCAACATCACGATCCTTTGAAACATAACCTATGTTTTGTGCCATTGCAGAAGCTTCGTCCTTTACAGGATTTCCATTTCCTCTGGTAACAGAACCGCAATCTGGTTTTAGAGCACCAAACATCACTTTTCCCAAAGAATGCATTCCACAATGAGATAGTCCTCCAATTCCAAGAATTTCTCCTTTGTAAACATCAATACTTACATCTTGAATTCGGTCCTTGTAAGAAACATTTTTTAAGCTAAGAGCAAGCTCCTGGGAACGGCTGGCTGTAAAATCACTTCTGTAATAATCTCCCTTAAGCTCGCGACCAATCATGCTGGTCCTAATTTCATCCTCATCAAATTCGTCTTTCTTAAAGGTTCTGATATATTTTCCGTCGCGCAATACAAGAAGTGATGTACACACATTAAGAATTTCATCCATATCATGCGAAATAAAAATCACAGCCTTGTTTGCCTTTTTATAAGCACTAATAATGCTGTAAAGAATTTTTCTACCGTTCTGAGAAAGAGCTGTTGTAGTTTCATCAATAATCAAAACATCAGGCTTTTTCATAATTACTTTGGCAATCTCAATCAGTTTTCTAGTCTGAAAATCAAGATTAGCAGTAAGCATAGAACCGCGAACATCTTTTGCTCCAATCTGTGCCATTACATCATCTGCTTCCTGATTCATTTTTGCTTTATTCAAAAAACCAAACTTTGTACAAAAACGATCTGTTTCTCCAAGGAAAATGTTTTCAGCAACAGTAATTCCGGGAATTGTTCCACTTTCTTGAACTACCATGCCCACGCCCCTGTGAAGTGCATCTATCATAGAAAGCGGCTCCCACTTTTTGCCTTTGAACTGCATTTTTCCAGATTTTGGCTTCTGCATACCTGCAATTACAGAAGTTATTGTTGATTTTCCGGATCCGTTCTCTCCTATGAGACCGAGCACTTCTCCCTTTTGCAAAGCAAAACTAACATTGTTTACAGCCATAATTGTGCCAAAAGTCATAACAATGCCTTCCACTTTTAATAAGGGATTTGAATCAGTCGGTTTTGTTTCTAACATTACGAGCCTCCTAACTGTTTTAATTCTACGACCGTTTTTTTTGCTTTTGTAGACTGACTTTTTACCCACTTTTCAGAAAGTTTTTAATAAATTCAAAAATTTTTAATAGAGAATTAAAGTAAATAAATTAAAAATGTGAAGAATTTTCATAATTTTACATTAAAAAATTGCACTTCTTCTTAAATACATGTAATATTTAAGATATGGAAAAGCAATTTGAATTAATTTCGTTTGATAAAGACAGTCCATTTCATCTTACTTATCTGAATCTTGGTGAAATTCAGGGACACTGGCACAGCGAACTAGAAATTCTATTTGTCCTTATTGGAAAAATAGCAGTTGTTGTAAATGACCGTAGATATATTCTGAATGAAGAAGATATTATTGTTATTAATAAAAATACAATTCACTCATTAAGTTCTCAGGAAGGTTGTATAGCCCTTTCTCTAAAACTCAACACACAAATTATTCCAGATGATTCAATCTACTTTGACTGTAATTCTTCTTTAGATTCCAATAAAGGAAATTACTACACCCTTAAGCATTTGATAGCAAAGCTTGTAAAAGTAAATTCTGCAAACAATCCGGATGAAATTAATAAAAACAAATATCAAAACCTTTCCATCTTTTATTCTATTCTTTCTGAACTAACTGATAATTTTAAAAGTACAGCAGAACAATCTGTTCAATCAAAAAAATATCTTACTCGCCTTACTTCAATCATTGACTATATTGATAATCACTACAAAGAAGCTATTACACTTCAACAGCTGGCAGATGTGGTAAATCTTTCAGTACCCTATCTATCATCTTTTTTTGAAAAATATCTTGGTGTTAATTTTCTTACTTATTACAATGAAATTCGTCTGGATCGCGCCGTAAATGAACTTCTTGCATCAGATGAATCGGTAGAAAGCATAGCCGCAAACAACGGTTTTACAGATTCCAGAAGTTTTGTTACTCTTTTTAAGAAAAAATACAATACCTTACCTAGTATTTACAGAAAACAATCAGGTAAAATTAAAAATACCCCAAGCAGATTTTATGATGGTAAATCCTTTGATAATGAAGGGCATCTTTCTGTTCTAGCAAAATATCTTTCAAAGAATGTAAATCAAAACTCTACAGAGCTTTCCCGTCCTCAAAATCTTCACTTTGAAAGTGATTTGAAAATTCTTAATAAAGAAAAAATTGATATTTCAAAACCTGGTACAAAGCTTAAACATACATTTAAAAAATTAATATCAATAAGTCGTGCTAAAGAATTACTTTTAGCAGAAAATCAGGAGATGCTGCGTCAGGTTCAAAGCGAAATTGGTTATGAATATATAAAATTTCACGGATTACTGGCGGATGATATGCTTGTCTACAAAGAAGACAAGGATGGTAATCCTATCTACAGTTTTGTTTACATTGATAAGGTTATTGATTTTATACGTTCGATTGGTTTTAAGCCGGTAATAAACTTTGCTTTTACACCAAGTGATTTAGCATCAGATAAAAATAGAAACGTTTATGCTTCGCCATTTAATATCAGTCTTCCTAAAGATATGAATAAATGGACAAAGCTTGTTTCTACATTAACAAGTCATTTAATTGACCGATATTCTTTAACAAATGTAAAAGAATGGCTTTTTACGGTCTGGAATGAACCAAACACAACAGAATATATTTTTGGCTTTAAAAATGATAATGATTTTTATTCCCTTTACCTTTCAACCTTTACAACCATAAAAAATATTTCTGCTGATTTGCAATTTGGCAGTCCGCCTTTACTTCTTTCTTACAAATACTGTCAGGATTGGGCTGTTCGTTTTATAGAATGGTGCTCTGAAAATAAATGTCTGCCTGATTACATGAATGTAAATTACTATGACAATGACTTTAATTTAGAAACAATTTCTTCTCACACACCTGCTCACCCGGCACATAGCCGTTTGAACAAAGATGAAAATGCTTTCCAAAAGTGTATTCATCTTATCAAAAATCTTTTTGATAATAACGGTATTGGAAACCTTCCGATTTACCTGACTGAATGGAATCTTACAGTTTCTCATAGAAATCTGTTAAACGATACCTGTTTTAAATCCTGTTATCTGGCTAAAAACCTTCTTGAAAACTATGATGCCTTAGATAGTTTTGGCTATTGGGTTCTTACAGACTTAAATGAAGAAATTCAAATTTCTCCAGAAGAATTTCATGGAGGTCTTGGGCTTTTTACAATCAATGGTATAAAAAAACCGCATTATCATATGTTCCGCCAGCTTTCAAAATTGGGTGATGAGCTTGTAGAACGTGGAGAAGGTTATTTTATAACAAAGTCTGAATTGAAAATACAAATTGTTCTGTATAATTATGAGCATTTTAATCATCTTTTTGCCCAGGGAGAAGCCTATGATATGACATTCACAGAACGCTACACTCCTTTTTCAAATCAAGGTCGTATGGAAGTTTCTCTCGAACTGATTGGATTAAATGCTTCCCGCTGTAAAATTAAAGAGGAAATTATAAATCAAACAAGTGGCTCTGCCTTTGATGAATGGATAAAAATGGGTGCCATCTCCCCAGATAAGCAAAGCATAGAATATCTAAAACATATTTCCATTCCGCATATTTTCCAGCGTATTTCGGATATTTCAGATAATAGCCTGCAAATTAATGTGTTGATGGCACCACTTGAAGTTCGCTTTATTGAGATAGAGTTACTTTAAAAGCTTTGGCAATATCTTCAAGATTTTCATGAGTAATTGTTTGTCGCTTTATTGGACTAACAGAAAGCACTTTTATTAGAATTTCTGCAGCCTTTTCAATTGTATGCATCAAACCAAAAGTTGAATCAAAGCTTTCTCCTGAACAAAAGAGTCCATGATGTGTCCAAATAACAGCATCACATTCTTTCATACAGTGACTTGTTGCAACAGCGATTTCTCTTCCCCCCGGAACCATCCAAGGAACAACCTGTACACCTTCAGGAAAAACAACAGCACATTCTGTTGCACTTTCCCATAGCTCCCGAGTCCACACCTGACTATCCACAGGCAAAATATAAGTCAGGGCAATAGTATTTGCAGGATGGGCATGATAAATAACCCTATTTTCTGTTTTTCCTGTAAGCACTTTTACTTCGTGATTCATAAGATGCGTAGGTAGTTCGCTTGTAGGTCGGCCACCATTAACAAGTCCCCAGCAAATTCTATATTTATTGCCACTTTCATTCAATTCAATTATAGCTACAGAATCCTCTGGATTATCCTGAACATTTCGCATATATTTCCCGCTGCCAGTTACCAGAAAAAATTCTCCTTTTAGGGCAGGAACATCTGTTCCTATCTCTTTCCAGGAATCATCAAAAGAAAGAAATTCTTTTACATCCTGTACATTTTTTTCTGTTAATCGATAAGAAATATTCCCCCCATTTCTTTCATGCCAGTTTTGTAGCCAACCATCATTTGCCATACGCAGAAATCCAGCCATAAAATCAATTTCTTTTATATTCATTTCACACTCCAATTTATTTTTCTATACTCTTTTAGACAGAACTGTGTTTTCATATTGTTCAACTTCGTTAAACCACTCATTTTCTACAGGAACATTATTTCTACGACAGAATTCATCCCAAACGGCTCCTATAGGATAAGTTTTAAAGCTTTCCTGTAATGCAAAAAGCTTAGTAAAATTTCGTTCTTCCTGTAATTTACCAGCCTCCTTCTGTGGAAAAAGAAGTGCAGATAAAAGAGCTTTCTGTAGATTTCTCATTCCAATAACCCAGGCAGCAATTCTGTTTATACTTGCGTCAAAATAATCTGTTGCAATAAGAACACGTTCTGCTCCTGCTCTAACTATTTCATTTGCAATTGCCTTTGTTTCATCATCTAAACTTATTACATGATCACTATCCCATCGCACTGGTCGAGTCACATGCAAAGCAACCTGATCGCTAAAAAGAAGCATTGAAGAAATTTTATCAGAAACATACTCCTGAGGATGATAATGTCCATTATCAAGCAGGCAAAGAATTCCATTTTTTGCCGCATAATTCATATAAAATTCATGCGAACCAACAGTATAGCTTTCCATACCAATACCAAAAACCTTTGATTCAACACAAACTTTAACTTTTGAACGGTCATACTTTGTTGCAAGTATTTCATCAAGAGATTTTTTTAAACGTGCACGTGGCGCACTTCTATCTGCCGGAATATTTTTAAATCCATCTGGAATCCAGATATTCATACAACAATAAGTATTTAATTCATTTGCAAAATATTCTGAAATTTTAAGACAAGCCTGAACATGTTCTACCCAGAAATGTCGGATATCTTCTTTTTCGCTGGAAAGTGTAGCTTCTTTTGAAAGCGGATGAGAAAACAAGGTAGGATTAAAATCAATTCCAAGACCTCTTTCTCTGGCAAATTCTACCCAGGCAGAAAAGTCCTCTGGCCTAAGTTTATTTCTTTCTACAACCTTTCCATTTTCAGGAATTGCATAAATTGCATGAAGATTAATTCTGTGTTTTCCTGGTATTAAAGATAAGACCTTATCAATATCAGCCATTAATTCTTGTGGATTTCTTGCCTTTCCAGGATATGAACCTGTTGCCTGAATACCACCGCTTAGAGCATCAGAATTTTCAAATCCCTGAACATCATCACCCTGCCAGCAATGCATAGAAATTGAAATATTTTCCAATTCATCCATTGCAGCTTCAGTATCAATTCCGAAGCCTGTATAATAATTTTTTGCAAGCATGTAAGCATTTTCGCTCATTTTATTTTCCTCCATTTCTTAAAACCTTATTTCTTACGGCTTGTCTTGCCTCTGCAAGATTTTTAAATTCGCCGTCACAAATCATTTGAATTAAACAATTACCAATTGCTGTCGCTTCAGATGGTCCTGCAATTATTTTTAAGCCAGTGCATCGCTCTGTAAAAAGATTCAACAATGCAGATTTAGAACCACCACCCACAATGTAAAGCTCTTCAAACGAACAATTCAAAATGTTTTCTAATTCTTTAATTGTCTCTGCATAGCACCTGGCAAGACTTTCATAAATCACACGGGCTAGTTCTCCTGCAGTTTGAGGAACTCTTAATTTTCTTTTCTGACAAAATGATTGAACTGCATCTATCATGCTGCTTGGAGCAAGAAAACATTTATCATTACAAGCAACTATTGATTTAATACAGCTTTCTTTGGCTTCTTTGTCTAATTCATCAAAAGAAATTACATTTGCTTTTCGTTCTTCTAATTCCTTTTTCACAGACTGAAGCATCCAAAGTCCCATGATATTTTTTAAAAATCGATATCTGTTTCCAAATCCATTTTCTCCATACCCACCTTCATTTGTATAATTATGAATAAAAGATTTATGCTCCTTATTTGCCTCATATAATTCACTTCCCAAAAGAGACCAGGTTCCAGAACTGATGTATAAGACCGGTTTGTTTTCACCTGCCTTATTTTCAGACAGGGGAAGGGCAGCAATTGCAGAACCTGTATCATGAGTACAAGGAAGTACAATATCACAGGAAAAACCAACTTCTTTTTCAATATTCTCTGACAGTCTTCCAATTTTTTTTCCAGGCTTTAAGAGTGGCAAAAATATTTTTTCTGGAAGACCTAAAAGTTTAATTAATTCCCAGTCCCAGTCTTTTGTTTCTGTATTTACCAATGCAGTAGTAGTAGCATTTGTATACTCATTCGAAATCTGTCCACTTAATAAATAATGGAAATAATCTGGAATCATAAGAAAATTATTTGCTTTTTCAAGAATTTCAGGATTTTTATCTTTTATGCTCATCAATTGATAAATAGAATTAAAAGGCTGTCTTTGAATTCCTGTTCTTTGATATAGTTCTTCTGCTCCAATCAAAGAATTTAGCTTTTCCATATATCCTTCAGTTCTATTATCACGATATGCAACAGAATCCCCCAGAATTTTTCCTTCACTATCCAAAAGAACAAAATCGCATCCCCAGGTATCTATTCCTAAACTTTCAGGAATTACCCCCTGTTTTTTACATACTTTTAGACCTTCTTTTATATTTGTAAATAGACCATCCAGATTCCAACATAAATGGTTATTTCTTTTTTCCAGTCCATTCTTAAAACGAAAAATTTCTTTATATTCCAATTCTTCATTTTCATTCTTCCAGGTTATAAAGTGTCGTCCACTGGAAGCTCCTATATCAACCGCCAGAAAGTATTTCATTCTTGCGCCTCCTTTTTTTATGATTGTACGACCACTTACATCTGGAAAGTAGTATCAGATTTATCAATTTTTATTGATTTTTTTTAAACTGCTTTTATAATCACCTTATGGACAATCTTTTAAAAACAGAAATGCTGGCAATACCTCAAGAATTAATCTCTCAAAGCCAGGAAGAGTATTTATATCAGGAATATCATGACGCAAAAAAAGACCCTTTAAAGTTTTCCAGATTTCTAAAATCACTTGATAAGAATAAAATTGTCCAAAATACTTATTTTATTCCCGAAATAAAAGAATCTATTCCAGAAGTACTACCAGAATCGACTTTTTTTGGTAGTGATAAAAAAACTACAATTGTAATTAGAAAACATCCTAAAGCAACACCAATTTTTACTCATTCTCATGAATTTCTTGAATTTTTTTATGTTCTTAAAGGAAAATCAGATCAAAAAATAAACGAAATAGATTTTAAAATGAATGAAGGTGATTTATGCCTTATTCCACCTAATATTCGCCATAGTCTGAGTGTTTTTGATGATAGTATAATTTTAAATATTTTAGTAAGACGAAGTACTTTTGAAAAAATTTTTCATAACTTTTTATGTATGGATAACATACTTTCTTCATTTATCCTAAATAATATGTACAGTAAAAAAGCTGCAGATTATTTAATTTTTCACACTTATAATAACCCTGAAATTCATAATCTGATAATTGAAATGTATAACGAAAGTAAAAATCCCGATTTATACACTCAAGATCTTCTTCAAATATATCTTCATAAACTATTTATTCTTCTTTTACGAAATTCAAAAGATAATTATGATTTACCACCAGATGTAAATAAAGATAACCTTTTACGCTTTGATATAATCCGCTATATCCAGGATTCTTATAAAGAAATTAGTCTGGAAAATCTGGCAGAAAATTTTCGCCTGACTCCTCAATATGCTTCTAAATTAATAAAACAGATTACCGGTCATACTTTTTCTGAAATTGTTCTAAACATACGAATGCAGCAAGCCTGTTCTCTATTGAAAAATACCAAAATTCCAATTGGTGATATAGCTTATGAAATCGGATATTTAAATCCTGAACATTTTATAAGAATTTTCAAGAGAAAATATAATATTACTCCAAAAGAATTCCGTCTTTCATCTAAAGAATAACTAAAGCCTTATATCCATAACAGTTATATCATCAGGAATCATAGCATTTTCAATCCATTCTTCAACAGCTGATTTAACTGATTTTTCAAATTTTTCGGTTTCTTTACTAAAAAGACTCATAAAGAATTGTTTTGCTCTTGCATCTTCAAATCTTATTCCATTTTCACTCTGCATATCTGTAAAGCCATCAGAATAAAGATTTATATGACTTCCCCTTACAATAGGAAATCTATAAACCGATTTTAATGAATCTTTAACCGCCCCCATTCCAAAAGGAGGTAAACCAGGCTCCAGAGAAAAGATTTTTACCGACTTTGAACCTTCCTTTGGCATAAATACATAAACATTGGTATGCCCACAGTTTTGAATCTCTACAATCCCTTTTTTTATATCTACATAGCATAAGGCACCTGTTATAAAATTCCCTACTGGAACTATTTTTTGTAGAAAATCGTCTAAGGCAATTGTAACTCCAGCAGGACTTTTATATTTTTCATTTGATGAATCTAATTCAATCATCCTAAAAAAGGAAGCAATAGTCATTGTAAGCAAAGCTGCAGCAACATTTTTACCAGAAACATCAAAACTTGCTGTTAAATAAAGAGAATCTGATAATTTTTCAGAAACAAAAAAATCTCCGCCTACAGCATTAGCCATTTTATTCCATATACCAAGTTTAAATGGCCAACTATTATCTTCTTTGTAATTACTTTTTGGCAGACAATTTTGCTGTATAAAACAGGCTTTTTCTAAATCCTTTTCTCTAACTTCTGCAACTCTATTCATAAAATCTTCAAGAGAAGCCAAACCATAAAAACTGCTGTTATTATACATAACAGGAAAAAATTGCAAATCATTTGCATAAGCTGCCGAAGAAACCTGTGCTAATATTTTTTCTATATAATCTCTTGCAAAAAATGTAACAGGAATAGTTTTTACATAATTTATAATCTTCTTGTTAGAAAAAAGACCAATTTTCTTTGATAACAAAGAACTAACAGAACGTCTTTCAACCAAACCAATTATCTGATCATCCTCTTCAATTGGAATAGCCTGTAAATCTTCATTTTCTAAAAATTTTTCTAAAACAATTTCAATAGGATTCGAACTATTTATAGGTTCAATATAATTTGCAATTGAACCAACTTGTTTAAAACCAAACTGTTCTTTTATATTTCCTATATTTTCGAAAGAATTTTTTGTTTTATTTTCTTTTTCTGAGTCACTTAATAATTCATTCAAGAAAAATTCTTCATCAATAATTTCTTCCATGTAACCTAGTCTAAAATCTTTCTTATTTTTTAAATAGTGAAATTTACCACTTTTTTATTGATTTTTGTTAACCTTTAATTTAATTCAAAATAATCTCAATTAATAAATAATAAAAAAGCCAGATTCCCGCTGATATTTATTCCGCGGAGTAAGGCAATGTATCTGGCCATCTTAATATCCTACTTCCTTTTCTTCAGCTCTCGTCTCACCATTTCCAAATCACTACTTGTCAGAATTGGAATCAGCTTATTGATTTCCTCAATTGACTTATCCCACCAGCAGAACTTTTCAAGAAGTTCAATCATTTTGTCATCAAAACGTTTTTTTATTGTGCGGCAAGGATTTCCGACATTGATTGTGTATGGCGCAATGTTACTTGCAACTACGGCATTCGCTCCGATTATGGCACCGTCGCCAATCTGAAGGCCCGGCATGATTACGACATTCTGCCCAATCCAAACATCGTTACCAATGACAGTATCTCCCTTGAGCGGCAAATCTTTTTTCAACGGGGCATCCATGTCCCAGCCCTCCAGCGTGTAGAAAGGAAAAGTTGAAACTGCATTCATCTGATGATTCGCTCCATTCATAATGAATTCCACACCCGCTGCAATCTGACAAAACTTCCCGATAATCAGCTTGTCACCGTTCCATTCATAAAGATGAGTAACATGACTTTCAAAATCGGAATCTGCAATATAAGTAAAATCACCAACGATAATGTTTGGATTCTTAAGAGTGGGTTTTACATAAATCTCTTTGTCATAACCAGCTATAGGATGAATTGTCATTGGATTTGGAATCTTGCCGTCTTTCATTCTGAAACCTCAATTCAATTATAACAGAAAAGCCCCTTCAAAGCACTGAATAAAATCAAGCTTTATGCTAAAATGCTCACATAGGAACTTTTATGGAAATCAGCAAAAATGATATGAAGATTCTGCTCAAATCTCAGCAGGGAGAACTGGATGCCGTACTCATGTACAATGCTCTGGCCGAAGTTGCAAAAGGCCAGAAGGACAAAGACACCTTCCGTCAGCTTGCAAAGGAAGAAGGCCACCACGCATCAGTTTTTCATAAGCTGACTCAAACAGAACTTACTCCAAAGCACACAAAAGAAATCCTCCTTCCCCTACTCTACCGCATCTTCCCAAGATGGATTTTGTATCGGGCAATCGCACAGGGCGAATATGCTGCCGTAAAAACTTATGCACCGGTAGCCGAAAAGTTCCCCGAAGTTGAAAGCGTAAAAAATGATGAAAAGCGCCACGGAGATACGGTGAAAGGGCTTTTGAAATAATTTCCTTTATACTTCTCTTATAAGATCATACATATGAAACTTCTCTCCACAATTTCTAATCCGTTCGAGTTTCATTCCAAGATGCTCATATCGTGCTGCCTTATCCTTATCATCAGTATCCAGGATGACAGGAACATTTTTTTTGCCAGCCAGTTTATATACATCATCAAGAATTTTTCTCATAAATCCCTGCCCCTGGAACTCCGGTCTGACCACAAGCATTTCTATTCTGATAAATTTTCTTTTTGCCTTCCGCATTCTGGTCTCAATCGTACTGCCTTCTGCAAAACAGGCCTTGATAAAAGCCTTCATGTTAGAAAAGCCTCCGAGTGCCTTTTTCTCTGCTATTATCATTTTAATTCCGTCAAAGAATCTGACACTTCCCGCTCCTTCTCCAGAAAGCATAAGGTAACCTTCCCTCTTATCAGATGTGGTATACAACAGTCCGCTGTTATACGCAGCCTGGGTTATTGCATTCATATATATAAACATGTCATCCCTGGATTTGATGTACTTTACCAATCCTAAATCATCTTCATTGTATTTATAGTCATAAAATGCATCTGCTATCTGTTTAGAAATTTCAGTGACATCAGCTTTATTCAATCCAGTTAATTTTTCCATAACTTTAGCTCCTGTTTTATTCAAATATCAGTTTATTGATAAATCCAATGGGCTATCAGTATAGCACTTTTTGTTAGTTGGTGCTAACTAGTTTTGAGAAAAATTTGCCTTTTACTACGGCGCGCTGGAAGAAGACGAGCAGGACGGTCAGTTCCTGGAAGACATGTTCAGATTTGAGAAGAGAATTGAACGCTAGAAGAAAAAAGCATTGAGTTGGTTGTATCACCTTCCGTTTTCGGAAGGTCGGCCAGTATAAGTGTTCAGAATTAGCGAATAGAACTGTCAATTGTATTCCATTCGTCACAATATGGACTAAGATACTTCCAAGAGCAAATCTTGGAAGTATTTTTATCAAATTCTTCGATTTTGATAATGTTAATCGTTAAATCTGTATTTACCATTACAAGTTTTGCAATGGGAGTAGATTTTGGAGCGTTATTCAAATCAAATTCTGGACAATATATTTCCCAATTGTTGAAGCCAATTTCGTTGATTGATTTAAATTTCATTTTTTTAGCAAATGCTTTTTTTTCATCTGGAGAATATCGTGATAGTTTTTTTCTGAGAATCATCGCTTCAAAAGATTCTAAGGATTGAGTTTTTATAACTCCTTCAAAAAATATAGATTTATCATTTTTGAAATCTTCATAATGATACACGGTGTTATTTTTTATCCAGAGAAAATGGTGAAAACCATCATTTATTTTTTTAGGGATATAAATAATTCGTGTGTTTTTAGGGTCTTTGATTTTAGCCTTAATTGCTTCAAACAAACAGTTGCTTTTCATAATAATCCTCATCCATAATAATCTGCTAAATAATGGAAAGTTTCACATGCTCTATCCCAATCGTATTCAACAGCTTTAGGTTGTATCACCTTCCGTTTTCGAAAGATCGGCCAGTCTTATTCATGAAGTTAGGATTTAAAAAAAATAACAGGCAGAAAAACTGCCTGTCTTTGTGGTCTTGGAATCATCAGCCTTCTTCAAGGGGTTTCCAAAACCTATAATATAAATATATCATATTCCCCGGAAAATGCAAGTGTTTTCGGGGCTTTTCTTATAGCCACAATTTCAGCAAGAACTACTTCTATACATCATCATAATTTCATGACAGAAGAGTTCTTAAAGAAGTTTGACCAGGCAATTGAGAATAAATCAGAAATAGAGTTCTTCAAGCTCGCTACAAAAGTTGTATCACCTTCCGTTTTCGGAAGGTCGGCCAGTAACTTTACTTTTTTATAGTGTCACAATGTCTTTTGCACCTACAAGTTTTTCCTGACATAGCAGACAATTTTCAAATTGTTTTCCGTCAAAATCAGCATTCGTACTTCTCCTGTAGATGGTAAATATGATTTTTAAGTCCTTTTTGAAATCTATGATTACGGGAAGTTTTTTCAATTCCACCTGATTCTCTACAACAGAATTTCTGAAACTGTCTATCATCAATTCTATTCCTGTTGAAATTTTCATTACTTTATCATTTATTTTACAAGCTCTGTGCAATAGTACGGCGGGAAAAAGGCTCAGAGAATCTGGTTTCATTCAAGCAGGTTTGCCGGAATGGGCATTGAGATTGAATGCCCACTCCAGCTTTTATAGTTATTTTTTTGTCCAGTAAACAGTGTATTTTTCATCTGTAATTTCATACAGAGGTATAAAGGTAATTTCTCTTTCCTGGGAAATAGTTCTGTAGGTACTCTGCTGCCATGGGAAAGAGGAATAAGTGTGTTCCTGAGCCTGACGCAAAACTGCAGGAATACCAGTTGGTGCTTTTAAACCGTAATCATTATCAGAAAGGCCTGCAAGTACAATTGGACCTTCCATAACAGCAGCTTTTTCCGGCATATCACTTAAGGAAGCTTCAGTAACTGCTGCAGAAAGATAAACGATAATTTCATCATCTTTCCAGGTCTTCTTAATGTTTAAGAAACCGCATTTATCACTGTTGCCTGGTACATCTATTTCACTTCCATTTACTTTTACAGTTGGTTTTTCTGCAATCCATAAAGGAATTCTTAAAGACAGGGTGAATTCACTGTTTGCTTCTACCTTGAATTTAATAAGCCAGCGGGAAGAAAAAGAATCGTCCTTATCATCAAAAAGGGCTGTGTCGTTATAGTATTTCATTGCAAGACTCTGAGTAATTCTTACTTTATCATCTCCAATCTGGAAATTTCCTTCAGAAGGAATGTACTGGCTTACATAAATTCTGGACTGATCATCACTCTGGTAGTAGCACAAGGCTGGATAAAGGGTCTGGGCCTGAACCATTGTTCCATGACAGCACCAGAAATCGCGGGTTTTACTTCCCCATTTTTTAACAGAACCTGATTGAAGCGGCAGGAAGTAAGTTGGCATGCCGTTCTCTTTGTTCTGCTGGGCCAAAAATCCGTTGTAAAGATTTTTTTCGATATAATCCAGATAACTTGCATTTCCTGTAAAACGGAAGAGGTAATCAGCAACTCTGACCATGTTGTAAACTGTACAGAATTCCTGATTTCTCTGACCAATAAAAGATCCGGTTTTGTGTGGTGGAATCCAGAATTCTCCGGCTCCCTGGCCACCAGTACAGAAAGAATCGCGGTCTATAACAGCACATTTCCAGAATCTTTCCAGAATATCCAGATATTTTTTATCACCAGTTACTTCGTAGAGTTTTGCAGCTCCGTGAATAAATGGAATGCTGGCATTCTGATGTGTATTTGAAAGAGGATCTTTCCCTTTGAGCAGGTCATCAAAAATTGAAGGATTTGAATAACGTTCTGCCAGAGTCTGATATTTTGGTTTGTTTGTAAGACGGAAAAGCTCTTCCCATACTTCAATCATGCCACCCTGTTCCCCTTTGTAGATGGCAGCAGGATTATCACTCTTCAGAACTTTATCAGTCCATTTAATGTACCAGTCTGCAAGATTGTTCAAAATTGTCAGGGCTTTTTTATTGCCTGCGTATTTATTTGCATCAATCAGTCCCATTATGAGTTTATGCATGGTGTACTGTGGAGACCAGATATAATCATTTTTTTCTAGCTTTGTGAAATATTTTTCAGGGAAAGGACCAATCCATTTTCCACCGTTTAATTTCTGACAGCGATCCAGTTCTTCTATTATTACGTTCAGTTTTGCCTTTAATTCACTATCATCATTTACAGCAATAAGCATTGCGGCGGCAGAAAGCCAGTGACCTAAAAAATGACCTCTAAGCTGGCAGGTTGGCGCTTCCCAGCCCCAGTGAATGTTTGCTTTTTCAGGATTGTCTATTACCTGAAGTCCCGGGATAATTATTCCTGCTTCCCAGTAAAAATTCTGAAGAAGGCACTGGGTATCAAGACTCAATAAATATTTGCGGTTTATATCGGCTCTTTCGGTAAAAATTCCTGGTAATAGCTTTACTTTTCCGTTTTCAATTGAATTAATCATTAAATTTTCTCCTGTTTTGAAAAAAAACTCCTCTTTATCATTCTTATTATATATATTCGTTGATAAAAATGTTAGTTTTTTTTGTTGTATTACCTTCAGTTTTCGGAAGGTCGTTTAGTAACTCTACTTTTTTATAGTGTTACGATATCTTTTGCCCCTACAAGTTTTTCCTGTAAATCAGACTTTCTTGGCTTTCTTTTCTGGTAATTCAGCATACATTCCTTCCAGCAGTTCCTGAATCAGGGCCTTATTTTCAAAACTATCAAATACATGCATCAGACTCTTAGAACCTTCATAGGGATAACGCAGTTCGGAATCTGAAAGCAGTTTGTCCGATGTCGGTGTTCTCTTCAAAAACAGCTCATCGCCGCAAATGTCACCTATAAGCTTCCCCTTAAAATATACAAGATATCCGCCCATCATAGATTTTATGACAATCTCGCCAGCTTCAGAAAAACAGTCGCGTACATATTCATTAAACTCATTCACCATGATTTTTTCCTTTTCTGCATTATAGCAGAGATTGTTCGTCAGAACACTGAAATAAATCTTGTTTCGTGATAAAATACATCTCATGGCAAGTATTTTAATAAAAGACACAACCCGCGAACAGCGTGAACAGATTGTCCGTGAATCACTGGGCGACGATTACGATGTAGGCTGCGGTTATGAATCCACAGGTATCAACTATCAGCTGTATATCGACGGAATTAAAGAATTACGCGAACTGAACATGGAAGCCAACTGCGGCTTTGAAGTAGCACACCCGGAAGAAAGAAAATCCGGCTGTGGAATGATTTAAAGGAAGGACTTGAAGCCCTCAAAGGAAAAATCCCGGGACTTGTAGACATCAAGGTAAAGGCAAGCGGCCGCCTACCCTCTTCCACTGCCGACCTGATGCTGGATTCCACTTTTGAATCTGAAGAAGCCCTCAAAGGCTATTCAAAACACCCTGAGCACGTTGCAGTAGCAGACAGTAAGGTTCGTCCATTTACCGCAAGCCGTGCCTGCCTGGATTTTGAAATATAAACGAGGTCCAAAATGAAAAAACAAATTCTTCTTCCACTAATTCTCACCCTTACATTCACTGCAAATGCACTTCCCGCCAATGATCTGATATACAGAGAAATTAAAAACCGCTGGGAAGGCGAAAAAGGTATATGGCTTCATATTTTAAAAACAGCAGAATACAGTGAAGACGGGAAAACAGTAAAAATAACAGATCCAGACGGATGGTGGACCATAGAAGAATACAATGACAAAGGAAACATACTCCGCAGTTATTCCGAAAATTCAGATGACATTTACAGATATGATGAAAGCGGCCGTTTGATTTTCAGGCATTTCACAGAAGCAGACAGGCATGACTGGATTGAAGAATATAAGTACGACGAAGAAGGCCGATGTACCTATTTTAAAACAGAAAACAAAAAGGAATTAACGTGGGAAGAAGTGTCGTACAATAAAAAAAAGAACAGCTCAACAATAAAAGGCTCAGATGGAACAAATAAAATTCTAAAAGGAGACGCACAACATATCGTAAGTTCAAAATATGACAAACAAAATAACCTTATAGAACAGACAAAATCTAACTGGTTTAACAAAATCTCAAAAACAATATGGAAATACGATGAAAAGAACCATGTGATTTTTGAAGGTACTGGCAAATACAAAAAATGGTATGAATACGATTCAAACGGTTTTCTTATAAAAGAAACCAACACTGGAAATTATGACTATCTGTATGAAAACAATGCTCTCGGACTTCCTGTGCATATGCAGGAGATAGACAAACTAAGCCCCGTCACCATCCGTCACAGTTATTATGACTATGATGAGAGAGGAAACCTCATTTATTCTAATGACACCTGGAGCTCTGAAAACAAATATTACGAATACGAATATTATCCTTCCGGAAAAATAAAAACAAAAAAAAATTACCTGCTTAAAATAAAATTTGACATGGACAAGTGCATTCTCACAGAAGATTCCGCATGGGATGAATACGGAAATTTAACTTATCACATGAAAACAGATGAGAGAGGATATAATCCTCAAACAGAAACCAGAGAATATAAATACAACGAAAACGGTAAACTTATATATAAAAATCTTTCTTCGAAATATCAGAACATCGAAAAACATCTTGACTACAATGAAAAAGGACTTCTTGTTCACTCAAAAGACGGAAAAGGCAGCGGAGAAGAGTGGTATGATTATGATAATAATGACTGTCTAATTTCCTATAAAACTTCATGGGATTTAGAAGAAAGTTATGAATACGATTCTCATGGGAACAGAGTTTATCTTAAGCGCATAAGTATTTCATATCTGGAACCGGATGAGGTACCTTATGGAAAAAAAACAACGCGCAGAGAAGTATATGAAGAATGGTCTGAATACAACTCAAACAACATCCTCATTTCATATAAAAATTCAAACGGAGAATTCAAGCAATACAATAACGGCGGCAAACTTATTTATTTTAAGAATATAGGAACAGATTACGAATTTGAAGGCTGGTATACCTACAACAGTGAGGGAAAACCTCTTACCTACAAAAACAGTCAGGGTGTAGAAGGAACTTACACTTATGAGAATGGTTACGAACATTACAAGGCAAACAACGGTAACGAAACCTGGAAATTACGTGACGTAAACGGTAACACGATTTATTCCGAATCAAAGAATGGTTATACATTCTCTGAATATGACGCGAAAGGTAACATTACCTATTCTTTCTCAAAAAGAGGCAGGGATTCTACCACAATCTGGTATGTAAATGTATACTGGGATAACGGAAAACTCAAATCTGTCAAGCGTTACCACATGAAGTAGCAAGGAACGTCAGTCAGGCCGACTACCAGTTATCACAGCTTTCCTTAAATAAACGGTACCAGATACATCGGGATGCAGAAAATGTCTGTGTCCTTGCGGTATTCCTTTGTGTAAATCAGAAAGCGGCTGCCAATGTGTTTTGAAAATTTTTCGGTAAAAATATCCAGCGATTTGTGCTTATGGTAATCAGCGGCTTTTACTTCAATCGGGCAGATTTTGTTTTTGCGGGAAATAACAAAATCCCCATAGGAAATCAAGCAAAAATGTGCAAAATCCCCATAATATTACACTTATGAACGGCTGTTCACACTCTTTATCTTGCCATCGTTACATAGCGTAAATTCACAACCAATCAGATTCTTGTGTTCCGCAATGAATTTTTCGGCTCTTATGAAATATGGCCACATCTTCTGGCACTCTGCAACGATGCTTTCTTCTGTGTAGATTTTTGGGAACATAGCTGGAATGTGACCGCTATGATATCTCAAGACCCCATACTTTGATTTATATTCAACAATAAAATCCTTTGGCCAGTATCTTACATACAGGGTGATGCCATATTGAACAAAAGTATGCGTCCTCCATTGGAAAAAAATCCCTCGTTTACCAATTTAGCTATGTGGCAGAGCAGATAATAAGCCAAATACAAGAGAAAAACAGCCACCGCCAAATAGTGATGCTCCCCACCCTGCACCTGACATTGTCATAAAA
>JAFUYH010000026.1 GCA_017470605.1 Treponema sp.
AGTGCGAAGTGCGAAGTGCGAAGTGCGAAGGATTATGGTTCTAATACTTTTTTCTGTCAAGTTCTTTTTCATTAATTGCATTAAAAATATTATATCACATATTTTGTTTTTTTACTGATTTTTTTTAACGTTTTTCAATATTATATCTTCTTCAAATACCCTACATATCATCCATAGAAAGTCCGAAAACTTCAAGCTTATAGCCACTCAGATTCTGCATAAAAGCCTGAGACTTTGCCTCCACTTTATCAAGTCTGATTTTATCTGCCTGCCGTTTTACTTCATAAATTCTGCAGGATTTTTCAAGCTCGTTGAGGGCAACAATATCAATTTCATTTTCTGATTTTTTATCCCACCAGCCACCGATTTTCGTAAGATTGCCCTCTTCCAGAAGCTTTGCAGTAAAATAACGTTCCAGAGTTTTTCCTGTAAAACTTTCATAGTCACGCAGAATATAGTTCTTAAGCATCTCATAATTTCCAAGCTCAACCAAATCCTGATGCGAAAAAATAAAGCGGAAATAAAAAAGCGTGTATTCATCAATAATACGCCATCTTGCATTCCGACTTTCACTCTTTGAAAGCAAAGGCTTTGTTTGGGCAATAATCCCGAACACCTTCTGCAGATTCTGAAGATATGCCCCGGTATTTTTCTGAATAATTGAATCAATTTCGCTTTGCGAAGTATGCCCTGTTGCAATTGCCTGCAGAATTGAAAAATAAATTCCGTAATCCTTGCCTATTTCGCTAATCAGCATATCGCGTCCGTCAGTTAAGAAAGGAGACGCCATATTGCAGACAGAATCAATCATTTTATTTTTAGTTGTTGCTCCGGCATACATCAAAAGAAAAATATATTTTGCAACACCACCAGAAAGCATATAGAGGCACAAAAGATCTTCCGCCTTATATTTTGGATTAAAATCCTTTAGAATTTCCTTTACAACGGATGGCGAAAAGGGCTTTAAGTGAATAAAGTGAGTGCTTCTTCCAAAGAGAGGTTCTTTTTCATCCTTGAAAATTCTTGTCATGAGAGAATAAACAGAACCGCACACTATCAGATTGATTTTGGAATCTCCCCTGTTGCTATCCCATATATTCTGCATCTGGCTGAAAAAAGCTTTATTTATATATTCAATATCCTGAAATTCATCTATAACAAGCGTAAAATGATGGTCTTTAGAATAAATCATTACCTGCTCAAAAAGCTCTGACAGACTTTCAATGCTTCCAAAAATCTTTAAGCCTATGCCTTCTTCCAGAATTTTCTGCCACTGACTGCAAAGTGCTTTTTCGGCACATCGGGTTGAAAAAAGATATGCACTTTCCTTGTCACTTATAAACTCCTTCAGAAGTTCAGTTTTACCAATGCGCCTGCGGCCTGTAATTACCGTAAAGCAGGCATTCTTTTTTGACTGCCTTTCTATTTGAGAGAGTAACTTCCATTCATTTATTCTGTCATAAAAAGATCCCATTTGATTTCAATCCTAATATAATATTCATTAACTTAATGCACATTAAGTTAATGAATATTATATATTTAAAAAAAATGAAGTCAAGAAAAAAAAGACTGTCCTTTTGAGAAGTTTTATTACTTCTAGGACAGTCTTTTCTGTAATAATATAATTATTTTTATATCTTCTTCAAAATCACACATCCATTATGTCCGCCAAAGCCCAGAGAACAGCTGGCTGTAGCATTAATCTGGCAAGCCACGCCTTTATTTGGTGTATAGTCAAGGTCGCAGCCGTGCTCCAAATCAGGCTCATCAAGGTTGATTGTAGGAGGAACAAAATTGTCTTCCATTGCCTTAATGCACATAATGGCTTCAATGCTTCCAGCCGCTCCAACCATGTGACCAATTTCACTCTTTGTTGATGAAATGTGAAGCTTTTTTGCGTCCTCACCAAAAACCGATTTTATCATGGCAGTTTCGGCAGAATCATTTGCAGAGGTAGAAGTTCCGTGAGCGTTGTAGTACTGAATATCAGCTGGCTTCATGCCGGCATCTTCAAAGGCACGCTTCATGGCAAGGGCACCGCCGCTTCCGTCTTCGCGAGGAGCGGTAATGTGGTAAGCGTCAGAGCTTGCGCCGTAACCTGCAACCTCGGCATAAATCTTAGCGCCGCGGGCCTTGGCATGCTCATACTCTTCCAGAATCAAAACAGCAGAACCTTCTGCCATTACAAAGCCGCTTCTGTTTTTATCAAACGGACGGCTGGCCTTTTCCGGCGCGTCATTGAATTTATTAGTCAGTGCAGAAAGGGCCTGGTAGCAGCCGATATTAAAGCCCGTAATATTTGCGTCTACACCGCCGGCAAAACAGACATCAAGACGGCCGCTTCTTATCATATCAAGTGAAAGACCCAGAGAGTCTGTTCCAGAAGCACAGGCAGTAGATAAAGTCCAGGAAGGGCCGTAAATCTGAAAGTGCATTGCTACCCCGGCCGAAGCCTCGTTGTTCAAAACAAAAGGAGCAGTAAGCGGCGGAATACGGTTTACTCCGCTTGCAGGGTCAAGATATTTTTTGTAGGCAGTTTCCAAATCATCAGAAAGACCAATTCCAACACCTGTTACAATGCCTGCTTTTTCCCCAGCCAGATTTTCGGCAGTCAGCCCTGCATCGCCAGCGGCTTCTATACTGGCCCCAAGCAGGAACTTGCTCATGCGGCTCATTTTTCGGGCCAGCTTGCGGTCTACGCCGTAATTATTTATATCAAAATCCTTTACTTCACCTGCAATCTGAACCTGATGCTGAGAAGCATCAAAAAGTGTGATCTTTGTGATTCCGCTCTTTCCGTTTTTAACATTTTCCCAAGCGGTTTTAACATCGTTTCCAACAGAAGAAACGCAACCCAATCCTGTTACAACAACTCTGCGTTGTGCCATATTAAACTCCAATTGATAAACTTCATAACTTTTGTCAGTCATTATACCATATAAGATGAGATTATAAAACAGTATCTTTCTTTGACACTTTTGTCAATGTTGTCAAAATCCATAAAAAATCAAAAAAATAAAAATTTTTCTTGCAATATCCAAAACCTGTGCTATTATAAAGATGTAGCCAAGAGCGAGATGAGGACGCACACCGGTTGCTTGAAAGGAGGCAAAATGCAGTTCCCGACAAAGAGAGATAACCTGGTCGAGGTTATATAATACGTTAGACATTTATAGAAGCAGCCAGATGCTTAGTTCTGGGATAAATTATAGTGCCAGTCCAAAAGAGACTGAGAGCACATTACAGGCCGGCTGATACGCCGGCTTTTGTTTTTAACAAGACTGTTGCCCAATTTGCCCGGAAGCAGAAAGCCGCTGACGGCGGTTTAAAAGCTCGCTCAGGACAATAAGAAGAAGTGCAAAAATCATTCCATAAAAAGGAAGCCAGAAAACCGAAATCTTCTGAACAATCAGTCCAAAAAGTGGAGGACCAAAAGTGCTTCCTGTATAGGCGCAGGCCATCTGTAGTCCGATTACCGCCTGAGAATTTTTCTTACCAAAGCGGTCAGGCGTAGCATGAATCATACATGGGAAAATCGGCGCACAGCCAAAGCCCGCAAGAATCAGGGCTGCAAAAACCAGCCACTTGCCGCCAAAAGGCAGAGCCATAAGTGCAAGGGCAAGCAGAACAATAGCAGAGCCAGAGCGAATCATATTTTTATCACCGAGTTTTTCCGAAACAAAACCACTTATAAATCGCCCCGCCGTAATTCCCACGTAAAAAAGCATGGCCCAGCTGGTCGCAAGGTTAATTTCAATTCCCCTGTAAAATACCATGTAGGTTGTAGCCCAAAAGCCCGTTGTTGCCTCCACAATGCAGTAGCACAAAAAAGCCAGAATTGCAAAAAGTACGCCCGGAATCTTTATGGCAGTTTTCAGGGTGACAGGAGCTTCTTCTTCATCAGCAGGAAGTGAAGAAGAAACTGTATTCTCATCCGCACATCGAGTTTCCGAAGGAAACTCGTTAGTGAGCGACAGCGAAGGTTCCCCGCAACGCCCCGATTCATCTTCCGCTTTTTCGGCCTTCTTCCACAAAGGAAGAGATGCCAGCAGCACAGCCGTCAAAATCATCTGAAAAATAGAAATAGCCCTGTAGCCCTGAGTCCACACTCCGCCGCCCGCAATAAAGGCACTCATTACGGCAGGGCCAATCATAGTTCCCACACCCCAAAAGCAGTGCAGCCAGCTCATGTGCCTTGGCTTATAATGAAGGGCAACATAATTATTCAGCGAGGCATCAACATTGCCCGCTCCAAGCCCGTAAGGAATTCCAATAAGGCACAAGTGCCAGAACTTAGACGATACAGAAAAGCCAAAAAGTGCCGCCGCAGTCACCGCAACAGAAATAACCATAACATGGCCGGTTCCAAGCTTTCTGTTCAGAAAATTACTGGAAAGGGAAGACAGAATGGTCGTTCCCGCAATAATCATCGTAATAATTCCTGCATAGCCCACAGGAACGCCAAGCTGTTCAAACATACTTGGCCAGGCCGCTCCCAGCACACTGTCCGGCAGCCCAAGTGAAATAAAAGCAATGTAGATAATCACTAAAAGAAGAGTAAGCATGAGGTCACTATCCTGAATTTTTCAGATTTTTTCAATGAAGAAAATGCTCATATAATTGTAAAAATCGCTCCATAGTAGTATTCTAGAGATTGCCCGGTCAATCTGGACAATGACACCCTTTATAAAGGGCTATGACACTTCATTATAATAGAGGAAAATATGAATTTTGTAGAAGACTTACTTAAAAAGGCTAAGGCTGCAAACAAGACCATCGTTCTTTGCGAAGGCGAAGACAAGCGCGTTGTTGAAGCAGCTTCTAAAATCGTAAAAGATGGAATCGCAAAAATCATTTTGATTGGCAGCGACGAGGATATTAAAGCCAGCGGAAGTAATGCTGATTTGAGCGGAGTTACAATCATTGACCCTGCAAAAGATGCAAATGCAGACAAGTATGCAGAGCTTCTTTTTAAGGCTCGCGAAGGAAAAATCAACAAGAAGACTGGTGCTCCTGAATATGCTGATATTGCTGCCGCTAAAGCTGCAATTCTTAAAGACCACACAATGTACGGTGCCCTCATTCTTAAGGCTGGCGATGCAGACGGTTTTGTAAGCGGTGCCTGCCACTCAACAGCAAATACTTTGCGCCCGGGCTTGCAGGTTATCAAGACTGCTCCTGGCTTTAAGACAGTTTCAAGCTGCTTTATTATGGTTGCTCCAGAAGGCGGAAACAAGTATGTTCCAGAGGGAGTTGCAGTATTTGGTGACTGCGCCATCAACATTGAGCCAAGTGCAGAAGAACTTGCAGACATCGCTGTAGCTTCTGCTGACACAGCAAAGAAGATTGCAGGAATTGAGCCACGCGTTGCAATGCTTTCATTCTCTACAAAGGGCTCAGGAAACGACGCTAAATTCTACGACACAGTAACAAAGGTTCAGAAGGCAACAGAACTTGCAAAGGCTGCCGCTCCAGAGCTTGCTTTGGACGGAGAATTCCAGTTTGACGCAGCCGTTGCACCAGAAGTTGGTGAGCTCAAGGCTCCAGGAAGCAAGGTTGCAGGCCACGCAAACACCTTCATCTTCCCTAACATCAATGCCGGTAACATCGGTTACAAGATTTGCCAGCGCATGGGCGGCTGGATGGCTATTGGTCCTGTATGCCAGGGCTTTGCAAAGCCTCTCAACGACCTGAGCCGCGGCTGTTCTGTAGAAGACATAATTGCTACAGTGGCCGTTACTGCTTTGCAGGCCTAAAGCGAGTTTGCGGTGGTTGAGCCTGTCGAAACGAACTTATTAGACATCCCTTACTCAGGTGGACAAGCTAAAAAAACGCTGGCGCGTTTTTTCTTAACGCTTTCCAATTAATCACAGGCCGCCTACCGACGGCCTTACTCATTTTCTTTTAAGGACAATTACGGAAACGTCGTCGGTGCGGGGAACGCTGTAGACGTGGGCATTAAAGGCAAACATCATGGCAGAAAGCATTTCTGATGCAGACATTCCATGAATTTCATTAAGAACATTCATGGTTCGGTTAATTCCGAATTCCTCATGATTTTCATCCTTCATTTCTATAAGACCGTCTGTAAAGAGAAGCAGTACATCACCAGAATTCATTGTAAATTCAATTTCAGAATAGCAGACTTCAAATCCTTTTATACCAACTGCTCCAAAACTTGGAGAAGAAACATCAGGCAGGATTTCTTCCACAGTTCCGCTTGCAGCCACATAAAGAAGAGGATTAGGATGACCCGCATTTGCCATAACAACCGTACATGAACCGTCCGGGTTTTCTTTAGTAGAAAGAAGAATGCCCGTAAGATAGTTTTCAATTCCGTCTTTTGCATTAATAAAACGGTCATTTATGACAGTAAGAGTTTCTGCAACACCCCTGCCGTTTTCCAGAGATTCATGATAGGCCTGCTGAATGATATTTTCTGCAAGCATTGTTACAAGACTGGCTGCCACACCATGCCCCGAAGCATCAAAAATAGAAACTCCTTTCAGTTCATCACCATCAGTATAAAAATTAAAAAGATCGCCGGACACTATGGAAAGAGGCTCATAGCGGACAGATAAATCCCACTTTGAAAGTGAGTGAGTTGGAGCATGAAAGAACTTTTTCTGAACCAGAGCCGCCATGCTCATATCTTCCTGAATCGTTTCCCTTTCATCTTCCAGCTGTTCATTTGCTGCAGCCAGCTGGCGTGTTCTTATTTCAACTTCATCTTCCAGACTTCTATTCAAATATTCAAGTCTGTTAGAAATTGCCTTATACTGCATGGTAAAATATGAAAAAAGAATCACGATAGATACGCCAAAAGCAGGAAGACTCAAATATGTAACCTGTATGTTTCCTATCATAATCTTTATGATAAAATCACCAATAAAAGCAAGAAGAAGAGGTGCAAAAGCTAAAGCTAAAAAGTGGGCTCTTTTTGCCATTACCTTATTTTTAGAAAAACACCTGATTGCAACAACAAAGAAAGATATAACCACATCAAGACCGGAAATGGCAAGCAGATAAGGCGTCATCTTCATAAGTGCCAGATAATCTTTTGCAGCAATTACAGAAACAGCACAAGCTATACTGCACAGAGTACGTAAAACAGCAACAATTTTTTTTTGCGGAATTCCCAAAAATGAAATTATGAAAAGTGCAAAAAGAAATTCCATTGCAAAAAAAGCCAGACACCTTGTAATTTTCAGGTAAATAAAGAAATTAAGTCCGCCATGAAATCCAACATCAGGTAAGTCACCGGCAAAGAAATTTGAAAAGAAAATGAAAGTATTAAAAGCCAGCAGAGAAAAGTAAAGATAATGCTTGAACCTTTTATTTGCATTAAAAAGCAATAAGAAAGTTATGAATACGCCTATTAAAACACCTTCAAAGTAATAATAGAATCTGCTCTGCCAGAAAGTATGAAAATCAGCTTCAGACAAGGTATCTGTCCGCTCACCAATAAACACACCGTTTGAAATTGTTGCCTGCCCTAAAAGAAGAACCTTGATAAGTATAACATTCTCTCCCTCTTGATTTAAGAGCTTCTTAGGGAAATTATACAACTGTGATGAAAATCCTGCTTCCTGTCTTGGCTCTTCCATAAATCCGTAAGCATCTATAAATTCACCATTTAAATATAATTTACAGGCATAATGAAGATAAGGAATAACCATTCCCAAATCACGATTTTTTAAGTCGTCGGGTAATTTAAATGTTGTTTTCAGCCAGGTAACTTCCCCCTCCCTTCCAATCTCCTTTGCCAGATTTTTATAACCAGAAAGATTCAGGGGTTTGTATGACAAATTTTCAGCCTCGTCAATATCTGAAGATTCATCACACAAAGTGTAAGAAAAATTTCCATCAAGATAAAGGCGTGCCGTATGCTCACGATGGCATGAAAAAAACAGAACTGTCAGCAGTATCAAAATACAAGGAAGATAAATTCTCTTCATATTATTATTCTAATGGATTTACCGATTTTTTCAAGAAGAAAGTTATTTTTCAAAAAAATATATCCGAATATTGAAGATATGAATAATAAAAACATAAAAAAGGTTTTATCTGTTTTTTCCATGACGCTGACTTTAGGAATTATTAGCGGAGGATGCAGAAGTATGAATCAAGAATATAATGATATTTCCCATGACATTGGACAGAATCTTGGCGGAAATGAAGAAAGCATTTCTTTTGCAGGAAAAAATTACATTCCAGTTTTTTATGATGATTTTAATGGAAAAGAACTTGATGAAGACAGATGGGAACGCTGCCCGGAATGGCCAAGACAGGATGCAGGCGGCTACTGGAGCAATAACTGCTCTTTTTTAGAAGAAGGGAACCTTGTTATAGAAGCAAAAAAGGATGAAAACGGAAAACTTGTAAGCGGAGCCGTAAGGAGCAAGGGTAAATTTGAACAGAATGGCGGGCTTTATAAAATCAGGTTTAAGGCAGAAAAGGCTTCCGGCTTATGGTATGCTTTCTGGCTTATGACAGACAGGGTCTCTAAGATTGGAGGAGGTGCCGTAAATGGAGGAGAAATTGATATTATTGAGATTCTTCCTAATGACCCCTGGCAAGAGGAAGGAAAGAAGACTTATTTGAATTCTGCAGTGCACTGGGACGGCTACGGAGACAGACATAAATCACATGGAAGCCAGTACTATATAGATGATTCTTTTTATGACCAGTGGCACGAAGTTACTTTTGAATGGACTTCTGAATATTACAAGGCCTATCTTGATGACTCTTCAGAACCTTTCTGGGATTCTACAATAGAAGGTGCTGAGACTTGGGGCGGAATTGTAAAAAGCAGCAACTATATGAAAATTACTGCTGAATTTGGAAAATGGGGCGGAGAAATTGCAGAAGATGCCCTCCCCGCCCGAATGTATGTAGACTGGGTAAAAGTTTACAAGGCAGAATAGGCTGACGGCAGTTGCCGGTGCTTGATGGCATTTGCCGGTGCCTGCAGCCGCATGCAAACTACTGCTTCATTGACTGAACAAAAAGTTCGTACAAATCCCGGTCAAAAGTAATTCCATTGCGGACTTCCCAGTTTGTGCCGCTCCTGCGGTGTTCTGCCACGCCAAATGGCCCGCGGAAATTCCAGAGGGCAAAACCAAAATCAAGCTGATTCAAAACAGAAAAGAAATCCTTATACCAGGCAAGGGCAGTTTCATTTGTCACCTTGTTATAGCAGCCACATTCACCAATATGAACGCGGGAACCGCCATCTGCAAGAGCCTTCCATGGCTTGTAGAATTCCAGCAGGGCATCCCTGCTCCATTCAATTCCGTCACATTTCATGCCAGGCCATTTCGGGTAGTCCCAGTCATAAGAACCGTTCTTTTTCATCCATTCAGCCTGAAAGTGGGTAAGGCGCATAGGCATATAACCGCGCCCGCTAAGGACAACGCCCAAATCTGCCAGTTCAGGACAGGCCTGATGCCCGCCGCCAAGACCATCACAGACAATCGTACGCTCAGGACTAATCTTTCTGATTTCTGAAACAACCCGGCTCATAATTGCCTTGTGATTTTCGCGGGTAAGTCCATACTGACCAACGCTAGGCGGTTCATTCAAAAGGTCAAAACTCAGCTGTTTTGGTGAATAAGAAGCATAACGCAGGGCAAGAAGTTTCCATAAATCAGTAAAGGCATCCTGGGCAATCTTATCTGTCCACAGGTTGTCGCGTTCCAGTTCGTTTCCGTTAATGCAGTAGCCCGGTGCCCTGTGCACATTAAGCGAACAGTGAAGCCCGCGGGAAACTATTGCATAAACACAACGGTCCAGAACCTTGAGCATGGCTTCATCAGGCTGGTCATACTTAAAATCATGCAGAATAAAACGGTAATCCACAGGCAGACGAATAAAATTACAGCCCATAGATGCTATAAAATCCAAATCATTTTCATCAATATGAACGCTTGCTGGACATTTTGAACCTTCTTTTCCGTCAGAAGAAAACATCCAGAGCATATTAAATCCGTACCAGTTCATAAAAACTCCATTTATAAAACACTTCAGAATAAGCCGGTAATTCAGAACAAATCTTTAACCGAAAATCTGCCTTACTTTTTTAAGTTCATCCACAATCTGAATCTTTTGAGGGCAGTGCCTCATACAGTGACCGCAGGCAATGCAGTCTGCAGGAGAAGCTCCTTTTTTGCAGGCTTCCTTGTAATTCCATTTTAAGCCGTCAGAAAGACTGTACTGATTCTGGGCATTATAAAGCTTAAAGAATTCAGGAATGTTAATCTTTTTAGGGCAGCCACCGTTGGCTTCGTCCGTACAATAACGGCAGCCTGTACAAGGAACCAATATGGAAGACTTTATTATTTCACCCGCTTTCTCTACGGTAGATTTTTCATCCTGTGAAAGAGGCTTAAATTCTTTCATATAAGACATATTATCTTTTAACTGTTCCATATTGCTCATTCCGCTAAGAACTACAATCACGTTTTCAAGACTTGCGGCATAGCGGATTCCCCAGGAAGCAATGCTCAAATCAGGACAGGCCGCTTTTAAAAGAGAAGCCGCAGAAGGAGTTACCTGAGCAAGGCTTCCGCCTTTCAGAGGCTCCATAACAGAAATCCACTTGTTGTATTTTCCGGCGGCAATTTCATAACAGCGTCGGCTTGCAACATCATTACTTTCCCAGTCAATGTAATTTATCTGCAGCTGAATCAGCTCAACTTCCTTGTGGTGGCGGGAAAGCGCCCATTCCAGAACTTCAGGACTGTCATGAAAAGAAAAGCCCGGGTGAAGAATCTTTCCTTCTGTCTTCTTTTTCTGCATCCATTCAAAAGCATGAAGTTTTTCTGCCTGTTCAAAGCGGTCTTTGCCCATTGCGTGCAGAAAATAAAAATCAAAATAATCAACACAGCATTTTTTCAGCTGTTCGTCAAAAATCCTGTCTAAATCAGCTTCTGTCTTTACATCCCAAAGGGGCATTTTTGTAGTAACCTGAAACTTTTCTCGCGGATAGCGTTTTGCAACCAGTTCTCCAAAAACTTTTTCACTGGCTCCACCATGATAAACCCATGCAGTATCAAAATAAGAAAAGCCCTGCTCCATGTAAGCGTCTACCATCTGACGGGTCTTTTCCAGATCAATATTATTCCAGGTTTTATCTTCTGCCCACGGAAGCCTCATCAATCCAAAGCCAAGTTTATTCATACAATTCCTCTTATAAAATAGATTAAGAGGGGAAAGCTTCGTTCGGAACTCTGTTCCTCACTACTTTTGCAGGGGAAAGCCTTCCTCTCGCTCGCGAACGTACTTCCCCTTAAAAACCCCATTACCATGTTACGGTATAATCAACTTTTTTTATTGTAAAAAATCAGATGTAAATTGTAAAAAAATTATAAAAGACGTTCCTGCGGGCAGACGGCACGCTCATGCCTGTGAGCCATTTTCAGCGGGTATTATAATACAGAACCTCTGGTCAGCTGCTCTAAAAAGGCGGTGCAGCCTTCAAGAATATCATCATAGGTCTGGTCAAAGTTGCCTGTGTACCAAGGGTCTGCAATGTCGCGGTCTTTTCCCGCAAAAGAAAGCAGCATTTTGATTTTACGGTCAGGATCTGGCCCCCAAAGACGGTTCATGTAGTAAAGATTTTCATCGTCCATGGCAATAAGGTAGTCGTATTTATCGTAGTCGGAGCGGGTTATCTGGCGGGCGGCACGGCGGGTAAAAGGAATGCCCATTTCACGAAGTTTTGTACGTGTTCCATAGTGAATGTCATTTCCGATTTCTTCGCGGCTGGTGGCGGCGGATTCTATTAAAAAGTTGCGTTCACGGCCAGCGCGGCGGACGAGTTCTTTCATAACAAATTCCGCCATTGGAGAACGGCATATATTTCCGTGACAGATGAAAAGAATCTTTATCATAAGTGTTCCTCTATCCATTTTGCTACCCCATCTTCTTCATTCGTGCCACAAACCTCGTCTGCAGCTACCTGTACTTCCGGTATTGCATTTTTCATGGCAATCCCCCTTCCACAAAACTTCAGCATTCCAATGTCATTAAAATCATCACCAAATGCGGCAATTTGAGCTGGTCCGATTTTAAGGTGCTTACATAAAACTTCAATTGCCTTTTCCTTTGTTGCACCTTTTTTACTGAGTTTATACCATGGAATATCAGAAAAAGGAAGATAATCGATTTTATCAAGTCCTATGCTGGAAGCAAGAATTTCAATTTTCTGACGATCAAGAGATTTTATACAAAGCTTCATGCAAGGCTCATTAAAATCTGTAAAATCATTGTAGGTCCAATATTTGTCACCAAGTTCTTCTTTTGAATTGGAATAAAGCCTATGTTCGTTATCAGCTGAAATAACTGCATCTGACCCAAATACTTTAAAAACTGATTTTATAAGAGTGTGAACTTCCTGGACTGTAAATTCGCAGGAATCTATCTTTTCTTCACCGCAGTGAACAAGCCCGCCACCATTTGTAATAAGAATATCAGGCTTAATACCATTAAGAAACTGAGCCGCATTAACCTTTGCTCGCGATGTACAAACTCCAAACAAAATACCTTGCTTCTGAGACTGAGCAATCATAGTCTTAGAATAATCTGAAATTGATTTATCGTTGTGAAAAAGAGTTCCGTCCAGATCGGACAAAATTATAGATATGTCTTTGTTTTCCATAAGCAATTATGATAAAAAAAGATTCCCGCGTCAAGCGCGCAGGGCAAACGCGGGAATGAGTCGCACACAAGAGTGCTTACAGGGGTTTGCAATGCAAAACTCGCGTCATTATCATGCGGTCACTGAGTCTGTCAAAGGGTGCCCCGACAATCTATTACAAAGCAGCAATAGTCTTTTCAATTCTTGCAAGAGCACGCTCTTTTCCAAGAACTGCAATAGAACCGATGAGAGGTGGCGAAACTCGCGAACCAGTAACTGCCATACGGATTGGCATCATAAAGTCGCCGAGTTTAATTCCAAGCTCTTCGGCCTTGGCCTTTGCAAACTCTTCTGCACCTTCGTGGTCAAGTTCAAATACCTTTGCCACGAATTCCTTTGCAGCTTCAAGAACTTCCTTTGTCTTTGCAGCGTCAATGCGCTTAGGAATAATCTGGTCTGCGGGAGGAACTGCAGGCTCTGTAAACATAAAGTGAACCATTTCTGCAGCTTCTGTAAGGAACTTAAGGCGTTCCTGAATAAGAGGCATAAGCCCCATCAGAGTCTTTTCAACATCCTCGCTGCTCATATTCATAGATTTGTCTACGCAGTAAGGCTTTCCGTCTTCGCCCATTGCAACACCAGAAAATTCCGGACCGACATTTGGTTTTGGCTGCGGATTTTCAGGATTGATTTCAAGCAGGGCATCGCCGGTTCCTGTAATGAATGGAAGCGTCCACTTGTAGAGCTCTTCTGTAGAAAGCTGGCGGATATAGTTTCCATTGTAGTATTCAAGCTTTTTATAGTCGAATACGGCCGGAGCCTTGTTCAGGTGCTCAAGTTTAAATGCCTTAGCAAGTTCTTCCAGAGTATAGAACTCTTTTCCTTCCTCATAAGAACAGCCAAGCATTGCAACATAGTTTACGATAGCCTGTGGCAGGTAACCGCGGGCACGGAACTCGTTGAGCGAAGTTGAACCATGGCGCTTAGAAAGTTTCTTTCCGTCTGCACCGTTTACCATAGGAAGATGGCAGAATTCAGGGTGTTCCCAGCCGAAAGCGCGGTACATCTGAACATGAAGTGGAGTTGAAGGAATCCATTCCTGAGCACGCATTACATGGCTGATTTTCATAAAGTGGTCATCAACAATGTTTGCAAGGTGATAAGTTGGGAAACCATCACTCTTTAAAAGAACAGGATCTGGAGAAATATCTTCATTCTTCCATACAATATCGCCAAGAAGGTGGTCAGAGAACTTAGTTTCTCCTTCCATTGGAACCTTAAGACGAATTACATAAGGCTTACCTGCATCAAGATTTGCCTTTACTTCTTCTGGAGTAAGATGGCGGCAGTTACGGTCGTAACCAGGAGCCATTTTATTTTCTGTCTGAATCTTTCTGATGCGGTCAAGGCGTTCTGCATCACAGAAGCAGTAATAAGCCTCTCCCTTTTCTACGAGTTCGTAGGCATATTTCTTGTAAAGTTCAAAACGTTCGCTCTGAACATAAGGGCCGTATTCACCACCCTTGTCGCCGCCTTCATCCCAGTCAATGCCAAGCCAGGCCATTGTATCGTAAAGGTTCTGAACATATTTTTCGTCATAACGGGTGCGGTCTGTATCTTCCAGACGTAAAATGAATTTTCCGTTTTGAGAACGTGCAAAAAGATAATTAAAAAGTGCAGTGCGCACACCACCAATGTGCTGCATTCCTGTTGGAGAAGGTGCATAACGTACACGAACTTCCTTTGAATCTGCCATATAAAACCTCGATTATTGATTATTGTGAAATGACATTATAATAAGAAATACCCTTTTAGGCAATTGATGGATTTTTTACAGATTTTTAGATTTTTATAGACTTAATTTCGCGCCTTCGTCGCAGACGACATAAAAGGCACAGAAGAAAAAATAGCCCGCCAAGTGTTAGCACCACTGTAGGCGGGCAAAAAGTCTAGATAACTAGACACCACCATAGGGGGCAAGACGCAAGGCTGCGTTTGCCTTTCTTTTAATATAAATTACCTATATAGAAAAATCAAGACTTTCGTATCAATTTTTCTCTACTCCCCGCCCGTGGGGAAATAATCATCAACATTAATCCATTTTACTTCCTGACCGTCAGAGTCCTTGTGGCGGGAATAAATGTCTTTATAAAGGGCAATTACAGGCTGACGATTCTGGATAAAGTTTTGTTCATGGTCAAGGCAAAAGTATTTACAATCACTTTCTTCCATAAACTTAATCATTTCATAAAGAATCTGAGGATTATAAAGGTGATGAATACTCTTGTATTTACAGAAAGCAGCATCGCCTAAAAAACCATAGCCATCTGCAAACAAAGCAAGACTCCCCTTTGAATGACTGGAAGGCATAGGAAGGATTTTTACATCACCAAAATCTAAAATCCCGCTTACTTCTGTTCCGATGCGGGTATATTTTTTTGTGTATTTTGAAACATAAAGCTCATCATATTTTACAAAAGGAAGATTTAAAATGTGGTCAGGGTGGAAGTGGGAAATCACTATTTTTTTACGTCCCTGCACTGCATTGATGGCAGAAGCCGCAGCGGGGCCCACGCCCACATCAAAAATCCATGTAAATTCACCCTGCTCGTCTTTCGATTTTATAAAAACTATGTCGCAGCAAAAGGGAGTTGATGTAGCAGGCAGCCAGGATATGCGGTCATTTATCTGGGTAAGCTCTGTGTGACTGGCTCGTCGCATTGTTTCGGTCATTTTTTCAGCCTCAAAATACGCTGATTTTCGCTTCCGCGGAAACTAAGCATAAGATTTTTCTGGGCTTCAATAAAGGGGCCGTCTACCAGAACATCTATACAGGCAAGCATACGGTCTGTGTACTCCGTGTGTCTTGAACCGCCTGCAAGCAGGTCTTTTTCGTAAACATAGCCGGAATAGCACCAGATATTTTTTTTGGGATATGCTGCCCGCACTCTTTCCAGAAAGGGTGCCAGCACGGCCTGATTTTCAGGCTCAAAAGGTTCGCCGCCCAAGACTGTAAGCCCCGCAATATAAGAAGGCTTCAGAGCTTCAAGAATCTCATTTTCTGTGGCCTCAGTAAATTCCTGGCCAAAGTTAAAATCCCAGGTCTGTGGCTGAAAACAGCCCGGACAGTGGATGCGGCAGCCAGACACAAAGAGCGTTACGCGAACGCCTTCTCCATCTGCAATATCTGTTTTTTTTATGTTTCCGTAGTTCATGTGGTTTCGACAGGCTCAACCACCGCCTAAAGGTGGAGAACCCTCTCCTTAATTTCCTGGGTACGTCCCTGGTTCCAGTACTGTGTTCCAATGTAACCGCAGGTGCGGCGGGCAACATTCATTGTTGCCTGGTCACGGTTACCGCACTGAGGACATTCCCAGACAAGTTTATTATCATCTTCAACAATCTGAATTTCACCAGTATAGCCGCATTTCTGGCAGCAGTCGCTCTTTGTATTCAGCTCTGCATACATAATGTTGTCATAAATGTGGCGTAAAACTGCAATTACAGCCGGAATATTGTTTTCCATGTTTGGAACTTCTACATAACTTACCGCGCCGCCCGGAGAAAGTTCCTGGAACTGACTTTCGAAAGTAAGCTTTTGGAAAGCGTCAATGTTTTCTGTAACGTGAACATGATAGCTGTTTGTAATGTAGTTTTTGTCTGTTACGCCCGGAATTTCGCCAAAACGCATTTTAAGGCATTTTGCAAATTTGTAGGTTGTACTTTCAAGCGGAGTTCCATAAAGGCTGAAGGCGATATTTGATTCTGCCCGCCATTTTGCACAGGCTTCGTTCATGTGCTTCATAACTTCCAAAGCAAAAGGGGTTGCGCTTGGGTCTGTGTGAGACTTGCCTGTCATATAGCGCACACATTCACAAAGTCCGGCATAGCCCAGAGAAATTGTAGAATATCCGTTAAAAAGCAGCTTATCAATAGGCTCACCTTTTTCAAGGCGGGCAAGGGCTCCGTTCTGCCAGAGGATTGGGGCAACATCACTTGGAGTTCCCAAAAGGCGTTTATGGCGCAGCATGAGGGCACGGCGGCAGAGTTCAAGTCTTTCATCAAAAATCTTCCAGAACTTTTCCATGTCTTTTCCGGAAGAGCAAGCAACGTCTACCAGGTTGATTGTAACTACCCCCTGATTAAAGCGTCCGTAGAATTTAGGGCGGCCTGTTTCGTCACGGTAAACTGTAAGGAAGGAACGGCAGCCCATACACGGATAGCAATTGCCTTCTTTAAGTTCAAACATCTTCTTTTCAGAAATATAATCCGGAACAAGACGGCGGCTGGTACATTTTGCAGCCAGTTCTGTAAGATAATAATACTTTCCGTCAGGTTCAATGTTATCCGGCTCCAGAACATAAATCAGTTTTGGGAAGGCCGGAGCAACCCAGTAACCTTTTTCGTTACGAACTCCCTTGTATCTCTGTTTTAAAACTTCTTCTATAATAAGGGCAAGGTCTGCTTTTTCCTGTTCGTTTTTAGCTTCGTTCAGGTACATAAATACAGTTACAAATGGACTCTGGCCGTTTGTCGTCATCAAGGTAACTACCTGATACTGAATTGTCTGAACACCGCGGGTAATTTCGTCGGCAAGGCGGCGTTCTACAATGTGGTCAAACTGTTCTTTTGTAAAAGTTACGCCTGTTTCTTCAACTGTCTGATTCAGTTCTGCAACCAGCTTGCGGCGGCTTACTTCAACAAATGGAGCCAGGTGGGCAAGAGAAATACTCTGTCCGCCGTACTGGCTTGAAGCAACCTGGGCAATAATCTGGGTGGCAATATTGCAGGCTGTAGAAAAGGAATGTGGAGTGTCAATTTTTGTTCCGCTGATTACGGTTCCGTTCTGCAGCATGTCTTCCAGGTTTACAAGGTCGCAGTTGTGCATGTGCTGGGCAAAGTAGTCTGCATCGTGAAAGTGAATGATTCCTTCGCGGTGAGCCTGGGCAATGTCTTCATCCAGAAGGAAGCGTTTTGTAATATCTTTTGAAACTTCACCTGCCATATAATCGCGCTGAACGCTTACCACAGTTGAGTTTTTATTTGAGTTTTCCTGTTTAACTTCTTCATTACAACATTCCAAAAGACTTAAAATCTGCTGGTCTGTAGAATTCTGCTTGCGCATGAGGGCATGGCGGTAGCGGTATGTAATGTAGATTTTTGCAAGGTCAAAGGCACCGATTCTCATCAGTTCGGTTTCTACTAAATCCTGAATTGCTTCCACGTTCATCTGAACCTTGCTTGCCTGACAGGTAGCGGCAACTTTTGTTGCAACCGCATTTATATATTCGTCGGTCAGACGTTCTGTTTCCGGAATTACCGCATTAGCTTTAGAAATAGCAGTTATAATTTTCCTGATGTCAAAAATAGTTTCTTCGCCGTTGCGTTTAATGATTTTCATATTTCCCACCACTTATTATGATTTACTAAAGTTGATAAATACCACTAGATATAGCGGATATAGTTTTTGTAATATACTATCTCTAGCGCAAAAAAGCAATATTTCAGCAGCATAAATTCAGAAAAAAAATTCCAATAAATCTTCATAAATCTTCTAAAATTTACTATGTTTTTTTTACAATAAAAATGTACTTTTTTTATACTTTTTTTGCTGCCCAGGGTGTATGATGTTAATATGAAATATTATGTAAATGCAAATGCCAAAGAAGGCGGTGACGGTTCAGAAAAGAACCCTTTTAATAAAATTCAGCTTGCTGCTGATATTGCAAAAGCAGGTGACGAAGTTTTAGTTGCTCCTGGAATCTACAGGGAAGCCGTAAATCCAAAGAATGCAGGAGAAGAAGGAAAGCCTGTAGTTTACCGTTCTACTGTAATGAAGGGCGCCCATATTACTGGTGCAGAAGTTCTTGCAAACTGGGAAAAAGTTGAAGCAGACAAGGACACAAATGGCAGCGTCTGGACAGCCAGAGTGTCAAACAAGATTTTTGGCGATTTTAATCCATATACAACTTTAGTAAGCGGTGACTGGTTCATCGCCTATATGACAGCCCATCTGGGAGACGTTTTCTTGAACGGAAAATCTCTTTATGAAGTTCAGAGTCTTGAAGAAGTTCGTAAAGCCGAAGCTTCGGAAGCTGCATGGGACAGAGAATTTTCTACCTACAAATGGTTTGCCGAGCAGGACGAGGCAAAAAATGAAACTGTTTTTTATGCAAACTTTCACGACTACGACCCGAATAAGGAAAATGTAGAAATTACAGCCCGCCGCACCTGTTTTTATCCTGAGGCAGAAGGAGTAAACTACATTACTTTAAGCGGCTTTACAGTTTCTCAGGCCGCAAGCCAGTGGGCTCCTCCAACCGCCTATCAGGAAGGAATGATTGGCCCTCACTGGTCAAAAGGCTGGGTTATAGAAGACTGCGAAGTTTATGAGGCAAAATGTTCCGGAATCTCACTGGGAAAATACCTGCAGCCGGAAAATGACAACAAATGGCTCAAGACAAAATACAAGGACGGAACCCAGACTGAACGTGACTGCATCTGTCAGGCACAGGTAGAAGGCTGGACAAAAGAAAGAATCGGTTCCCACACTATCCGCCGCTGCGAAATTCACGACTGCGGTCAGACAGGAATTGTAGGACACCTTGGCGGAGTTTTCTCTGTAATTGAAGACAACCACATTCATCACATTAATAACAAGCAGAACCTTGCGGGGGCAGAAATCGGTGGAATAAAAATGCACGCCGCAATTGACGTTATTTATAGAAGAAACCACATTCACCACTGCACAAGAGGAATCTGGCTGGACTGGCAGGCACAGGGAACCCGCGTTACACAAAACTTCTTCCATGACAATATTCCGCCACAGAGACCTGGAGAAAAAATTAAAGGCGAAGTTGCAGAAGACATTTTCATAGAAGTTTCTCACGGCCCTACCCTGCTGGACAACAACATCTTCCTTTCTCCTAGAGCCGTAAAACTTGCTACCCAGGGTGTAGCAATGGTTCACAATATTATTGCAGGAAGTTTTACAGCCGTAGGACGCGGAACAAATAACGGCGCACTCACACTTTCTTCTCCCCGCTATACTCCTTACCACATGAAGCACCGCACAGAAATTGCAGGATTCATGACATTCCTTCATGGAGACTGCAAATTCTTCAATAATATCTTTATTCAAAAGCCAATCTGCGAAGAATTTACAGAACGCATGAAGGCAAATGAAAAGAATGACTGGGATGATTCAAACTTTGTAGTTGGAACCTGCCCATACGAAGACTATCCTACTTTTGAAGAATGGGATGCCATGTTTGAAGGCTACTGCGGAATGGGTTCTCCTGCTTCTGACCGCTATTATTCAAAGCTCCCTGTCTGGGCAGACGGCAACCTTTACTTTAACGGTGCCAGGCCAATGTCTAAAGAAAAGGCTTACATAGACAGCAAGAACAAAGTTGAAATCACCTGTGAAGAAAAAGATGGAAAAATAATGCTGAAGACCAATCTTTATGATTTTATTCCTGACTTAAAATGCAGGCTGATGAAAACAGAAGACATTGCTCCTGCCTTTGAACCGGAAGAAAATTATGAAAATCCAGATGGAAGTCCTATTGTGTTTGACACTGACTTTTTTGGTAAAAAGCGGGACAATACACCGATTGCCGGGCCTTTTACTGATGGAAAAGAAATAGAAAATCCGCTATTCTAATCCGAAAGGATTTAGATTTATGGCATTTTCATTTAAAGGTTTTTTAAAGCAGTTTATTGTTCCAAATTTTGGAAAAAAGATTGCATTCATGCTCCCCGCCGTCTTGATGATGGGCGTGGGAGTTACAATTCTTGCAGAAATTGGCTGGGGAACTGACCCGGCCTCTTTTATGAACCTGAACATTGCCCACGCCCTGAACTGGGGTCTGGGCAACACAGAAATTCTGGTTTACGGCCTCATGCTTGTCTTCACTTTTATTTTTGGCTCCCAGATGATTGGTTTCGGCACTCTTGCAAACATGATTCTTATCGGTTATGTAGTAGATTTGTGCCGCTGGATGTGGAAAGACACTGCATTTTTTCAGGCTCTTTCTCAAGGAAGTTTTACATTCCGCATAATCGTATTTATAATCACCCTGCTCTTTTTTGTAATTGTCGCTTCTATTTATATAAATGCTCAAATGGGAGTTGCCCCTTACGACGCAATTCCTAATATTCTAAGCGGATGGATGCCAAAAGTGCCATTTTTCATCGTCAGAATCATCTTTGACCTTTCTGCCGTTGTAATTGGTGTTATTGCAGGAAAACTGAGCGGAGGAATTCAAGGCTCTATAATCGGTTCTATTGCAATGTCTCTTCTTTTAGGGCCGGTAATAACGCTGGTGGGCAAACCCCTTAAAATAATTCTGAAAGATTAACGGCGTTTTCTTTCCGGATGATTTTCATAGAAGAGATTTTTATCTGCATACATATGTTCATCTGCAAGCCGCATTGCTATTCTGATATTGCGGCTGTCTTCTATAAGGCAGAAGCCGGTTGCGAAACTGGCTTTTCCGCCTTCATCTGCAAGTTTTTTTAATTTATCACACAGTTCCTGCATTTCTTCATTTGAAGTAGCGCGCATAAGAACCATAAACTCATCTCCACCTGCACGATATATTTCATAACCAGAAAAGACGCAGGTTAAAAGGTAGGCCGCAGTTTTAATCAGCTGATCCCCCGCTTCATGGCCAAAATTATCATTCATCGTCTTTAATCCGTTTAAATCTGCAAATATGACCCCAATATTAGTTTTTTGAGGAGTCCTTTCAAGGCTTAGCTGATCTACACGATTGTTCATTTCATTTCGGTTCAGGAGGCCTGTAAGCATATCCATGGTACTTAAGACGCGGAGACGGTCAAAAAGCTGATGATTGGATATTTCTGACCCTATGAAAAAAGTTGTAAGTTCTAGAGTTTCTTTTATGCTGATTATATTATTTGTATCAAAATTAGTTGCCCAGATATAGCCTAAAAGTTCACAACCGTCTTTTATAGGAAAAAGGACAAGACTGTTTACATTAGACTTCTTCATAGATTCATACCAGATAGGACTAAGGCTTTTTATATATTCCATATCTGATTTATTTTTAAGGATAAGGCAGTTACTGCCGCCTATAATATCCTGCCAGGTTTTAGCAATTTCATAAAAATCCGGAGAAAACCAGTCTGCGTTATAGCCGCCCCATTCCTTGCGGTCTTCTGCGGCCTCGCAAAGCACAGAGCATTTCTCTGCTATTGTATCCATCAAAAGTATGCAGCAATAATTTGCATCACACATCTGTCTAATGTCTTTTATTACAGCTGCACAGCTTTCCTTAAAATCAGTTGAACCGCGAAGTTTTATACAGGCATTCAAGACCCTTTCGGCAGACCCATGAGAAAGTTTTGTCATTTTTTCTGTTTCTGCTTCGTAGGTAAATTCCTGAGAATAGGTGCAATAGGCCTTTTTTTCATCTCCGCAGGCAACAGGCATCATGAAAAAATTTATCCAGAAATCGTAGCGGTCGGGATGGACATAACTGTGGAGGGGCATTTTTTGAAAAGCACACTGAAAACAGAAAGTTTCAAAATTCAAGTCTTTGGGAATATATTCTGTATAAAGGGAATCTGGAACGAATTCTTTTACCTGATTTTCATCTGTCCAGGTTTTAGAAATGGATTCCATATATAATCTATTTCCAGCTACAATTCTAATGTCACCGCAAGTTCCATCTTCTTTTTTTTCAACGGACAAAAGGCAAGTCATTGTAGCAAAGCCATCAACAAAGTTTTGAAAATCCATAGAATCCCTTTACTTTTGAAAATTGAACATATCTAATGCTATTTTAACATTAATTTACGTCTGAAACAAGAAAAATATATTCTGAAAAATACTTCTGAAAAATACTCTCCGAAAAAAATAAGGCATCCGCCAGCACCTGCTGTTTTAAGAAATCCTATACCCCACTCCACGCACAGTTTCAATCAGTTTCTGATTATTCAGTTTCTGACGCAAAAGGCCGATGTGAACATCCAGAGTACGGCTTTCTATTCTTTTACTGCAAGCTGAACTTCCCGCCCCGAAACAAAGGCTTTCCTGCTTTTAGTATTGATGATTACATTCTGCGCAGCAATCAGATTTTTTCCATTGCCCTCAGCAAGAAGGGTGTCTTCCATATTTGGCTGGATTGCCTGAATCACGCCGAAAATGCAGTCGCCGGCCTTTTCAATTTTGCGTACCAGATCCATGTAATTAAGTTCGGCCTTAACATTGCTTCCGTTTTCAATTCGCTTCCGGCTGGCCTTTTTAAGCTCTCGCTTGCTTTATTACAGAAATCATGTTGGCATAATTATTCCGGTCGTTATGATTTGCACTTGGAAGGCGGGAACATTTTTGAAGAAAGTAAGAAATTTCATGATTCATTTCATCAACATATTCTTCAATCTCATTAATTTCATTTGTCAGAACTTCTAAATTCCCTGATTTCTGGGTAAGTCCCTGATTCAGAAAATCCATCATCTCCATTACGCGGCCGGCCATTTTTGTAATTTCTTTCTGAATCTGAAAGGTATACAAATCTGTACTGACATGATTTTTTGGAAGGATGACAGGGATTTTGTAATGGGCATCTTTTTCTTTCTGACTTTCGGGAATCAGTTTTTCCGTCAGATGCGCAATCTGCTTTACAAAAGGCAGAAAAAGAACCGTGGCAGAAATATTAAAGACTGTATGAAGCATGGCTATGTGATTCGTGATGTTTTGAGCAGTCCCAAAGCCATGAAGAGAAGGGCAAAGCCCATAAAGCAGTCAGAAAAATTGTGAATCTTGAGCTTCTTAAAATATTTGAGGATAAAGCCAAACAAAGGAATGGCAGCCGCTTCCATGCTGAATGCAAAACGAGTGTTCTTTCCCTGCTTGGTGATGACGGATATCCTTACGGGCTACCGCAAGGAAGGTGAATGAGTCTTAGAAACATCACAACTAAATAACTTTCACTTTTTATTTTCCCGATTTTTTGCTATACTCACAAAACTTAATGCAAACGACACATGTGTTGAAGCACCACTTCGAGTAAATCTGATCACGGCACATTAAGAATTCTTTTTCACAGGAGATTTCTATGCCAAGAAATCAGTTTCAGAGAATGGTCTTTGCATTCATCACAGTTGTAATTACCGTTCATGCTTATGTTTTTTACAGCATTTATGTTGTAAATGGAGATTCACTTCGACAGGCTGTGGGAACAACCAGTGTTCTTGCAGCTGTAAGAACAATCGGCGGAATCTATATGTTCGGCCGCGTTATGCCGGTCTGGTCTGTAGTTCTGGTTGAATTCTGTTTTGCCTATTTTATGGAATGCGTCTACGGAAGCCCGCTTTCATTCCGTCTTGCCTGCAAAAACTTTGATCCCAAAACAACACATCCAGTCCTTTTTGAAACAGCCATTATCTGTGCCACAGTTGGATTAATGGTACCTGCAATGAGCCTTATTGCAACCTTCCTTTACTATCCTTACAACAACGGCTTTCAGATTCACACGGCTCTGGTTCAGTGGCTGCGCCTCATGTGCTTTAATTTCCCTTTTGCCTTCTTTACTCAGCTCTTTTTTATTCAGCCTTTTGTGAGAACTGTCTTCAAGTTGATTTTCGCAAAAGATATTAAGAAATAGATTTAGAAACAGTAGGGGGAAAGTCTTCCCCCTGCGTCGCACTTCGTTGCGCCGACACCCCCTTCTCCTAGGGGGACGCAGCAAGCTGCTTACCCCCCTAAAACCCCCGCTTATCGGTCATTATTTTTTTAGGATTTCTTGTTCTCAATTTCTATTCTTCTTTTTTCCTTAATTTTTTTTAAATTTCCTTACGATTTTTCCCCGAAAGTCAAATTTTCGTGTTATAATATCTGATATGTACTGTAATTCAAGCAGGAAAAAACAAACTTTCTTCTACGCAACAAGCCCGACAGGGCTTGACAATAATTTAGCATTGCCGCAGAATTCACAGCACAGCACAGCACAAGCTATAACTCTGCCCGAAACATAATTTCGGGCTGCATGCATTTTAAATCAGACATTACAACTTTCTCACACAGGAAAACCGCCCATGATGTAGGCATAAATTATGCCCTGCACATGGGCTTTTATATTTTAAACCATTCAGGAGGCACTTATGCAAAGAATTTCAAAAGTTTTCACATTAATGGGTGCAATTCTTGCGCTCGCTTTTTGCCTTGCTTCGTGTAAGGCAAATATTGACGACGAGCCGACCATGTACACGGTCACAGTCTCATCTTCCATTGAACATGGCAAAGTGAGCGTTGACAAGGCATCGGCAGAAGCGGGAGCGACAGTAAAACTGACCGCGACAGCCGACAGTGGCTATGAGCTGGACTCATATAGCGTAAAGGATGCAAGCGCAAATGAGCTTACGGTTACGGACGGCACTTTCACCATGCCGAAAAGCAATGTAACCGTCAGCGCGACATTCAAGGAGACTGCGGAAACCGTAAACCAGAAAGCAGCAGCTGCGGTTATCGCAAAAATCACCGCCATCGGCACAGTCGCCTACACAGATGAAAGCAAGGCAAAAATTGACGAAGCCAGAACTGCCTACGACGCTCTTACAGAAGCACAGAAAGCATTGGTTCCGGCAGAAACGCTTGCTCTGCTGACTGCCGCTGAAACTACATACGCAGAGCTTAAAGCAGCCGCCGATTCAGGAACAGCAAATCAGAACGCGGCAGATGCGGTCATTGCAAAAATTACCGCAATCGGTACGGTCGCCTACACGGATGAAAGCAAGGCAAAGATAGACGATGCCCGCGCGGCTTATGACGCACTCACCGAAGCTCAGAAAGCACTTGTTCCGGCAGAGACGCTTAACCTGCTGACTGCCGCTGAATCTACATACGCGGAACTTAAAGCCGCCGCCGAACAGCAATCCGCAGCTCCAGAAACTGCAACCTACACAGTAAAGCACTTGCAGCAGAATATAGCCGATGACAATTACACTCTCAAAGAAAGCGAAACGAAGACTGGCACAGTCGGCCAGCCTACAGCCGCAAGCGCAAAATCTTATGAGGGATTCACGGCACAGTCAGTCACACAGGCGACAATCGCGGCGAGCGGAACGGTGGTGGAAATCAAGTACGACCGCAAGAGTTACACAGTAACATTCAACGCAAACGGCGGAAGTACAGTTACATCACAGTCCGTGCGTTATGGAGCAACCGCAACCAAACCTGCCGACCCCACAAAAACGGCAACGACAACTACAAAATACACCTTCGCTGACTGGTATTCAGACAGCGGCCTGACGACTTTATTCAGTTTTGACACGGCAATTAAGGAAGACATCACGCTGTATGCGAAGTGGACGGAGACGGCTGTTACACCACAAAAGACCGCAGGCAGCATCAGCTACGCCACCACGAGCGTGAGCAAGACAACCAATGACGCGGCTTTCACCAACGAGCTCACAATCGAAGGCGACGGCACGGTAAGCTACGCTTCTGACAACACGGCGGTAGCCACCGTAGATTCAGATGGGCTAGTCACCATTGTTGGTGCGGCGGGTACAGCGACAATCACCGCTACGGTAACAGATTCCGCCTCATACACATACGCCACAAAGACTGCAAGTTATACTCTTACGGTAACTGTCGCTGTATCTAGTGTAATTATAAACAACGCTCCCACAGAAGCCCTTTTTGTCAATTCGACGGGAACGCTTACGGCAACAGTTTCTCCCGATAACGCAACAGATAAGACTATTGTATGGTCAAGTAGTGATCCAGATTATGTAAGTATCAATTCTGAAACTGGAGAATATACAATAATGGGGACAAAAGGATATGGTTCGGCTACCATTACGGCAACCGCAGGAGATAAAACGACTACATGCACTATAACAGGAAAGGTTCATCATACTTCACTACAAGCTGGAGATATTATCCTTGTAGGTGAAACGATTTATACTGGTAATACATGGTATGTTGATATTTCACCTAACACATCTTTTGCTACTAGTGCTGGAGTAATCACTTTGGTTGAGGCTGATACAAATGGTACTTTATACTATAAGTGTAGTCGTGGAAGTAATGGTACTAAACCAAATTGGACAAGCTTTAGAGTAACAGATAATACTGATGGAATCTATATAGTAAGTGGAACAGGTACACAGTCAGATAAGTTTGTATTTGCAGTCCATACAAAGGAATAAAATACTTCATCCTGCCGGGCTGCTGTGTGCGGCTCGGCGACAGATACGTTTATTGTATCCCTGCTTTCAACTAGCAGAACACAGTGGAGCGGATTTAGCAATTCAACTATTTTTCCGAAAAGCCGCAGCGTGGCTTTTCGGAACGATTTTCGGGCAGCTTCCCAAAAGGGGGAGCTGCTTTTTTGTCATTATGCAATTTTATTGCTTTTTCATTACTTTTGTATTACATTATAAACATGGAGGCATATATGAGAACGGCAGTAATTCAGACAAGGGTTGATACAGCCTTAAAATATGATGCAGATGCTTTTTTCGAATCCATAGGAATGGATACAACAACGGCAATACGCATTTTTCTTAAGCAGACTTTAATCCAGCATAAAATCCCCTTTGAGATTGTTCAGGACAGCTCATTTTATTCTGAGAAAAATATAAAGGCTCTGGAACATTCAAAACTGCAGATGGAAAATGGACAGCATTCAATCCATGAGCTTGTCGAGGTATAAGAATGCACAAGGATTTTTCAGATGATGCCTGGGCAGATTATACCTATTGGATAACGCAGGACAAAAAGACGCTCAAGAAAATAAATCAGCTTCTTGCGGATATTGAGCGAAACGGAAATGATGGAATCGGTCATCCAGAGCCATTGAAAGGCAATTTAACCGGATATTGGTCTAGAACTATAGATGAGAAAAACAGATTAGTTTATAAAATTGAAGATGAACTTATAAAGATTATTCAGTGTAAAAATCATTATGATGATAAATAAAAAGTGACAATCGATTTAAAGAGGGCTTGTCTTATATACCGATTCTGTCGGTGTCACACGGATTGAAAAAATCTAACGATTTTTTTTCAATGAACAGAAAGTTGATTTTGCGTTAGCAAAATCGAATCCGTGTGATAATAATGGGGGCGTTGGTCGTTCGCCTGCGGCGAACTTACCGAGTTTTGTCCGCTACGCTTCCAAAACTCGCGGAAACGAATCGGGGATTTTAAGGGGGAAAGCGAAGCGTCCCCCTTAGGAGAGGGGGTAGCGTAAGACCGCGAAGCGGGCTGGAGCGAGGGGGAGACTTCCCCCTTTGCCCTTACTTCAAATTGCTCTCAAAGAATCCCTGCAACTTGTCTTACATCAAAATCAAAAATCTGATAAAATACCATAACAACAAAGCAGATTCGATTCTTCACATAAATGGAATCTCGAGAGGCTCCTCTTCGATACGCCTCTCGAGATTCCAGCGAGTTATAAGTCGCTATAATAGCGCGACTTATAACATCGCATTTTTAGAGTTGTCTCTAAAAACTGAAGTTTTTAGAGACTTCCATAAACGAGCAGCGATGAGCGTAAGTCCAGTTTTTGGAAACGCAATCGCTGCTTTTTATTTTTGAAAAAATATGTGAGGTTTTTATGAAAAATTATGATTTGGGAACAGAGAAAATCGGTCAGCTTGTAAGGCATTTTTCGGTTCCATGTGTTATCAGTATGCTGGTTGCGGCTCTTTACAATATTGTGGACCAGATTTTTATAGGATGGAGTCCGGCTGGCGCTTTTGGAAATGCAGCTACAAATATCGTCTATCCTTTTACAGTTCTGGCTCTGGGGCTTTCCCTTTTAGTAGGAGACGGAGCTGCTGCAAATTTCAGTCTTGAATGGGGAAGAAATAACAAGGACCGCTCTGACAAATCTGTAGGAAACGGCTTTTTACTTCTTGTGATTTTCTCAATTCTTCTCTGCCTGGCCGGCTTTATTTTTAAATCACAAATCCTGAAACTCTTCGGAGCGAATCCGGAAGAAAAAACTTGTTATGATTTTGCCGTCCAGTATTTCACAGTAATCTGCAGCGGCTTACCCTTCTATATGATTGGACAGGGAATGAATGCTTCAATCCGTGCTGACGGCTCTCCAAAATATGCAATGGCCTGTACCCTTGCGGGAGCAATTGCAAATCTTATCTTAGACCCGCTTTTTATTTTCGCCTTTAATATGGGAGTAAAGGGAGCGGCCATTGCAACTGTTATCGGACAGGCGCTAACTTTTGTCATGAGCATTGCCTATCTTTTCCGCGCTAAGAATTTTAAAATCAGCAAAAAATCAATTCGCCTGGAAACTTCAATTCTTTCAAGGATTATCTCAATTGGCATGGCATCCCTCATCGTTCAGCTTTCGATTGTGGTAATCATTGCGGTGAATAACAATCTGCTTTCAAAATACGGCTATGAAACATTTGCCAGTACAGGAGTAGCATTCGGCTCGGTTATTCCTCTTGCGGTTGTGGGAATCGTTATGAAGGTTTTTGGAATTGTAGTTTCCATTGTTATTGGAATAAGTCTTGGCGGCCAGCCAATCATCGGCTTTAATATGGGAGCCGGAAATGTGGAGCGTGTAAACGAAACAATCAGCACTATTACAAAAATTGTCCTTGCAATCGGCACAGTCTTCTTTCTGATTTTTGAACTTGCCCCAGATTTTGTAATCTCCCTTTTTGGAAAAAGCAAGAGCCCGGAATATACCGAATATGCCCGTCTCTGCGTCCGAATCTTTTTGAGCGGAATCATCCTTACCTGCTTTATAAAATCTGCAGCCATCATGCTCCAATCCCTGGGAAAAAGTGGAAAATCCACCCTACTCGCCCTGCTCCGCGACGTAATCGTTTTTGTGCCTTCTTCAATTATTCTGGCTCTTGTAAGTCATAATATTGTAACAATGCTCTGGGCCTCTTTAATCAGCGACGTAATATCATTCATTTTTGCCATTGCTTTTATCATAGCGGAAACAAGAAAGATGACACAAGAACTATCTGCAAGTATCAAGGAAAAAGCATCGTGATAGTGAATGGAAAAAATTATTCAGAAGAAATAAAGCTACTTGAAAAACTGATTTCTGTTGCAAGAGGTAATGGATTTGAGACTTTAAAAGTATGTGTCCAAAATCTTTCAGAGCATGAAAAATATGTTTGTAAAAGAAAAGGTTTTAGAGAAGAAACTTCTTCTGATACACAGACCGTACTTTGCAAGCATATTTAAAATCAGGGGATGGAAAACTTCTTTCCTCAGAAGTGATTGATAACGGCGGAAACGGGCACCACGATATTCCTCCATACCTGAAAAGTCTCGGAATAGAAACTCTGATTCATGGGAACACTTTACAAGCCGGCAGTAAGAGATAAACTTTCCGACATCTGAAAAAAGGTATGCAAAGATTTAGGGCATTTCCCCGCCTGCGGCGGGGAGCACCCTAAACCCCTACTGCACGGGCGATTTTCACCGCCCTCATGCCACCCTATTTTTTCAAATACGCGCTGTCCACCCAAATTGCGGGCCTGTCGCCGATAATCGGGTCGTCCACATGGTGATGGCGCAGGCTGAAATTGCCCCAGGTGGCAAGATGCTCAGGCTCGGTCACACTCATGCCGTTTGAGCGCAGCCACCATGCCGCGTGTCCGTCGGTGTTGATGTAGCAGTCGTTGGCAATCGCGTATTCGGTGGGAAAGGTCTTGCGGTCGGCATCGGTGGGCATATATGTAAGGCACTCCTCATAACTCAGAAGGAAAACCTTGTCACGCGTAGGCTTTCCCACGGGAGTGTCGAAGCGGGGATTTTTGAGCGCGGAAACTTCCGTCGTCGCAATCGCTGCCTGCTCTTCCTTCGTGAATGCTGTGGTAAAGAATTTTCCGTTGAGCCAGGTGCGCAAGTCGCAGTTGTCCCAGGTGACCGCGATGCGCTTGTTGTGGAATGGCTGAGCGTCAATCACTTTGGTCGTAATCAGAAGCGTCCTGCCGTCCTTTTCGTCAAGCACCGTCCATTCAATCGGGGTGAGCTTTTTACCCGCCTTGTCCTCGTAGTAGCGGCCGAACTGCACCGTCTTTCCCTTGTCCGCTCCGAACGCAAGGCCCATCGTGGCAGCCGCAACCAGAACCGCAGCAAGAAGTGATTTTTTCATAGGATTCCTCCATAAAAATAAAATGTGCTGGCACCTCAAAAAAACGAAGTTTTTAGAGATTCCCATATATGACTTCCGCTCAGTTTTCTTGCGGAACCATTTTCAACAAAAGCGCGTGCAGCGTGGATTTTTCCTCATCAGAAAGTGCGCCCGTCAGCTCCGCCTCGATTTCGTTTCCGAGCGATTCCAAGTCAGCCGCTATCCGCTCCGCCTTTTTCGTGAGGCGGACGAGCTTGCTCCTGCTGTCGTCAGGGTTTTCAAGCCGCTCAATCCAGCCGCCGTTTTCAAGCCCATGCAAGAGCGAGGTGACGGTGGGATTCGTCATCGAAAATGCCTGCTCAATGTCCACTTGCCGCACCGCCTCTGGCGACTCAATGGCAAGCAGGCGCAAAGCCTTGAACTGCGAGAAAGTGAGCGCGAACGGCTTCAATTTCGCGTTCGCCAGTTTTTCCAGCTCCAGATTGATGGTCTTGATGAGAATTGCATTTTTTGTGTAGTACTTGTGGATATTCATAGAACTCTATGTATTATTACATAGGATTCTATGTTTTGTCAAGGATTTTGATGAATGGATAAAAAAAGCAAAGCTTGAATCGCAATTCTAGCCATTGTTATGATTATTGTAGGGTTCAGTGCCTTGAACTTGAAATTGAGCACATGACCGGTAAGCTGGTGAATGAGTCGTAAAGTTATTGATTCCTGTATCCCTTCATCCCATTTTCCAGCAGGGTCGTCGCAAACTCTATCATTTCTTCCATTTACAGAACTCTGGACTTTGTAAGCATTTTTACAAAATCCAGAATTATGAAATATTACCAGGCCTTTTTCTCTTTACTGGAATCCTGCTGCTTCTTCCGCTCTTCAACCATTTTTACGAACCATTCCACCATTGCAGGATCCTGATGACTGAAGAAAGAACTTGTTGCAGTATCGAGAGCGGTGATTTTTGCCATCTCTTCGGCAGTGAGGGTAAAATCAAAGACATTCAGGTTTTCTGCCATGCGTTCCTTGTGGGTTGATTTTGGAATAACCACAATACCTCTCTGCAGGTGCCAGCGGAGCATAATCTGGGCTGTTGATTTTCCATGTGCGGCAGCAATTTCTTTTAACACAGGATTTTCAAAAAGACCACCACGTCCCTCGCCAAAAGGGGCCCAGGCTTCAAGCTGAATACCGTACTTATCATTCCATTTTTTTGCCTCTATCTGCTGATTCAAAGGATGACATTCCACCTGATTCACCATAGGCTTTATGCGGTTGAAGGACGCAAACTCCACCATGCGGTCGGCATAAAAGTTGGAGATTCCGATTGCCTTTAAAATTCCTTTTTCATAAAATTCTTCAAGAGCGCGCCATGCACCGTAAGCATCACCAAAAGGCTGATGAAGCAGCATGAGATCAATGTAATCAGTCTTGAGTTTCTTAAGCGATTCTTCCACCGACTTCTTGCACGCCTCGTAGCCGTAATGCTCAATCCAGACTTTTGTGGTAAGGAAAATATCGCCGCGCGCAATGCCTGATTTTGCAATCGCGTTCCCCACTTCCTCTTCGTTGAAATAACTCTGTGCCGTATCAATCGAGCGGTAGCCCACTTCCAGCGCATCCGAAACACAGCGTTCAGCCTCCGCTTTTGTCACCTGATACACACCATAGCCCAGCTGTGGCATCTTGATTCCGTTTGATAGTGTTACATAGTCCATATATGTCTCCTTGTTGATTTATTTTCCTAACCCAATTTTTTTAAGCCATGCATCTACATCGTTCTGATTTGGATTTGTCGTGCCATAACCTTCCTTATGACTGGCAGTTGGAGTTACGTCCACAATTGCCTGAAGCGTTTCCGCGCGGTAAGTAGCCTGATAAGTGCAGAATGGAATGATTGTCTTTCCCTTAAGCGCAGCCTTGTTTTCTTCAAGGAAATGCGTCATAAGGGTTGGAGCAGTATGCGTCGCAAGCCGCAAGCGTCTTGCTTACCGAGTTTTGCAAGCAAAACTCGCAAGAGATTATCGCGAGTTTACGCAAAGCGGAAACTCGGTAAGTATCGCGTAGCGATACGACGAACTCCTACAAAAATTGTATCGTACTTAGAAAAATCAGGAGTCTTTTTTACCTGGCGGAATATACCATTATCCAGTTCTTCTTTTACAACTTCAGTACAAGGAGTGTAGCTTGTTGGATAAGCCTTTGTCGGCTCAATCTTAAAGAGTTCTCCGCCGGTAGATGAAGAAATCATCTTTGCCATTTTTTCTGTAGTTCCGCCCCAGCTAAAGTAGAGGACGAGGGATTTTGATTTTCCCGAACCTTGAGCGAAAAGTCCGTTTGTTGCAGAAATTGCAATAAGTGCAGTTAAGATAATTGATTTGATTTTCATTTTTTTCTCCAAATGTTTGTTTGTAAAATGCGCAAGGGTATGGAGCGGTGCGAAGCAGTCTGCGATAGCAGACCGTCCATAGGTAAGCCGCGGAACACCCGACCGTCGTTTGGTGAGCGTAGCCGAACCAAACGGCGGTTGCGCCCGAATTCTATTTATTAAGTCCTATTTTTTTAAGCCCAAGCTTTGTAAGCCACTTTTCTACAGACTTGCCGGCACCGCCTTCTGCTTCTTTCATAGAAACAGGAAGCCCTTCAAGAACGGTTGCTCCCCTTGCCTTTTCACGAACGGTTTTATAGGTTCCGCCGTCGCCGCTTCCCATGTGGGTATTGAATGGAACGACCGTCTTTCCCGAAAAATCCACGGTGTCAAAGAGGGTGTAGATAATCATGGGGAAGGTGTACCACCACATCGGGTAACCGATAAAAACAGTGTCGTAGTCAGAAAGGTCAATTGCATTTTTGATTGCAGGACGCTGGTCTTCGTCGTGTTCCTTTTTAGCGTAGGCTGCCAGCGCGTCATAGTGGTCGCGTTTTTTGTCGTAAGGAATTACCGGTTCAATTTCCAGAAGGTCGCCGCCAGTCTGACGGGCGATTTCTTCTGCCAGGCGCCGTGTTGAATCGTATACTGAAAAATAAAGAATAAGTGTCTTTGCCATTTGTTTGCTCCTTGTGATTTTCTTGGGCGTTCGTCGTTCGCTTCGCTCACTTCACGAGTTTTCTTTTGCTCACAAAAGGGTGAGCATTTTGCTACGCAAAAACAAGAAAACTCGCGCCGTCGGGCTTTCGCGAGTTTACCATCGGTAAACTCGTTACGAGAATGGCATTGCCATTCTCGCGGGTTCCGCGCTCTCGCGCTTCATTGCTTCGCAACGACCGCCGTTGGCGGTCGCCCCTACAATCCCTAACGCATTTTTAATATAACCGAAGGAAGCGCCTTTTGAACAATCAAACTTTTTTATCGCAGTATTCGTTGCGCGTATACTCGCTTCGCTCGTTTGCATGAGTAGAAATTATTTAACACGCCGCTTTCGCGGCTTGCGCATAGCAGACTCGTGATATATGGACGCCCGCACTGGGGCGCTTGTTGTAGTTTTACTGCATTTCTTTTTGTAAATTTTCTATAGCTTGTTCAAGTAGTTTTACAGTTTTTGAATGGTCATTTTTTCTGTTATTAGATTTTCCAGTCACTAAAAATTCTACAGAAGTATTAAGGGCTTCTGCAATTTTAACGGCTTGCTCTGCGTTTGGAAGTCTATCGCGATTTATCCATGATTGTAATGTATTGTAACTTTCATTTATATTTTGAGCTAAATCTCTTTGTGTTGAGTCTTGAAAATCTAACTTGTCTTTTACTCGTAACCAAAAGTCTAACATAAAACAAAAATAGCACGAATGTACTATCTATTACTTGAACAATATGCTATAAGTACTTATAATAGGATAAAGTTAGCACATTCGTGCGAAAAAAAAAATGCCTAGTGTACACTAGGCAAAGGACTTGAAAAAGCCCTTTGCCGCAAATCCGCTCGTTCATTCTGAACATTGTGGATTTGCGGCAAAGATTAATTTTTTAACTAGACGAATACATATTGGACTTTAGTTTAAGTAAACGGTGAAGGAATATTATGAAAAGGTTATTGATAGTAAGTTTATTTTTCATTTTTGCTTCAATAGATATCTTTGCACAATCTAAACCCGATTCAAATGCTGTTTTCAACTATTATGTAGCCTGTGCAACAGGCGATGTAAAAAATGCAAGAAACTTTCTTATTCAATATCCCGACTGTGTGGATATTGAGCTTTCACTTGATAATTTCTTTGGTGATAATGATAAACAAAAATCATCAGAATTTGCATATCAAAGATTTGCAAATTATTTAATTTCTAAAGGTATTGCGTATGGTTTTAAGGATAAAGAGTCAGAAGAAGAATTCATAAAAAAATATAAACGCTATCCTATTCTTATGGCTTCACAATACGGACATTCGGATGTAGTAAAATTACTGATTTCATATCATTCAAATCTTGAGTTAAAAGATGAACATGAGAACACAGCATTAATTCGAGCATCACAAAATGGGCATCTTGATATTATAAAAGAACTCGTAAATAACGGTGCTAACATTGAAGACCATCAGGGTGAAATTCTATCGATGGCAGCCTACAATGGCCATAAAGAAGTTGTAGAATACTTTTTGAAGAAAGGAGTAAATGTAGATTCTAAAGACCTTATTGGACGTACAGCCTTGATGTATGCCTCAATTACCAATCAATTGGATATTGTTAAGCAACTAGTAAAAAATGGTGCAGATGTGAATGCTGTAGGTGATAGTAACGTTACATCACTTATGTTTGCTTCACAGCAAGGAAATAAAACCATTGCCGAATTTTTGATAAAAAATAAAGCAAATGTAAACGCAAAAGGTTATAAAGGATTATCTTCTTTGATTATTGCAGCCTCCAATGGTCATTCTGAAATTGTAAGTTTACTTTTGAAAAACAAGGCTGATGTTAATGCAAAATCTGATGAAGGAGTAACGGCATTAATAACCGCTTCTGCAAATGGTTATTTGAACATCGTAAAGGAGTTATTGAAAAACAAAGCTGATGTTAATATCAAAACTAATGATGGTTACACTGCTATGCACGATGCAATTGCCGAAGGTAAAACAGAGGTCGTAAAATTATTAATGGAATACGAGGCAGATTTACTTGGTGATTTCATGGTAATTTACACTGATATTGCAACTGCATTAATAAAGCAACATTCCGATATTGCCTGTATGATTCTTAAAGACGACAGATACAGAAGAATGTTCTTTAATTCCTCTATTGTTCCGACTTTTACGGTCGATGGAGTTGAAATGACACTCTTGATATATGCTTCTAGAGAAGGTTTTGTGGATTTTACAAGACTGCTAATAGAAAACAATGTAAATATTAATGAACAGAACTCGAATGGTCATACAGCTCTTATGTTTGCCGCAGCGAATAACAATGTTGAAATTGTGAGACTTTTGTTGTATGCAGGTGCAGATGCAAATATTAAAGACAACAACGGATTAAAAGCAATGCATTATGCTGCTGGCAAAGCTCAGGAAACAGGAGATACAAGAGTTTTTAATCTTTTGTACACGCATACAAATACTAACGATTAAAATGGCAGAACTTGCATAATTTATGAAAATCTATCATTACACAACTCTGGAAACGCTTGCACTAATACTCAAAAATAGAACGCTTCGATTTAACAACGTAAAAAATATGAATGATCCAGAGGAAAGTGTAACGGAAGATTTTAAGTCTTCGCTTCAAAATTACACTTTCATAAGTTGTTGGACTCAAAATCCAGAGGAAAGCATACCGTTATGGCAGATGTACAGCAATTCTGCACATGGTGTCCGACTTGAAAGTGACACGAGTTTTATTCATTTTGACGGTAATGAAACAAACATCAATGGTGTGAATATTGTGGTTCAAAATGTTCAGAAATCTTTTGATTGCTTAGAGAAAGCAAAATTTATTCTTTTGAGACAAACAAATGACAACGGAGATTGTCATTATCACAAAGTAAAATATTCAAACGAAAAGCGAATATTCAAAGAAGATATATCAAAAAATAATATTGAGCAATTCAAATTTAACGCTACGGAAGCATTCGCGACAAAAAACAAACATTGGGAATTTGAAGAAGAAATTCGATTTATTCTACTCGGTTCAAATTGTGAAGATGTAAAAATGGACGACAACTGGCAATATTTTTACAATCGGATTCTTGATAAAAAGCCTTTTTCCGCAAATTCCGTTTATTTGCATTTAAAAGATGATTTTTTTGAAAATTTACGAATTACTATTGCTCCCTGTATGAATGAAGGTGAAAAGGTCCTTATGGCATCGTTAATCCATAATTTTGGATTGAATGAGAAAATTATAGAAAATAGCAAATTGAATATGAGGGGTGAAAAATGAAAAAAATAATTTTTACAGTTATCACTACAATCTCATTCTTATTCTTTGGATGTGCAAGCTTAAATACAACTAATAAACCAGAAGATTATTACTCTGAAAATTATAGGCGATATAGGACTGAAAATAGAACCGTTTCAGATCTCTGTAAAATTTCTGAAACCTTTTACTCATATTTGCTATCCTCAGAAATACAATTTGATACAGATATATATGATATACCTGTTGCTTTTGAAGTCTATCAGAAATGGAATATAAGAAAAGAAGAGTTTGTAAACAAAACCTCTCCTTTTATAAGAGATGTTTCAATATTAAAACATTCACTTGGTATAGGAAAACCAGGAAGCGATGAATATATTCTGTATAAAACAGAAAAGCTAACACTTTCCTTCATTAGTAACGAAGATAAAAAGTCTCTTGCTAAAATGATTGAAGAAGAATATGTATTTCGACAAAAGCAAAAAGAAAGAATTGCAGAAAATAAACGACTAAATCCTAATAATTATGATTATCAGGATTTGCCGGTTATTTCTATGGCAACAATGGGGGTAGCATATGCCCCCAATCCAAATCTTATTCCAGGAAAAGTTTACATTGCAGACCAACTTCGCCTCTTTTATATTATAAATTCTATGGGAAACGAAGAGTATAATATCGGACAAGAATCAAGCGTTTATGGTATGTATCAGTTTATAATGAAAAATTCATCTGGAGAGGGCTTGGGCGGAATTGGAGGACACATGTTCGCTGATACAGCTTACTTACGATATTTAGGCACTAAAAAAGTAATAATGTCAAATGGATATGAGAGATGGCTTCCTTATTTTGAAATGCTTAAAGTAAATCCGCATGAAAGTAAAATTGTAAAAGTTATCAGAGAATGTAGTAAATGGTAACTTCATAATGCTTGACGGCAATCCTTCCATGTATTATATTATAACTGCTGGGAGCGTTCCTGCCCTAAGTGGAAAACTTAAACTGAGTACGTTCCGACTCTGAGCGGAAAACTTAAACTGGGTACGCTCCGACCCTAACTGGAGAACTTAACGGGCGACTTTAATAGTCGCCTTTTTTTATTGGAGATTATTATGACAGAAGATAATATTTTTTACATAGTAAGTGATGAATATGTTGACTATCTTTTGAAGATAGAAAGCCATGTAATGCAGAACAAACCTCAAGAACGAACTTATCACAGAAAGTATGTTGGAATTCTTACGGAAATAAATGGATTTAAATATTTTGTTCCGATGTCATCTCCAAAGGACAAAGATTATGAGAATGGAAAAATCAAAAAGAATAATCTTACAACAATATATCTTCGAAGTAAGAAAAAGCTGTACGGTACACTACGCTTTAACAGCATGATACCGGTTCCTGAATCTGAGCTTTCACTTTACAAAATCAATGACGAAGGTGATTTCAGTTATAAGCTCCTCATGCTTGCAGAATATAACTTTTGTAAAGAGAACCGAGATAAAATTGAAAAAACTGCGAAAAATCTTTATGAAAAGAAATGCAATTCATCTGAAGAAGAGTTTCCTGTAGGAAAAATCGTAATCGATTTTAAGAAAGTAGAAGAAGCTTGTAGAAATTATACGAAATAACACATAACAAGGTTTTCAAAGCCGACAAACCGTTCAAGCCGGTTTGCGGTTTAACTCGTTGTTATGTGTAAGATGCGCAAGGGATTGTAGCACCTGCGAAGCAGTTCCGAAACGTAAGCGTAGGAATGAGCCGCGCAAGACGGCGAAGTGCGAAAAGCCCGACCGCCGCTTGCCGGCGGTTGCGCCCAGATTTTATTTTTTAAGCCCAAGCTTTGTAAGCCACTTTTCTACAGCCTTGCCGGCCCCGCCTTCTGCTTCTTTCATAGAAACAGGAAGACCTTGTGATTATTAATATAACCTAAGGAATGACCTTTTGAACAATCAAACTTTTTTATTCCACTATTCGTTGAGCGTATAGCAAAGCTGTGTTACAATATAATCATGATAGAAACTTATATCCTTCAAAATCTTGTTGCCTTTGCCGATAGTGGAACGCTTGTTGCCGCAAGTGAAATTGTGAATGTAACGCAGCCGTCACTTACGCGTTCTCTTCAAAAACTGGAAGATATTCTTGGAGTACAACTTTTTGACAGGACGAAAAATACAATCTCTTTGAATCAGACCGGCCGACTTGCCGTGGACTATGCCCGCCGGATTCTTGCGCTTCAGAACGAGATGGAAAATGAGGTGGTAGACTTTTACAGGCGGACGAGGGAAATCAAGGTTGCCTCTATTGCGCCAGCACCCTTGTGGCATCTGACGGAACTTTTCAATAAGGTTGCGCCCGAAACAAAAGTGACGGGAAATCTTTGCGAGGAAAACGACAGGCTTTTTTCTGATTTGGAGCATGACAAGGCACAGGTCATCATCACCACGGAAAACAGGGCTGACGAGCGTTTTTATGCCCGGGAATTTTTTGAAGAACATCTGAAGGTCTTTCTGCCCAAAAGCCATGACCTTGCCAAAAAGAAGTCCGTATCTCTCTCTGACCTTGCAGGAGAAACTTTCATCATGGCTTCCGCGCTGGGATTCTGGACGAATGTGGTAAAAAGCAAGATTCCAGAAGCAAAGTTCATCGAGCAGGACGATATCACCGACCTCCGCGACATCATCAACCATTCCACCCTTCCGGCCTTCGTGACCGACTTCACAGAAAAAACAAGGCACCTTCCGGGATTGGAAAAGTCAAGCCGTGTAGCGGTTCCCATCAGAGATGAGGCGGTGAACGTGCGCTTTTATGCGGTCTGCCGTGTGGAGCTGATGAGGCAAATGGAGAGTGTGCTTAAACAATAAGAAGAGCATTACAGCCCAAGGATTTTTTCTGCAAGCGGAGCATACACTTTCTTTTCTTCCGAATTTTCTGCGGCGTTCAACAGCACGCAATGGAGTTTGAAAAAATCCATATAGCATTTCTTATATTAATGTACTAGCATTAATTCTTATGACATTAAAAGATTTAGCAATTGAAGAATCCGCACGTATTACTAAAACAGGAGGAAATGGTGAATTGCGCCAGCATTTCTGGACATGGGCGTAATTCCAGGCACTCTTATAACAAAAATAAAACTTGCCCCTATGGGCGACCCAATTGAATTTGACGTAAACGGCTATGAACTGACCATGCGTCTTGACGATGCAGGAAAAATAGAAGTTGAAAAAGATGAAAAATGGGCAATTGGACTTGCCCTCTGGCAGTGCCTTATTGCATGGCTGTGTGCATGGGTTACATTCCTTATTGCCTCTCTAGTCCTTTAGCCTTGATATTGCCTCACCGTGCCCCGTAAGGGCCGCAAAAGGCAGAAATATTTTTGCCCGCCTGGCCATAGACATCCTTTCCCTCCTCATCAAAGCCCGCCGCCGCGGCCAGTCTACCCCTATAATATCTGCATACCTACCATCCACATCACCTTCCCTTCCGCTCCTGCATCCGTAATCACCGCTCATGCCCTATGTCCCCCTATCTGCATATTCCTCTCCAAAGCCGTTGCGCCTTCCTGCATATCAGTTCCCTTATACAGGGCATTCTTTCCATACCGCCTTATTATCCCCATCCTTGCTTCCTGCAAAGAGTTCTCCCGAACCTCTTCTGCATCCTCCGCAAAAAGGCCAGGCTGCCTTTCTTCCGCAGAAAGAAGTCCTCCCGCAGCAAGACAGATGCGCCGCACAGAAAGTCTTTTATCAACACAGCGGTCATAAATTCCCAGCACAGCCGCAACAATCAGATGTGCCGAATTGCTGGCCTCCCCCAGTTCTGCAGAACCATGAGCCGGCTTAGGAAGAAGACGTCCCCAGCCGTCATTTACAAGTTCCCCGTCATATCCGCTGCTTTCCAGCCCGGAATAATCATAGCCCACATGAAGGGTCACTCCAGAAGCCGCAAGTTTTTTCTGAAACAAATCAAATGCAAGCCCTTCTGCCATTTCCCGAACTACAATCCTTCCCTTTTCAAAATCATAAGGCTCCGCCAGAACCTGACCTGAACTAAGACTTTTCTGCTCACTTTTATAGGCTTTTATATCTTTCATAGTGCAGGGCTCATAGCCAAAGGCATGGTCAATCAGTATTTCAGCATCAACTCCAAGAATCCTATAAAGAAGACTTTCATCTTCCAAAGCCTGCCGGGCAATATCCCCCATTGTAAACATACAGTATTTTGCAAGGCGGGCAGAAATTCCCCTTCCAACGCGCCAAAAATCCGTCAGCGGCCTGTGCCCCCACAAAAGCCTCCTGTAAGACATTTCATCAAGTTCAGCAATCCTCACTCCATCCTTATCTGCAGGAATATGTTTGGCAACAATATCCATCGCTATCTTACAAAGATAAAGATTTGGCGCAATGCCCGCCGTTGCCGTAATTCCCGTTTCCTTTAAAACTGACTCTATCACCCTCCGGGTCAATTCATGCGCACTCACACCATAAAGCCTCAAATATCCAGTTACGTCTATAAAAACTTCATCCACAGAATATACGTGAATATCTTCATGACTGAAAAAACGCAGATAAATTCCGTAAATTTTAACAGAATATTCTATATATAGAGCCATTCGTGGAGTTGCCACAATATAGTCCAGATCCTTTCCAGTTTCACGCTTTATCTGAGCCGCTTTTGCTTCCACTTCAAAAAGCCTGCTGCGCCCGGAAAGCCCATAAGCCTTTAAAGCAGGAGTTACAGCAAGGCAGATTGTTTTTGAAGTCCGGCTCTTATCTGCCACTACAAGCCTTGTTGTCAGAGGGTCAAGTCCCCTTTCTACACATTCCACGCTGGCATAAAATGATTTGAGGTCTATCGCTATGTACGTTCGCTTTACTTCATTCAAGATAACATAAGTATAGCACATTTTTATATTGTTGCAACTATACATTGCAAATTAATATGAAAAAAAAAACAGGGAGCACCTTATAGACAGTCACATCAAAACGGCTCCCAGTCATGAAACCGATTTTGTGAAACCGCGGTCTAGACCAGACCTGTAAAAACTCATTTTTTTTGACAATCTGCATAAAATCATGGTAGAATATAGGATATTTAACAAGTATTGTCCTTGCGGATTATTAAGGAGTAAGACATCTATGGAAAATAAAAAAAGCATCCCCTGGTACGGTTACATGATGATTTCGCTGATTTTCGTTGCACCTCCAATCATGATAACACCGTTTGCCCTTATCTCAAAATTAATGAAACCTTATGAGTATCTGGCAGTAATGTCCTCACCTCATACCCTTCTTGTTGCACTGTTAATTTTTGCAACCGGCATAGCATTTTCAATCATTCAGAAAAAGAATGTCGAATCCTATGACGGCAGCCCGGAATCAGCGGCTAAAATAAATAAGAAACTTAAACTGATTGGAACAGTTATTATTGTTTTTGCCCTCCTTTATTCATTTCTTCTTGCAGGAGCAATTACTGCAGCCATTTCTACAAAGGGTATTCAGCTTGAATCAATGCAGGGTGAATCTCCGGCACTTATCATCTATCTATTTACTTTTGGAGTTTATCTTGACACTGCCCTTTTGTGCTATGTAATTCAGGTAAGAACTACAGAACCATTCATGAGCCACATTCCATTCTCTAAGTCGCAGATTTCCATGGATATTACCCAGAGAAACCTTCTTACACTTATTTTTGCCCTTACAGCAACTATGTGTCTTATCTTGAGTATTGTCCTGCAGCCTGCAACTATTGCAGAAGGACAAAAGGCAATTATCCGCGAAGTTCTTCCTGTTGTTGTTTTTGCCGTTGTACTCTTCTTTGTTATTGAATCACTTCTTGTTGGTGACATCAAATCCTGTCTTACAGCAATAACAAACCTTACTCACGCAATGACAGACAGAGACTTTACCGTTCCAGATGAAGACGCAAAAAACCGTTCTGAACTTGGTGTAATTGTACAGGAAGCAAACACTCTTAAAAACCAGACAAGAGAAGTAATGCGCAATATGAACGTTTCTGCCCAGACTACAGTAAAACAGTCTGATGACATGGTAAAAAACATGGACTATACAAAAGAAAACGTTGGCAGCATTACAGAAGCAATCAGCAGCATTAAATCTGAAATTGAAAGTCAGGCATCCGGCGTTCAGGAATCAAACAGCGCAGTTGAACAGATTATGGGAAACATCCGCTCCCTGAACAACGCCATTGAAACACAGGCTTCCGGCGTTACCCAGTCTTCTGCCGCAGTAGAAGAAATGGTTGCAAACGTTGCCAGCGTTACCCAGATTCTTGAAAAAAATACTGCTTCTGTAACAGAACTTACAGACGCTTCTGAAAAAGGACAGAAAACCGTAAAAACTGCGGTAGAAGCCGCAGAAAGCGTAATGCAGCAGTCAGAAGGAATCCTGCAGGCTTCAGGAATGATTCAGAGCATTGCAAGCCGCACAAACCTTCTTGCCATGAATGCCGCAATTGAATCTGCCCATGCAGGTGAAGCAGGAAAAGGCTTTGCTGTTGTTGCAGAAGAAATCAGAAAACTTGCAGAACAGTCCAGTGACCAGAGCAAGATGATTGATGAAAACCTTCACTCACTTTCTGAAGGAATTGCAAAGATTGCAGATGACATTAAGCTTGTAGAAGAAGTATTCTCAAGCATCTATGAACTTACCCAGACTGTAAAGACTCAGGAATCTGTAATTTCAAATGCCATGACCGAACAGAATTCCGGTAACCAGCAGATACTTCAGGCAATGCGGGCCATCAGCGATTCAACTACAGAAGTTAAAAACGGTTCTGCAGAAATGCTCGTAGGTGGAGAGCAGATTATGAAAGAAATGCACAACCTGCAGGAAATTACTTCAAGCATTTCAGACAGCATGGTTCAGATTACAGGCTTCTCAAATCAGATTTCAGATGCAGTTCAGATTACAACGGCTTCTACAAATCAGACCCAGCAGAGCCTTACAAAAATCATGCAGGATTTAAGCAAGTTCTCGCTTTAATCTGATGAAATTCTGACTTTTTTATGATATACTCCTGTGTAAGGATAAAACCTAACACAGGAGTTTTTTTTATGGCTGACTATCACGTTTTTCCAGATGCCCCGGAAGGCACCCCAGTTGCAAACTTTGTTCATCTTCATGTTCACTCAGACTATTCCCTTCTGGACTCCTGTGCAACTCTGGATAAACTTGTTGCAAAGGCAAAATCGCTTAATATGCCGGCCCTTGCCCTTACCGACCATGGAAATATGTTCGGTGCCCTGAACTTTGAAAAACTCTGTCATGTAAACGGAATAAATCCTATTGTTGGAGAAGAATTTTACGTTGCCTACGGAAGCCATTTTGAAAAGAATGATGTTCCCTACAGTCACAAGGGAGAAGAAGGCGACCGCAAGGCCCACTACTTTCACTTAATCCTCCTTTGTGAAAATCAGAAAGGCTATGAAAATATGTGCTGGCTTTCTTCGCTTGCCTATACAGAAGGCCTTTACTACGGAAAACCCCGCATAGACTGGGAACTTCTTGAAAAATATCACGAAGGACTTATATGCTGTTCGGCCTGTATTCAGGGTGAACTGCCCCAGCTTCTTCTTGCAGGAATGGATGCAGAGGCAGAAGAACTTGCCTTAAAATACAAAAATCTTTTTGGCCCTGACCGCTATTACATTGAACTTCAGGACCACGGAATTCCAGACCAGAAAATTGTTGCAGAAAAAATGATTGCACTGGCTCACAAGCTGGACATTCCTCTTGTCGTTACAAACGATATTCACTATGTAGAAAAAGAAGACGCAATCGCTCAGGATGCCCTGCGCTGTATCGGCTTTAAGAATCTTCTTCATGAAAAACACGCAAAAATGGGCGGAGATGAAGATCTGGACAACTGGTACTTTAAGACTGAAGAGGAAATGCGTTCCCTCTTCCCTCAGTGCCCGGAAGCCTACGACAATACAATCAAGATTGCAAATATGTGTAATCTTACCATCAAGCAGTATTCCACCCCGGAACTTAAAGAATGTCTCCCTCGCTTTGAACTTCCTGCCGAATTCCGCACTCACGGAGACGACTATCAGAGCGACCAGAATGACTATGTAAGATACCTTGTAGAAGAAGGCTTAAAGAAACGCTACAAGGAAATTACCCCGGAAATCCGAGAGCGTGCAGACTACGAAATGGGAATCATCTTTTCCATGGGATTTTCCGGCTACTTCCTTATTGTATGGGAATTCATCAACTGGTCTAAATCTACCTGGGATAATGTGAATAACAGGCCCAAGCCTTACATTCCAATAGGCCCGGGGCGTGGTTCGGGTGCAGGTTCCCTTGTAGCCTACGCCATGACCATTACAGATATTGACCCCTTCCGATTTGGTCTGATTTTTGAACGCTTTTTGAATCCTGAACGTGTATCCATGCCGGATTTTGACGTTGACATGGACTTCGATTACCGCCAGGACATCATCCAGCATACAAGAGATTTGTACGGAGACAAAAACGTAGGGCATATCGTAACATTTGGTACATTAAAACCAAAGAACTGCATTGCAGATGTTGGCCGCGTTCTGGGAATACCTCTTTCAGAAGTCAACATGCTCAAAAAATGTATTCCAGATAATCCTAAGGCAAAACTCAAGGATGCCTTTAGCGAACCAACCGAAAAAATGCCGGATGGCGGTCAGCTTATTCCTTACAAAGATGACCCCCGCTATCAGGAACTTTTTAATCTTGCATTCCGCCTTGAAGGAGTAAAAAGGAATACAGGTCTTCATGCCTCTGGAATGGTAATCGGCTTGACGGAACTTCCAAACTGGGCACCTGTATTCAAAGACCCTAAAACAGGAGAAGTTGGCGTTCAGTACACAATGGATATTATTGAACCTTGCGGACTTGTAAAGTTTGACTACCTTGGTCTGAAAACCCTTTCTTTAATCCGCTATGCAGAAGCCATCATAAACAAGCACCGCGCCCCTGGAACTCCAGAATTCGTTACGGCAAATGTAAGCGAAAGTGACCCTAAGACCTTTGAACTTTTTAAGAGGGGAGACTCTGTTGCCGTATTCCAGTTTGAAAGCCCGGGAATGCAGAAAATCCTCCGTCAGTTCCAGCCTGAAAAACTGGAAGACCTTGTTGCCTTGAATGCCCTCTACCGCCCGGGACCTATGGACTGTATTCCTCAGTACATTGAAGGTAAGTGGCACCCGGAAACCGTTCACTATCCTGACCCTTCACTGGAAGACCTTCTTAAAGAAACCTACGGTGTAATGGTTTATCAGGAACAGATTATGAAGGTTGCCCAGATTATTGCAGGCTTTTCTCTTGGTGGTGCAGATATGCTGCGACGAGCCATGGGTAAGAAAAAGCCAGAAGTTCTTATGGGCAAAAAAAAGGACTTCGTTGAAGGGGCCCTTAAAAACGGACATACAGAAAAACATGCCGAAGAGATTTTTGACATCATGGTTCCATTCGCAGGCTACGGATTTAATAAGTCTCATGCGGCAGCATATTCGGTTCTTGCCTACCGCACAGGCTGGCTAAAAGCCCACTACCCTGCTGAATTTATGGCGGCAAACCTTACCAACGAAATTACATCTACAGACGGACTTCCTTTCTATATAGAAGAAGCCCGCAAAATGGGAGTTCCTGTTGATGCCCCGGACGTAAACCGTTCCGATGTTATTTTTGACGTTGTAGACGGCCGCATTGTTTTTGGACTCAAGGGAATTAAAGGAATGGGAGAAGGAGCGGCTCAGGCAATTGTTGCAGAAAGAGAAAAAAACGGCAAGTTTACTTCTTTCATGGATTTTATAAAAAGAGTCGGTGCCCTTGTTGAGCGGGATGAAGAAGGACGTGAAAAGACTCTGGTAAACAAAAAGGCTATTGAAGTTCTTATAAAAACAGGAGCCTTTGATCACGTTGGCGAAGAAGAAGGAAAGGTCATGAACCGCCCTACCCTGCTGGCTAATATGGAAGCCGCCCTGGATTTTGTTTCTGATGTACTTGAAGACAAGAAAAAAGGGCAAGGCGACTTGTTCGGAGATTTGGGAGAAGAAGAACAGAGTTATACTGACTATAAATTCAAGATTATAGATGACCTGCCCCGCATGGAACTTTTAACCATGGAAAAGGAATGTATCGGCTGCTATGTAAGCGGACATCCTCTTGATGATTACAAAAAAGCAATTGAACGTGCTGTCACAGTAAGGGCAAGTAATATAGACAGGGTTGCGGCAGAAAGCAAGGCCGAAAAAGCAGCCCTTGAAGCAAGCGGGGCAAAATTCTGGCAGATAAAGGATGCAGGAAAAAGCTACACAGCACTTGGCATGATTACAGGAATTCATGAAATCACTACCAAAAAAGGAGCCCGCATGGCCTTTGCAAAACTGAATGACTATGACGGCCAGATAGACCTTACTTTCTTTCCTAAAACATGGGAGAGTCTGAAAGCAAATCTGGAAGACGGAAGCGTTTACGCCTTCAAAGGCAAGGTTGACGGTTCAAGAGACACACCTTCATTGATTGTAGATTCAATTGAAGATGCTTCTAAACTTGAAACACACGCGGCAAATTCCGTTCACATTATGCTGAGTCCTAATTACAACAGTCAATCAGCTTTAATAGATTTACGTGATTTTTTATTTGAAAAATCAGGTAATTGTTCAGTATATTTTCATATAGACACAGGAAATAATCCTTATGTCGTAAAAGCTACCCAGCAGATTTCCATGAATGCAGACGACAATTCGTTAAGAATGCTCAGGGATTTTGCATCCGTAAAAGAAGTCTGGGTAGAATAAAAAAAAGACGATTCAGAAGTCAGCGTTCTTTTTCACTTTCTTCTGAACAGTCTCTAAGTTACAGGAGATTTTATGGTTCAAATAATTCTTTCGACCCTAACGACAATTATAACAGTCTATACGCTTTGCTGCTTCATCTATATCATTATTTCATGGCTCCCGGGCGTAAAATTTACAAAATTCGGCAGGATAATTTCTGCAATCTGCGAACCATACATGAATCTTTTTTCCAGAATCGGATTTTTACGAATTGGAAACATAGATTTTTCACCGATTATTTCCATCGGGCTTCTTTCCCTGGCTTCATCAATTCTAGGAGGGATTCAGGCAACAGGAAGAATCTATTTTGGAGGAATTCTTCAGCAAATCATAATAATGCTCTGGGGAATTGTACAGTCCATCACAGGGCTTTTATTCATCATAGTTCTCATCAGATGGATTGTTCTTATGACAAACAAAGGTTATACACCATACGATTCACCATGGGCTCAGGTAGACAAGATGATTTCTCCGCTTTCCTATAAAATCACAAGCACTTTCATAAAAACTCAGTTCAGCTATCAGAAATCACTTTTAGTTACCTGGATTGTACTTATTGCCTTTATTTTTGCAGGAAACATTCTGACCAGAATTCTTGCAATTCTTTGTGCAAACATTCCTTTTTAGAAAGCCCGGATTTTGAAAGTAAGTGATATAAAAACGCCGGTTTCAAGCATAGCCGGCGTGGGACCGCAGCTAACTAAACTTCTCGCAAAACAGAATGTCTTTACTGTAGGAGACCTGCTTCAATATTATCCCCGCGATTACGAAGACAGAACTAAAAAAATCACCTTGAATCAATTTGAACTTGGCAAAGTTCATACAGTTGCCCAGGTTATGGGGCAGGAGTGGTTCGGTTACGGCAACATGAAGACTCTGAAAGTAATTATAAATGACGGAAGTGCCAGCGCAGAACTTATCTGTTTTAACCGTTCATTTCTGGAAAAACTTCTTATTCCCGGCAGTCTTATTACGGTAACAGGACAATTTGCCGTAAAATACGGAAGGCTCCAGAGTACATCATTTGAAGCAGTAAAAATGGAAATTCCGGAAGAATTCCGCGAACATATAAAAGAATTCCGTCTTGACTCCATTCAGCCGGCGGACTGTGGTGTAATTCCCCTTTACCACCTCACAGAAGGTCTTACCCAAAAAGCCCTTTCAAAGGCTATTGCAAAAGCCCTGCAGCAGTATGCACACGGAATAGAAGATGAAATTCCTTTAGAAATCCGCCAGAAACGCAATTTTATTGCAAAACAGGATGCCATACGCCTTATTCATCAACCTCAAAGCATTGCCCAGGCACAGGAAGCCCGCAAAACTCTTGCTTACGAAGAACTCTATCAGTTTCAAAAAGTGATTCTGGAGAGGGCAAACAGACGCAAGGGCTCCCTTAAAGAGGCAGAGGGCCTGCAGAATCTTGATGAAGAAAGCTTTAAAAAAGACCTTTCACCTCTGCAAAAACAGCTTCTGGAAAGACTTCCCTTTTCCCTGACAGCAGACCAGCAGAAAGTTATTTATGAAATGAATGCAGAAATAGACAGAAGCTACAGGGAAAGGGAGCGGATATTAAACCAGCTGGAAAGGGGGATGCCTTCTCCTGTGCGTCCGTCTTTTACAATGTCACGTCTTTTGCAGGGGGACGTAGGCTCCGGGAAAACCCTAGTTTCTTTTTTTGCCTGCCTTAGAATAATCAACTGGAAAGGCCAGTGCGCCCTGATGGCGCCAACAGAACTTCTTGCCCGCCAGCACGCAGAAAATGCCGCCCGCCTGCTGGAACCTCTTGGAATCCGGACTGCATTTCTTACGGGAAACCTGAAGGCTGCAGGGCGCAACCAGCTTTTACGGGCCCTCAAAGACGGAGAAATTGACCTTGTAGTCGGAACCCACGCACTTTTTTCCAGCAATGTTGCCTACAAAGATTTGCAGCTTGCCGTAATAGATGAACAGCACCGCTTTGGCGTTCAGCAGAGGCAGGCAATCATAGAAAAAGGCAGGCGCACGGTTATGGGCTTTACCTTTGAAGCAAACCTTCTTATGATGAGTGCCACACCAATTCCGCAGAGTCTTGCCCTAACCTTGTTTGGAGATTTAGACATTTCCACAATCCACACAAAACCTCTTGGCCGCAAGGAAATTACGACCTACCTTGTAAAAGAAGGAAACGAAATAAATGCCTACGAAGCAGTACGAAAGGAACTTATGCAGGGACGTCAGGCCTATTTTGTTTACCCGGCCATAGACAGCGATGAAAACATAAAATCTGCAGAAAAAGCCTTTACCCATCTTCGCGACCACATTTATCCTCAGTACAAATGCGCCCTGCTCCACAGCAAAATAGATGAAGAAGAAAGTGTTCAGATTCTGAAAGCCTTCCGGGACGGAGAAATACAGATTCTTGCGGCAACAACCGTAATAGAAGTTGGCGTTGATGTTCCCAATGCCACATGCATGGTAATTGAGCAGGCAGACCGATTCGGCATGGCCCAGCTTCACCAGCTCAGGGGGCGGGTTGGAAGAGGCAGCCAGCAGTCTTTCTGCTTTTTGATTTACAGCAAGGATATTACAGAAACAGGAATAGAAAGGATGAAAGCCCTGCGCCAGAGTACGGACGGCTTTTTTATTGCAGAAGAAGATTTAAAAACAAGAGGCCCCGGAGAACTTTCCGGGACCTTACAGGCTGGCGCACTGGAATTCAGAATTGCAGACCTTTCACAGGATTCAAAACTTCTGGATTATGCCAGAGCCGACCTCGTAGAAGAATTTTCTGCAAAAAATTAAGCAACGTATGCTTCAAGACGGCGGGCACGAACCGGATGCTGAAGTCTTACAATTGCGTGTTTTTCAATCTGGCGGATTCTTTCTTTTGTAAGTGAACATTCTTCACCAACTTCTTTCAAAGACATCGGTTTATATCCGCTAAGACCATAACGCATTCTGATTACTTTTGCTTCATTAGGGCGCAGACCATCAATTACAGAATCAATATCTTCAACCATAGCCTGATTGATTGCCTTTTCTTCAGGACGACCATAGGCAGAATCTTCAAAGAAGTCTCCAACTTTTGCGTGTCCGTTTTCAGATTCGTTTACTTCTGCATCAAGACTGATCATTTCGCGGTTGATATTAACCATATCACGAACATGAGATGAAGTCATACCAAGCATTTTTGCAATTTCTTCATATTCCTGCTGCTCGCTCTTCTTGCTTCCCACAACCTTGCGGGCATGTTCAATCTTAACAAGTTCGTTTGCTCGGTTAAGAGGAAGACGGATTGCACGGCTTTTTTCGCAGATAGCCTTAAGAATGCTCTGACGGATCCACCATACGGCATAAGAAATAAAATGATAGCCTTTTGAAGCATCAAATTTATCTATTGCAGTCAGAAGTCCGATATTGCCTTCACTGATAAGGTCTGTAAGGTCAAGGCCATGATTCTGATATTTTTTTGCTACATTTACAACAAAGCGAAGGTTTGCATTTACAATCTTTTCCTTTGCCTTTTTATCACCTTTCTGGGCTTTTTCAGCAAGCTCAATTTCTTCTTCATGTGAAAGAAGAGGAATTCTGTTGATTTCTTTAAGATACATTGCCAAAATATTTTCGTCTTTAGTCATCATATTACTCCAGAAATTAGATTTCATATAATATATAGCAATATTCGTGCCAACTTTACACAAAAAAGAAGAATTTTTCAAATTTTTACAAAATTTCAAAAAAATTTGTGCAATATAATAAAGGATTGGGAAAAAGGCAATAAAAAAAAAGGAAAAATGCGTACTTTTTGACACACCTTCCCTTTTTTCAGATTTTACAGTGTCATTTTGACACAGCAGGATTTTTCACTTCAAATTCTGCATCATTTTGACTCATCATCACCTGCAGAAACAACTCCTTTTCGCCGCCAGATACCGCTTTTATAGCGCAGAACACATACAATTGCGGTGATGGTCCATGTTATTCCAGTTGTCAGCCAGATCCCCCAGAAACCAAAAGCAGGAATTCTTGTAAGAACAGGAGCAAAACCGATTCTGCCAGCAATTTCGGTAATTCCGTTTATCATGGCAAAACCTGAATCACCGCAGCCGTTCAGAACCGCACGAGGCACGTAAATCATTCCAAGCATAAAATAACACAAAGAAGTAATGCGCAGAGCCTTTGAGCCTATGGCAATTACATCAGCTTCATTATCAACAAAGAAGCCGATTATATTGTTGCCGAAAATCCAGAAGAGAGGAATCATAAGCAGGCTGAAAATCAAAACCATTAATGTACCGCGATGGAAACCTTTTTTTACCCGCTCCATATTTCCAGCCCCTAGATTCTGTCCAGAAAAATTTGTGATTGCAGCTGCAACTGAACTGTAAGGCTGCTGAACCAGCTGCTCTACGCGCATAACAATTGTGTAAGCGGCCATTACAGTTTCACCAAAGGTGTTTACAATCCCCTGAAGAACCATCATAGAAATTGAAATAAGACAATTCTGAAGGGCAACAGGAATACCGATTTTTAAAGAGGATTTTATAATTTTGCCGTTCGGACGGAATTCTTCCTTTGAAAGGCGGAAGTATTCAACCTTCTTCCATGCGTAAATCATGCTTGTAATTGCAGAAGCGGCCTGAGAAATGCAGGTTGCCAGTGCAACGCCAAAAACTCCCCATCCGCAGACAAGTACAAAAACTAAATCCAGAACCAGATTGATTATGCTGGAAAGGATGAGGAAATAAAGAGGACTTTTTGAGTCCCCCAAAGCCCTGAGGATAGAAGCAACGCCATTGTAATATGCAACAAAAATCAGACCGAACATTGTGGTGCGCATATAGACAATTGAATCCGGCATAATGGCAGGCGGGCAATTCAAAAGCTTCAGTGCATAAGGACAAAGTACAAAGCCCAGCATACTGATGATTAAAGACGCTGCCGTCAAGATAAAAATGGAACTTCCTATTGTAAGGCGAACCATTTTTTCATTTTTCGCTCCAAAGAACTGAGAAACAACAATTCCAATACCAATAGAAAGGCCTGCACTCAATGAAAAACAGAAAAATCCCATTGAACCACAGGTACCTACGGCCGCCAGAGCGTTTGAACCGACATAGTTTCCCACAATTACGGAATCTACCATATTATAAAGCTGCTGAAACACGTTTCCAATCAAAAGTGGAAGAGCAAAAAACAAAATGTGCTTCGTTGGCGAACCTACAGTCATATCAGTGATATTATTGTTATTGTTATTCTTCATGGCTGAGACTATATCGATTTTCCATTTCTTTTGCCATGTATTTTAATCTGATTTAGTAGAATAAATCTCTAAGAATAGGAAAGACAGTGGTTCCGCATTATAACAACGTCTAACTAAAAAATGGCGCGAAGGAACGAAACGATTTTCGAAAAGGCTCTGATTGTGCTGCCGCGCAAGCGGCAAACGTATATAATTACAAGCACAATCAGCGCCTAGCGGACTAGTCCGCGGTTTCGAAAAGTCGTTTTCGTGACTGGAAGCCATTTTTTTGGAAAGGGAAAATTTTAATACGAAGCCCTGATCTCGAAAGTTGTAACTGTCGGGAAAAAGTGATATTATATCTCCCATACATTTCATTATTAGTTGAAAGCTACAAAGCTTTGCTATCTATCACCGGCCGCCTACCGGGCGGCCTTCCTCAGGAGGGTACTATGGTACCAGTATTAATTAAAGATTTACTTTCTTCTAAACCGGAGGGTCAGAAAGTAACAGTATGCGGTTGGGTTCGCACAGTTCGCGACTCAAAGGGTCTTGTTTTTATTCAGGTGAACGACGGAAGCTGTTTTGCAAATATCCAGCTCACCTTTGACCGCAATAATCCTTCTAATAATGCAAATGTAAATCAGATTGAAGAAGAACTCAAAAAGCTCAATACCGGGGCTTCACTCCGTGCAGAAGGTCTTCTTATTGAATCTCCTGCAAGCGGACAGGCAGTAGAAGTTACTCTTGAAAGCCTTAAGTGTCTTGGTGAGGCAAATCCAGATGAATATCCATTACAGAAAAACAAGATGTCTATGGAATATCTTCGCGATGTTGCCCACCTTCGTGCCCGCACAAATACTTTTGGTGCAGTTTACCGTATGCGTAACCAGATGGCTTTTGCCGTTCACTCTTTCTTCCAGGAGCGAGGTTTCCAGTACATCAACGCGCCGGAAATTACCTGCAGCGACTGTGAAGGAGCCGGAGAAATGTTCCAGGTAACAACCTTGAGCCTTGAAAAAATTGCAGAGATGGGAGTAAAGGCCGGGGCAGGCGGAATGAAGCCAGAGGATGCTGCAAAAATCGTAGACTACAAGAAAGACTTCTTTGGTAAGAAGGCTTCTCTGACAGTAAGCGGCCAGCTTGAGGCAGAAACACTTGCTACAGCCTTAAGCCGAGTTTACACCTTTGGCCCTACTTTCCGTGCAGAAAATTCCAACACTCCTCGTCACCTCGCTGAGTTCTGGATGATTGAACCTGAAATGGCTTTTTACGACCTGAACGACGACATGGACATTCAGGAAGACTTTGTAAAATATCTTTTGAACTGGGCTTTGACAAAGTGCCGCGAAGACCTTGCTTTCTTTGACAAGAGAATTCAGCCTGGTCTGATTGAAAGTCTTGAAAAGGTTGCCTCAGCAAAATTTACCCGCATCAGTTATACTCAGGCTATCGAAGATTTGGAAAAGGCAGCCGCTAATGGTGCAAAGTTTGAATTCAAGCCTTACTGGGGCTGCGACATTGCAACTGAGCACGAGCGCTATCTTACAGAAAAAATCTACAACGGCCCTGTTATGGTCTTCAACTATCCAAAGGAAATTAAGTCTTTCTATATGAAACAGAATGATGACGGCAAGACTGTAAAGGCAGTTGATGTTCTGGTTCCTGGAATCGGCGAGCTGATTGGCGGAAGCGAACGCGAGGAAGATTACGGCAAACTCAAGGCAGAAATCGAACGCCGCGGCATGGACGAATCCATTTACGACTGGTACCTTGATTTGCGCAAGTTCGGTACAGTTCCACACTCAGGCTTCGGACTTGGCTTTGAACGCCTTATGCGTTATGTAACCGGTATGGAAAACATCCGCGATGTTATTCCATATCCTAGAGCTCCAAAATTGGCAGACTTCTAAAAAAAGCAAAGCCGGATTTCAATGTGAAATCCGGCTTTTTTTAAACTAACGTTTTAAACTGTGGTCTGTCCTGCCCCTAACATCCGCTTTGCTTCCATATCATGCAATATTTTATGCAAACAACAGATTTTGTACTATGGGAGTACCAAACAAATTATAATACTTGTTATCTTTATGTTCCGTTTTTGCAAGTTTTTCAAAATCAATAGAGTTTAATATTTCTGTTTTTACCGGACGTTTTGATTCCCAAGAAATCCTTGCATTTAAATATTTAAATGCAGTTTCACTTTGTAGTAACTCTAAAATGACTTCCGCTTTTTCTTTAGAGTCAAATGAAATAAAATTACAGGTATCATCAAGCAACACTGTTTTTTCCTCATAAGGACAAATAAGCTTAAAATCTAAAGATTTATACAGACCTGAAATAGCAACTTTATAAGGCCTGAAAGTATAATCTCCAACAGAAAAAATAGAATATCTGCATTTGTTTCTGTAAATAATGCTTTTTCTTTTTTCAAAATCCTCTGTATGTTCTGTCAAATACGCCCATGTTTTTGGATATTTTATCTGGATATAATCAGTAGGTTCATTTATGAATTTTTGAGTCACTAAAATTCTTTTTCGACTAACGAATTTATCATTTACTAAATCAGAACTTTTTAGATAAGGAAACACCAAATCCGATTCAATATCTACAGTTTCATTGTAGCCATTTTTGAGACAGTTATCTGTTACTGTAAATTCCATTACTTTTGAACAATCGTGTTTTACTCCATTCCGCCAGATAAACTGGCTTTTTCCGTAAATCTCCAGTGCTGACTTTTTGGCTAAATCCTCAAAATACACATTCTTATAAAAGCCACTTGTATATTTCTTTACAGGATTTTCTATTGATTCAAAGATACCCAATTCTGAATTTTCTTTTTTTTCTGAACAATCCAAATAAAACAAGCAGGCATCAACTGCTGCAGAGAAATATTTTTTTGAATCAATAGGATATATTTCAGCAGATTTATATTGGAAATCATTTTTCCATAAACGATTCATAATTTTTTTTGCGACGCTTATCTTACACAAAAAAGCAAAAACTGTCTTTTTATAATAAAAATTATCAATCAAAAATTTGATAATATATTCAGAAATATCGAAATTACTTTTTCCTGTTATTGCCTCGATTCCACGAATATTATCAAAATTACTTTTGTCTGGTAAATTATCGCTTCCGAGTGCAGAAAGTTCTGAATTTGTGACCCACGGTGGATTTCCAACAAAAAGGATATTCTCATTTTCTGAAATAAAATCCTTTATATTTGGCAATGAAACAAAAAAATCTTTATTTAAAATAGAAATATTATTTGTAAGATTTTGAGCTAATTTATCTGTATATGACTTTTGAATTTCAATACCGAGAGATTTTTGAGGATTAAATGCATTGTGAGATGCGATAAGTATAGAGCCTTCTCCACAAGTCGGCTCTACAATGACATCTGGAGAAAGATTCTTTGTTTTTAAGACCTTTACCAGTAAATCCGCTAAAACTGATGGTGTCTGAAAATCCCCAAGTTCTCTCTTTTTCATTATACCAACCTTGCAATACCACTTACATTGCCAGCTTCTTCGATAATTCTCGAATACTGCAATCTCCACTGAAGAGCATTTGAAATAGTGAGATAACCGATTTCTGGTTTATGTGATAAGATTTCATCAGCAAGTGAATCTGCCAAAATATCATCTACAGGGAGATTTTTGTCATGGAACAAGGCAACGATATCATCTTTATTTGCATTGTTCTCCAAAATCCTGTTCAGACTTGTTGTAAGCTGGTAGTCCGCTGTTCGATTTTTTGAGACAAAAATAGTGTGAAGAATATAAAGCCGACTTGTTTTTGTTTGCTGATTGTCTTCTTTTTTGTAAACGAAAACGAGAAGATTATAGCCGAGACCAAAGATTTTTTGTCTTGCAGATTTAAAAGGACAAGATGACTGTGGTTGAATTATACTTGTTGTTTTTATATCAACTTCAAGTTCTGGCAAATCTATTCCGCTTGCAGAATTTCCACCGTCAAAATCATATTTTTGACTTAAAAAATCTTTAAATTTATGTTCTAAATATGTACCGACTGCCTTTCCATCGGTTGAACCATAAATAGAGGTTTCATCATGCTCAGATTCCAAGTCGGAAAATATTTTTGCTTCCTCTTGAAGTTTTTCAAGCGTTAATTTGATTTTCATATACTAAATATACCATATTTTTAAAGAAGATTATAGCAGTTACCTGTTACATTTATTCCTAAACCTTAGCCCCAGTAAGGGAGACCACATGACACACTTTTCTGCCTGCAAAACAGATGAAAGGCCTCTAGCCTACATACTCATCAACAATGCTTAAAACCGGGCTGAGGTAAGTCGGGCCAAAAAGATTCAGGTGATTCAAAAGCTGATAAAGGTTGTATAGGTCGCGGCGGTTTTCATAGCCCGGCTGCAAAGGATTCGCTTCGCGGTAGGCCTCGTAAAATGCTGTCGGAAAGCCGCCGAAAAGTTCTGTCATGGCAAGATCCGCTTCGGCATGGCCTACATAGCAGGCAGGGTCTATGAGCATGGCTTTTCCGTCCGGGCCGCACATTACGTTTCCGCTCCAGAGGTCACCATGCAGCAGGCTTGGCTTTTCCGGTTCAATCAAAAAATCGTCCAGGTGGTCTAAAAGCCTGGTGATTTTTGTACGGTCTTCGGTTCCAAAATATGAATCAGCGGCCTTAAACTGAGGGACAAGGCGACTGTCGCGGAAAAATGAAATCCAGCTGTCAGACGGAGTATTAAGCTGAGGGCGGGCTCCTATAAAGTTGTCCTGAAAAAATCCGAATCTATTTGTGCCCGCAGCAATAAAGGCATTTGTATCGGCCTTGTGCATGACAGCAAGATTAGAAGCAAAGTCTTCCCAATAATTTTTTGCCGGATTTCCCCTCTTTATATATTTCAAAAGAAGAAAACTGTAACCGACATCCTCGCCGTCATCAGTACCCGTGCATAAAATATCAGGAGTAGCAATTGCCTTGGTTCTGGCAATAGCAGTGAGGCCGGCTGCTTCCGCCGTAAAGAAAGCAGCCTTATCTTTTGCATTAGCCTTCATAAAAACATGCTGTCCGTTATTCAGGGTGAGCCCGTAGGCTTTATTTATGTCACCGCCAGAAAGACGTTCCGTATCGGTAATAGCAATTGAACTGCCAAAGAGGGCAACAAGAGCGGCAGCAAGGGAATTGTAATTTGGAGGAAGTGAGATTTTCATATATCCATGATAGAGAGAAAACGGGCTGATGTCGAGCCCTCGTAAATATGACATTGCATTGTCATATTTACATGCTATAATTAAGTCATTCAAACCAGTTTTCAATTTCCAGCCCGCTCACTTTCTGAATTGCCTCAAAATGACTTGTGTTTCGGGTAACTAAAACCATGTGGTTCGCAAGGGCAATGGCGGCTATCATGCTGTCGGAAAAAGGAACCGGTTTTCCAATTTTTTCAGCCTTTACGCGGATTTCTGCATGAATTCTACAGGCTTTTTCGGAATAGTTTTTTACCTTAAAAATATCCAGAACATCATCATTTATATATTTTCCAAGAAAAGTTTTGTTATAGCCGTCTGCAAGTTTTTCATAACCATAAAGCATTTCGTGTAGAGACGGAGCGCAAATAGCACAATCAGAATTATGCTCAGCAATTTTCTTAATTACATTAAAAGATGCTTCCGGTTTTATTATTTCTGAGACAATATTTGAATCCAAAAGATAGTGTGGTTCTTCATCGTTATAATCAGTCATCAAATACTCCTTTGAATACATCATTTTCCCAGCTTGTACCCTGAGTTGTATAATCCCTCACATCAAAAATTCTGTCGATTTCTTCATTTGTTAAATGACCGTCTACCTTTTTGCGGAACTCAGCGGCCCTGTCCAAAATTGTGTCCTTGCGGCCCTTTGCAATAAGGCGGTGATACTCATCAATAGAGAGCAGTACCCCCACCGTTTTATTTCTGCGTGAAATAAAAACAGGGCCAGTTTCTTCTGCCTGATGCATAAAAAGCGGAAGTTTGTTTTTTGCCTCGAACATTGGAACTGTATTCATAGCTTGCCTCCAGATAAATGTCTTTGTAAAAAGTATATACTAAGATAGCCATAAAATCAATCTGACTTAGCTATTTCTAAAATTTTAAATATGACACACCAATGTCATATTTTCCGTGCTATAATATTTTCATGCACTTTGTAAACGCAAAATCAATTTTGACTCCTCACAGCATGAACATCTACCGCGGCTGTTCCCACGGCTGTATTTACTGCGACTCCCGCAGTAAGTGCTATCAGTTTACCCATGCTTTTGAAGATATTGAAGTAAAGCAGAACGCGCCCGAACTGCTGGCTCAAGCCCTGCGTAAAAAACGCAAACGCTGTATGATTGGAACCGGCTCCATGAGCGACCCATACATTCCACTGGAAAAAGAGCTTGGACTTATGCGCCGCTGTCTTGAAATAATTGATTGCTACAATTTTGGCGCAAGCCTCATAACAAAATCTGACCTTGTACTGCGCGACCTTGATGTCCTGACCCGGATAAACAAAAAGACAAAGGCCGTCGTTCAGATGACGCTGACCACTGCTGATGACGCACTCTGCAAAATCATAGAACCCGGTGTCTGCCCCACCAGCCGCCGCTTCCAGGTTTTGCAGGCTTGCCGTGACGCAGGAATTCCTACGGTCGTCTGGTTCAGTCCCCTGCTTCCATTCATAAATGACACCCGGGAAAATATTGAAGGCATTGTTGATTACTGTGCCCGCGCCGGCGTAAAGGCAATCATCTGTTTTGGAATCGGGCTTACCCTGCGGGAAGGAAACCGCGAATATTTTTACGCCGCCCTTGACCGTGCCGCCGCCCGCGACTCCCGCTTTGCGGGCCTGAAGGAAGCTTATCAGAAACGCTTCGGCTATTCTTACATGGTTAATAGCCCCCATAACAAAGAGCTCATGCAGTACCTGGCTCAGCTATGCCGCCAGAACAAGATTATGCTTGGAACAGATTCTGTATTTAATTGGATTAAAGAATTTCCAGACTGTGCCCCTTTTCAACAAAGCCTGTTTTAACATCTGCCAATCCCCAAAAAAAACGCAGAATATCAGGACATTGAAATCAAAATAATCTTCAAATCCCTTATTTTATGATATAATAAAAACATGCGCATTACAGAAAATTGCAGAAGCAATTATGCAGCTTCAGAAAAAATTTGACGGTGTAAAAGGCATTTAGACTATGAAAGAAGGGACAAATTTTTCATCATACTGCAAAAAGATTTTTACTCGATTCGGTCAGATGCTTTATCTGACAATCTCAAATTTTACAAAAAATGCCCTGTGGGAAAGCGCAGCAGCCTGTGCCTTTGGTTTTATCTTTTCATTTATCCCTATTACGCTGATTATTTTTGCAGTTCTGGTTGCCGTAATTCAGTTTTATCCCAATATCTACAATTTTGTAATGGACTTTGCCGGTCAGATTGAATCAATCGTAGATATAAAACCGCTTTTGAACAGCCTTATGGCAATCCGTTCCATAAAATCCTTCAATATATTCCTTATTGTCTGGGTAATATGGATGGCAAGAAAGCTTTTTAATTCCATCATAAAATCCATAAACAAAGTATTCCGCTCCGTTTCAAAACGAAAGTCCTGGTTTAATCAGCTTTTAACCTTCATCATAGAATTTGCAATGACCCTGATTATTGCAATCATAATTCTTTTTGCATTCACTTTTACTCAGATTATAGAACTTCCGGTCATAAAAACAATTTTTGAAAACTTTCAGTTCATTTTTAAGCAGAGTTCACAAAATGTAGGAACTTTCTTCCTTTACTTCATACTTTTTGTAAGTACCACCGTTGCATATCGCGTCATTCCAGGCACAAAGCCCCTTCTGCGCCGCTGTGTATTTTACGCCGCCCTCAGCACAATTTCATTCTTTGTTGTTTCTTTCTTCATCAATATGTTTATGAATGTCACAAACTACAACACAATTTACGGAACAATCTCTTCCCTTGTTCTTCTGATGATGAAAGTCTATATCTTCTTTAATATTTTTCTTTTCTGCGCCCAGATGATTTATGTTTCCCAGTTTTTTGAAACTCTCCTGCGTTCAGAAATCTACCAGCTGCCAGCCTATGAATCAAAACAGCTTGCCGATTATCTCCGCCGTTTTCTTTTTATAAATCCTTCGGAAATTCAGACTGATAAAAATACAAAAAAACTGAATGCAGGGGATGTTCTTTATAAGGCAGAAGACAAGGTTGACTATGTCTATTACATAAAAACAGGAGCCATCACAGAAGAAACTGCCCGCGGGCTGGAACTGCGCTCCCAAGGCTCATTTTTAGGAGACGTGCAGTGCATTCTGAATGAAAACTATGGGGCCTCCGCAAGCGCCCTTGCTTCCTGCGAGCTGATTCAGTTTACAAAAGAAGAATTCATGCAGATTATTCAAAAAAGCCACCACGCCGCCAGAAAAGCCCTTTCAAAAATCTCGGAATATACTTCGTCATTGTATAATGGTGAAGATGATGATGAATAAATAAGCCATTCAGGACTGTGTCACTCCATGATTTCTAGTGCCCCGTGGCAAAAAGCGTCATAATACTAGGGCAAACGCATTATAAAGTTTGCACATTTATATGGCAGTCGCCAAAAATCTCAAAGCCTTTTCAGCCTCGGTTTCACTGCCATCCATCAGATTTTACAGAACACTGCATTATAATACGTCTGTCCTGTAAAAAGTGCGGGAACGTGCAGTGGTAGCACTTTTTACAGTTTCGGCTCTTTTATAATGCGTTTGCCCTGTCATAATACAATCGTCACTTCCAATTCCTGCCAGAATTCACTATAATCTTTTCATGAGCGGCAAGTTTGCCAGCAAAATGTCAAAACTCACACAATTACAATCATCAGGAAATTTTATGTCTAGAGAAAAAATCGTTGTTCTGGATTTTGGTTCCCAATATGCACATTTGATTGCCAAGCGTTTCCGTATGCTCGGCTATTATTCTGAAATTGCCCTGCCCTCAGCTGACGTTAAATCGCTTGAAGGAGCAAAGGGCCTTGTTTTTTCAGGGGGGCCTTCTTCGGTTTATGATGACAACACCCCTGAATTCAATTCTGAAATCTTAAATCTTGACATTCCGATTTTAGGACTCTGTTACGGTCACTACATTGTTCAGCTTGGCTATAATGGAAAAGTTGGCAAAGGTGATGTGGGGGAATTCGGTTTTGCAACATTGAACTTTGCAGACGCTATGGGCGGAGATGAAAGCAAATGCCCTCTTTTCAAGGGAATTGAAGGAAGCCAGCAGGTTTGGATGAGCCATCAGGACACTGTTTTTCAGATGGGAGAAGGTTTTGAAGTTGTGGGCTCTACCAAGGATTGTCCGTTTGCCGCAACCCAGAATCTTGAAAAAAGGCGGTTCAGCTTGCAGTTCCACTGCGAGGTAAAGGACACTCCTTGCGGAAATCAGATTTTTCAGAACTTTGCAGACTACTGCGGCATGGAAAAGAACTGGGATCAGGACACCGTATTAAACATCATCCTTGAAAATATTAAAAAGGAAGCAGACGGCCGTAACGTTCTCCTCTTCCTTAGCGGTGGAGTAGATTCTACAATCACATTTGCTTTATTGAACAAGGCACTGGGACAGGACAGGGTTCTTGGATTGCATATTGATAACGGCTTTATGAGAAAGAACGAAAGTGCTACCGTTGCCGAGGCTTACCGCAAGTTTGGTTTTACAAACTTTATTGTAGAAGATGCCAGCGAGAGCTTCCTCAAGGCAATTGCAGGCCTTACTGACCCTCAGAAAAAACGCATGGCTGTCGGTGAAAACTTCATCACCGTCCGCAACGAGGTAACTGCCCGCCAGAATCTTGATGACTCCTGGCTTTTGGCTCAGGGAACCCTTTATCCTGATATTATTGAATCGGGCGGAACAAAAAATTCTCACACAATCAAAACTCACCATAACCGTGTTGCAGGAATTCAGGAGCTGATTGCAAAAGGACTGATTATTGAGCCTATCCGCGACCTTTACAAGGACGAGGTTCGTGCCATCGGAAAAAAACTTGGACTGCCGGACGAACTTGTCATGCGCCATCCATTCCCGGGACCTGGTCTTTCCATCAACGTGCTTTGCAATGACGGCAAGCCGGACGCAAAAAATGAAGAAGAACTGCCTCTTGCCCAGAAAGAACTTGATGAAATTAAACTTGATATGTTCTGCGAGCACTGCACACAAAGCTTGAAACGCAGCATACTTCCAGTCCGCTCGGTTGGCGTTCAGGGAGACTTCCGCACTTACCGTTTCCCTGCCCTGCTTGCCTTTGCTGATGAAGGTGACGGCTTTTATCACTTCCCTGGCAAGCGTGAAAAAATTGAAGCCTGCTCTTCTACAATCACAAACGCTGCAAAATATATCAACCGTACCTGCCTTAAGCTCTTCCAGCGTCCTGGCATTGCCGACAGCGACCTTAAAATTCAGGAAGGCTACTGCGACCGCCGCCGCTTAGACCAGCTGCGCGAGGTTGATAATATTGTTCTGACTGAACTTCATAAATCAGGCTGGTACGACAAAATCTTCCAGCACCTTACAATAGATTTGCCTTATGCAAGTGCTGCTGACCACGCGACATTTGTTCTGCGCCCTGTAATTTCTGAAGACGTAATGACAGCCCGCTTTGCAATGCTGCCTGCCGACCTGCTAAGCACAATAGTTCACAAGATTGCAGAACTGCCGTTTGTAGACGCCCTCTACTTTGACGCCACAAACAAGCCACCTGCAACTTTTGGGTGGGAATAATTTGATTTTTGCATCCATGCAAAAATCAAATTGTCGAGTTTTGGCTATGCCAAAACTCGCGGCTGCCCCGTGTATATAAAAAAAAAGCGGCATCCATGCCGCTTTCTGTATTCATGCCACTTTTGTACTTGCCGCTCTTAGGCACTGTAATTAAGAACCTGCTCCGTCACAAGCGGAATCAGCTGCTTTTTGCGAGAAACAACATCCTGCAGGTAGTAAACACCATCTTCCATCTTTGGAAATGTAATAAACTGAGTAAATTTTGAATCACAGTCTATTAAAAGCAGGCTGGAAAGTTTTGTAATATCAGTAACAAGCAGACAAGAGAAAAGTGTCTTGTGAGCCCTGCGTTCCACCGCAAGCTCTTCCATAAACTCTGCCTTGCGGTCAAGAATTTCCTGAGGGTTGCCCACTTCAATCTGGCTTGCAGTATAAGTTACCTTGCCTTCTGTATATTCCTTCATATCCTGATGAATCAGTTCACCGGCAGGACGGCCTCCAACCTTACTTCCAGCCATAAGAATCTCATTTCCAAGTTCCTTAATATCCAAATCCGTAATGCTGGAAAGATATTCCGCCATGTCCCGATCCACATCAGTAACAGTTGCGCTCTGCAAAATCAGAGTGTCAGAAAGAATTCCGCACAGCAAAAGCGAAGCAACATCCTTTGGAATAGGAACCTTATATTCCTTGTAAAGCCCTGCAATCTGGGTAGCCGTAGAACCGACAGGCCTGTTTATAAAAGTAATTGGATTTTTTGTCGGGATGGAACCGATTCTGTGATGGTCAATAACTTCCTGAATCTTGTAGTGCTCAATTCCTTCCACAGCCTGTGTAATTTCGTTATGGTCAACAAGAATTACCTCTACATTCGGCTCCTTCATCAAATCATGCTCAGAAATAATTCCAATCACCTTGTTTTCATCATCTACAACAGGAAGATACTTGCAGTGAGCGTTTTTCAGCAGATCCTTAATCTTAGAAATTGTATCATTCTGATGAACTGTGCAGATTTCCTTATCACCCATTGCAGAAACTGGCATGGAATAGGCAATCAGCATGGAAGTTGGTGAAGTTGAATAAGGACTGACGATTACAGAAACTCCGTTTTCTTCTGCAAGGGCCCTGAGATTTTTATCAATCACGCAGTTTGAAGTTGTGATTAAAAGTTTTACCTTATGCTCAATACAGATTTTCTGAATATCTTCGCGGTCGCTGGCAATAACCACAATATCTTCGCTGGCATGAGACTCCAGTCTTTTTTCAAAACTTTCTATTGAAGAAGAGCCAACATGAATGGAAGCATTAAAATTCTTTTCTGCATTGCCCGCAATATAAATCGGCTGAGCATTAAGCGTTTTTTGAATAAGACTGATACTGGTAGAAAAACGATGTTTTTTTTCTGGATTAAGGATTGTAAGAACTCCTCTTGCAAAACCTGAATAATGAAGAAGAGACTGATATTTTCCTTCTGAATCAACAACAGGAAGAACTCGGATTTCAGTTTTTTCCATTTTGCCGATTGCTTCCCATACAGAAACGTCAGCCGTAACTGTTTCTACAGTGTTCTGCATATAATATTTTACCTTTGGAACTAAATCCGGCAGGTATTCAGGACGCGGGATTCCGAATTTTTCAAAAATATAGGCAGTCTGCGGATTCAAATGACCGGCACGGGCAGCTTTATATTCTTCGTGCCCCAAAAGATTTTTTAATGTCGCATAACCAACAGCAGAAACAACCGCATCCGTATCTGGATTTCTATGACCAATGATATAAACAGTTTTATTCATACCCTTTGATAATACCTTTTACTGTGGAAAATTGCAACGAATTACTATATAATGAAAGAAATGAACTCATATAAGTACGAAACGCACCTTCACACAAGCGAGGCCAGTGCCTGCGCTTCTTCTGAGGCTGCAGAATATATTTCCGCTTACAAAAAACTTGGATACGATGGCATTTTTGTTACCGACCACTTTTTTGGCGGAAACACCTGTATTTCCCGCGAGCTTTCATGGCAGGAGCGAATAGAACTTTACACATCAGGCTATGAAAATGCCCTTGCAGAAGCCGAAAGACAGAATAAGGCAGACGGCGGAAATTTCAAGGTCTTTTTTGGAATTGAACAGACATTCCAGGGGGATGATTATCTGATTTACGGATTGGATAAAAAGTGGCTTTTAGACCATTCTGATGTAGAAAGCATGAATCATGCCCAGCTTTTTGATGCCGTAAACCGGGAAGGCGGACTTATGCTGCAGGCTCACCCCTTCCGTCTGCGCGGATACATAAATGCAATCCACCTGCACCCGCGTGAAGTTCATGGTGTGGAAGTTTACAACGGGGGGAACACCCCTGACCAGAATGAACTTGCCCTGCATTATGCCGAACTTTACAATTTTCCCATGACAAGCGGTTCTGACATTCACAACATAGGCTTTGCCCTGGAAGAAAAAACAGAAGGCAAAATGCAGGTAGGCGGCATGGAATTTGACAGGCCCCTTACAAGCGTAGCAGATTATATAGAAAGAATTAAAAACAAAGAAGGAAGAATAATAAAATGAAAGAAAAATTTGATGTAACACCTGAACTTTTAAAAGAAAATTTTATTGAAGTGTACGGCAAGGGAGGAGAAATCCGCATGTTTGCTTCACCAGCCCGCATAAATATTATCGGCGAGCACATTGACTACAACGGAGGCAAGGTTTTTCCAGCCGCAATTGACAAATACCTTTACTGCGCAATCCGGAAGCGAGAAGACAGCAAGATTATTTACAACGACCTATTTTTCCCGGGCACTTACACTTTTGATATTAATGATGATTTTAAATTCGACAAGGCAAATGATTATGCAAACTTTTTGAACGGAATTCTTTCCTGCATGAAAAAGAACGGTTACACTTTCCCTTGCGGATTTGAAGTTCTGATTGCCAGCAATGTTCCTAGCGCAGGGGGCATTTCATCATCATCTGCATTGGAATGTGGCTTTGCCTGGGCAGTAAGCGAAACTTTTGGCTTTAATATCAGCCGAAAAGACATTGCCCTTATGGGACAGCAGAGCGAACACGAATTCATGAACGTAAACTGCGGAATCATGGATCAGTACATTATTGCGACCGGAAAAAAAGATACAGCAGAAGTCCTTGACTGCGCAAAAATTGAGCATGAATACGTGCCTCTGAATCTTGGTGACTACCGCTTTGTTGTAATGAACACAAAAAAGCAGAGAAAACTTGCCGATTCAAAATACAATGAACGCCGTGCCCAGTGTGAAGAAGGCCTTGCAATCCTGCAGAAATCAGGACTTAACGTGCCGGATTTGTGCAGCATTACGCCAGAAGTGTTTGAAAAAGCCGGTTCTGTAATAAAAGATGATGTAATTTACCGCAGAGTCCGCCACTGCGTTACAGAAATGGACAGGGTTCTAAAAGCCGTAGATGCACTTAAAGCAAACGACCTTACAGAACTTGGAAAACTGCTTTACGCCTCTCATGCTTCCCTGCGTGATGATTACGAAGTAACAGGCATTGAACTTGATACACTTGTGGATGTAGCAGGCAAACAGAAAGGCTGCATTGGCGCCAGAATGACAGGAGCCGGCTTTGGAGGCTGTGCCATTGCCCTTGTACACAAAGACTGCACGGAAGACTTTATTAAAAATGTTCAGGTCGGATATTCAAAAGTTGTAGGATATGAAGGCGGATTTTTTGCCTGCTCCAGTGGCGATGGTGTAAAAGAAATTTTCTAGAGCCCAGAAAGGGGATGACTAAAAAGTTCAAAATGCGGTGGTTTCGACAAGCTCAATAACCACTACGAAACGAACTTATTAGACATCCCCTTTGTTTTTTTAGATTACAGGCTTGGATATTTATTAAAATAGTCCTTTGTTTCTTTAGCTACAACTCCGCTCAGAACAATCAAAGAAATACAGTTAGGAATTGCCATCAGACCGTTTGTAATATCAGCAATAGTAAATACAGCATTTACAGTAAAATATGGCCCAATTGCAATAGCAATAATGTAAATAATGCGGTAGATGAATACAAGCTTCATTCTTCCGTTTGTGATGTATTCAAGACACTTTTCTGAATAATAATCCCATCCAAGAATTGTTGTGAATGCAAAGAATGCAAGACAAAGCATAAGAAGGAACTGAACAGAAACTCCATCACCACCAAGATCAAAAGAAAGAGCATTTGCAGTAAGTTCAACACCTTTCCAGCCGTTTGCTTCATACTGAGCAAAGAATTCCGGGTTTGTAAGGGCAAGAACGATTGCAAGACCTGTCATTGTACAAACAATCAGTGTATCAATTACAGTTCCTGTCATGTTTACAAGGCCCTGCTCTACAGGTTCATTTGTCTGAACAGGAGCAGCAGCAATAGGAGCAGAACCAAGTCCGGCTTCATTAGAAAAGATACCGCGTGCAATACCTTTCTGCATTGAGTCTGTAATCTGCTTGAGTGTCCAACCAACAGCACCACCAATTACAGCCTTATATCCAAATGCACTCTTGAAAATCATAACAAAAGCTGCTGGAATGCGGGTTGCGTTCATAATGATTACAGAAAGTCCCAGGAATACATAGATAATTGCCATTGCAGGAACAACTTTTTCTGCAACTTTAGAAATGCGCTTAAGTCCGCCAAGAATAACAAGGGCTGCACAAACTGTAACAACAATACCACCAATTACAGTTGCCCATGTATATGAATTTTCACCGAATGTAAATGCAATATGAGTAGAATTAGGGTCAAAAGCCATATTAACGGCAGAAGTAATACCGTTAATCTGGGTCATTGTACCAATACCAAGAAGACCAGCAAGTACTCCAAAAATTGCAAAGAGGATTGCAAGCCACTTCCATTTTTTACCCATACCTTTTTCGATTGTATAGAAAGGTCCGCCAAGAACGTGGCCGTCCTCTTTTACTTCACGATATTTGATTGCAAGCATACATTCTGCATATTTTGTTGCAGTTCCAAGAATTGCGGCAACCCACATCCAGAAAAGAGCCCCTGGACCACCGGCAGCAATAGCAGTTGCAACACCAACAATGTTTCCTGTTCCGATTGTTGCAGAAAGGGCAGTACAAAGTGCAGAGAAACCAGAAAGCTCTCCATGACCTTCGTTCTTTTTAAAGATACTTTTGAATGCGCGTCCTAGTTTTGTAAACTGAAGCCCGCGAGCACGGATTGTCAGAACAAGTCCGGTTGCCAGAATAAGGATGATTGTAGGAATTCCCCATACAACATCATCAATTTTGTTTAGGATTGTGTCAAACATACTGTTTGTCCTTTAAAATAAAATAGAGTTTGCCCGCCCCTATCTGAATGAGACAAAACAAACTCTCCAAAGAGTAAACAGAACATCTTTAAATAGCTCCGTCCCTTATACCTGAGATATCGAAAGCCTTTTGCATAAATGGTGCATCAGTACCTTCTAACCCTTCGGCGTCCCGCTGGAATGCGGGAACTCTCCAGAGAATTGCATACGCAAAACTTACGTCATACAACATTTATATTTTACTATATAATAATCATTCTTTCAATGAACAAAAGTCTGCGTGATTAATTTTTTTTTACTTAAAAAAATCTCCGAAACCTGCAGCTTTTGGGGCCTATAAAAACAAAGAGATTTCTTTTTACTTAAAAAAAATTATTTTTCTTCATACAAAGGACTTACCTCATCCAAAGAAATAAAGACTTTTTTATAACAAAATTTTATAATTTCCTTTCGATTTTTCCCATTTTTCCGTCATTTCTGCAAGCCTTCACCCTCCTATTTAAACCGAGGATTTTTTCAAATGAAAAAAATCGTAATGGGAATTGCAGCACTTGCTATGGCTGCTTCTGTATTTGCGGTAGATTTTGCGGCTCGTACTGTAATGGAAGGCAGTATCGCTGGAGGAACTATCGATATTGATGGAGACAAAGAAAAAGAAGGAACATTGACCTTCTGGAATCTGTCTGCAAAAGATCAGAAAGATGCCGATGCACTGGTTGTTTCTGTAAATAATGATAACGCTGGAGCAAAATTCCAGATGTGGTATAAATATGACGGAACTGACCCTATGAATCTAGGAGTTAGAGGTGCAAATATTTGGTTCAAGCCAATTGATATGCTTAAGGTTACAGTTGGTGACGTTTCCTTGAAAACTTTTGGAGAAACATTGGACTACTGGAAATCTCCAGATGGTGGAGATGCTGCAACTCATCAGACTTGGAGCTGGTCAGGCTATTCATCTATTGAAGGTGCCGGTATTGCATTGGAATTGACTCCTGTAGATGGGCTCTGGATTGCAGGAGGACTTGTAGCAAAAACTGGCAGCGACTTTGCAGCTATTAAATTTAACAGCAAAGATGATGAAACATATGCATCTTGGGGAATTGATGTAAAGTATGGTCTTGCAGGTGTTGCAGGAATTCCAATGAATATTGCTGCTTCATATCGTGATGCAGGAAAAGATGGAGTAAAGATTGCTGCAATTGGTGCTGAATATGGAAATCGCTATGGTTCAGGTCTGTATGCATTGTTCAATGCCCGCTTTAGATTTGAGAACTTCTCTTATTCTGCTGTAGATTCAAAAGTAGGTGCTTATGGAACTTCATACACATGGAAAAAAAAGAATGCACTTCAGGCTGTAGCATTTGATACAATGTTCAGATACAAGGTAGAAGCATTAGAAATCTTAGGACGTTTCCCTGTAACTCTCAGAACTGTACAGGATGTAACTGCAAATGGAAAGAAGGCTTCTGATTATGATTTCAAAAATCCATCATGGATGTCATATGAATTGAAGGTTATCTATGCTCTTGACGGTCTTAATGTATATCTGGATGTAGAAAATGATACAGCAGTCACATTCGACAAGAACTTTGCAGAAACATGTCTTGATATGAATGTACAGCCTGGTATTACTTGCAATTTTGGCGGAGCAGCATTAGACCTTGGATTGAAGCTGGATATTCCTAACAAGAAGGGTGCTAACCTTGGATGGTCTGTACCTTTCAATGTTGCAATCGCATTCTAATTTAGAGAACAAAGGAGATTAATAAAATGAAAAAAATAGCAAAAATTTTTACTGCAGTAAGTTTTGCTGCAACAGTATTGCTGGCATCTTGTTCTTTTAATGGTGAGCTTACTTCAGAAGCTGTTAAGTTGCCAGAAAGTTCTGGAATTTATGCCGGAGCAAAATCTACAACTGTTACAACGCCTGGCGGATATGGCGAAGCTGCGTTAATAGAAGAAGACGGTGTTGAGGTTGTAAAAGTAAAAGCCGGCTCATGGATGACTGCATCAGTTAATTTAGCAAATAAAATTAATGCAAAAGATGCAAAAACAATGAAGGTTATTGCAAAGGTTGGAACTGGATTTACTCCAGCTGATGCTATAGTCTTTGAATTCTCTTCGGAAGATGGAAAAACAACTGCAATTTCTACATGGTCTGTTCCAACTTTTATGAAGGATCTGTCAACTTCTTACAAGATTTATGAAGTAGAACTGTCTGATGAATTGAAAGCTGGAAAATCAGATCAGGGCAGACATCTCGCTGCTGTAACAGATGCCTGTGACTGGTCTAAAATCTCTTCAATCCATATCGACCCTCGTGGAGCTGAAGGAGACATTTACATCCGCGATATTATCTTTGAGTAATCAAAAATAGTATTATATCCTAAAGCAGCCATGTCGTAAAAAACATGGCTGCTTTTTTTTCTATCAATTGATGTTCCTGATATTTTTTGCCAGGGCAAAGACAGCATAATGCGGAATGGTCAGAATGTCATTTTCCTTGTTGTATCCAAAATTGTTGGAAGAAATTTTTATGGCTGTGCAGTTTCCGTAAAAAACACCTGCAAGAGTATTTCGTCTTTCTTTGACAAAAAAATCAGACTGGTTTACCTGACTCTGATATGTAAAAATTCCTTCATCTGCAAGGTAAAGCCTGAACAGACCTGAAGATTCCTCCTGCAGAGGAAGATTTACGTGCCCTTTTATATTGTGACAACGGTAAATTACATGAGCAAGTTCCAGCCATTCATATGCATTAAAATAATCACGATTTGACTTACCTTTTTCAATACAGGAAATTTTAAAATTTTTGTTTTCTTTATTTAGCTGTGAAAAAATGTTTTTATACACATTTCTGGTTTTTACTTACCAGAGAACCTGTTGCAATTACAGGAAGTTCCTTGTGATCCTGACAGAAATATTTTAAGGAAGAAAGTACCTGATGGCACTGCTGAACTTCTATGTAAGTGATATATTTATCTGCATCAGAAGTTGTGGAAAAGAATGCCCTGGACTGCTCATCTTTCTTTAAGTCTATGTATAAGAAATCCTTAAAATAACGCTTTGCAAAGAGCTCTTTTACAAGATATGTTTTGCCAACCTGCCTTGCTCCCCATACAATCAGAGGCTTGCGTACAGAGGAATGTAACCATTTTTCTAAATCGCTTAATTTTATTCGTTCCATTTTCAACTCAAATATAAAATACAAGTTTTATGAACTTTATACATGGTGTAAATACAAGTTTTATAATGTTTTTACTATTCTGAAATACAAGTTTTATAATCTAAAAAATTATTTATATATATTATTTTGACATACAATTAAGCAAGTCCAAAATCTATTTCTTGTGTTCAGAAATAAGCTTATTAATTTCTTCAACAGACATTTTCAGAGATTTTGAGATTATTTCAACAGGAACTCCATTGTTATGCAGCTCAACGGCGGCATCACATGATTTCTGCCTGATACCAGCTTGCATCCCCTGCATTCTTCCTTCTTCATGCGACCTTTCTTTTTCGTCTTCCAAAATGTCCTGAAAAAACATATAGTCATCCTCCCATTCGGAACGGGCTTTTGCGTCATTTGAAGAAACTTCAAGCCTGTCTGTAAAATCTGACTGGGGTTTATTTTCATACACAAAACGCAAAACTGCTTTAAGTTCATCATTTTGAGTTATTTTACTGTATGCACTTGCATTATAAAAAACTATATGACTTTTGTCATTATAAGGAATCTTGTCTGTCTCTAAAAATGTAGTTTTCCTAGTATATACAGGAAGCTTCTGCCCAAAAGGGTCATCAATGCAAATAAAGACAATAAAACTTTCTTTAAGATTATTAAACTTAGTACGCCGTTTAGTTGTTGCTACATCCGACGCACTCTGATAATACCTTGCCCTTAAAAGAAGAGAATCATAATCTCCAGTTTGCATTTCAAGATTAAAGGTTCTGTTGCTGTCTTTTACATAGACATCCATGCGGATTCCCCGCCCTTCATAATAGTTTTCAATTTGATTTTCTGTATTCAGATATTCGAGACGCTCAACCTTTATTCCTAAAAGAATTTCAATAAATCTTTTGCACAAATCTTCATTCAGCATTACCTTACAGAAAATAAAATTGTCCGAAAAAGTAAGCTCGTTCCATGGTTTAGAAAACTGACTCATAAATCACCACCTATTAAAATAAGAAATAAAAAAAAAGGACTTGATAAGTTTTCCTTATAAGTCCTATATATATAATAGTTCGTGATTGTTCATTTTATACAATGGTTTGGAAAATATTTGATAAAAAATTTAAAAAAATAAAAGTTGAAGGGGATGTCTAATAAGATTTGGGACTGCGGTCATTGAGCTTGTCGAAATGACCATTTACACTATATGCGGTGGTTTCTACAAGCTCAACCACCGCATTACTTACTTATTAGACATTCCCATTATTAAATTTTATTGACTTTCATCTGTAGCCCTTCCAAAACAAATTGTTTCTTTTTTATAAGCATTTGGTAGCATTTATAAGTGATGATAAAACAACAAGGCCGTTCCTCGCAAGGGGAACGGCCTTGTTTGTTATAAGAACTGTGTCAGTTTGTTAGAATGCTACAGAACATACAACAGGTACGTCAAACTTGAAGTGCTCCTGAATATAAAGATCAACTGCGACATCCAAAGAACAAGAACCAACATTGAATGCAACACCAGGTTTTGCTTCAAGAGAGAAAGAATCTGCCAAAGCATTGTCACACTTTAAGTACAGATATGGAGTGCATCCGTTGATGCCGTATGTTGCTTTTGCTGTAAATCCTACAAATGCACCTTTTCCAAAGCCTGCAACATTTGCAAGTTTGTCCTGAGCAATGTCTGTCTTTACTTTTTCAGTTGCATATCCACCAACTACAAATGCTGACAATCCTAATGCATCAATGTTAGTTGTTGCGAAAGCTTCTGCTCTTACAATTCCAAAGTTCCAGTCATCATCGAAGCCTGTAAGTACATTTACAAACATTTTAACATTTCCGAATGTATTGTCATATCCAACACCGAAGTCAGCTCCTGGACAGTAAACAACAACTCCACCATTACCCCAGTCTGTATATTTCTGGTTTGTATTCAAATCTGCATATGCGCCAATTGTTCCAACACCATCAATTGCATAACTCAACTTAATGTATGTTTCTCCAATTACAGGATCTGCTTTGTCAGCCTTAGTAAACCAGCCGTTAATTTTTGTTACACGATCCCATCCAAAGTTTGCAGAAGACCAACCAGATACTAAGAATACATCTGCATTAAATCCACCAGAAGAAAGAGAAAGAGCAACACCATTGCTATCTATGCCAGTTGCACCATTAGAATAATCTATAGTTTCCTGACTAAGGCCAGATGTGAAGTTACCAACTGTAATTTTCAAAATATCGATTGGTTTGAACCAAATACTGTAATTGATATTACTAACAGCTTCTGTTGCGCCAGAGTCAAAGAACTTCATTGAAGCTCCAGCCTGATCTCCACTTGCAGTCATTGAGAAACTTGGATTCCAAGACTGTCCACCTTCGGCAATACCAATTGCTGTTATATTCTTCTTCCATACTCCACCAGCATTCCAGTCCTGATATTCTCCATAACTGAATAAGTCACCTAATAAGTTTACCTTTGCAGAAACATCTGCTGCAAAAATGCTAGAAGCAAGCACTGCTGCTGCTCCAATAATTCCAACGATTTTTTTCATTTGAAAAAATCCTCGGTTAAAATCGGAGAGGTGCAGCCCTGCCTGCCGCGGAAAGTTTCATGCCAGGTGGAAAAAATTTTATAAAAATTTATCGGAATTTTGCGGGAGGAAGAAGCAAAAATCAGAGGGGATAAAATTAAGTTTTTTAAGTAACAGAAAGGTTTTTGCGGGGAAAATTGAGCGGACAAGCAGGAAGACATCCTTGATTTTGGGATTTTTTTTAGGTAAAAGTTTTTTGCAGCAGAGGCTTTCTTCTTGCCTTCATATACAAAATGTTTAAGTAAAAGAGTCGCGGTGATATTTAAATATTTCCCCAAATTTTGAAAAATTAAGAGCAGAGGTTTTTATGATTCAACTTAAATCAGATAAATGGATTGAAGGTTATGCTTTTTCTGTTCATACGATTTACAGTATTTACATTGGTGAAAATGAATATGGACATCCTCAGTTTGATACAAAAAGAAGTCCGATGGGTGAACTCGTATACAGATTAAAGTATAAGCAGGACATTTCTGTTTTACCGAATATAATTACCTTATTAAAATCTGTATGCTTTCGCACTTACCCAGACAAGGATTAATGACTGATGAAAGTTTTTGTTTCTGGTTCAATAAGCATAAAGTCTCTTCCAATAATTGCCATTCAGAAACTGGACGGTATAATGAAAAGTAACCTTACCGTAATCCTGGGGGATGCAAACGGAACAGACTTCCTTGTACAAGACTATCTATATAATCATCATTATGAAAATGTCAGAGTGTATTATGCCGGAAATTCCATTAGAAACAATGTTGGTAAATGGATGACGCTAAATGTTCCTTCAATGGGGCTGAAAGGCAGGGAAAAATTCACACTGAAAGATATAAAGATGGCTGAAGATTCTGATTATGGACTGATGATTTGGGATGGCGTAAGCAAGGGAACTAAAAGAAATATTGATGAAATGCTATCTCTTAAAAAGCATTTTTATGTAGTAATGAATAACCTGCTGCTTACAGATAAAGATTTTTTTACGGAATCAAAAGAGAAGGTTCTTCAGAACGAACTGTTTGCAATTTAATTAACCTTACTTGAAAAAGAAACGCTCCCCGCGAGAGGAGCGTCTTTGCAGCTTCTAAGATGGTCAGGTTTTCTGGTACTTCTGGCAGTAATTCCAAGCCTTTGTACGGTGTCTGGATGTACTCTTTTGCTGCTTCTTCGTCTATGTTTTGGTCTGTAAGTATTTGCATTTTTCCCCTCAATTGTAGCCTGTGTTTTTTAAATAAAGTCGATTAAAATCGGAGAGGGGGAATGGCCTTTCGTGAGTAAAGTTTCGTAGCAGGTGAGAATTTTGTTTTATTACATCTGTTGCAGTAAATTATTTACATAACATTTAAGTCATTTCAAAAAAATATACACTTCGAGGAAAATTTTACATTCGATTTTTATTTTACATTTCTATAACCTATTTTGACATATACGGAAATATTATACAGAAATAATACATTCTTCCCTATAATAAGGAATTAACTCATCGTGAGTAAGAAAGGACATTTTTTCTGATTTTGCCTGACAAATTAACATTCTGTCAAAAGGGTCTTTGTGTGGTCGTGGTGCATCTTTAGAATATTGCAAAGTATTTAATAAGGTAATCTGTCCAGAAAGTAATGGAAGAAATGTCATTCCAGATTCCCTGCACAAATCATCTAAACGTTTTCCAGAGAAAGGAAATATATCAGGATGGAGTATATTTTTAATTTCAGATTCCCAAATACTTAAAGGACTGTAAAAAACTTCATTATTTGAATTCATTATAAAATCAAAAGCTTTTGATGACAATCTGGAATCTGCTGTATGAAACCAAACTAGAATATGAGTATCAAGTAATAAATTCATTTTAAACCCCGAACATGTCTGCTATTTCATTATCATATAAATTTATGTCATCGGGATATTTAAATTCACCTCTTGCAAGCCCATGAAGCAAGTGTTTTGAAGCATTCTTTTTTTCTGGAACAATTTCTTTTTCAGATAAGCTTAAAATTATATCAAGGAAGGAAGAAACCTGATCAAAATATTGTTCTGGAATTGCCTGTAATTTTTCTTCTAAAACAGCGTATGACATATTTATACCCCCGAAGAATTATTATAGCATGATTTTACAAGAGATGCAAAATAATAGGTGGATTCTTACAATACATCTGCCAGAAAGAATTTTGAGACATATTATTGTAGATACTATGTGAACTTGCTTTATTTTCTGAACCTTTAACACATTCTAATTTTTTTATAATAGCCTGTTCAAGTGGCATATGATATTCCTATTTAAAAAAAAAGAACCTGCATCTCGGAAAAGATGCAGGTTCTTTAGCATTAACTTATGTTAGAATGCAACTGAAAGTTCGAAAGGAACTGACCATCCGATTACGCGATCTGAACCACGTCCGATGCTGATAAGAGCAGCAAGGTCGATTGAACAAGAACCAACATTGAACTGAATACCAGGTTTAAGTTCGATATTGAAATCATCACCGAATGTATCGTTGAATGCGATTTCTCCATCATTATCAATGTCAGATCCGAAGAGGAAGTATGGTGTAAATCCATCAAGAGCGTACTTAACTCTAGCACTGAATTCCATGTAAGATGGATCATCATCATTTCCAGAGAAGCGGATGATTACTGGAGCACGAAGTTCTGCACAGAATGCACCAGCATTGAACTTGAAGTAGTTATCCAAAGCTACACCGCGGAATGATACTTCATTATCGCTAGACCACCATGTATGATCATTTTTACTGATATTGAAACGTGCATTCAACATTGCAAAAAATCCATCAGACCATGCATTTCCATAAGTTCCGCCAATTGCAAGAATCTTTGTCTCTCCTTTTCCAGCATCACGCCAAGAAACACCAAGAGAGATTGGAAGGTCTGTTACTCCCTGCAGATTGTATGTAGCTGCAACACCATAAGCAAGAACGCTGATTGGATCTGAGAAAGTAATCCATGCTTTGTCAGCTCCAGGAGCTACACCAGCAGCAATCCATAATCCGTCAATTGGAGTAATTTCCAGATTAATTCCTGCAGCTTCTACTGTTGCATAAGAAGAGTATTTTCCAGCCCAAGATTTTGATTCGCCATAGTTTGCACCGGTTGGATCTTTCCACCAGTGGAGCTGTTCTTTGAAAGTTCCTACAGAGAGATCTCCTACTGTAATTTTCAATTGATCGATTGGTTTAAACCAGAGACTAGCAGAACGGATTGAAAGACTCTGCATTCCGTCTGTTCCATCATACTTATACCAGAACTGGAACTGAGCACCAGCATTGTCTGAACTTCCAGACAAAACCAAAGCATCTGCATCTTTCTGGTCTGCACTCTTAAGTTTTAACAATTCAACATTTGAGCCGTCTGCGGAACTTCCGCTTGCGACATCTCCTGTCATGTATACGCGAGCTGAGAAATCAACTGCGAACATTGAAACTGCACATGCAAGTGCTGCAATTCCCATTACGATTTTTTTCATTTGAAAAAATCCTCGATTAAAATCGGAGAGGTGCAGCCCTGCCTGCCGCGGAAAGTTTCATGCCAGGTGGAAAAAATTTTATAAAAATTTACCGGAATTTTGCGGAGGAGGAAGCAAAAATCAGAGGGGATAAAATTAAGTTTTTTAAGTAACAGAAAAGTTTTTGCGGGGAAAATTGAGCGGACAAGCAGGAAGACATCCTTGATTTTGGGATTTTTTTTAGGTAAAAAACGGGGCATCTGGTGCATTCTGGCACAAAAAAAATTGCCAAAACGGTAAAAAAAGTGTATATTAGGCTATAACTAATTCTTAAAAAAGTGTAAATAATTACTTTTATTAAAGTCAAAAAGGTGTATTTTATATGTATAGAAAGATGTATGATACATTGCTTAAATGGAAAAATGAATCTCAGGGTAAATCAGCAATCATGATTGACGGGGCAAGGCGAACAGGAAAAAGCTGGATTGCTGAAAATTTTGCAAAAAATGAGTACAAGTCATATTTGCTTATTGATTTTTATGCCGCTTCAGATGAGGTAAAAGAAATCTTTGAAAAATATCTTGATAATCTTGATATCCTGTTTTTAAAACTTTCGTCCTATTACTCAGTAAAATTTTATGAACGAGATACAGTTTTTATTTTTGATGAAGTACAGTTTTTCCCAAGAGCAAGGGCTGCAATAAAATATCTGGTTGCAGATGGGCGGTATGATTTTATAGAAACAGGCTCTCTTGTATCCATAAAGAAAAATACAGAAAACATAATAATTCCTTCCGAAGAACTTCACTTAAAAATGAACCCGATGGATTTTGAAGAGTTTCTGCTGGCAATAGGAAACGAAACTTTATATCCAGCTATAAAAGAATGTTTTGAAAAAAAACAGCCGATGGGGCAGGCGCTGCACAGAAAGGCAATGGATTTATTCCGATTATATATTATTATAGGTGGAATGCCTCAGGCAGTGAGTGAGTATGTAGAATCTAAAGATTTTGAAAAAGTTGATGCAGTAAAACGCTCTATTCTTGAACTTTACCGTAATGATATTCATAAACATGCAAAAGGTTCTGAACTGAAAGCCGAAGGAATTTTTGATGAAATTCCTTCCCAGCTTTCTAAACATGAAAAAAAGTTCCGCCTTGTTTCACTAAAGAAAGATGCAAAAATGCGGGATTATGATGATGCCTTTATGTGGCTTAAAGATTCCAGAATAGTTAATATCTGCTACAATTCTGATGAACCAAATATCGCACTTAAGCTTAATATGACCAGAACTACTTTAAAATGCTATATGGGTGATACAGGTCTTTTAATCAGCCATGCTTTTGATGAACGAGGACTTGTAAGTGAAGATGTTTATAAAAAACTTATGTTCGGAAAACTGGAAGTTAATGAAGGGATGATTTTTGAAAATATTGTGGCCCAGATGCTTACTGCAAGCGGGCATAACCTTTATTTTTATTCTAAAGCAGATAATAAAAATAAAGATGACCGTATGGAAATTGATTTTCTTATTTCAAAAAGCAAAACGACAGCCCGTCATAACATTTCACCGATTGAAGTAAAATCAACAAAAAGATATACAACAAATTCCCTTAATAAATTTCAAAAAAAATATGCAGAATATATAGGCGATTCTTATGTACTTCATACAGCAGATTACAAATTTGAAAACGGGATTACCTATCTGCCTGCCTATATGGCTTCATTTCTATAACATCATAAATCACGGTAATAGAATGTCTAATTAATGATTGCTTTCCGTAAAGGATTTTACGATAATTGCTGCTATTTTTTTCATTTAAAAAACAAGGAACGCTCCCTTTGCAGGGAGCGTTCCTATCAAACAGTTTTACATGTTTATACTAGAATTTTACACTAGCAGAGAATGGAACAGACCATTTGAAGTCTCCATCCTTAGCTGGAACCTGAAGAAGAACACCACAATCAATAGCACAGCTTCCAACACTGAATGTTACACCAGGTTTAATATCAACACAGAATGTGTCTCCAAAAGTTTTGTCAAGAGCATAAGTTGCATTTGATTCAACTCCTGTTCCTGCAAGAACATATGGTGTAAATCCGTCAAGAGCATATTCAAACTTCAATTCCCATTCAAGATATGAAGGGTCAGCATTTGTCTTGTCTGGATCAAGTCTGATTGTTACTGGAGCGCGGAAGTGAATCTTCATAGCATCCATAGTGAACTTGAAGTAGTTGTCAATTGCAATACCGCGAAGTTTTACATCGTCTGTAGTACCCCATCCCCAAGAATCTGCTGGAGAGAAGTGAAGGCGAGCATTAACCATTGCATAAATTCCGTTTGCCCATGGATTTCCATAATCTGCACCAATTGCAAGAATCTTTGGAAGAGACTCATAAGCTACCTGCCAAGTAACATTGTGTTCAAGATAGTTTCCGCCATCACGATAAGTGATTGCTGCTGTTAAAGGAATTCCAAGAACGCTGTTAAAATCGTATTTTACACCAGCACCCCAAGCTGCACGTGCATCAGAACCTTTTGTAAAGAATGTACCAGCTTTACCTCCGCCAAGAGCATCTACACTGCCATCGTCTTTAAATGTTTCTGTCTGAGGAGCAGCAACTGCAGCTGCAATCCAAAGACCATCAATTGGAGTTACTTCAACAGCAAATCCAGGACCTTCTGCAACGGCATATGAAGAATACTTGCTTCTCCATGCGCTATGATAAGAACGTGAAGCACCTGTTGGATCTTTCCACCAGTGAATCATTTCTTTATATGTTCCAATTGAAACATCACCAATTGTGATTTTTATCTGATCAATTGGCTTGAACCAAACATTTGCAGAGCGTGCTCCAAGTTTCTGAGTACCATCTGAACCATCGTACTTATACCATGCCTGAAAGTTAGCACCTGCATTTCCATCATTAATGCTAAAAATAAGGGCATCATCATCTTTCTGATCTTTTTGATTTAATGTTAGTAAGTTTACTGTATCTCCAGATCCAGAAGCTAAGCTTCCTTCCATGATTACTCTGGCAGAAACATCTACTGCAAAAACACTAGAAGCAAGCACTGCTGCTGCTCCAATAATTCCAACGATTTTTTTCATTTGAAAAAATCCTCGGTTTAAATAGGAGGGAGCAGGCTTGCGGAAATGACGGAAAAATGGGAAAAATCGAAAGAAAATTATAAAATTTTGTTATAAAAAATCTTTATTTCTTTGAATGAAGCAAGTTCTTTGTATGAAAAAAATAAACTTTTTTAAGTAAAAAGAAATCTCTATGTAATATTAAAGAGAAAAATTAATTCAAACAGAAACCTTCAAAAAAAGTTCTATCTAAACCAAAATCGTAATTCAATTTTCAGTAATAATCAGTTCCTAATTGAATCAGAAAATTTAAAGAGCTGTATTTTATACAACATACCTACTGTTCTGTTTTTATGTCAAAAGGTAGAAGTTGTTCGCCACTGACCGAAATAAAAGGGCAATAAAAACGAATACTTTTTAATCAAACTGGCTCTGGAACAGAGCCTTTTATAAGCTAAAAAATTAATTAAATTTTACAAACAAACCGATGATTATAACGTTACAGAAAATCAAAAAGAAAAATAAAATTTTTCTTGACTTCTGCACTCCTACGTGTTAGGATTTAAAAAAAAAGAGGATTTCACATAAGGAACGTTGTTCTGTGAAGTCTACAAAAAAAAAGGAGGATTTTTTCAAATGAAAAAAATCGTTGGAATTTTAAGCGCTGCTGCTGTTCTGGCAACTAGCGTATTTGCATTGGATATCAGTGCTATGATTCAGTTGGATGGAAATCTGGCTACAATCGCAGACGGAACTTTCAATGCTATTGAACTGAATGAATGGGATCCACAGGGAAGTTCAGACTTCGTATGGAAGTTCGATGTTTCTGGAGACCAGGCTGGAGCAACAGTATTCAGCTATGCACCTGGTGACCATGGGGTTGTTAGTAACGATCAGAATGTTCAGGAATGGAACCTTTGGTTCAAACCAATCGAGCAGATTAAAGTAACAGTTGGTTACATTGGATATGATTATGGTGTAAAACCACACTTTGGATGGTGGGCTGCAGTTATCAACCGCGAAGACTATGGATTCGCTGCTGACTTTGACTTTGGAGCTCTTAAGTTAAGTGCTGGTATTGGTGCTGCTTACACAGGACTCTGGGGAACTCGTGCTTATAACACATACTGGTTCGACAAAGACTATGTTGGTCTCCGCAAGCTTGGTGCTTTCTGGTTCGGTGGTGCTTACACAATCGACGGTGTAGGAACAATCGGAGGTAGCATTAACCGCGGTGCTAAAGTTAATCCACATGGATTTGCTCAGACACAGTGCTGGGGTGGAACTCCAATGGCTTTCGACCTCTACTTTGCTAACCAGCCATGGGGTCAGACAGGTTACTTTGCTGACTTGGCTCTCGTAATGAAAGAAAAGAATCCATATGGTGGTTCAGAAGAAGACTTCTCTCTTGAACTTGACCGCTTGACTGGACAGCTCTACTTTGAATTCCATGCAGATGCATTCACACTCTATGTAGTAGATGTTCTTGAATTGAACTTTGCTGAAAATGCAGATATGGATACAGATCCAAAAATCTTCAAAGACGGTTTCGAAATCAAAGCTCAGTATGCTCTTGACGCTATCACACCTTATGTTCAGATTGACGGATATGGTGTAATGGATGATTCACTTGGAGTAAAACTCGGTCTTGGATTCAACGTTGGAACATGTGCTATCGACTGTGGTGCTAACTTCGCTCTCGGCTGGGCTGATGACTTTGCTTGCACTGTTACATTCCCAATCGAATTCACAGTTAATTTCTAATCTTTTAGTTTAGAATACTAAGCTGAAGGTGGCTGCTGAACAGCAGCCACCTTTTTTTATGCACACTTGCAAGTATTATTAACTTGCAAAATTCACTTTTATCCCTCATAATTATATATAGATATAAAAGCATCAGGGTGGATTCATAAAAAATTCATATGGAGTAAATTTATGTGGAATTATGATTTTATCATCCCAAGCTTAATAATTCTTATTTTATTCACTTTATTCTATTTTTCCCGTCGAAGAATACCAATAAGACTTAACAAGACTTTTTTAATCATACTACTAGTAGAAATGGCTACTATTTTGATAGACGGAATTTCTTCAAAATGTCTGGAGCATAATTCTTTATTTCCAACCACCTTTTTGAAGATTATAAATGTAGTCTTTTTTATGCTCTTTCTTTTACGGGGATTTTTCTTCTTTATTTTTACGGCAGATATTCTTAATATCCGTTTTTCAAGGGCAAAACTTCTGGCTGCTATTTCCATCATAATTTTTACGGCATCCGAACTTCTTGTACTTACAAACCTCTTCTACCCTTCTATCTTTGACATGACAGAAGAGGGATATGCCCGAATGACTTTTTACAATGCCATCTACATAAGCAGTTTCTATCTGGCTATAACTTCCCTGATACTGACAGTAATTTTCAAAAATAAAATTACAAATAGAAAATTTGCTGCAAGTTTATCTTTTAATTCTGTCTTAATTATCGGCTATATAGTCAGGATTATTTTTTCAAATTACCTGATAATGGATACCTTCTGTCTTACATCCTTAATCATCATCTATCTTTCTTTTGAAAATCCAGATTTCTATCTTGATGAAAAAACAGGCCTTTTTAACAAGGAAGCACTTTCCCTTCTGCTGCCGGAATTAAAACCGGAGTCAAAACCTTTTATACTAGGATTTATCATTAATAATTATAGTGATTTAAGGGAAATCTACAGCGGCGTTCAAATGGATACCGCAGTTGCGATGATTTCAGATTATCTTACAAAGAATCAGCCTAATCTGTATGCATTTTATGTAAGGGACGGCAGATTCATACTTGTAGGAAAAAATATCATGCATGGTGTTAAAATCAGAAAAGATATTTCCAAAAGATTTTCTGAGCCATGGATTCTTAATGAGAATAACAGCATATATTTAGACATCAGTTTTGTAAAGGTTTCACAGCATCTTCAATTTACAGATTCAGAAAAGCTGCTCTCCGTTTTAATTTCTGCATTAAACAACGTAAGCAAGATTGATTCTTCAAACATTTTGATTTCAGAAGAGACCATAAATATTACAGACAGGAATACAGAAATAAAAAGGGCTGTAGAAAAAGCCGTGGAACAGGATTCTGTAGAACTTTTCTTACAGCCTTTAATTGACGTAAAAACAAATAAGATTATAGGTGCAGAAGCCTTATCCAGAATCAGGGATTCTGACGGGAATATTATTTCTCCTGTTCAGTTTATTCCTATTGCAGAACATAACGGCAGAATTGGACAGCTTGGCGAGCAGATGTTTGAAAAGACCTGCCGCTTTATAAAAGAACACGACATTAAAAGTATGGGACTTGCATGGATTAACGTGAATATATCACCTATTCAATTTATGCATAAAAACCTGAACAACCGTTTTTCTGAAATCTTAAATAAATATGGTATTCCGGCAGACATAATTCATCTGGAAATAACAGAAGAATCCATGATTGATTACGCCTTGCTCCAAAAACAGATTCAGATTATGAAAAACTCAGGCTTTCAGTTTGTTCTGGACGATTACGGAAGCGGTTATTCAAATGTTACCAGACTAAAAAGCTGTCCTTTTATAAACGTTAAGCTTGATATGGAAATTGTCTGGGATTACTTTAAGAGAAAAGACAAGATTCTTCCTACTCTTGTAGAGACCTTTAAGCAGATGAACTTTACGGTTACGGCAGAAGGAATTGAATCCATAGAAATGGCAGATGCAATGAAAAATATTGGCTGTGATTTTTTACAGGGCTTCTGTTTTTCAAAACCGATTCCTGCAGAAGAATTTGCCCAAAAGTATTCTATTAATGGACTAAAGCCTTAAAGAAAGATTTGAAAAAAGCAGGTAAGAATCTGCAGGAAGCAGGTAAAAATGTTGGAGATGCAGTAAAGTCAATTTTTGACTGATTCAGACTTAAGTTGATTTCTGATTTCTGTTGAACTTACAGGATTTTCCATTTGAAGATATTCAAATGGAATTTCTGGAAAGTTCTGGTCGTAACCTGGACGGTTAAATACAAGCAGTTTTGCTGCTTTTAAGATTTTCTCCCAGGAATACCATTTTGTAAAGTTTTGAAGAGAATCAGAACCAATCGCTACATAGTATTCATGTTCAAGACCATACATCAGGCGCAGACATTCAAGAGTATCTATAAAACGCCAGTTTTCATCAATATTTTTTTCCAGATCAAGAACTTTCACATTTTTTAAATTGAAGAGATGCTTTCTGGCATCTTTCAGGCGTTCTTCAAAACTGAACATCTGTTTGTCATATTTGTAATAGTGAATGGCGGTAGGAATAACCAGAACCTTGTCATAACGAGCAGAAAGCCTTTCTGTTATTTCCTGATGAGCAGCTGTCCAGGGGTCAAAACTGCCGCCATAGAGTGCGATTTTCATTTCCAGTCATCCGGATTTTTATACGACGGAACAAAGCATGGCAAATTTAACAGACGGCGCTTCCAAGCCATAGAATCAATTTTCTTATTTATTACTGCGGCTTTTCCGGCATCAACCTGTTTTTCTTTTCCTGTTGCTACAAGCTGAAGTTCTTTATAAGTAAAGCCAAGTTTTTCTTCATCCGTCATGCCACACATACCGTCACTTGGAGCCTTTCTTACCATATCTTCCGGCAAGCCAAGTTCAAGTCCCAGCTGAATTACTTCTTCTACAAAAAGGTAGGCTAATGGAGCAAAATCTCCAGCACCATCTCCCCAGAGGGTAAAAAAACCGGCCAGACGTTCACTAAGGTTGCCATTGCAGGAAATTCTAACATCCCCCAGCATTGCCGCAAGTCCGTATAGAGTTACCATGCGAAGCCTTGCAGGAACATTTGTATTAAACTGAGCAGGAGTTTCTTCCTGTTCAGGATGTTCCATAGCAGAGCAGATAGAACTGCGCATCCCCTTATAGGCATCCTGAATATTTACAGTGTAATTTTTTATGCCCAGAAGGCTGCACACCCTTTTTGAGTCTTCTATGTCTTTCTGACTGCCATTTGGCATCATTACGCCAACTACACGCTCTTTTCCAAGAGCCGCACAACACAAGGCTGCTACAACAGCAGAGTCTTTTCCTCCTGAAATGCCTATAAGGGCTTTAGTTTCAGGGCTTCCGTTTTTTTCAAAATAATTCTTTACAAAAGCGATTGCTTCGTCTTTTAAACTCATTTGTGTGCAAGCCTCCAGTCTATAGTCTTTTTTAGATATTCAATATAGTCATCATCTTTACACATGGTCTTTCCGTCTGAATTAGAAAGTTTTGCAACAGGACGGTCGTTACATTCGCTTACCTTCATTACAATGTTCAGGGCCGGAACATCAGTATCATTTGCTATATATGTCCCGATTCCAAAGGCAACTTTAATCCGGCTCTTAAAATGTGCATAAAGTTTTGAAGCACGTTCAAAATCAAGGCTGTCACTAAAAAGCAGGGTTTTATTTTTTGGATTTACACGCTCATCATGATATTTGTTATAATAGTTTTCAAAATGCTTTATCCAGGCTTCTCCCCATTCATAAGGATCCCCAGAATCATGACGAACACCGGCAAAACTTACACTGTAAGTGTATTCCATATCCAGATGGGCAGTTTCATCTCCTATGGTGTCTGTAAGGTAAGTTCCGTTCAAAACGCCGTATTCCTTTGTCCAGGAATCCATTGCCAGTTTGTTTGAAAAGGCCGGATTATACATTGGATTTCCCTGCCCTACACACATCACGAATTCATGAGCCATTGTGCCCACAGGAACCACGTTGAACTTTTTGGCAAGGTATACGTTGGAAGTTCCTATACACTTAGATTCCTTATAGTCCGGATTTGTCCTGCAGAGTGTTTCTACGGCAAGTTCCTGGGCTTCTGCAGACAAACGCCTGCGCAGACCGAATTCAGAAAACAAGCCCAGATTATAAGTGCCGTCTTTAAGCCATTGTGTTTTTTCAGCAAGTTTCCTCTTATACTGTGCAAACAAATCATCGTAATTATAGGTCATGCGGTAGAAAACTTCATTTATGATGGCAAGGACAGGAATTTCATACATAGAAGTATTCAGCCAGGTTCCAATTGCCTCTAAAGAAAAACCACATTCAGAATCTGTAGAAATGATGAAATCCTGATAGCGGGGCTTCCAGATACGGAGGTGGTCAATGTAATCTTCATGCAGCCATTCTATTTTAGAAAGATAATCCAGTTCATCTTCTTTAAAACGCAAGTCACAATAAGCAGAAATCTGAGCTTTAATTTCTTCTACCATTGCAGGTGTAAATTTCACATCTGTATTTCTGCACTTAAAGGTCCAGCGTGTTTTGTAAGAAGGATACTGATGGTAAATGGCCTGCCCCATGGAAAACTTGTAGAGGTCTGTTTCCAGAAGACTTGTAATAATCTGATGCAATTTCATACATTGCCTCCAAAAAAAAAAGCTGATGCCCAGGCACCAGCTCATAAGGTGTGGATTGGAGTTGAACCAACCAATGACGGTTTTGCAGACCGATCCCTTACCGCTTGGGTACCACACCAGAATATGATTACTATATCAAAAAGAGATGACTGTGTCAATAGCGTTAGGAAGGCATCCACTGGCGATTTGCAATTTCTGTGGCGATTACGGCGCAGGCGTTTAAAACGGCATTTCCCATTAAGCCAAAATCTATAAAAAAACAGAAGAAAATTATTGCCGCCGAAGATACATAGATTAATATTTCCCTTACCAGAAAACCTTTTTCTGGAATAAGTGCTTTTTTGTTTTCATCAGCCTTATAGCGAATCATCCTGACTGCAAACCAAATCATGTCAATTACAAGAAGGATTACAGCCAAGATGCTTATAATTCTATGCAATGTCATTAAATACCACCTGCCTTTATTCTTTCTACAAATGAATTAAGAGTTGCCTGGGCACTTTCAAAAGCAAGGGGAAGTTTTTCTACATCCTCTTTTGTCTTTACAGAATAAGAAGCAAAGCCTGCAACTTCGCTTTCCTGTGCTTTTAGAGAAGCAATAAAATCTTTGATAGAAGAAAAGCCTGCAGGCAGATGCGCTGCAAAAAATATATCGCAGGTTTTGTATTCAATATTTTTGTAAGGATAAGTATTTGGATTTGTGCATAAAAACTTTACGTCCTGGGGAGAAATATTCACGCCTATCTCTTCCCTGCATTCACGAAGAACGGCATTTTCTGCAGACTCATCAAAATCTACAAAGCCGCCTGGCACTGCAATATATCCTTTTCTAGGGTCTTTAGCCCTTACTTCAAAAAGCACGTTATAATCATCATCATAAATAATAATGCCTACTGCCGCTGCCACGTTGCAATACAGGTCAAAACCGCAATCAGGACAAAGCCATTTTCTGTTTCCATGGTTTTCTATTTTACGGCTTCCACACATGGGACAAAGGTTAAAGTTATTTTTCATTTAAAATACCTCATTGTAATTGCATCTGCCAGAGATTCGGAGCGTTTAATTGTCTGTATTATAAGCGGGACTATAAGGGGAATTACGGCCCTTATACGCTGCAGACGGCCTTTTTTCTGACCAAGACCGCCGCGAATCAACTGAGTTTTTAATATGGAACCTGCTTCATCCACCAGAAGAGGAATAAAGCGGAAAATTATTTCAACAATCAAAATAAAATAACGAACAGGAACCTTTATAAGTTCCAGAGGACGCAGGAGTTTTTTCAGACCATCTATAAGGTCATATTCCGGGGTAGAAACAAAAAAGGCAGAGATGCAGGAAAGAGCCCCTAAAGTCCTTAAAATTGACTCCAGACAGAACAGCAGTTTTGATGGCGTAATCATGAACCACTTCCACTTTGTAAAGCGGACTTCATCCGGCAGGGCGGGATGAAAAATCAGTTGAAAAATACTGAAAAAGAGCAGGAAGGGCATGATTTTTAATATTGCGGGAATAAGCCGCCTGAAAGAAAAACCTGAAATCTTGCAATAAACCAGAGAAAGGGCAAGTGCAATAGCAGTTATATACCAGGGACGGGCTGCAAGTGAAAAAACAAAAAATAATGCAAAAACAATCATTCTGAAAGCGGGAGGCAATTTTTCTATAAGTGAAAGCTGGCTTTTTTTGTGTCCTGAAAGCCCTGCAGAAAGGCTTCTGAGCCCTTTAAGCATGAGTGCAGATGCATAGGGACTTACAGCAGAGGCTTCATTGCTGGAATCTGAAAGTTCCTTTAAATTATCATTTGCCTTGTAGGAATCTGAAATAATCTTTCCGTTTTCAATTTTAATTTCACGGTCTGCAAATTCAGCTTCATCAGGATGATGAGTGCTGAACAGTATTGTCTTTCCTTGAGCGGCAAGATTACGCATCATCATAAGCACTTCATAACGGCGTTTGCCGTCTATTCCCGCTGTAGGCTCGTCAAATAAAATTACATCTGTTCCAAGGGCTAAAATTCCAGCTATAGAAAGCCGTCTCTGTTCTCCTCCAGAAAGTGCAAAGGTTCTGCGCTCTCCAAATTCATCAAAAGGAAGGGCTGCCATATCCATAGAATTGCGAACCCGCTCAACAAGGTCTTTTCCTGTAAGCCCTAAATTTTCTGGCCCAAAGGCAACGTCATCAGCTGCGAAATTTTCAAAAAGAGCCGCTTTTGCATTCTGCTGTGCGTAGGCGGGCCTGCCGCTGCAAGACTTAATTTCCCCCTCCCCTTCAAGCAAGCCTGAACACAGTTCCAGAATTGTAGATTTTCCGGCGCCAGAAGGCCCGGTCAGTGCTGTAATGCTCCCTTCATATAAATCAAAGGAAATATTCTCAACGCCTTTACTCTGAACATTTTTTTCATATTTAAAAGAAAGGTTCTTAAGGCTGAATGAAATCTTTTTACCAGAAAAATCAACTGTAGATTTATCTTTTTTTTCTAAGACAGGGCCTTGAATCCAGCTGACTAACTTTTCATCTGCCATAAAAGCAGAACGCGTACCGTAAAATGTAATCTTCCCCTTATCCATTCCAATCACGGTATCGGCTTCCTGTATAACATCTATATCATGAGTGATTTGAATTATTGTATTTCCGCATTTATGACGGTAACGGATAAAGTCAAGAATATCTTTCCTGGACTGAGGATCAAGCATTGAAACTGCTTCATCCAGAATATAAATTTCAGGAGAAAGTGCTATAACTCCACTCAGGGCAATCTTCTGTGTCTGCCCTAAAGACAAAGCAGAAGTAGAAGAATCTGCCCTATCCAGCATATCAACTATATTCAGGGCTTCTATGGTTCTTAATTCAACTTCTGCGGGTGACAAAAGAAGATTTTGAGGGCCAAAGGCTGTATCTCTCTGTACAAGTCCGCTTACAAGCTGTTCTTTTGGTGACTGAAAAATTATTCCAATGCGGTTATTTGGCGCAATTTCTATAGAACCAGATTCAGGTTCATCAAGACCGCATAAGAGGCGGGCGAGCGAGCTTTTACCGCTGCCATTATAGCCGACTATCGCAATATACGCTCCTTTTTCTATCTCAAAAGAAACATCATTTACAGCATATACAGCGGACTGAGGATATCGGAATTTTACATTATGTACAGAAATCTGGTTCACTCGGAAAGCTTCACTGTAATGTTAATTTCAGTATTCTGAATTACCGGAGGTATATCATTTATACTGGTCTTTGCCTGATTGGCAGAAGAAGTTCCAAAGGAAACAGTTTCTGCTGTAAGAGGTGCAGAAACGGAATTGATAATACTGGATTTCTTTCTATCCAGATTATCTGCAGGGTTATCAATCAGCCCATTCTTCATTACATTAACCTGCTGATTCACTGCAACTACAACAGCCCCGACTGGAGCATCTGCACTTATTTCTGATGCAGGAGTTGTGGCAGTGGCAGAATCATTAGAACCTGAAGGCAGGTCTTCTGCCTCTTCGGAATTTTCAGATTTAACAGGAGTGGAAGAATTAGAAGCCATCCTCCTTTTTTCTGTATTTGCATAGACAGCAACGGCACCTTCATTACAGCTTATAGCCCCTGCACTTGTTACAATAAAATCCGTTCCACGAACAGAAGCAACAGCAACAGGACTTTTTACGGTATAACTTACACGCTTACTTTCTGTATGAATTACTTTTGAACGTACAGCGCCGGTACTTAAATATGCAGAAACAGTATCTTTATTTTCAGTTTCACTGAATTCATCAAGCGTTATGCGGGTAAGTGCCCCCAGAACCATAAGAGAATCGTTATATTTTATCTTTACCTCGGACTGAAAACCTGTACTGATAGTTTCAGAAGGATTAATTTTATCTCCAATTTTCAGCTGCAGCCATTTTTCACCGCGGCAAACTTCCACTTTGCCCCTTACATAAGATACAATTGCCGGGGCAGAAAAAGCATTGGAAGCAAAACACATAAGGACTATTAACAAAGCAAAAAAACGATTTCTGTTTTTCATAAAAACTCCTGATATTGCCTAAAATGCTAAAGCAGCACTTAATTCAAAGAAAATGCTGGTTTCATTTATTGAATCATCATACAGGTCATAAAAACCTGCAACCTTAAAATTCAACTGTAAATCACTGTAAATATTGAAAATAATTTTTACAGATCCATCAACGCCTTTAAATTCCGGCTTTACTTCCGGCATTGCAAAAACTGCAGCAAGGTCAAGCAAGGAACATAACTTTTTCTGTACATAAGAAAAAGACAGAGAAGGCATAAGAACTGCAGAAAGCTGAGGACTTAAAGAAGAATTATATGCTGTATAAGAAGTAAAGCCTACAAAAGGACTAAAGAAGAAAAGTTTTCCAGAAGCATAACTTGCTCCAAGAGACACCTGAATGTTCTGATTCGGAATGAAATAAAGATAAAAATCCGAAAGGTTCATAATATTTTTAAATCTTTCGGTTCCAAAGACTGTAGAAAATGAATAACTTATTGGTCCTGCAAGAGGGCCTTTTAGCATTATTGTACCATAAGCACGTGTATATGCAGCAGAACTAGGGTCAATAAAAGCAAGGAGCTGCATTCCTACCCTTTGATTAAATATGACTGAAGGAAAAAGTACAGAATAGCTGACAGGAATATAGGCTGGAGTTCCCTTTGCTTCCACTTCTGGATTTGAAAGCATTGAAACTTCCTTCGAATTTAATAAGCCTGTATAGCCAGCATAAAAGCCCATATTAACAACAGGCATTGCTAATTCCAAAGAAATACCATCGCAAGGCTGGGCAAAAATTTTTGTGGTATAATCTGAAAAAGCAAAACGCCCGAGAGCAAAAGAAGTTCCAACATTTCCAATTCGCCCTGAAGAAGCAAACTTAAACAAATCCAGATTGATGACAGGAAGAAATATATTTGAAGTTTTTGATATATCCCAATAATATTTTACAGAGCCCTGAGTAATAAGGTATGTAGAACCTTTTGGACTAAGCGCAAAATTTGCCCACAAGGAAAGATTATTTGACTGATGAAATTCTATAGAGTGTAGATTAGACTGTATTTTTGTATCATCTGAAATAATGCCGCCCCATTCAAAAGAAAACATTGAGGATGCAATCATTAAAAATAATACAATAGAAAGAAACTTCTTCATACTTTTTTCCGTTATTCCGTAGTTAGCTGAAAATCAGTGTATTCAATCATACAGGATGTATAAATATCCAGTGCTTCCTGCCCAGAAACAAGTTTTTCCGGAAAAGCAGTTACAGGCAGAACCCCATCATACTTAAACTGCTTATAAGCATAGCGGGGTGCTCCATGAAATAACTTGAATAGTACACCGCCTTTTACGTCAAAAATCTGGGAATACAGGTAGGCAAGATTTACCATAGGAACAGGGGTATCTTCATAAACTAAAGAAGGAATCATGTTTCTTTTATAAAGGGCTTCAATTGCTTCTTCATAAGAAGAAGATTCCTTTATGAAACCTTTTTCTACTGCAACAAGATAACAAACCTGTCCAAAAGAAACCTTGTCTGCATTAAGGATATCTGTGATAACCTCTGCAGACTGGGCATGAATGCTTGAAATAGAGAATATAAAAATCAGGCCTAATAATACCCTTTTTATCTTCATAGTATTATTCCACAGTTATTTCTACAGTAACAGAACCTGTTCCTGAAGTAGGCTGTGGTGGTTCTGGAACAGGCTCAGGGCCAGGCACAGGCTCAGGGCCAGGTACAGGCAAATCTGAAATGACAGGCTGAGGAGAATCTGCATTTGCCACAGGAACAGTTCCTGCTGATGCATTTGAAGAAACCGCTTCTTTTGAAGAAGCAGTTGAAACAGCAGATATTACAGCAGAAGCAGTTTTTGAAGACTGAGTAAGAGGTGTAGCAACCGGAGAATTTTCTGAAATTACAACAGACTTATTTGCACTGACAAGAATACCGCCTGTTGGAAGTTCTGGAGAATCTTCAAAAGAATCACTTTCTGACTCTAAATCAGAATCTTCAGAACTTTCTGAAAGTGAGGCATTAGAAGAAGGCAGTGCAGAGATTAAGGAAACGGCAACACCTCCTTCATAACAATTTATATTTCCGGCAGAATCAAAAGTCCAGTCTGTACCGCGTACAGAAGCAACTGCAACTGCAGAACGGACTGTATAATTTACACGTTTTGCATCTGTATGTTCAACCTTGGAACGTGTTGTTCCTGTTGCAAGATAAAGATTAACCTTATCTGTTGAATCGCTTGATTTTAATGATTCAACTTTTACACGTGTAACTGGGCCAAGATAAAGGATAGAATCAAGAAGTTTTATTTTTGCTTCTGACTGAAATCCTGTATTTACCATTTCAGACTGTGCGATTTTATCACCAATATTCAACTGAACCCATTCAGAATTTCGCTGAACTTCAACTTTTCCTTTAACGTATGTAACAATACCTTCTGCTGCAAAAACAGAACTTGAAGAAAGGGCTAAAACAGCAGCCAGAAAAATGCTTTTTACTCTATTCATTGAAACCTCCGATTTTAGAATGCCAATGCAAGGTTCAGTGCAATTGCAAAATTACTGTTTGCATCTTCAATCAAATCTTTATAAGCAATTACAGAAGAGCCAAGCTGAAAGTCACTAAGGACATTATATATAAAATTCAGTGATGTATCAAATCCCTGGAATTTTACCTTATCTGAAGGAAGAGAAAGGATTATTTTTTCTCCCAAAGAGATAACCATATTGTCATTAACAAACATGGCAGAACACTGTGGAATTATTACAGAAGAAAGAGCGGAATTGAATTTTCCGTTATATGCAGTGCAGGTTGTAAGAGTTCTGAAAGCGAGCAAAGAGCCATTTGCACCAGAAGCATAATCACAGGCTAAAGACGCTATGAAATTCTGTCCCAGATAAAAAGCAAGGGAGCCTTTACCATAGAGCATAAACTTCTTAAAGTCTTCTGAACCAAGAACTCCTGTTAAAGAGTATGAAGCAATAGAGCCAAAACTGCCTGCTGCAGAAAGCGTTCCGTAGAATTTTCCTTTAAGATAATCTTTTGCTGCTACAAAATATTCTCCCTGAAGGGAAATATTTGTTCCACCAAGATTAAGCAGAGAAAAATCCAGAATCAGGGGAATGTATTCTGCAGAAAGGGAATAAAATTCAGTTTGCTTTACAGAAGACTTATCTAACATAGAAACATTCAGACTGTTCACAAATCCTGTATATCCTGCATAAGCAGAAACTTTTATGGAGTTGGTCTGGAAAGCAAGGGAAAGTCCGTCTGAAACCTGATTAAATACAACAGATGAAATATCTGAGAAAGAAAAGCGGCCTGCATTTAACATCAGGTTACCTTTTCCTGCAGTCCATGAACCGCTGAGTTTAAGCAAAGACAAGTCTGCGATATTAGTAAAGGTACTTGAATCAGCCTGAGAATTTAATTCATATCTATACAGACCTTCTGCCGTAAAACGAAGGTTCTTGTTAAATGAATGGCTGACCCAAAGAGAAATTCCGTTTGACTGATAGAAACTGCCAGAAGAAAAATCAGAAGTAGAAGGCTTTGTAGTATTGGAAACTATTCCACCCCAGTCAAAAGCAAAAAGTGACTGCCCCAAGGCAAAAAGAACTGCTGAAATTACAAGAATCTTTTTCATATTACTCAGCCTCCATAGAAACCGTTTTTACATCATATCCGCCGTAACGCCGCAAACAGGCTGAATAAAGATTCAAAACTTCTGCGCCAGAAATAAAAGAAGAAGGTTCCGCAGTAGGAGCCAGTACCCCATCTGCAACAAACTGCTTAAAGGTATATCTTTGAGAACCGTTTGTGAGAGAGTACATTACCCCACCATTTATTTCCCAGTTTTTAGAAAGCAAAAATGAAGCGCGAGCAAGAGTAACGCTTTCAGAACTGTCAGATTCTTCTGAAATCAGTCCTTCTGAAACTAAGGCAGCAACAGCATCTTCATAAGATGCATCTTCCTGAACAAGATTCTGCTGAATAGCACAAAGATAGGCTACCTGCCCCAAATTAGCCTGCTGTGAAGACAGAATTTCAGTTATAACATCTGCAGACTGTGCGAACAAAACGCTTGAAAAAAGCATTGTAAAAAACACTGATAATAATTTTTTCATGATTATATTTTACAGTACATTTTGACAGTTGTCTACTTTTAAGGATATACTTTATATTGAAATGATTACGTTAAAAGAATTATCACAGAAGAGCGGAGTATCCATTGCGACCGTTTCAAACATACTGAATGGCAAGAGTAATGTTTCAGATGAAACCAGAAAAAGGGTTTTAGAAATAATTAAGGAAACAGGCTACAAGCCTAACTTTATGGCCAGGGGGCTTAGAGCATCATCTACAAAGACAATCGGACTAATTGTAGATGACATAACAGAATTCAGTTCTCCGCAGATTATAAACGGAATAATGTCAAAGCTGGAAGAAAAAGGCTACAGAACCATTCTTGAAAACCTTCGTTTTTATACAAAATGGGGGCATGGCTGGGAAAATACGGAAGATTATAAAAAAGCAATAGATTCAGCCTTTCAGGAATTCATAGCAATAAAAACTGACGGCATAATTTACGTATCTGGTCATGCCCGGGAAATTTCAGATATTCCTCAAAAAGTTCAGATTCCTCTAGTTGTCTGCTATGCTTTTACAGAAAGAGAAAATACACCTTTTATCATGATAGATGACGAAGATGCGGCCTTTCAAATGACTGAACATCTGCTTGGAAACAGAAAGAAAAAAATTGCCGTAATTACAGGAACAGAATCTAACATTCATACAATAAAACGTCTGCAAGGTTATAAAAAGGCTCTTCAGGCTCATGGAATTGAATACGATGAATCAATCATAAAGACTGGAGACTGGAGTGATAATTCAGGCTATGAAAACTGCAGGATTCTTTTAAAAGAAAATGAAAAGCTATCGGCATTATTCTGTTTTAATGATATGATGGCTGCAGGAGCTTACAGATATTTAAATGAAGCAGGTTTAATTCCTGGAAAAGATATTTCTGTAGCAGGTTTTGACAACCGGGATATTGCTGCATTCCTGAACCCGCCGCTAACAACAATGGAAATTCCCCTTTTTTTAATAGGAGAAAACGCCGCGCAGACAATTCTGGATAAAATTAATTCCAAAAACGGGAATGAGCAGAATCTCTACATACAATGTAAATTGATTGACAGAAATTCTGTCATAAAAGATAAATAACGAGGTAATACAATGAACGAACAACTCATCGTTGATTACAAGAACTTCTTGAACAACGGCAAGACTGAACGGGAATGTGTTCAGCAGATTTTGTCTATGGCCAGAAAGGCAGGATATAAGGACATTTCAAAATTCAAAAGGCTTAAGGCAGGAGATAAAGTTTTCATTACAAAAATGAATAAGTCGGTTGCCCTTTTTGAAATTGGAAGTGACTTAATGGAAAACGGAATGAATATTCTGGGTGCCCATATTGATTCACCGCGCCTTGATGCAAAGCAGAATCCTATTTATGAAAAAGACAACATTACTTACCTGAATACACACTATTATGGTGGAATTAAAAAGTATCAGTGGACTACCCTTCCGCTGGCAATTCATGGCGTTGTATGCAAAAAAGACGGTACTACAGTGAATGTTGTAATTGGAGAAAACAATGACGAACCTGTTTTCTGTATTTCTGACATTCTGCCTCACCTTGCTCAGGAACAGATGAAAGACAAGGCCAGCGACTTTATTAAGGGTGAAGACCTGGACGTTATGATGGGGTCAGTTCCTCCTGCAAAGAAAAATGTCCAGCAGACTGCAGAAGAAAAGAAAGAAGCAAAAGAAAAGAGCAAAAAAACTGTTCTGGCACTTTTTAAGGAAATGTACGGCATTGAAGAAGAGGATTTTGAATCTGCCGAACTTGAAATTGTTCCAGCAGGCAAAGCCCGCGACATGGGTCTGGACCGCTCTATGATTTTAGGCTACGGACAGGATGACCGTTCATGCGCCTTTACTTCTGTTGCCGCCATGCTTGAAGTTCATGCAGGAAAAAGGACTACCTGCTGCCTTTGCGTAGATAAGGAAGAAATTGGAAGCGTTGGAGCAACAGGTATGGCTTCTAACCTTTTTGAGAATATGGTTGCAGAAGTTCTTTCAAGAACAGAAAGCAGTTACAGCGACATTACCCTGCGCCGTTGCCTTGCAAACAGCTATATGCTTTCTTCTGACGTAAACGCTGCTTACGACCCTCTTAATGCGGGCCTTTATGACAAAGATAATGCTTCTGCCCTGGGCGGTGGCGTTGCCTTCCAGAAATACACAGGAAGCCGTGGAAAATCTGGTGCCAGCGATGCAAACCCGGAATTTGTGGCAAAAGTGCGTGCAGCAATGTATGACGCAAATGTAAACTACCAGATGGCTGAACTTGGAAAGGTTGACCAGGGAGGCGGCGGAACTATTGCCTACCATGCAGCCCGCTACGGAATGAATGTTCTGGATGCAGGAGTTGCAGTGCTGAGTATGCACGCACCATGGGAAATTACAAGTAAAGAAGACATCAGTCAGATTTATGACTGCAACAGGGCTTTCCTTGGAATCAATTCATAAGTAAACGGGCTCTCAAGCCCTAAAAAAAAATGCTGACCTTTGAAAGATGTTCATAGGCCAGCATTTTGTATTATTTTCTTCCTAATAAGACTTCGTAAATCCGCTCAAAGTCTTTTTTATTGTCAAAACCGATTACGATAGAACCTTTGTTTATGTCACCTTTAAGGGAAACATCGCGGGTTCCAAAAATATTACGCAGTTCCTGCTCAAAGTTCAGGACATCGGCATCTTTTTTAGGCTTTTTCTTGTCATCAATTTTTTTGGCAGATGCACGTCCGCCGTTATTGTACTGGTCTGCAAGGGCTTCTGCTTCACGCACAGAAAGTCCGCTACCTACAATTTTTCCGAACATAACGCGCATATCTGCGTCATTTTTTACCATAAGCAGGGCTCTGGCATGACCAGAAGTAATCTGACCGTTAACAAGGGAACGCTGAATGTCTTCCGGCAGTTTTAAAAGGCGGATTACATTGGCAACTGTGGCACGAGCCTTGCCTACCCTTTTTGCAACTTCTTCCTGATTCAAATCTCCCATCTGAATAAGGTTATAGTAAGCCATGGCTTCTTCTATAGGATTCAGGTCTGCCCGCTGAATGTTTTCTATAAGAGCCATTTCAAGTTTTTTCTGTTCATCAAACTTGCGCAACTGAACAGGCACTTTTTCAAGTCCTGCCATTTTTGCGGCTCGGGTACGGCGTTCACCGGCAATAATATAAAAATCACCGCCGTCAGCTTCTTCTATGATAATTGGCTGGAGGATTCCGTTTACCTTTATAGACTCACAAAGTTCTTCCAGCTGTTTCTGATTGAATTCAATTCGGGGCTGCTTAGGATTAGGCTTAAGCAGATTCGGATCTATCCAGAGACTTCCGTCTTCTTCTGTTGTTATGGCAGAAGGAAGATTTGATTTTTTTTCAGCAACCGGGGACACTTCTGCATGGGCAGCAGAAAGAGACGTCTCAGACACTGCATTTTCCGTAATCAGGGCATCAAGGCCTTTTCCCAACGCATTTTTTTTAGCCACGGCGAATCACCTCTTCTGCCAGTTTTTCATAACTGCGGGCACCAACACAAGACGGATCGTATTTACAGATTGGCAGTCCATGAGACGGTGCTTCTGAAAGGCGAACGTTACGAGGAATAATTGTATTGAATACAACATCCTTAAAGTAAGATTTAACCTGTTTTACAACATCCTGAGCAAGGCGGGTGCGTGAATCATACATGGTAAAGAAAATACCGCCGATTGTAAGGTTTGGATTAATTCCTTTCTGTACCTTCTGTACAGTCTGAAGCAAAAGTGTAATTCCTTCAAGGGCAAAATATTCACACTGCATTGGGACAAGAACAGAATCTGCTGCGGCAAGCCCATTCAAAGTAAGGATTCCCAAAGAAGGAGGACAGTCAATAAGAATATAATCATATTTTGACTGCAAAGGTTCCAAAGCCTCTTTCAGATAAAATTCCTTATCATCCTGGTCTGCAAGCTCTATTGAAACACCTGAAAGGTCTATGGAAGCACTTATTGCATCAAGATTTTCTACAGAAGTCTTTTTTACGGCTTTTTCTGCTTCTACCTGACCGGCAAGCAGTTCATAAACTGTAGGCTTGTCTTTTGAAACACCCACACCACTAGACATATTACCCTGAGAGTCAAAATCTACAAGAAGAACTTTCTTTCCTGCAAGCGCAATATATGCGCCGATATTTATTGCAGAAGTGGTTTTACCTACACCACCTTTCTGATTTACAAAAACGATACACTTTGCCATAGAATTTATTGTAGCATTTTTTTGTAAAATAGTATACCGTCTTATTTATGTTACTTTCTGCAACCCTTTCAAAACCGACATCTTTAGTTGATGAAAAATTTGGCCGTCCAATCACAAAAATCAAGCTTACGGCAAAAGCATCTGCCCAGGGCTATTCCTACTATATGGAAGAGTTTACGGCAAAGCAGGTTTTTCACCAGCATCTTACAGAAGAAGAAGCCCTGGCTTTTATAGATGAACATGCAGGAAAGACTTTTAAAAACTGCGTAAAAAGAACAGAAAATCAGGAAATTACAATTCTGGCAAATAAAAAAGGAAAGATTACGACTTTAGTAAAAGATAATGCCATAAAAATGAAGGCAGACAGTGCAGGCCGGGGGGCTGTTTTAGGCATAAGTAAAACAGGTCAAGACGGTCTTTCCAGAAAAAAGAAATACCTGATAGAAGAAGGCACTCCCGTACCTTTTCTTGTGCTTCTTGGAGTAATGACAGATGAAGGAAAAATCATTTCTTCACGCTATGACAAATTCAGACAGATAAACAGGTTTCTGGAACTTATAGATGACATTCTTCCGGAAGTTCAGGAAGAAATAAAAAAAGAAGGAGACCATCCTGTAAGGATTGCAGATTTTGGCTGCGGGAAATCATATTTAACATTTGCCGTTCATTATTTTCTGACGGAAATTAAAAAGATTCCCTGCGAAATTGAAGGTCTGGACTTAAAAAAGGACGTTATTGAATACTGCAATCAGGTTACAGAAAAACTGGGGCTTTCTGGACTTTTCTTCAGGACTGGAGACATTTCTGAATATTCTGGAAAATGCAATCCTGACATTGTAATTACACTCCATGCCTGCGATACTGCCACAGACTATGCCTTAAAATATGCTGTTTCGCATGAGGCAAAGGCAATTTTAAGCGTGCCATGCTGTCAGCATCAGGTGAACAGCCAGCTGACAGGCAGTGAAAGCCGCAAAAGAGCAGAAAAGGCAGAAGAATTTGAACCGCTTTTAAAATGGGGAATAATCCGAGAAAAGTTTTCTTCGCTTGTAACGGATGCCCTGCGCGGAGAATGGCTTGAAGGTCAGGGCTACAGAGTGCAGATGCTTGAATTTATTGATATGGAGCATACTCCAAAAAACATTCTTATACGGGCAATAAAAAGGAGCAGAAGCCAGAGCAAAAATAAAGGGAAGCCTGTACTGGCAGAAAGCCTTGGCATTCAACCTGAAATATTCAAATAGTTTTTAGAATTGATAACCAATAAAAAGGGCCTTGAGGTCTGCTTTTCCTGTAATGCCCAGCACGCTGTAAATGTGGGCCAGGTCCTTTTTTATTGCACTTTCGCTTACGTTGTGGGTGCTGGCCAGGGCTTTTATAGTCGTATTATTAACAACAGTTTCTTTGATGCAGTCCTTCTGACGGTCTGTAAATTTATAATCATCAAGATTGATTGGAGCGGTGTCTTTTTTATCGTAGGCGTGGCGGAACAAAAGATTTATGCAGCCGATGGTTGCAAGGGCAAAAAGGGTAATTCCAAGATATTCAAAAAAACTCCGAACTCCATAGGGAATTACCAGGGCGAGTTTTATAACTTCCAGCGCCAGATAGATTCCAAGCCGCAGTCTGGAAGCAAGCCGGTTTTCCAGCAAAAGCAGCACAAACAAAATAGCCGTCAGAAAAAGTGCGGTATAAATGCGGCCTGTATAAAGATATGAAAATGTCAGAGTTTCAAGGGCAATATAATAAATGCTGTGATGGGTATAAAAGAAAAATGAAAGCAGACAGAGAAGAAGTGCCAGAGCCTGTGCCGAATAGGATACAATTTTGGAATAAGGCATGATGCTCAGTTCGTAAGAGAAATCGGTAAAAATATTGAGCAGAAGCATGGCAATCAGATAGATGCATCCGATTAAAGCAATGAGGCGGAATGGTTTGTCCAGAAACTTTTTGTAATTCATAATTCTATTATACCACATCTTTCTTCAAAAAGTTAGTTGAAAATGATAAGAGATTCCCGCGTCAAGCGCGGGAATGACAGCATGTGTCATTGTCGGGCTTGACCCGACAATCTATTTCTTAGCAATTTCTGCAACACTTGTTACTACGCCAGCCAGGCTCTGCAAATCAGACGGAACAATAATCTTTGTTGCCTGTCCATCAGCTGCCTTTTCAAAGGCTTCAAGACTGCGAAGTTTGAGGACTGCATCGTCCATACCGGCATCGCGCAGCATTTTAAGACCTTCTGCCTTAGCCTGCTGAACCTCGCGGATAGCCTCAGCCTCACCCTTTGCTTTCTGGATAGCAGCTTCCTTTGCGGCCTCAGCTTCGAGAATCAAAGCCTGCTTCTGACCTTCAGCTTCAAGAATTGCAGACTGCTTGTGTCCTTCTGCAATAAGAATCTGTTCGCGGCGTTCGCGTTCAGCCTTCATCTGCTTTTCCATTGCATCGCGGATAGCCTGTGGAGGTTCAATATTCTTAACCTCTACACGGTTTACCTTGATTCCCCAAGGGTCTGTTGCCTCGTCCAGAATCGAACGCATCTTTGTATTGATAACATCTCGGCTTGTAAGAGATTCATCAAGCTCAAGTTCACCAATGATGTTACGCAAAGTAGTAGCACTTAAGTTCTCAAGAGCGTTAATTGGTTTTTCTACACCGTAAGTATAGAGCTTTGGATCTGTAATCTGAAAATAAACTACAGTATCAATCATCATTGTAACGTTATCGCGGGTGATAACCGGCTGTGGAGGAAAGTCAAAAACCTTTTCCTTGAGGGAAACTTTTTTTGCAATGCGGTCAAGGAAAGGCATTTTTACGTGAATACCAACATTCCAGGTTCCGTGATAGCCACCCAGGCGTTCAATAACGAAAGCGTTAGACTGAGAAACTATTCTGATGTTTGTAATAATCAGAACCATAATCAAAACTGCAACTGCAATAATAACGTAAATCATAAACTAAGACCTCCTAAATACAATAAGGACAACCTAAAAAACGCTTTCGCGTTTTTTTTAACGGTTTCCAATTAAACACAGCCCGCCAGCGGGCTACACACATTTTAACGGTGATTTCGATACGCCCTGCGGGCTACTCAATCACCATGATAAATCTGTTTTACATACGCCGTAACACCGGCAATTTCTTCTACAATGCACTTGCTGCCTTCTTCCAGAACAATGTCTTCGCGAACTGCAGCAGTCCATTCCATACCGTTGATTTTGACAGAGCCTTTTTCCAGCACGGTAATTTTCTTTGTTACCACGGCAATCTGGCCGATTACCCGTTCATAGTTAGTAGCAATCTTTTTCTGATTCAGCTTTTGCTTTACAAGAGGTCTTGTAAAAATCAGAAGCAGCAGAGCCAGAGCTACAAATATGAAGAGCTGGGCCGTGAATGGCAGTGGCGTAAAGGCAAGAAATACCATTACAAAAGCACTGATTCCAAACCAGATTGTTGTAAGGGCCAGTGTGAGCGATTCAATCACAACGCAGATGATTGTAACCGCGACCCAAAACCAGGGAAGATTATCAGCTAAAACTGAAATAATACTGTCCATAAGAAACCTCCTGAAATTCTAGACTGTCACCCCGAACTTGATTTGGGAGTCATTTTCGATATTCCGAAACAAGTTCGGAATGACACAAGTTCTGAATGACACTTTGAATATACGGTCAGTCTGGTGAGAAAACAAGAGTGACATTGGTTACTTTTGGGGTAACTTTTGTTACTTTTATGATTTATCTGATGCAAAGAAATCTACAGCATTCTGATAGCAGATATTTTTTACAAGCTGCCCCAGAGATTCTTCCTGCCATGGGAATTCGCCGTTTTCTACCAGGCCGCCTACATAGTTGCAGAGAATGCGGCGGAAATATTCATGGCGAGGGTAAGAAAGGAAACTGCGGCTGTCTGTGAGCATTCCCACATACCGGCCAAGAGGAGCTGTGCGGGAATAAACGCGAATCTGTTCTTCAATTCCGTCTTTGTGGTCGTTGAACCACCAGGCAGGGCCAAACTGACAATTGCGGAAATTTGCAGCCATTGTAGCAAGGGCCTCGTTGTCCTTTGGATTAAGGTTATAGAGGATTGTGCGGGCATCAGGTTCTGCGCTGTAAATTGCATTGAGGACGGCACCAATCTGCGGCGCAAAATTAAAGTCCTGAAGGCTGTCTTCGCCGATATTTTTACCGCTGGCCTCAAGGAGGGCGGCATTCTGGTCGCGAAGAGCACCTATGTGAATCTGCATTACAAAACCTTTCTGAGCATAGAGTTTGCCAAGTTCAATAAGAACCCATCCTTTATATTTTGCAAGTTCTTCGTGAGAAAGTTTCTTTCCATTCCATGCTTTTTCAAAGATACAGTTAACATCATCATAACTTGCAGGAAGATAAAAATCATTTTCCAGAGAATGATCGCTTACAAGAGAGCCGTTGGCCTTAAAAAAGTCCATGCGGCGGCCCAGGGCAGAAATCATATCAGAAATTGATTTGAACTTTGTGCCATCCATTTCCTGCAGGCGGCTGATATAATCAGGGAATGCCGGACTTTCTGCATTTATAGCTAAATCCGGGCGGAAAGAAGGCCGAACCTTACAGTTTTTCCAGTCGCCGGCAATTTTTTTATGATATTCAAGAGAGTCCAAAGGATCATCAGTTGTACAAAGCTCACGAACTCCCATTTTTTCCAGCAGTCCGCGAGGGCTGTATTCAGGCTTTGCAAGAAGCTGATTGCATTTATCCCAAATCTGGCGGGCATTTTTTTCTGTAACAGCTTCTGTAATTCCAAAATAACGTTTTAACTCCAGATGACTCCAGTGATACAGAGGATTCCCCACGCAAAGCTGCAGGGTGCGGACAAAAGCAAGGTAGCGCTCATAATCAGCCTTTGCAACGGCTTCTGCCCCGCCCCGCTCCTGATCAGATTTTACAGAACCGTCCTTGCGGATATGACCGGTAATCAGTTCTTCACTCACTCCTGCCGCACGCATGGCACGCCACTTGTAGTGGTCATGGTCAAGCCAGGCATTTGCAAGATTTCCAAGACTCTTGTTTTCATAAATCTCCTGAGGCGGAAGATGATTATGAAAATCAAAAATCGGCTGATTTTCTGCATATTTATGATATAAAATCTGAGCGGCTTCGCTCTGTAAAATAAAATTTTCATCAAGGAAGTTCTTCATAATATTATTTCCCCCGAATACTGATATCTAACCTTACAAATCTAGAGTGCAGTCTGATGCAGGGTATTTCGTACTGCACCATTTCCGGCAATCAGTTTTGCAAAATAATCTTTTACAGCATCAGCAAGACCAGCTTCAAACAAATCAACACCAAAGATTTCTTTACGGCAAAGAAGTTTATCAAGCTCTGCAGGAAGAGATGTGTCTCCAATTTTTACGCCGGCAACATACTTCTTGCACTCTTCCAAAAGAGGGTCAGGACTTAATTCAAAAACCTTGCCGTCATCACCTATAGCCATAAGATAGCGGAGCCAGAGGGCAAATACAAGAGGAATAACCTTAAGGTCTGCAATATTGAGGTCGCTGCGACCAAGATAGCCCTTGATTGTCTCACCAAAGCGGATAGAAAGTTTCTGTGAAGTATCGCAGGCAATGCGCTGTGGAGTATCAGGCATAAAAGGATTAGGAATACGGATATTTACAACTTCATCAATAAAGTTACGAGGCTTAATGATTCCAGGGTCTACAACAACAGGAAGACCTTCATCATAGCCCAATCGCTTAACAAGGCGCAGCAAATCAGGATCCTTCATTTCATCTGCAATGAGAGTATAACCAAGCAGACAGCCGCTTACGGCAAGGAAGGTATGAAGCGGATTCAGACAGGTACAAACCTTCATTTTTTCCACTTTGTCTACGGTTTCACGGTCTGTAAAGTAAAGTCCTGCTTTTTCAAGCTCTGGGCGTCCGTTAGGGAAATTGTCTTCAATAACAAGATACTGGCACTCCTCTGCATTTACAAAAGGAGCGACATAAGTTTTCTTAGAAGTAATTACAGGCTCCAGTTGCTCAATTCCGTCATCCGCTAGAATCTTTTCGATTTTTGCGTCAGGGCGTGGAGTGATTTTATCAATCATTGTCCAAGGGAAAGAAACCTTGCCGGAATTGTTTACATAGTCAAGGAAGCCAGGCTTGCAGACACCGCGGTTTTCCCATTCCTTTGCAAACTCGTTTACAGCGGCATACAATTTATCGCCGTTGTGGGAACAGTTATCCATGCTCACCATGGCTACAGGAAGTTCGCCGTTTACATAGCGTTCATGAAGAAGGGTTACAACCTTACCGATATAAGATTTTGGCAAGACAGGGCCAGCGGCAAAATCATCTTCCACGCCAGGCATCATAAGACCGGCAGCGTTGCGCAAAAGATATCCTTTTTCTGTGATTGTGAAAGTAACCATCTGCAGGGATGGAGAGCGGAAAATTTCAAGAAGGCGGGCCCAGTCCTTTTCATTCTCACTGTCTGCGGCAAGGGCTTCCATAATAGAGCCGACTACAGTTTTTTCTACAGAACCGCTGGACTTCAAGGTAACAAGAGCACCGATATTATCGTGAGGACGGTACATTTTTTCTATGATTTCATAGTCATAACCTTCTGCAACAACAAGCCCGCGGTCAAGTACGCCCTTATTCAAAAGTTCCTGTACAACATTTGCCTGAAAAGCACGGAAAATGTTTCCTGCACCAAAGTGAATCCAGAATGGTTCAGCCTTTGTAGCCGCTTCTACACTATTGCGGTCAAATTTTGGAAGGGAATATCCCTTTGCTTCCCATTCAGCCGTATTTTTAATTCCATCTTTTGTAAGTTTCATTTTCAGCTCCTGAATATATATCTGAATTACAAACTAAATTGTATAAAGTTTTACCTTTTCACTTCTTCCCCGAATATCTGCATCATCTACAAAAATGAGGCCTGCAGATTCTGAGGTGCCTTTTAAGGCGTCTGCAGTACTTTGAGAAATCAGAAGGTCTGTTTTATAAGTTTTGCACAAACCTTCTATTCTGCTAGCAGTATTTACTGTATCACCAATCACTGTATATTCAATTCGGTTTGCAGCCCCAATATTTCCTGCAAGAACATTTCCGCTGTGAAGGCCAATTCCAAACTTTAAGGCAGGAAATCCCTTCGCCTCAAAATCGCGGTTCATTTCTTCCAGAGCCTTCCTCATATCAAGGGCCGCTTCAAAAGCATCCTTTGCATGATTTTCAAGTTTAACCGGTGCACCGAATAAAGCCATTACTGCATCACCAATATATTTATTAATTACCCCATTGTGGGCAGTTATGCATTTTTCAAGCCCCGTAAAATAAAGATTTAAAAGGCTAACGATTTTTTCCGGCGGCATATTTTCTGACAAAGTGGTAAAACCGCGGATGTCACAAAACATTACTGTAACAGAAAGATTTTCTCCGCCCAGGGCAACATTTCCGTTCAAAAGATAGTCCCGCACCTGAGGAGTTACAATCTTTCCAAAAGTATCATGCATAAATTCCTTTTCTTTAAGGGACTTTGCCATTGCATTAAAACTGTCGCCCAAAACTCCCATTTCATCATTTGAACAGATTTGAGTACGGCAGTCGTAATGACCTTCCGAAATAAGGTTTGCAAAGGCCGTAAGTTTTTTCAGCGGCTTTGAAAAGAAACCTGAAAAAATCAAAGTAAGAATAAAGCCCAGAAGCAGAAGTTCCATTGCAACAATCAGGTCAGAATAGGAATCAACAACAAGTCCATAACGGACAATCATAAAAATCCTGATTCCAAGATAGGCCGTTGGAAAAAAAGCGGTTGCAAAAAAATAAAAGAGGAACATATTTCTAATAGAAGAAATTGACATTCTCTGTGTATCAGAAATATTTCCATCCGGATAAAAATGAGGCAGAATCAGATTTCTGTTTAAAGTTTCCAGTGTAAAATAGATAATCGTGAAGGAAAGCATGGCCAGAAACATCATAGAAGATGCAGAAGAGATGATGATGAATGAAAAATCTACACCTGTCTGCAAATTCAGATAAACAAGAAATACCAGCTCAACAAAAAAATTAATTACCCATCCCAGAGTTCCCACAAGGGCAAAAACCCCGGGAATATGCACTGCAATTTTTATGTACTTTTTATCAGACTTCTTAAAATGAAATCCCTGAAAAATATAAATTACACATATTACAGAAGGAATAAAATAACTCATGACCGAAAGAACATTAGTCAGAATCTTATGAGAGGAAATAAAGCCTGTCCACAGCAAAACAGCCTCTGTTTCTGGCAGAACAAAATCTACTTTGTCTGCCAGAAGAACTGCAAAAACATTTGCAGCGACACAAAAGAGTCCAAAGAAAAATCCGTAATACTTAAAGAAAAAATCTTTTGCCTTCATAAAAGAATCAGTCTTTCTTATTACTTGTACAGCTTAACCCCACTGCGGTCAATAGTTTTTTCGCAGGCTTCCCAGAGGCCCTGGAGGTAGGTTGCTCCGAGAGCGCGGTCATAAAGTCCATAACCAGGCATGCATTTTTCACCCCAGATTGTTCGGCCATGGTCTGGGCGGATAACGCCGTCAAAACCAGTTTCATAAAGGGTCTTAACAATCTTGAACATATCAAAAGAACCTGTGCTTGAAAGATGTGCTGATTCCTGGAAGTCCAGAACAGGGTCATCAATTGCAGTGTTAAATTTAAGGTTGCGCACGTGGGCAAAGTGAATGCGTCCCTGGGCAGCCTTTATGAATTCGCAGAGGTCATTCTTGCGGTTAGTACCATAAGAACCTGTACAGAAGGTCAAGCCGTTGTGAGGATTATCAACAGCCTTGAGCATACGGCAAACCTTATCCTGACTTGTAATAATACGAGGAAGACCAAATACAGGCCAGGCAGGATCATCCGGATGAATTGCCATATCAATATTGTATTTGTCGCAGACAGGCATAATTGCTTTAAGGAAATATACAAGGTTATTGAAAAGCTTTTCTTCGTCTACTGATTTATACATTTCAAAAAGTTCTTTAACGCGGGCCATGCGCTCAGGCTCCCAGCCAGGAAGAATAAAGCCGTTTGAATCCTTATCTATAGAAGCAAACATTTCTTCCGGTTTTACGCCGTCAATAGCCTTTGAGTTGTAGGCAAGAACTGTTGAACCATCCTCGCAAAGGCGGGCAAGTTCAGAACGAGTCCAGTCAAAAACAGGCATAAAGTTGTAGCAGACCATGTGGATGTCTTCCTGACCAAGACGCTCCAGAGTCTTAATGTAGTTTTCTATGTATTTATCGCGGTCGCCACCACCAATTTTTATGTCGTCGTGAATATTTACGCTTTCAATTCCTGCAATCTTGAGGCCGGCATCACTAACTTCCTTCTTGATTTTCTGAATGGCGGCCAGTTCCCATGCATCTCCCGGAACCGAATCATACAATGTTGTAATAACGCCATGAACACCAGGTACCTGACGAATCTGCTGCAAAGTAACTGAATCAAAGCCGGTTCCATACCAGCGCAAAGTCATTTCCATATAATCACCTCTTAATTCAAAAAAGCAGGATATAGGTTCGAGCAAATCTCCAAAAATAGTCCACAGGACTGTTTTTGGGGATTTGAACAATCTAAATCCCTCGGCTTCAATTCGTCGCTTTCGCTCCTAATTTCCGCCTACCCCCTCTGCGGGGACACCCCGCAACGCCCCGCTGCAGGTTTTGTATTTTTCGATTAAAGTATATCATTACTTAATTTATTTATCAACTAAAATACTTGCATACTAGTATAAAAGTTTGTCATCACGCTGAAAACCAGTCTTCTACATGCAGAAAAGATTTTTCTCTGATTGCCTCAAAATCCGCTGTATTATGAGTTACAAGAATCATTCCGTTAGAAATTGCAGTGGCGGCAATCTGGGAATCATAAAAAGGCAGAGTTTTTCCTTCTTTTTCTGCAATGCTCTGCATTTCACCGCAAATTCTGGCGGAAAATTTGTCGTAGGATATTACTTCTACATTATCTTCAAGTTTATCCAAAAAATCTTGAATGGCAACCTTTTTCTTCCCCTCAGGCATACGAGTCATTCCTCTGATTAATTCCTGCCAGGTAATTGCAGAAATAGCACAAAGTTCACTTCTAGCGTTGTAGAAATTTATAATCTGCATATCAGGTCTTTCTTTTGTAAATTCTGAAACGATATTTGTATCAAGTAAATAAGTTTTTTTCATGCTCTAAACCTCTTTATAAACTATGCCCATGGGTCCTTTGAATAATCAGGACATTCTCTTGATGGCTTTATAAAATCAAGACCTACATCATCAATCACATCAGCGTATTCTTCCCGCCATTTCCCAAGCCAGAAATCTTTCTTTGGCTTCCTGTTTTCATACTCACTATAGCTGATAATAACAGCGACAGGCTTATCATACCGGGTAAGTTCCACAACCTCGCCCTCTTCCGCACATTTTACCAGAGCAGAAAAATTGTTACGGGCATCATAAATAGAAGTTCTACACATAGAGTCCCCCTCTTGAATCTTTCTTTATTCAAAAGGATTATAACATGAGAAGAAAATTCTAGTCAACTTAAATTTTGTTGGCTAGAACAAGATAAAATTTAAGGATTTGCCACAATAAACAAAAAAAATAATCACTCAAAAAGCCCCTTAATTCTACTAAATGCCTTAGAATTAAGAATCTTGTTTTTTATGCTTTCAGAAAGGTAATTCTTGTTCAATTTCTTTTTGGAATAGTTTAGAAAGGAATCTTTTGTTTTTTCTGAAATAAAAGAGGTGAAGAATTGTTCCCAACTGAAATATTTTTTACTGTCGATATAATTTTCTGGAGCAGAAAGAATTGAAGAAAATTCACCATCCTTAATCAATTCAGCTTGTAAGAGGATATATTCAAATGAGTCCGGTAAGAACAAAAGCGCATTTTTCTTAGTTGAAACAATCTTCATAATTTTTGCCATTTGAGAACCAAAGGCTGCACCATCGGCAACTACGAGAGTATTATCTTTAGTCTGGAGTAACTTAAAATAAATATTTGATTTACCTTTAGCTGACTCACATTTGTATTTACCATTTGATATACCACAGAAAAAGTCAAAACCTGAATTTGAATCTTCTGTCAGGATTTGTTTTACATCTGAAACAGCAGGTTCTTTCTCATAATCATAAATATGGTAAAACTCGTGATAAACCTGTTTCAAGCCTGCGTATTTTCCAGAAGTATGAATCCCATAAATTTCTTTAACACTATAAGGAAGATTTTCCAAACTTTCTCGCGTTACAAGAACGTAATAATTGTCTGTATTTTTGATTGCAGATGCAAAATCCTTTGAAGAAATAAAAGAGTTTCCTTCATCTATAAAAATAATAGAGTCATTTAAAAGCGTTAGATTCTGCTGCCAGTCCTGTCCTTCCAAAACTGCGCATTTCTTTTTACAGGAAAGATTTATACCACTAAAGTCACCTTCTAGCTGATGTTCACGAATCAAATCTACAAGGGTTGTTTTTCCGCTGGCACTATCGCCTTGAATGACAGTTATATTTCTGCGGATTGTAAATTCGTATTTAACTTTATTATTTTGAACTGAAATCTGATAACTACCTTTCATACAAGGCTCCCGGCTTCTGTAATCAGTTCAAGCATATTATGTACAATTTTGTTTGTATTTTCTATTTTGATTGTGAAATCACCTGTCCCAAAATCCATTAAATGACGAAGATTCACAGTTACATCTTTATTTTGAGCAATTTTTAGAAGCCACTGGGCGCAATTATCACCACAGTTTGAGGCATTAAAGATTTTATCCGAAATATGATTAATAAGAATTAATGTTTTTACTCCACCAGACAGATTTGTTGGCGGAATAATTCCTAGAACAGGACTTTCAATTGCACCATCAGAAAGAACCTTAGATTTATCAATATCGAAAATCATCTGTTTGGTTTCATCTTCTTCCAGCCATTCAGATTCATAGGTATTCTTAAAAAACAAAGATGTATTATAAATTACCTCTTTGCATTCACCAAAAATTACGTGCAGCATATTTTAAATATATCACATTTGAAGAATTATACAAGCGTATGACAGGGCAAACGCATTATAATGCTGTGCCCTGCTGATAACTCTTCAAACTTACTGTTTTACAATCTTGTATGTGAAACTTGCGTAGGCGGAATAGTCGGCGGCTTCAAAAAGCCAGGAGCTTACCTGGTCGCGGATTTCATCGCGGACAAGCTGATGCAGGGTTGATTCCGGCTCGATGGAGATTTCTGCACGAGGAACATTGCCTGCTTCTACAACACGGAACTTGATTGTAACGGTGCGGGAAGAATCTATTGTTGCGGCGGCCTGCTCAGAAAGATTGATTGCGGGGGTTGCCGGCTTAAGCAGGGCACGCATAGTTCCGTTTGACATTTCAAGGGCAACTTTGCCGCTTCCGCTGGCCTGAGTTTTTACGGAAGTTTCTGAACTGACTCCGCTGGCAGCGCGGCCAAGGTATTTTGCATTTGTAATTCCGCTCAAGGCAGAAGATGTCTGCGAAGAAACTGCATTATTCTGAGAAGCCCCGCTTTCTGTGGCCTTGCTTGTTAAAGCGGGAGATTTTTCTGATGCGGCTGTACCTGCAGAACCTTCAAAACTTGGTGCATTGCTGACAACCTGCGCAGTCTGAGTAGAGGACGAAGCAACTTCTGATGCCTCATCCTCAAACATATCCCAGTTGAATTCCTGTTTAGGCTGTTTTTTTGTCTGCTGGGCAAAGGCTTCCATTGGGTCCTGATAAAGCTGAACCGGCTCTTCCTGAACAGGAGCAGGAGCTGGAGTTGGCTTTGGGGCCGGGGCAGGAGCCGGTTTTGGAGTTTCTGCTTTTGGCTTAGGCTGAGTCTTCTGGACAGTTTCTGACTTCTTAGGCTCGGCCGGCTTTGTCTTTGGTTTTTCCGCAGGCTTTGGCTGGGCCGTTGGCTTAGGAGATTCCACAGTTTTTGCAGGCTCCACGGCCTTAGGTGCTGCCTTTTCCACAACAGGCGCCGGCTCTGCCACAGGCGCCGGGGCACTTGCAGGCGCAGCCGCCGCCGGAGCCGGCTCTGCCGCAGTCTCCTTTACAAGCGGAGTGCTGGAAAGCACAATCTGCACTTCCTTGTACTTTGGCTTTTGAGGAAGAGGCTTAACAAAAAGCATAAGCAGTGTAAAAATCAGCCAGAATAAAACAGTTCCCCCCAGGGCAAAAAACTCGCTGGTATTTTTTGGAGAACTGTCCTGACCGAACAAAGGAGTTCCTTTATAATTCATCATTTTTCAGAAGTCGTCCTTAAATTAATCATGCTGTAGCCGCTTTCACGAATCACGTCAAAAATCTTAACTACAGTTCCGTTTGTAACATCACTGTCTGCTTCCAGAGAAACAGGAAATTCTTCTTTTTTAGTATCGCCTGTATCAAAACTCATAAGTTCTGCTCCAAGAGATTCCATGCTCACTTCCTTATCATTAAAGTGAAGGACACCGTTACTTTCCGCCGTAATTGTAATTCCCTGAGAAGAAGTTCCTTCTGCCGTATGGCTTTGAGGAAGATTCAGCTTAATTCCCGGAAGAATTGAAAAAGTTGTAGACACAAGAAAAAAGATAATCAGCTGAAAAACAACGTCCAGCATTGGAGTCATATCTACATTTGATTTTGTTGCTGCACGTCTAGATTTTAATCTCATATATTAAATCTCCTGTATGGTGATTTCGACAGGCTCAATCACCAGAAACTTTTTAACGAACGCGGCCTGTAAGACGGAGCAAAACAGAAGTTACATTAGCTTCCATTTCTACAATCCTGCGGTTCACGCGAGAAATAAAAAAGTTATGGAAGATTACCGAAGGAATTGAAACACAAAGTCCGGCGACTGTAGTTACAAGGGCTTCTGCAATTGCGCCTGCAAGAAGGGCCGGGTCGCCCATTGTTCCGCCTGCACCAAGAACGCCAAAGGCCTTGATGTTTCCTGTTACGGTTCCCAAAAGCCCCAGCAGAGTAGAAATATTTGCGATTGTTCCAAGCGGAGTAAGCCAGTGTTCCAGATGGGGAACAACAAAGTCCATTTCGGCTTCAACGGCTTCGCGCAAATCATTTTCCTGATAGCGGCGGCAGTCCACTGCCTTTTTTACAACCTGAGACATAGGAGTATCGGCCTGGGCACAGGCAACGGCACAGGCTTCATAGTTTCCGGCAGCAAGAGAATCATTCAAATCTGCCATAAGTTTTGTATCGCGCTTTTTGATGCTGTAAAAATAAATACAGCGTTCAATGATTATAAAGGTTGCAATCACTCCGCAAAGAATGATTGGAATCATTAAGGGGCCACCTGATTTTAATGTCTGTAACATGTTTACCTCGCTTTTTTAGAAGAAGAATTTAAGGATGACTTTTGCCGTACCGCCGCGGGCAGCATACTGACCGGCATAAATCCTTTGTTCTCCTTTAAATAATTTTACAATATCTTCTACACTTCCTACAATCCGCACAGCAGAAGTAAGACGTGCAAAACATTCAAAATTGATTACAGGGTCATTTACAGTATCAGAAATGTAAATCGCTGTAGAAACTTCTGCCCCCCAGGCAGAATCCTCGCTCTGAATATTAACAGAAGCAGTAAGAGCCTGAGGAGACTGCAAAACAGGAAGATAAATCCAGTTTGAATGCCAGCCTGCAGAAATTGAAAGAATTTTATAATGATAAGCAAGTGCAAAATCCGTACACAAAAGCTGGCGTGAGGTCTGAGAATATGAATAAAGTCCGTTTGTAAGGCTTGAATCATCATAAAGAGGTTCCCAGACTCCGTTTTCAAAAGCAGTTCCCCGGTATTCAATTCCTAAATTACCTGTAAAGGATTCTTTAAGAGGAAGAGTAAAACCGATTTTTCCGTACCAGTCAGAAGTTTCACCTGGAAAGAAGGAAAGAGCCGAAAATTTATATTTTTCTTCAAGTTCATAAATCAAAGGCTGATAAGAATCAAGTCCTCCTTCTGCATAAATTGAAAAACGTCTGTTTGAAAAATAAACAGGGAAAGAGGCTTCAATTCCAAGAGCAAAAGGAGCAAGAACTGTATCTGTTCCCGTAAGATTTCCAAAAACGATTGCGGCATTTCCATACGCCTTAACATAATCATTGTTCCAGGACAAATCAAGTTTTATCTGACCTCTGTGCAATGCAGAGCCTGTAATTTCATCAAACAAATCTGCAGAAAGATTATAAAGGCCGGAAAGACCTGCATTAAAGCCATAACCGCTCCATTTTCCATAAACGCATGGAGAAAGTCCAAAAAGGGTATTTTTTCTTGCCCAGACTTCCACCTGCTCATAAACGGCAGAAGAAACGTCTGAATAGCGGTTGTAAAAATCCAGTCCGCTAAAAGCCCCCAGAGAAAAACCTTTTGGAAGGGTAAATTCAATGTTTCCATTGCCAGAAATAAGATTCTGATTAATTGACGAAATACCATCTGTTTTATTCTGAAGTCCATTTGAATCTGTTATGTAAGAGGCCGCAAAACCCCATCTGTAAGTTTCATGTTTAAAAGACTTATCAAGAACAATGTTTGTTGTACGGTCACTGAAACTGTCTGTAAGGGCCTTTCCAGAATAACCTACTGCTGAATCATGAGAAAAGGAGAGCTTAAAAGGGCTGTTTCCTATCTGACGGAAAAGTGAAAAGTCTCCTATAAATAAGGTAGGATAACCGCCTCCAACAAGACCTTCTGCATAAATTGACTTTTCTTTTTCAACAGGAGCTTCGGTCTTTACTTCTGTAGATTCAGGGGCATCAACATCCTGCAATACAGGTACAGAAGTTCCGCTACCCTGAGGCAGAACCATTACATCAGAAAAATCAGGGAGGGCTTCATCTTCTGCCTGAACGTTTCCGCCGTTTATGACTGTTGTAACATCTGGAAGACTGATGTCCTGTGAGTATAAAGGAAGCGCTGCAAATGCCGCAAGCGCAATAAAAGGTATAATTCCGGATATTTTTTTCATGCAAACCACCTTATTTCCTTATAAATTTTATTTCAAAAGTTCATCAACACGCTGAGCGTATCGGGTATCTGGATACAATTCTTTTAGAAGAGATGCCGTTTCGCGTGCATCTCCGGCAAATCCATCAGCAACAAAAGATTCTGCGGCACTGTAAAGTGAAGAAGCGGCCTTCTGGGAATCTCCTGTACTGCGGTAAAACTGTGCCGCCTTAAGATATATTTTTGCGGCCTCAGAAGGCTGCTGCTGGCGGCGGTAATAATCTGCCACAAATTCAGCATTTTCTGCCGCATACTGAATTTCACTGTCTTCTGTCTGTTTTTGAAGAAGAGAAAGGGCAAGTTCAAAAGCATCTTTTTGTTTTGCAGGGTCTTCAGAATATAATTTAACAAGTTCTGAACCAGCAATTCTTCCACTGACAGTATTAATTCCGCCGTTTTTTTCATATTCTGACTGCTTCTTTACAAGACGACGGTCAGTTCCTTTTACGATTTTTTCCATTTCAGAAAGCCGTCCACCTATTTCATCAGAAGCTGCCTGTGAAGGGTAATCTTTTATGAGGCTTCTGGCAATTTCCATAGCCTGCTGGTAAGATTCCTGATTATAATAAGATTCCATAAGATTTTTTGAAGCCCCATAGGCATAAACACTCTGAGGATAGCGCTGAAGCAGAGTCCTGTTCAGAAGGATTGCCCTGTTTATTTCTCCTAATCTGAAGGCACTGTCTCCCCCAAAATACAAGGCCGCCTCCGCAAACCGCCCCGAAGCATACTGGTAGATATAAGTATTAAAACGATTGAAAGCCAGAGCATAATTCTCTTTTGAATAATAAATTTCCCCCGGCCGGTACATGGCTTCTTCCGCAAAAGCAGACTTAGGGTATTTTGAATAAACCGAAGTATAAGTTTTATCTGCCATCTCTGAATCACCCTGCCGCTCATAAATGCGGGCTACCCTAAAAAGGGCCTCAACCGCAAAATCAGTTTTTTCCAGAGAGTATGGATAAAGAAGAGAAGCCGCCCGCTGAAAATCTCCCGCATCAGAATAAACTTCTGCCGCAAAAACCACCGCCTGATGCATTTCTTCACCAGAGTCCGAATATTTCATAAGGTTTTCTGCCTGCAGGGAGGCACTCTTCATGTCTCCGTTCTGCAGGGCGCACTTTGCAGCATATTCATAGGCACTGCGCTTAAACTTACGCATTTCATCAGGTGCTTCCGCTCCAAAACGCACAAAACTTGCATAACCGTTCTTAAATTCAGAAAGACAGTATTCAGTATAGCCTTTATAAAAGAAAACAAGACGGTTTATATTACTGCTGGAAGACACTGCCTTTATATATGAAGCAAAATGATTTTTTGCAGTGGACCAGTTCTTCATATTCAGCTGGCAGAGTCCGCAAAGATAGTCTTTCTGGGAATCTGAACTGCGCAAGGCCTGAGAATAGGCTTCAGAAAATCTTTTTAAGGAAAAAAGAACCTTTGCATATTCTGCTGAATATTCTGCAGAAAGGGCATTTTTTGAATCCAGAAGAGCAAAGGCTTCTGCAGCCGCTTCTGTCTGATTATCTTTTGCAAGGGCAGAAGCATAAAGCACGCCAGAATCAGGCAGAACTTTTTTATATTCTCCCCTTTTATAATAAAAGGCAGAAATAATATAATCATCCCTTATGGAAGGCTTTGGAATTTTTGCATATACGTCAGGAATTTCGCTCCATTTTTCAGCCTGAATCTTGCACTGCAATAAAACTGAATAATAGGAAGTGATTATATCTTCAGAAAGAGATGAATTAGAATCAATCTTCTGACCGGCAAGAACTTCTTCTGCTTTTTTTGCGCCTTCTGCAGATGAATCAGAATCCAGAATAATTTTTGCCCGGTAAATTGTTACCAGCGGGGAATTGTTCTTATCATTGGAAAAATAACTTTCTGCTTTCTTGAAATTTTTATTGCCGTACTCATCAATTCCAAGACGAATCCAGAATTCATTTACAAGTTCCGGATTATCAGAAAAAGTTTCTACTGTTTTTGAAAAAACATCCCCAGGATTAACACCAATATTCTTTTTTTCAGAAAGATTATAGGCTTTTTTAAGGGCGATTACGGCAAGGGTCTCGTTTTTACATTCAACTACCTCACAATAATAGTCATAAGCCTGCCTGTTTTTTCCCAAAAGTTCTGCGGCATCTGCGGCATAAAGTTTTAAGGTGTTATAGACAAAGGGGTCAAAAGACGATTCAGAAAGCTGATTAAAGATTCCTTCTGTTTTGGAAGCTTTTCCGCTCTTATTACAGCTCAGCATATATTTCTGAAGGATTTCTTCATAATCCTTTCTGGAAAATTCTGTTTTATATTGCAGGGCCTGTTCGTAAAGAGGAATGGCCTTTTCATATTCCGAAGTAAGATAATAGATGTTTGCGGAAGTAAAAATAGCAGGATGATAATAATCCATTTTTTTATCCGCAAGGGCAGCCGCACAGGCCTTGTAAAGATTTTTTAAAGCCTGATTATAGTCTTTCTTGCCCATATAGGCACGTCCAAGAAGATAGAGGCAGCGTGAAAATGATTCTGAACCTGTATGCATATGAGAAACGGCATCTTCCAGTGTGGCAACTGCTTCATCATACTGATTCATAAAAATAAGGGATTGGCCTTTTATGGCAAGAACCTGCTGAATGTATACGGAATTTGGATAGAGATTCTGCATCAGGCTGGCTTTTTCTACCGCGCCCGGATAAAACTTATTCTTAAATGCAATATTTACCTCGTTGTACATGGCAATATCCGAAGCTGATGTCATTTCGGCATAAAGAGGCAGGGCTGTAAATGCAAGAAGAAGGGCACAAAATAGGGAATAAAGATTTCTTTTCATAGTCAATATCACTCAGGAAAGAAACGTTCTGAAGTTTTTACCCTTACAAGATAAACAAAATCATCTGAATATCTCATGCAAAAATCATCCAGAGACATTTCACGTCCATTAATGAAAACGCTGCAGGCAAATCCTCCGTCATTTTCAAAATAAGGAAAGAATGCAAGACAGTCGTTAAAGGCCATTATTTCAGGGGAAACAGTTCTGTCGCTTCCCCGGATTGCTCCAAAATAAAAAGTTTCAGGAGAAGTAGAAGCCAGTACATAAAGCAGAGATTTTAATACAGGAACTGAATATCCTGTATTTTCTACAAAAGTTACTATGTTCGACACTCCCTTATCTGTAATAGAAGATGCGAAAGGATTAAAGGTTACATCTACACCAGACTGATTAAAAAGATAGGTGCTTCCTGTGTAAACTGAAATTACGGCAGAAGCCAGATTACGGATCCAGTCCAGGGAAAAATACAGGGCATATTTTTGTGATAGAACGCCCTGGAGCCCGGTATCTTTTACTTCTACAGTCTGGGCAAGCAGGGGGGCACGGCGCAGAAGGCCGCCTGCAACAGGAACAACAAGTCCGTCTGCAATCCACTTTACAAAACCTGCGGAAGAAAGCATTTTTTTGCCTTCTATTATTTCAGAAGACGCAAACTTTTTTCCGTTTGAAATGTGAACCAGTTCTCCGTTTTCATCATACATTGCGTCATTTACATTTACTATAGAAGAAAGCTTTTCACGGATTACTGCAATCATCTGCTTTGTGGCATGAAAGGCTTCATAATCTGCAAGAATGTAATTCCATGGAAGTTTATCTTCCGTAATCTTCATTACATCATCCAAAGACGCTGTATAGAATTTATCAAAAGGAACTCCTGTGGGAACTCCACGTGCCGTATAATTTCCAAAGATAACCATGTCAGCAAGGGCAACATTCGTACTGTTTCCGCTTGGCGTAAACTGAATGAATACATCGCTGTTTTTCAAAAAATAATAGCGGATTCTAAGAGCTTTTTCACTTCTTTTATCACGGACAAGAACCCAGCTGCCCATGCCGTCTCCAGGATAGACCTGCTGTTTTTCTATATGAGACCCTTTATCTGAAACTACAGTAACATTGATTTCTGCATAAGGAGCAACAAAAACATTAAAGGTAGATTCGTTTTCTTCCATACGAATCTGAAATTTTTCACCGTTATTGTTTGTTCGGTTTTCAGGAGGATTTGCTCTGATTGAATTCAGAGAATCCATAAACCATTTTTCCTTAATTTCCCGCCTGATTTCAGCAGAATCAGGAACACCAAGTCTGTTGTAATCAGCAAAAAGCGAAAATGACATTAATGCGGCAGACAGCAGAATCAGTATTTTTTTCATAATTTTACCGCCTCTGTGGCAGGGTCTGTATCTGTTGCCCCGGCAGCAAGGCGGATTTCTGCCTTTACAAGTTTTCCGTCTGCCATGCGAATCATTCCGTCTTTTACTTCATCAGGATGTTTTCCAACAGGGGCATTTGAAAGCAGGAGCTTTAAGCGGTTCAACTGATTTACTTCTGAACTGCCCGGGTCATAGTCAATTGCACTGATATTTGCTTCCGGGAAGCGGCGGCGCAGTTCCTTTATCATTCCCTTTCCTGTAACATGGTTAGGCAGACAGGCAAAAGGCTGAACGCAGGCAATGCTTGGTGCCCCTTCGTGAATCAGTTCTACCATTTCTGCTGTAAGGAACCAGCCTTCACCGGTAATATTTCCAAGCTGAACAATATCATCTACACCTTTCATAAGGCTGTAAATTGAAGAAGGTGCTTCAAAACGACGGCTTCTGCGCAGATATTTTTTCATTTTTCTGCGGTAAAGTTCCAGTCCCCAGACAAGGAGGCGGGCATTACGCTCGGTCTTCTTAGGGAAGGCCAGTTCCTTGTGGCGGAAAATGCCAGTTGCAAACGAATAGAAGAAGAAGTCTGCCAGATCCGGCATTACACATTCAGCTCCTTCACGCTCAATTGTCTCTACAATCTGATTGTTTGCTGTAGGGTGGAATTTTACAAGGATTTCACCGACTACACCAACGCGAGGCTTTTTGATTGGCTTAAGCGGAAGCTGGTCAAAGTCGCGTACAATATCCCGCAAAAGTTTGTGATATTTATGGAAGGAAACTCTTGTACTGAAAAGGGTTTCTGCGCGGGCATTCCATTTTTCGTACATCTGATTAGCAGAGCCCGGAACTGCCTCGTAAGGGCGGGTTCGGTAAAGCACGCGCATAAGCACGTCACCCACCATAATTGCCTTTACAAGGTTGTCTATAAGCGGCAGGTTGATTTTAAAGCCCGGATTTTTTTCAAAGCCCTGGGCAGAAAGAGAAAGGACAGGAATCTGTCCCCAGCCTGCATCGTTTAAGGCACGGCGGATAAAACCGATGTAGTTTGTGGCACGGCAGCCGCCACCTGTCTGAGTGATGATAAGGGCAACCTTATCAAGGTCATACTTACCGCTTTCAAGGGCAGAAATCATCTGGCCGGCAACAAGCAGTGACGGATAACATGCATCGTTATTTACATATTTAAGTCCGGCTTCTACTGCCTTAGGGTCAACGGCATCAAGAACTACAAAGTTGTAGCCGCAGGCACCAAAAGCCTTCTGCAGAATACGGAAGTGGATTGGCGACATCTGAGGGCCGATAATCGTATAGTTTTTGCGCATTTCTTCTGTAAAGACAACGCGGTTGTAGGCAGAAGACCTGATTACTGGCTTTGTCTTATTGCGGCGGCGTTCCTTAACGGCTGCAATAAGGGAGCGGATACGGATTCTGACCGCGCCAAGATTGCTTCCTTCATCAATCTTGATGAGGGTATACATGCGGCTCTTTGCTCTAAGGATTTCATCTACCTGGTCGGCAGTTACGGCATCAAGTCCGCAGCCAAAACTTGTGAGCTGTACGAGTTCAAGGCTTGGCATTTCGCTTACAAACTGGGCGGCTCTGTAAAGCCTGTTATGATAAACCCACTGGTCAATAATGCGCAGCGGGCGTTCAATATTTCCAAGGTGAGCAACGGAATCTTCTGTAAGAACGGCAAGCCCCAGTCCGTTAATCATCTCAGGAATTCCATGGTTGATTTCCGGATCAAGATGGTAAGGGCGGCCTGCAAGAACGATACCGCTTCCACCCTTTGTAATGATTTCTTCAAGAGCTTCTTCACCCTTCTGGCGGACTTCTTCGCGGAACTTTTCCTGCTCATCCCAGGCTTTCTTTACAGCATCAAAAATCTGAGAGCGGGTAAGTTTTGGGAATTTCGGCAGCAGTTCTTCGCAGAGGCGTTCTGCAAGACGAGGCTTATCATAAATCGGCAGGAATGGATCCATGTAAGTGATGGAAGGATCCTGTCGCAGTTCGTCCACATTGTTGCGGAGCACTTCAGGGTAGCTTGTTACAATAGGACAGTTATAGTGATTGCCGGCACCGGCATCTTCCTGATGCTCGTAAGGGGCACAAGGATAGAATATAAACTTAATTCCACGCTGAATAAGGCTTACAATGTGTCCGTGGCTTATTTTTCCAGGATAGCAGACAGATTCAGACGGAATTGTTTCAAGGCCTTTTTCGTAAACCGTACGGCTTGAACGCTGGCTTAAAATTACGCGGAAGCCAAGTTCATTGAAGAAGGTAAACCAGAGAGGGTAATTTTCGTACATATTGAGTACGCGTGGGATTCCCACATCGCCCATAGGGGCATCTTCCGGCTTGCGAGGCACATAGCTGAAAAGCCTCTTGTATTTCCAGTCAAAAAGGTTTGGTAGCGGCCCTGCATCGTCATCGTCAAGGCCGGTATTCTTTTTGTTGCTGGCATCAAGGATGTCTTTTTTATCTTCAAGCTCGGCACCGCGCTCGCAGCGGTTGCCGGTAATGAAGGTGCGTTTTTCGTCACCTGTAGAGAAGGTATTAATAGTAAGAAGACAGTTGTTCTGGCACTTACCGCAGCGGCGGAGCTCAAGGTCTACATGGAAGTTTTCCAGCTGTTCAAGGGTTGCAATGTTAGAGCGGACATCGTGAACAGTTCCTTCCGGCTCGCCAGGCTTTGGCATCATCAGATCCTGCCACTGGTCATAAGCAATGAGGGCAGAACCGTAGGCACCCATAAGGCCTGCAACGTCCGGGCGGTAAACCTGAACGCCTGCAATTTTTTCAAAGGCACGGAGGATGGCATCGTTAAAGAAGGTTCCTCCCTGCACTACAACTTTCTCGCCTATGTCGCTTGCCTTGCGGAGTTTTATAACCTTAAAGAGGGCATTTTTGATTACTGAGTATGAAAGACCGGCGGCAATATCTGCAACCGAAGCACCTTCCTTCTGAGCCTGCTTAACGCGGGAGTTCATGAATACGGTACAGCGGGAACCCAGGTCTACAGGCTTCTGCGCCATAAGGGCAATTTTTCCGAATTCCTTTACGTCCATGCCCATGGTGTTGGCAAAGTTGTCGAGGAAGGAACCGCAGCCGGAAGAACAGGCTTCGTTCAGCTGAATACTTACAATTGCCCCATCCTTCATGCGAAGACACTTCATGTCCTGACCGCCGATGTCCAGCAGGAACTCTACTCCCGGCACAAAGAAATTTGCGGCACGGAAGTGGGTGATTGTTTCAACTTCACCCGAGTCTACGCCAAGGGCGGCCTGGAAAAGTGCCTCGCCGTAACCGGTAGAAACGGCGCGGGCAATATATACGTCTTCTGGAAGCTGGGCATAGAGGTCTTTAAGAACCTGAACGGCCAGCTCCACAGGATTTCCCTGATTGTGGGCATAAAAATCCCAGATAATGCGACCGTCTTTGTCTATCAGACAGGCCTTTGTTGTTGTTGAGCCGGAATCAAGACCGAGGAAAACAGGCCCGTGAGTCTTTTTCAGGTCTCCGCGCTTTGCCTTCTGCTCGCTGTGGCGAACTTCAAACTCGTCCAGTTCAGCCTGATTTTTGAAGAGAGGCTCCAGACGCTGAACTTCGCTGAGTTCAGCACCCACGAGATTCTTAAGATTTTCGCGGAACTCTGTGATTGTCGGGAAACGGAAAGCCTCGCCAGCTGCGATGGTTTCGACAGGCTCAACCACCGTAAACTTACGCTCGGCACTAAAAGCACAACCCGAAGCAACAAAAAGCTGCGAATCTTCAGGAACAATAATCTCATCGTCCTTCAACTTCAAAGTCTCTATAAATCTCTGGCGCAGCTGGTCAAGAAAGTGAAGAGGGCCTCCAAGAAAGGCAACGTGACCGCGAATCGGCTTACCGCAGGCCAGTCCCGAAATTGTCTGGGAAACTACAGCCTGGAAAATAGAAGCCGCAATATCCTCACGGCGGGCTCCTTCGTTAATCAAAGGCTGAATATCAGTTTTGGCAAAAACACCGCAGCGGGCCGCAATCGGATAAATCTGCTGCATACCCTTGGCAAGCTCGTTAAGCCCCATGGCGTCAGTTTCAAGCAGGGCAGCCATCTGGTCAATAAAGGCACCAGTACCGCCGGCACATGTACCGTTCATGCGCTGCTCAACGCCACCGCGGAAATATGTAATCTTGGCATCTTCACCGCCAAGTTCAATTACAACATCAGTCTGAGGAATAAGTTTTTTTACAGAAGTTGTAGCCGCAATAACTTCCTGAATAAAAGGAATGTTCAGCCACTGGGAAACAGAAAGACCACCAGAGCCGGTTACCTTGGCAGTAATAGTACGTTCTGCACCGCCCTCCACTTCTCTTTCCAGAAAATCCAGGGCCTTATTTACGACAGAAATAATAGTACTTCGAATATCGGCACGATGACGCTGATAGTCACCATAAATCAATTTGTCATCATCATCAAGAATTGCGACTTTTACAGTTGTTGAACCCACGTCAATTCCCAAACGAATTGGCAACAGCGTATTATTTTCCATAAGTAATGATTTTAACCATTATACGGCTATTAGTCAAACATACGGCTGCAGGGCAAACGCATTATAAAGTTTGCACATTTAAATCTGATGGATGTCCGTTACACCAAGGCTTGGAAAAGGCGGTTGAGCATTTTTTGCGAGGAAATCCTGCGGTTTTTGCAGGCAAAAATCCTCGGATTTCTTCTATGGCAGTCGCCAAAAATCTCAAAGCCTTTTCAGCC
>JAFUYH010000027.1 GCA_017470605.1 Treponema sp.
ACGGGATTGCAAACGCATTTATAAGCCGAGGCGAAGCCTTTTTAATCATTTTCCTATACGGCTTATACCATGCGGTTTGCAAGAACGTGCAGTGGTAGCACTTTTTACAGTTTCGGCTCTTTTATAATGCGTTTGCCCTGGTGTGCGGGGATTTTCAGGGGATGCAGGTGAAAATGCCATGCGGCACCCTCTCCTTTCGCATCTTCCATATATCCACCTTTTCTGTTAAAATAAATATATGGCAAAATCGCAAAGCCGTTAAAAAAACAAGCTGTGCTTGCGTATCACATATATTCAAGGAAATCATACATGGCTAAAACATTTGATGATAAGAAGATTATTTACACAATGGACCGTGTTTCGCGGTCTTACGGAACTAAAGTTGTATTAAAAGACATCAGCATTTCATATTATTACGGCGCCAAAATTGGTGTTGTTGGACCTAACGGTTCGGGAAAATCATCCCTTTTTAAGATTCTTGCAGGAAAAGACACCGACTTTGCAGGAGAAACTCACCTTCTGGAAGGCTATTCAATCGGCTATCTGGAGCAGGAGCCTGAACTGGAAGCCGGAAAAACTGTTTTAGAAGTTGTAAAAGAAGGCGTAAAGCCGATTACCGATTTGCTTGAAGAGTTTGATAAGATTAGTGAAGCCTATGGCGACCCGGATGCAGATTTTGACAAGCTGGCAGCCCGCCAGGCAGAAGTTCAGGAAAAACTTGACATGCTGGATGCATGGAACCTTGATAACAACCTTGAACTTGCTATGGATGCCTTGCGCTGTCCTCCTGCAGACCAGGTTGTAGATGTTTTGAGTGGTGGTGAACGCCGCCGAGTTGCACTCTGCCGCCTGCTTTTACAGAAGCCTGATATTCTTTTGCTGGACGAACCTACAAACCATCTGGACGCAGAAACTGTTGCATGGCTTGAAAATCACCTTCATTCATATCCTGGAACTGTAATTGCTATTACCCATGACCGCTACTTCCTTGATGATGTTGCAGGCTGGATTCTGGAGCTGGACCGTGGTGAAGGCTATCCTTTTAAGGGTAACTATTCAAGCTGGCTGGAGCAGAAAAATGCCCGCCTTGCTCAGGAAAACAAAAATGAATCTGCCCGCCAGAAGGAAATTGCCCGCGAGCTGGAATGGATTCACATGAGTGCAAAGGGGCGTCAGGCAAAGCACAAGGAACACATAACCCGCTACAACGAGCTTATGTCTCAGGAAAGCAAGAAGCAGCTTAAGGATACCCAGATTTCCATTCCTGCTGGACCTCGCCTTGGCGGTCAGGTTATTGACCTGGAAGGCGTTACAAAATCTTTTGGAGAAAAACTTCTGTTTGAAAACCTGAACGTTCATATTCCGGCTGGTGCCATTGTGGGCATTGTTGGGCCTAACGGTGCGGGTAAAACAACTCTGTTCAAGCTGATTGCGGGTCTTGAAAAGCCGGATGCCGGAGAAATAAAGATAGGCTCAACGGTAAAGGCTGTGTACGTAGACCAGATGCGCTCAACGCTGGACGAAAACAAGACTGTATACGAAACTTTAAGCGGTGGCGCTGATTTGATTAAGCTGGGCGCTGTTGATGAAAAGGGGCGTGCGCTGGAAGGCGGCGTTCGCGAAGTAAATGCCCATGCTTACTGCGGCTGGTTCAACTTTGGCGGTGCCGATCAGAACAAGAAAGTAAGCGTTTTGAGCGGTGGAGAAAGAAACCGTTTGAACCTTGGACTTATGCTTAAAGAAAGCGGAAACGTTCTTATGCTGGACGAACCTACAAACGACTTAGACGTAGAAACTGTCCGCGCCCTGGAAGAAGCACTGGAAGACTTTGCCGGCTGTGCCCTTGTTGTAAGCCACGACCGCTGGTTCCTGGACCGCATCTGTACTCATATTCTTGCCTTTGAAAATAACTCCGAAGTCCGCTTCTTTGAAGGCAACTGGAGCGACTACGCCGAATGGAAGAAAGAACAGTTCGGTGAAGAAGCCGGCGTTCCAAAACGCGTACAGTACAGAAAACTTAGCCGATAAAAAACATAAAAAACGGTGGTTGAGCTTGTCGAAACCACCACATATACTTCATGTGGTCATTCTGACAGAGTCAATGGTCACATGAACTATACTTTTAAGTCATCCCCTTTATTATTGATTATATCGTTAATATAAGAAACCAAATAACCACAATGGAATCTTACTACCACTACCCATTTCGATTCCATCTGCAGCAACAAAAGCATTTTCCAGAGATTTTATCTGTTCACCGGTTTTGCTTTTTCCGCCACATTCTATTGTATATTTATGATTTACAAAGAAATCACTTGCTTCAGAGAATTCTACAGTCTGATGATATGAAAGCTGATTTACCAAAAATGTTTCCCTTACATTTCCTTCATCAACTTTTTCTCCCTGATACAAATACATCAAATTTGTATTTTCAAGAAAGATTTTATCTGGTTTTTGCAGAGAACTTACCCCTTTTAAATCCTTGAATAAAGAATCAATTAACTTTGCATCCGTAAGACTTTTTAAATAGGAAAGCAAAGTAGTCCTGTTTAATTCCATAGCACCAGAAAGTTTTGAGGTATTCAACATAAATGGTGAACTCTCGGCTATAACTGCGAGAAGTTTCCTAATTTTTGAAATATATGCTATGTCTATTTTTCGTAGAAGTGGAAGTTCCACATCTAGAATCATATTTACAGTTTCTTCAAGTTTCATGTAGTAGGTATCAATACCTTCCATAAAAAAAGGGTAATAGCCAGTCTTTAGATATTCGTCAAAATATTCAAAGGGTCTTACTCTATCACAAATTGCAAAAGCATGTTTCATATGCTTCTGTAAGATTTCTTCCAGACTTAATGCTTGAAAATCATTCCCTGTTTTTATATTCAGAAATTCTCTAAAGGAAAGCCCCTGCATATTATACATTACAGGTCGACGACTTAAATCTGCACGGGCATCAAGAATCTGAAGAAGAGACGAACCTGTAAAAACAACCTGCAATTCTGGATAATCATCATAAATATTTTTAATGTATACAGGCCAATCTTCATATCTGTGAACTTCATCCAGATAAAGAATCTTACCACCGTTTTTTGAGAATGATTCAGCAAGATCAAGCAGAGAGTTTTTTGCAAACCAGATATTATCAAGACTTACAAAGAGCGCTTTACCCGAAGACACTAAATCCAAATGATTATTTTTAAGATGCTGGAGAAGCAAAGTTGTCTTTCCACAACCTCGAGCACCTTTTATTCCAATCAACCGGGAGCTCCAGTTTATTTTCTTATCAATTGATCTGACAAAAGTCTCTTTTGTATTTCTGATTCTTTTTAATGATATTTCAATCAAACTTGTATAATCTATCATCATATATATATTATACATTATAAATTAAAATTGTATAGTCTGATAAACACATTTTTGTAATAATTGTATATCAGACTGTACAATTATTACAATTGAACCAATAAGCGAATAAAACCAGCCGGTTCTTTCTGAACCATACTCCAATACATTTTGTCAGGCTCTTGCTTTTGCCCGGTAGCACTTTCTATGCTGTTTTCTATTTCTTTTACACAATTCGAAACTTCAAGCATAGTCATTTCCTCATCATCTCCAGATGAAATTACGACAAGCATATTTTTGATTTTGCCATTTATTTTGATAAAAGGGCTGTCGGCTCTAGCAGTCTGCTCTGCTAACTGTGCAGAAGTGAATTCCAGATATTCAATTTCAGAGGCTTCGAAAAAGCAATCTTCAACATCATCAAGCGACAAACAAATAAGTCCATTGGTAAGGCTGTCATTCAACAGCTCTCTTGCTTTCTGGCGGTCAGAATCTTTTACTCTGGAGAGAAGTTGTTCTATTATTGAACTTTCGTATTCATTATAGTCACAGTGATCATCTTTTAGATTTTCAACAAATTCAATATCCATGTGAGTTATCTCCATAATTTTACTGTCCGCGTAAGCTTCTGGAATAGTTTAATCTTTGTAAAACTTTTCTATCTGGCATTCATGATGTTTTGTCTTTTCATCATAATTGACACCAACAAATAAAATATCTCCATGCCAGTTGGCAAGACATTCAGAATATTTTTTTTCTTTAATTTGATTAAGAGCTGTTTCGGTAGATTTGTTATGTTTTAACTCAATAATAAGGGCTGCCTTTGTTTTGTCAAACGGAATATATACAATATCAGCAAAACCTTTTCCGGCAGGCATTTCTTTTGTAATAACATAATTATTTAATGCATAGATGTAGGCCAGATAAATTGCACTCTGCAGAGATTTTTCATTATTATAACTCAAGTTACTGGTGACATGGTAATGACTTTTATCTAAAGCAGCTGCTACAGACTTTTCATCACCGGCAAGAGTAGCTTCAAGCAATTCTCGTGAAGCTGAAATTATTTTATCAGTTTCAAAATAATCTTCGTTATTTTTTATTGCCTTCTGCCATTCATTTAGAATTTCTCGATTTGGAATATAACACTCACCTTCTTTTTCATCATAGGCAAGATAACCAAGGTGAATTAAGTATGTAAAAACATCATCTTTGTCATAAAAAGCATCTATGGTATTTTCGTATTTTTCAACATTTACACGAATACGACCACCACCCAGCATTGAAATAACATCATCTTTTGTTCCACTAAAGTTCATGCAGATTTTATCAGCCACAACAGTATAACTGGAAGTAGCAGTCCAATAAGATTTGAACTTCTTTGAAATCATTGCATTATAAACTGCCTGAGGATTATAAATTTCGTAATTATCCAGCTGATAGCCATCATACCAGCTCTTACATTCTTCAAAACTGCACTGGTATTTTTCACAAAGAGACTGAACTTCATCTGCTGTAAATCCAACAAACTCTGCAAGTGGACTAGCATCAAGCATTGTGTATTCATGAAAAGTATTTAGCTTTGACTGAATTTTGTCCTTAATAATTGGAAGAATACCTGTTATATAAGCAAGTGAAATTGCCGGTAATAATTCACGGTTTTTGAAGAGAGAATTCAAAAAAGCAAGATAAACGGAAAATTCTTCCTGAGGAACCTGCTCGCGTACCAAAACATCATATTCATCAATTATGATTATAAAAGTTTCTTTCTTTTGTGCATAAACGCTCTGAATAAAATCTGCAACAGAAAGTTCATCAGGAAATTTTACATCGGAAAAGTATTCTGCAAAGTCAGCACATAAAAGCTTTGCAACATAGCCCATAAAAGACTGACCTTCTCTGTCAGCAGGAGATAAAGAACGCCATTTTGAATACATGGCATTCAAGTCTATCTTCAAAACGTTATATTTATTCAAATGCTTTTCAAAGTGTTCAGTTTTTGAAAGTTTATAAGGTGCAAAAAGCTCTTTTGAATCTGCCCCTTTAGAATAATAGGCAGAAAGCATATCCTCTGCAATTGACTTACCAAAACGCCGTGGACGGCTTACACATACAAACTTAAATTCCGGAACATTCAGATTTTTCTGATTCAAAACATCCACAAGCATTGTCTTATCAACATAGGTTCCTGTTGCAACAAAACTGCGGAAGTTTTCATTATTCGGATTTAAGTAAGTTCCCATAATTTAAATATAACACGAGAAAGGAGAAAAATCCATAGAAGAAGTTTTGAGAGGTTTTTAGTAAACTTGCCGGATAGTTATGCTATTCTCTAACGATTGCTTTGTTTATCAAGGCCATCTTTTTCTAAATCTTTTGTTGTATAACAACCAAAGGCAACAAGTTCCGGATGGTCATAATTTACACATGTAATTTTAGGAATGGCATTAATTGATTCATCGCAGGTATCTTTCAACCATTTGTAAAACTTTAGAATTTCTTCATTTTTTGATTTTGAAAGTTCTTCTAATAAAGCTGCTACTGGTAAGTTTGTTGATACGCTCATGTTTTTTTCCTTGTATTTTAATTTTGGAATAAATGACTTTTTTCTATTTTTGAAAAATCTTCCGTGACTGCATATTCATTTAAGAATGTATTTTCCAAAATAAATAAAGCTCCAAACGCACGGCTAAGATTTTTTAGATTTGCATTATTATAATTTGTGCCACCTTCAAGTTTTTGTTGAGTCCTTTCATGCTTTACTTTATTGTATTGAGTCCACCAAAAGGGTGTCTGAGCATTAATTGAAGTACTCAGTTTATAGCATATTGCTCCTTTTCTATTAGTATATCTTTCTATTGAATAATTTTCCCAAGGTTTAAAGCTTTCAATATCTAAAAAAGACACTTCCTGCATATTTAAAGCAAGTCCATTTGCTGTGTGAACTGTTTGTATTTCATACCACCATTTTTGGATATTAGCTTTTGAGCCATCAAAATTAGGATTTCGTTTTTTCGCAAAAACTTTTCCCATAACATCAATCTCACTACAAACGGCAAGATAAAGCCGTAAATATTCCAGAGAATAGGTTTTGTAATTATCTTTACTGAATTCAACATATTTGAGAGTGTGGATAAATTCCTCTTCTAAGCGTAAGTAATACTTCCAATAGTTTTTTACAAAGTCTTTAATTTCTTTTGTCATTATAATTAGCTCCATCAGTAATTTGAAAAAAGTTTTATTTTCTTTTCTCTACTCATAATTAACCTCTTGATATAGCTCTCTATTTTAAGGAACGCACAAGGCGGAACCCAAGGCCTGTTTCTGCCACATCCGGCTCGGTAAAATCGCTGTAGTCCACACTGCAAAAGTTGGAAGCTATACTAGATCTGGTGTTGCCTCCGCAAAAGTAACAGTATTTGACACTACTGAAGGTACTGGAAGTCCACTCCCAGACATTTCCTGACATATCGTAAAGTCCGTAACCGTTAGCTTTCTTTTGTGCTACAGGGTGTTTTTGGCGGTTACTGTTGCCTTCATACCATCCAACTTCATCAAGGTTGTCGCTTCCTGAATATTTGTAGTTTTCTCCGCCTTTTGCCGCATAGTGCCATTCAGACACGTATGGAAGGCGGAAGCCGTCTACATTATCGTTTAGATTGATTTTTCCTTTGATGGAGCCTTTATGCGGCGTGTAGCCCCATTTTCTTTCATCTGTATTGCCGTCAACGGAATATGCAGGTTCTAGTCCAAATCTTCGGCTTAAAGCATTGCAGAAATATATTGCATCATACCAGGAAACCTTTACTACAGGATAATCCTCACCTTTGAAGTCACTCGGATTTTCTCCCATCACCATAGCATACATTTTCTGAGTTACCTCTGTATTGAGAATTGAGAAATCCTTCCCTGGTATTAGCACCATTTTCGAAGTTCCTAAGAACTTTGCAATTTCTTTGTCGATTGCTCCAGCCTTCTCAGCAGCAAGTCGGCTTCGCCCCTTTACCATATAAACTTCAACAGGATATTTTTCTCTATCAAATTCTGCTTTTTCTTTTTCTGCAATTCCCGCAAACTCCCTCAAATCCCACTTAGGTTTCATTGTCCTTGGGTGTATCTTTGCAAGGGTGCTTGTCTGTGTAACTTTGCCGCTTACGGTGTTAATCACACGTATTTTGTTGAAATTAAACAAGTATTCGCTTGGTTTTTCATCACTTTCTGCTTTTGCAGTATAATCAATTTCAAAGTATAAAATTGGATCGCCGCGAACTAAAAGAGAATTATACATATCTACATTGTTTGTATATTCTTCGATTACCTTATCATCAAGTTCAGTTTCCATATTTGGTGCTTTTTTTCCGCTCACAGCCTCGTAGCCTACAATGAAACTATCGGTATATAAAAGAACTCCATCAGAATATAGAGAAAGATATGCATTCCATCCATTCTTGCTGCCTTCGTAAGTTCCAAAAGAAACCTTAAGTTCTTCTCCCATTGAAGAAACTGTACGCATTTTTTCCAGAGACTTCTGGTCTGTCCTGATTTCTGCAAGAAGAGTTGAATCCTGAGTAGCCGTACTTTTTTTAACTTCTTCGCAATCTGCAAAGAATTTGTTTGTCAAATCGTTATAACTTTGTATAATTTGATTTTCACGTCGTTTGAGAGCCGCCTCTGTTGGTTTTCCATCGCTTCCAAGCTCTACAGTACTATATGTCTTTGCTCTAATTCTTTTTTCTTCTTCATCGCGGTCTTTTACTAACTGTTCATAAAGTTCCTGTGAGCGAACTTCAACAGCATTTCGTATTTCTACGAGAGCTTTTTTCTTTGCTTCAAGAACATTTATCTGACCAAGAACTCCTTGTTTTTCCAATTTCAGTTTTCGAACTTCTGCAGCCTTGACAGCAGCGTCTTTTGCCATTTTGTCTCGCTGTGTTTTGAGTGCAATTGAACGTTCTGCTTCAAGTTTTGAATCTTCCTCGGCTCTTTTTTTCTGTTCAGTAAGTTCTGCCTGTCTCTTTTTTTCAGCATTTTGTTTTTCTACAAGCAATGCTTTTTCAGCCTCAATTCTATTTTTATTTTGAATTGCATTTATATCATTCGACATTTGAAGTTTTTCAAGCTCGGAGTCATACTGCGCCATCATTTTGTTAAAGTTCTCTTCGTTCTGCCTTGCAAGAGCCATCTGGTCATCTATGCTGAAAGTTGCAGAACCTGATGAAAGAAGATTTTGATTGAGCTGAGAAATATTTATTCCAAGTTTTTTTCCAATCGAAAGTGTAATTTCATCAACTGCACCCGTAGAACCGTATAAAGATTCGACTTCACTATATTCTTTTGATGTAGCACTTGCCATCTGCTCGCCCGTTGTCAAATCTGTAAAGTCTACACTAACAAGGTATCCTTTTGCAGTCTTTCTTATTTTAGTAAACAGAGCAAACTTTGCAGTGGTGATTTTTCCGAATTCTAATGCAGTATTCTCATCTCTTGCTTCGCTTTCGCTTTCTGCTTGAAGCTTCTTTAAAGCGACTTCGCTCTTAGAATCAACAACAGTCTTCATTCCAAGGAAGTTCTGTAAATTCTCCTTGAATTTATCTTGCACCTGTCCCGGAAGCCATGCACTCTCTGAACCTGACAAGTTTACTGTTTCCAAGCTTACGACTTGTACAGGCATTTTTGTAAGATTAGCCAATCTCTCCTTTTCTCTTTGAGCTTTTTCTTCTTCTGCGACTCTTGCTTTATATTCTTCTACAGTTTCAATACCTTCAATATTTGTGATAGAATAACGTTTCGTCTTTAAATCTATTGTCTGGAATGTTGTAAAAAAATTAGACCTTTTTGCAAATATAATTCTCTCTTTTATATTTGTCATGTCCATTCCTGCTTCTATGATAACCTTACTTTTCGCAAAAATCGGTAATGAAACCTTTCCGCTATTAGAGACTGCTATACCTGATAAATTTATATCACACTTGAAAACTGCAGTTTCATCTTTGTTCTTTTCAAGCGTTTTTACAAGATTTTTTTGTGTAATATTGTTTTGTGTAAATGCTGCTGCTGCTAAAAGCAAACCAAAACAAATCGTAATAAGTTTTTTCATTATTTTTCTACTTCCTAAATTTCTGACATCAAAATTCTTACGTACTCATCCATCCATCAACACAGATGAGTACGATAAAAAAACTAGAGTAAGAATTCCGACAAATCTCTAGCTTCGTCTGCGGCAGCTTTTGTCTGGGCTTCCTGTGCGCTCATTTCTTTTGCCTTTGCAGCTGTTTTTACAGTTTCTGCGTTTGCCTTAGCGGCATCGGCATTGGCTTTTGCACGTTCTGCTTCAAGTCTTGCAATCTGTGCCTTGTATGCGGCTTCTTCTTCTGCCTGTTTTTTCAAATCTTTTTTGTCTGCATCTTCCTTCATTTCGCTGAACAAGGCACCTATCTTTTTCTGAGTTTCAGTTTCTAAGTCTGCTCCGCCCATTAAATCCATAAGATATTTTTTGCAGAGAGCATCCCAGGTTTCCTTGCTCATTGAATATACTGTGTAATAAACATACTGTTCAGATTTTGCCTTTGTGTCGGCATTGATTGTTCTGACCTTCTGATAAAAGCCTGTTTCTTCGCGAAGACCTGTCATTTCTGCCTTTGTTTCACTTGCGGCAACAAAAAGAGCTTCCAGCTGGCCAACATCATTCAAGCCCTGACCTACACGACCGATAACCTTCTGGTTCAATTCAGCTGCCTGAGTATAAGCAAAACCTGCACGACTAAGAGCCTGAGCAGTTGCCTCAGTTTTTCCTGTTGCCATACTGATTTTTACAACTCTGTCAGCAGCAATACTCCACTGCTCTTTGAATGTGTCAGAATTTCCTCGTCGCATATTCTTAAGCCAGGTTGGAGCAGAAACTTCTCCAAGAGCACGGTCTGTCCAGTCTACGACAAGAACCTTATCTATTTCGTCTTCTTTAGCCTCTTCAACCTTTTTTACAGGATCTGGCTTAGTTTCCTGTTTTGGGGTTGAACCGCAGCCAATAAATGTTGTTGCACACAAAAATGCAAATCCTGTAAGTTTTAACATACTCTTCTTCATTCTTTTTTCCTCCTGGAATGATTTTAAAATCTATCTGCAAACTCTGTTTTTATTGCTTGTGAAATTTGTTCAGCAAACAGAGGAAATGCCTTTTTTTGAGCTTTATCTAAAGAATAGGCAAGTGTTTTATCTTGAGAATTTATCTGATTTGAGAAAATTGTTTTCTTCTGATTATTATCTATTCTGATTTCAATTCCAGGCTTTATGGCAAGCGGTTCTGCACCGCTTATATTTAGCTCTATATAAGCATTGCAAGTATATGCAGCCTCATTTTCTGAACGAACCACTCTGAATCCAGCATTTTTAAAGACTTCTGTAAGGGCTGATTGTACAATCCTCTCATAATCTCCCTGAATTTCAATAAAGACTGTACAGGAAGATTTTTCCTTTTCGATTAAAGCAGGAATTCCGCTTATTACTTTTCTATCGTCTTTATATTCAGCTTCTTTTTCTGAACTTAAAATACGTCCGTATTCCAGTCGCTGTAAAAAAATCTGTCCACTTTCAAGGGACTTTTTATACATTGAACATCTTAATAGTAAATCTTCTTCTTGTGAGGCAGCATCATAAATGGCATAAAATGCAGTCTTTGCATCTTCTATCTTTGGTTTATACTGAGTCCATGCGTTTTCTCTTTTTATAAAAGCAAGACTGTACCATTTCTTTTCTTTCTTAAAATAATAGCTGTCTGTATACTCAAGCCCAAAAAGCTCTACATTACTCATTACAGAAACTTCATCCTGAATGCTGGTAGTTTCTGAAACGGAATCTCCAGATGTTACGGATTGTAAGCTTGTTGTAAGATTTGCATTAACATTAGTCTGAAAATAGAGGGCAATTTGAGCAAGTGCATCAGTTTTTGACTGCTCTTCTGTGTCGCCTCTGCCTCTTTGGACAATATAATCTGTTTCCGGATATAGCGTTCGCCAGTTTTTAAACCATTCTGGTTCAGATGGTTTTGAAAAAACGGGCGATGCAAAAAGACATAAAAATGTTAAGGGAAATAATACGCGCTTAGCGATGCGATGCGATGCGATGCGAT
>JAFUYH010000028.1 GCA_017470605.1 Treponema sp.
CATAGAAGAAATCCGAGGATTTTTGCCTGCAAAAACCGCAGGATTTCCTCGCAAAAAATGCTCAACCGCCTTTTCCAAGCCTTGGTGTAACGGACGTCCATCAGATTTAAATGTGCAAACTTTATAATGCGTTTGCCCTGGAGCAGGACGATTTTTATTGACAGATGGAGCGAGGTGATGTAAAATCTAGTCAGATTGACTAAGACTAAGCTGACTAACTGATATAAGGAGGCCTCTATGTGCCAGATGAATGTTTTAGAAGCAAAAACTAATTTTTCAAAGATTATTGCAATGCTTGAACGTAAGGAAGAAAAAGAGGTGATTATTGCCAGGGCGGGAAAACCGGTTGTAAAAATGACTCTTCTTCCTCAAAAGGAAAGTATGGCTTCGAAGCTTGGAATGTTTAAGGATGATCCTCGGAAGCCAATAATCACTGATGAAAACTGGGATCCTTGTGCCTGGTCCGATGAAGAGCTTAAAGAAATATGGGGGGATTTGGTTTAATGCAGTTTTTACTTGATACACATATTATTTTGTGGATGCTTTTCTATCCTGAAAAAATGCCATCAAAAGCTGTTTCTGTTTTACAGAATAAAGAAAATGATTTTTACTATAGCATTGCATCAATGTGGGAAATGGCAATAAAACATCGTAAACATCCAAAAGCTATACAGCATTCAGGTGTAGAATTCATGCATTACTGCGAAGCAATGGGCTTTTCAAAGCTTGAGATAGATGACAGACATGTCTGTGCCCTTGAAACTCTTGAGCAGAAGGAAGGCTCTCCAGAGCATGAAGACCCTTTTGATAGAATTCTTCTTGCTCAGGCCAAGGGAGACGGTATGACTCTTTTGACTCATGATAAAAAGTTTCTGACATACGATGAGCCATATGTCTTTGTTGTCTAAGTTAGGTTGACAGGCATTTTCCACGGGAGTGTCAGAATTTTACATTGAATTTGTCCATAAAACTCATTATATTTTATTGTATATAGTAAATTTCCCTGCATTGTTTGTGGGGCATTATATAAGGAGAATCTTATGATTAAGACTGTAAAAGACGTTGATTTGAAAGGCAAGCGCATCATCATGCGTGTAGACTTCAACGTACCAATGAAGGACGGAGTTGTACAGGATGATACCCGTATCATGGCTGCACTTCCTACTATTAAATACATTCTTGAACAGAGCCCACGCTCTCTCGTTCTTATGAGCCACCTTGGAGACCCTAAAAAGGATGTTAAAAAGGCTCAGGAAAAAGCTGAAAAAGCCGGTAAAACATGGACAGACGCTGATGCTGAAAAGTTCATCAACGGTAAGAACCGCATGAAGCCGGTTGTAGAATATTTCGCTGCAAAACTCGGAAAGCCAGTTACATTCCTCCCAGATGCGCTCGGACAGAAGGCTGCTATTGATGCTCTTCCAGAAGGAGCTGTTGCAATGCTCGAGAACGTTCGCTTCCACAAGGAAGAAACCTCTAAGGATCCTGCAGAACGCGATGTAATGGCTAAGGAATTGGCTTCATACGGAGACATCTTCGTAAATGATGCATTCGGTACAGCTCACCGCGACCAGGCTTCTACAGCTTCTATTGCAAAATTCATGCCAGTTGAATCTGTTGGCGGCTTCCTTATGGAAAAAGAAGTAAAATACATTCAGCCAATGGTAACAAACCCAGAAAAACCAATGACTGCAATCATCGGTGGTGCTAAGGTTTCTTCAAAAATCGCTGTTCTTGAAAGCCTTATGAAGAACGCTTCTACACTCATCGTTGGTGGTGGTATGGCTTATACCTTCCTCAAGGCACAGGGACACTCAATCGGTAAGTCACTTGTAGAAGATGACTTCCTCGATACAGCAAAAGATCTTCTTGCTAAGGCTGAAAAGGCCGGTGTTAAGATTCTTCTTCCTGTTGACCATGTTGGTGGTGCTGAATTTGCTGATAAGGATCCAGTTGCAGTTGATGCAGTTGACCTTCCAGATAACCTTATGGGTATGGATGTTGGTCCTAAGACTGTTGAACTTTACAAGAACGCTATTCTTGCTTCAAAGTCAATCGTATGGAACGGACCTGTTGGAGTATTCGAGTTCGAAAACTTTGCAAAGGGAACTGAAGCTGTAGCCCGCCTTGTTGCAGAAGCAACATCTAAGGGTGCTATGACTGTAGTTGGTGGTGGAGACTCTGTTGCTGCCGTAAACAAGTTCAACCTTGCAGACAAGATGAGCCACGTTTCTACTGGTGGAGGAGCTTCGTTGGAATTCTTAGAGGGTAAAACTTTACCTGGTATAGCAATATTAGCTACAAAATAAATTTTTCTAAGGTGGTTGAGCCTGTCGAAACCACCTTTACTGCAAATGAAACCTTCGGAAGCCCCCGAAGGTTTTTTATTATCTGCTTTCTTTCTCGCATTGACGAAACATCATATTTCTACTAATATATATTACCTTAAAAAGAAAAAAAATATTTGGAGAAAATAAAATGGGTACAATTGGTGTTGTTCTTTTAGTTGCATTTATTATCGTTTGCGTGCTGCTTATTCTTTTAGTTCTTATTCAGGATGACGGCGAAAACGGCATGGGCGGACTTCTTGGAGGCCGCGGAACTGCTGCGTTCGGTTCACATTCAGCAAACGTTCTTACAAAGACAACTTTTGTATTGGTTATTCTGTTTTTCGTATTTGCAATTCTTCTTGCTCTTGTAAACAAGAAGCCTAAGATTGAAAAGGATCTTCTTCCGGAAGGTGCTGTAGAAGCAACTGTAGAATCAGATTCTTCTGCCGGTGAATGGTGGAATGACGATGCAGCCGCAGATTCTGCAACAGAGTCAGAAGCAGCCGCAGAAGCAGAAACTTTTGAAGAGACAGAAACAGAAACTGCAGAGTAAATATGATTAGTGAATTGCTGACGTGCAAGGAAATAAAAGTAAATCTGGAAAGCACTGAAAAAGAAGAGTGCTTTGCGGAGCTCCTTGAGCCCCTTGTGGCTAAATTTCGTCAGTTGAACCGCTCGGAAGCAATGAGTGCCTTACTTGCTCGTGAAGAATTAAAAAGTACTGCTATACTTCCGGGGGTCGCAATTCCTCATGCTGTAACAAGTAAGAAACTTGGTTCTCCTGCAATCGCAATTGGAATCAGTAAAAATGGTATTGAATTTGATTCTGTTGATTCAGGAATTAATGAAAAAAATCCCATAGTAAAATTAATTTTTGAAATATTCTTTGAAGAAGATGATGCAGTAAAGCATTTGCAGGTTCTGCGTGATATTCTTCAGCTTGTAAGCAATCAGCACTTTCTGAAAGAAGTGTTAAAAGCAGAGTCTTCTCAGGAAGTAATGGACATTATTAAGTTTTTTGAGGGATAAAATGAGTGAAGTAAATCAGGAACTTGCAGCAATACAGCACTTGCTTGAAATTGAAAAACAGGCAGCATCACTTATTGATTCTGCAAAAATTGACGCAGAGCAGTATGTCTCAAAAGCGCATGCTCAGTATAACCTTGCATTTAAAGAAAAGGTTGAAGAATTAAGCAGCGAACTTGAAGCCGATTTTAATAAAAAACATAATGAAATTGAAAAAAAATATAAGGATGAAATAGATTCTTATAAAGCATCCTATTCTTCTAAGCCGCAGAATAAAGAAGCCTTGTTCTCTCTTCTTGAAAAATTGCTTTTTGCTTAATTAGTGAGGTGCCTGTTATGGATAAAAACGGAGCCGGATCTTACATTTTTGCAAAAGCCAGCGGAATCCTTGGCAAGTCTTTTGTTGGGGAAAGAGCTTCACTTTTATTTAATCAGAATAATCTTCAGGATTTATGGTCTCTTCTTTTCAGGACTCATCCGCCAATGGTGCCAGAAGTCCTTCTTGCAAAACAGATAGAAGTAGAAGCTCAGAAACGGTTTATCAGTGAATATACGACTTTGGTAAATACTTATGACAGGCCGGATTCAGTTTTAATTGACCAGCTTTATCTTTATGAAGCAGAAAATCTTAAAGAAATAGGAGCTGCTCTCTGTAATGGAGAGAAGGAATGTCCTCCACTTGTTGATTTAGGCTCTTTTTCTCAGTTAAATTATTCGGCTTGGCCTGACATAAAAAAGATAACTAAAGGTTCAATTTTTTCGTGGTATAATCATGTGCCGGGTGTTCATGAGCAGCAGGAAATGGAATTCAAGGTTGATATGCAGATTGTTCGTCATCTGTGGAATTCTGTTCTGGAAGAAAAGGGTGAAGATTACGATGCCTTAATGAAAATCTACAGGAAAGAGTATGTCGTAAAAAATATCATCTGGGCACTCCGTCTTCGTCTTTTTTATGACATGTCTCCTGAACAGATTTCTGAAAAACTAATCAGTCTTTCTCCTCGTATAAGTCGTTCAGATTCTCTTGCAGGCCCTGCCTTAAAGGTTCTGGAACTTCCGCTTGATGATTATAATGCCTGGGCTGAGTCTGAAGTAAAAAATCTGATTAATCCTCATACAGAAGGACTTGTCTGGCAGATAAATCCTAGCTGGATAGAAAAAAGAAGTCGTGTAGAGATAGAAAAACTTGCCCTCAATGTTTTTCACCAGTATCCTATGTCTGTATGCTCTTTGATTGCCTGGTACAAAATAAAGCACTTTGAACTTACCTGCATAAGAACGGCTGTGGAAAGCCTTAGGCTGAATATCAGTTCAGAAGAAGCTATGAATGCTGTTGGAGTAAATTACGGAGGTATGAATAATGGCTAGAACTGCAGAAATGAAACTTCTGGAACTTATGGTTCTGAAAGAAGATATTTCTCCTGTGGTAGAATACATAGGTAAAAAAGAAAATTTTCAGTTTGTTTCAAAAAATCATACAGACAAGGCTTATGGAAAGAAGGACTCTTCTACAGCCTTAAATTCTTTTTCTCAGGATGCTGAACTTTTTGACCAGCTTCGCAGTGCCTGTATAGAACTTCAGCTGGATACTTCTTCTGTAATTGTAAAAGACTGTTCTTCTCCTTCTGATGTAGAAAGAAATGAAGCGGCGCGGATTATTGAATCTTATAAGACTTTGCAGCAGCGCAATGAAGCCGCAAGTGATAATTTTGTCAAAATCACAGACGCAAGAAAAGAAGTTCTCGCATTTGCGAACCTGAAAGTTCCTTATTCAGAACTTGAACATCTTTCTTTCCTTTCCATGAAGATTGGCCGTATTGTTCCTGCAGATTTTGATAAAATTAAGAATGTCCTTGCTGGTACGGCAGAAGTAATTGCCTTAGGTGATGATAAATCTCATATTCTTGTTGCATCTTCTAAAAAAGGACGCTTTGCAATAGATACAGAACTTAAAAACTTTGGTTTTACACCTGTGGAAATTCCTGAAGATTTTAACGGAGTTCCGGAAGATGTTCTGCAGGGAATGGATAAAAAACTTGCAGAAGCACGTGAAGCCGTTGATGAACTTGTTGTTGAACGGATGAACTTTGTGGAAACCCATAAAGATAAAATCTTAAAACTTCTGGGAGATTTTGCACTTGCTGTTCAGGTTGACAATATTACACACGGACTGGAATCAACTGAACTTGTTTATAGAATTACCGGCTGGATATATGCAAATGATGTTCAGGCATACATGAAGGACCTTGATGAAATTACAGAAGGCCGGATTGTAATACGCGAATATGACGTTCATGAAGTTCTTGATGTAGTGAACGGCAAGGAACAGGTTCCCGTAAAACTTAAACATGGAACTTTTGTAAAAAGTTTTGAGAGAATGGTCTTTTCTTACGGAGCTCCTGTTTATGGAACTATAGACCCGACTCCTTTTGTTGCAATTTTCTTTACAATCCTTTTTGGAATTATGTTTGGAGACTGCGGACAGGGGCTTTTCTTTATTCTTCTTGGTATTTTGATGGCCCGCAAGGTAATAAAAGTGGGGAATTGGAATAAATTTGCTCCTATTTTTATCGCAATCGGCCTTTCAAGTTCAATAATGGGGCTTCTTACAGGTGAATTTTTTGGAACTGAAAAAGTTCTTGAACCTTTTGCATATTGGGTGACTGGCCTTTTTGGAAAACCCCATGCACCTATCCTGCATCTGATGCCTTCAGATGACCCTAAATCAATTTACGTAATGTTCGGGGTGTTTGGTGTTGCTGTTGCAATCGGTTTTGTAATAAATACCTGCGGGCTTATAATCAATATGATTAATAATGTAATCAGAAAAAAATATGCAGAGGCTCTGTTCGGTAAAAATGGACTTGCCGGTGCTGTATTTTTCTGGTATGTAATTGCCCTGGTTTTAAGAATTGTTCTCCAGCATCACAAGATTGCCATTTATGACATTGTGATTATCTGTCTGGCTCTTTTCTTTGCAGCCTTTGCTTCTCCTTTTGAGCGGGCCATGAATAAGGAAAGGCCTCTTTTTGAAAACGGATTTGGAACCTATCTTATTTCCAGTGTGGTTGAGCTGATAGAAGTTTTCTCTGGTTATCTTTCAAACACAATCAGTTTTGTGCGTGTTGGTGCATTTGCCCTTTCTCATGCAGTTCTGAACTTTACTATTCTTACTCTTACAAATATGTGTGGTGGTGTGCTTTCTGTAGGCGGAATAATCGTTTTGATTCTTGGAAATGCTCTTATAATCGTTCTGGAAGGAATGATTGTTGCAATTCAAGTTATCCGTTTGCAATATTATGAGTTTTTCAGTAAATTCTTCCATGAAAATGGACGTGAATTTAAGCCGTTTACTTTTGAATCAATTAGTGAAAAGTAATTTCACTTAAAATAAATATATAGGGGTTTTTTATGAAAAAGAGAATTATTTCTTTCCTGACTTTCTTGATGGCTGGTGCCGCTGTATTTGCACAGGAAGCCGCAGCTACTGCTTCTTCAGCTTCTGGTGCAGGTGATTCACTTAAATATCTTGCTGCGGCAATTGCCGTTGGACTTGCATGTATTGCTTCTGGTATGGCAGTAGGAAAAATTGGTGCTGCCGCTATGGGGGCAATGAGTGAAATCCCTGAACTTTCTGGAAAGGCTCTGCCATTCGTAGGTCTTGCGGAAGGTATCTGTCTTTGGGGAATGCTTGTAGCAGTACTTATTCTTTTCAGATAGTTTTACTTTAAATGAAGTTTTTTATTATCGGCGAACGGGAATTAGTCCTTGCATTCAAACTTACCGGAATAGACGGCGTGGCTGCAGAGACCCGGACAGAAGTGCTTGATGCATTTAATCGTGTAACGGGAAAAGGTGGTATTGCGAATGTTCCTTCCGGAGAAATTCCTCGTGTTCTTATTCTTACTGAGCAGGCAGCCAGTAAAATAGAAGATGAAGAGATTGCATGGCAGAAAACAGGAAAATTTCCTCTGATTGTAGAGATTCCGGGTCTAAACGGACATCTGGAAGGAAAGAGGTCTTTGTCTGATGCAATACGCGAGGCAATTGGAGTTCAGGTTTAGTAAGGAAAAGGTGATTTTATGCAGGAATTACGATCAACAGATGTTCTTGATAAAGAGATTCAGTCAGAAGCACGCAGAAAAGCTGACAAAATCCTAAAAAAGGCAAAGGAAGACAGCGAGCAGATTCTTGCCAGCGTAGACAGCAATATTGCAAGTCTAAGGGCGGAAAGAGAAAAGAAAAATCAGCAGCGTCTGGAATCTTTTGAAAAGAACCAGAAGGCTGCAGTCCCACTTGAAAAAGCGCGTTTTGAAGTTTCCTTTATTCAGGAAAAACTTTCAGAAGGCGTAAATGAATGGCTTGCAGCAATGACAGAAGAAAAAAGACTGAATCTGCTTTTTAAAGATTATTCTCATCAGAAAGGAACAAAGGTTCATGCGTATATTTATGGTTTTGACTTCAAAAATGCAAAGAAATTTGTAGAAAAAAAGATTGGTCAGGACCTGACTTCCTGCGAAGAAACTGTTTTTGGAAAAATCGTCGTAGAAGAAACTTGTGGTCTTGAAAAGCCAGAAGGCATTATTATTGAAGCGGATGACAAATCATTGCGTTCTTGTCTTACAATGAGCCGGGTTATCGGTTCTCTTTTTGACGTAAACAGAAAGGAACTTGCCGCTGCTTTACTAGGAGTCTAAGATGATTGAGGGAAAAATTACTCGTATTTCAGGCCCGATTATTTATGCAGAAGGTCTTGACGGCTGCGGTCTTTATGACGTAGTTGACGTAGGCGAGCAGAAACTTATTGGTGAGATTATCAGACAGAACAAGGGAAATGCAACCATTCAGGTTTATGAGGAAGATACTGGAATGCGCATAGGCGAAAAAGTTATCTGCAATCAGAGACCGCTTTCCCTTCGTCTGGGGCCAGGGGTTGTTGGAAATATTTATGACGGAATCCAGCGACCTTTAAAGGCAATGTACGAATCTTCCGGGGCTTTTTTGCTTCCTGGTGAGCGTGCAGAACCTCTTGATACAAAGAAAATCTGGCATTTTGATGCAGCAGACGGCATGGGAGAAGGCAGTCCGATAAAGCCTGGCATGGTTCTTGGTTTTGTAAAAGAAACTGAATCAATTACAGAAAAAATAATGGTTCCGCCAACAATCCGCGGGCGGGTGCTTAAATCTTTTAAAGGCAGTGGTGACTACACTGTAGATGACGTTATTGCAACAACTGAACTTGATGAAGAAATTCAGCTGGCTCAGTATTGGCCGGTTCGTAAGCCTAGACCTTACAGTCAGAAACTGGGGGTAACAGAACCTCTCATTACAGGTCAGCGTGTTATTGATGTATTCTTCCCTCTCAGTAAGGGTGGAACAGCCGCTATTCCTGGCGGTTTTGGAACTGGAAAAACAATGACTCAGCATGCCGTTGCAAAATGGTGTGATGCAGACTTAATCGTATATATCGGTTGCGGAGAGCGCGGAAACGAAATGACGGAAGTTCTTACTGAATTCCCGGAACTGATTGACCCGCGTACAGGTCGCTCAATTATGGAGCGTACAATCCTTATTGCAAATACTTCCAATATGCCGGTTGCGGCGCGAGAAGTTTCCCTTTATTCAGGAATTACTCTTGCAGAATACTTCCGCGATATGGGAATGCACGTTGCAATCATGGCAGACTCTACCAGCCGTTGGGCAGAAGCCCTTCGTGAACTTTCCGGCCGTATGGAAGAAATGCCGGCAGAAGAAGGTTTCCCGGCTTACCTGCCGACCCGCCTTGCATCTTTTTATGAGCGTGCGGGCCGCGTAATTTCCCTTGAAGGTCAGGAAGGTTCTGTCAGCGTTATTGGAGCGGTTTCTCCACCTGGAGGAGACTTTTCTGAACCTGTTACCCAGCATACAAAACGCTTTATCCGCTGTTTCTGGGCACTGGACCGCGAACTTGCAAATGCCCGCCATTACCCTGCAATCGGCTGGATAGATTCTTATTCAGAATATGCGGACGAAGTGCGTTCCTGGTGGGAGGCTCATAATCCTCTCTGGTCTCAGTTGCGTCAGAAGGCTCTTGATATTCTTAAAACAGAAAACCGCCTGCAGCAGATTGTCCGCCTTGTTGGCCCGGATGCTCTGCCAAACAGCGACCGCCTGCTTCTTCGTGTTGCTGATATGATAAAGAACGGCTTTTTGCAGCAGAATGCATTTGACGATATAGATAAATATTGTTCAACAGAAAAACAGATTCTGATTCTGGAGCTGATTCTTGCCTATTACGAGCGCGCCCTTGACTGCATCAAGGCAGGTGCCCCTCTTGCCCAGCTGGTTTCCCTTCCAGCCTGTGACGAAATTGTGCGAATCAAAATGGTCTACAAGAATGAAGAACTTGATAAAATTGAAGAAGTCAGAACTCATCTGGATTCTCAGCTTGGAGAAATTGAAAGGGCTTTTAAGAACTAGGGATAAACTGAGGTTACTATGAAAGGAACAGAATATAGAGGCGTTACTTCGGTAGACGGACCAATCGTTGTACTGAAAAGAACTGAAAACGTATTTTATAACGAAACCGTATGTGTGCGCGACCGGTATGGTGAACGCCGCATTGGAAAAATAGTAGATATTTCAGAGGAAGCCGTTGTAGTTCAGATTTTCGGAAGCACTACAGGTCTTGATTTGGATGCCGCATCTTTTGAATTTTTGGATGAACCTCTTGAACTTCGTGTTGGAGAAGGGCTTCTTGGCCGCGTCTTTAACGGACTTGGTAAGCCTATAGACGGCTATCCTGAAATAATCAGCAGCGAAAAACGCAATGTAAACGGAAACCCGATGAATCCTTATGCCCGCGTTTATCCGCGAGACTTTATTCAAACTGGTATTTCTTCTATTGATGGCATGAACTCTCTTGTTCGCGGACAGAAACTTCCTATTTTCTCTGGGAACGGACTTCCGCACAATAAACTTGCCGCCCAGATTATCCGCCAGGCAAAACTGCGCAACAGTGATGAACAGTTCGTAATGGTTTTTGCAGGAATGGGTATTAAATACGACGTTGCAAAATTCTTCGTAGATACTTTTGAAGAGTCTGGTGTACTTGCAAACGTAGTAATGTTCCAGTCTCTGGCAGATGCTCCTTCTATTGAACGTATCATTACTCCACGCTGTGCCCTTACAGCCGCAGAATACCTTGCTTTTGAAAAAGGAATGCACGTACTTGTAGTTATGACGGATATGACAAACTACTGCGAAGCCCTGCGAGAAATTTCTACAACCCGCGGTGAAGTTCCAGGCCGTAAAGGCTATCCTGGCTATCTGTATTCAGACCTTGCAGAACTTTATGAACGTGCAGGTCGTGTAAAGGGCAGTGAAGGTTCAATCACCCAGATTCCAATCCTCACAATGCCAAATGATGATATTTCCCACCCGATTCCAGACCTTACAGGTTACATTACGGAAGGTCAGATTGTACTTGGCCGTGAACTTGCACAAAAGGGTATTTACCCTCCTGTAAGCGGACTTCCAAGTCTTTCCCGCCTTATGAAAGACGGAATCGGTCCTGATATGACACGCGAAGACCATGCAAATGTTTCAAGTCAGCTTTTTGCGGCTTATTCAAAGGTAAAATCCATCAGAAATCTTGCGGCTATTATTGGTGAAGAAGAACTTTCTGAACTGGACAGGGCCTATCTTCATTTTGGTGAGCGCATGGAAGAAGAATTCTTTGGTCAGGGCGAATTTGAAGACCGCACTATAGAACAGACTCTGGATTTGGCATGGAAAATTCTTGCTGAACTTCCTCGTGAAGAGCTTACAAGAATCAAGCCTGAATTGATTGAAAAATATCTGCCTGAAACAGAAACAGCCGGGGGCCGATAGTGGCAGTTCAGAATGTTGCACCTACAAAGTCTAACCTTCTCGCTGTAAAGGAGCAGCTTTCTGTTTCTACAAATGGCTATGAGCTTCTGGAAGAAAAGCGCGAAATTCTTGTGCGGGAACTTATGCATCTTGTAGAAAAAGTAAAGCTTCTGGAACGCGATATAGACAAGGTTATTCAGGAAGCCTATCCTGCATTCAAAAGAATGCTTATGCAGGAAGGTTCAGACCAGATAGAGCGTATTTCTCATGCCGTTCATTATGAATTCGGCATTCAGGAAAAAAAAGTCGTAATAGGCGGAATGTCTTTTTCTTCAATGGATGTTCTTATGCCAGAAAAAGAACTTTTTTATTCATTTATAGGTACTTACGCTAATACTGATGAAACAATCAATAAATTCTTTGAATTGCTTTCTCTTCTTACCCAGATGGCATCAATCAGAACTATTGTCTGGCGGCTTGCGGGCGAAGTAAAAAAGACCCAGCGGCGCGTAAATGCACTGGACAAAATGATTATTCCTCAGGCTAAGGAAACAAAGGCTTTCATAGAAAGTGTTCTGGAAGAGCGGGAACGTGAAAATGTATTTGTTCTGAAAGCTCTAAAAAAGAAGAACAGCAGAAAAAAATAGCAAATACGGATAAAGGGTGATAGAATAAAAGTATGGCAAGGACATTTTTCAAAAAGATTCTGGTTGCAGTTAATGGTCACAAAAATTCAATTCATACGGCAATGTATGCTATTATGATGGCACGAACATATAATCTTGCCCTTAAAATTATCTATGTAGTAGATTCTGCAACAATCAAAAATCTTGAAATGAATAATCTGCTTCTTTCAGAAGAAAAATCCAGTTTTTTGAATCAGCTTACACAGGATGGCGTAAATATTCTTTCTTATGTTGCAGGACTTGCCCGTTCTAAAGGCGTAAAGATAGAATCAGAACTTTTAAGCGGTGGAGTTTTTAATCAGATTTTAAAGGCAGCAGAAGACTTTAATGCAGATTTAATCCTTATGGGCGGGCACGAAGATTCAGACGGAAAATCAGGATTAAAAAAATCAATTCTTTCCAGAGACCAGAACGAAATTCTTGCAAATGCCCCTTGTCCTGTTTTAATAGTCCAGAAGCCGAATATAGAAGCGGAATTTAAGATTTTCTGATATGCGTGATTATTATAAAGTTTTGGGCGTGCGTCCTAATGCAAGTCTTGCAGAAATCAAAAGAGCCTACAGAGATAAAGTAAAGCAGCTGCATCCTGATACTGCAGGTTCAACAGCCAATAATGACAGGTTCAGTGCCGTAGTTCAGGCTTACCGCGTTCTTTCAGATTCCCGTCAGCGTAATATTTTTAATGAATCCTTTTTTATGAGGGCTAGGGCAAACCGTGCAGACGGAAAGGAATTTAACTATTATGACTGGCTTTCTGAAAGAAAAGATGAAGAAAGCCGCGCCAAACTGATTTTTTATACACTCATGCATCACAAGGAAGATGAAGCCGTTGCTGAATTCAAAAGAATGCAGATGACAAATCTGGATTTTTCCCTGAAAAAATGGTTCACCCGCGAAGATTTTATGGATTACGGCTATATTTTGGCGGAAGAACTCTGTATCCGCGCTGAATATTACGATGCAATGATTCTTCTGGAACAGATAATCCAGATGGAATATTCATATCAGTATTTTTATATCTTTTTTCCAGAAGTGATTTCTTTTACGCTCAATATTCTTCATCGCAATATTGATGGAGTAATATCGGACGAACTTGCCATTGATGTTTATGAAAGAGCTCTGGAACTGAATTTTGGCGCAAAGGAAGATGCCTTTTTCCTCCGTAAAATGGGGGATGAATACAAGCGTCTGGGCGATTCTGCTACCGCAAAAGTCTGTTACGCTGAAAGTGAAAGATTGTCTGGTTAATTATTTTATTTTAGAGAAACTTATAAATCTTAAGTGCGTGAGTGTAGGTGAGTCAAAAACTGCATTTGAGCGTTCGCGAACGAAGTGAGTCGGATACCTATTACGCTCAACCGCAGTTTTTGAGGCACCGAAACGGAAGCACTTAAGTTTTATGCTAGTTTGTCTAAACTAACATAAAACTATAGCCATTTTTTTATTTTAGTGATAAGGTAGACGCAAGAGGTTTTTGATATGATTCATCTTAAAACAGAAGAACAGATTGCTGGAATCCGAAAGGCCTGTCATCTTACAGCCGATATGTTTAACGAACTCATTCCAAAGATTCACGCAGGTATGACAACCTACGAAGTAGACAAATTATTTGAAAAATACATTACATCACACGGCGGAACTCCTGCCTGGTGGCACGAAGATTACCCAGGTTCTGTCTGCATCAGCATTAATGATGAAGTAATTCACGGACTCCCTTCTAAAAAACGTGTGATTAAAGACGGAGACCTTGTAAGTCTTGATGTAGGAATTGATCTGGACGGCTATATAAGCGATACAACTCATTCTGTGTTAATCGGTAATGTTCCTAAAAAGGTTCGCGAACTGCAGAAAGTTACCGTGGAATGTCTTAAAGCCGGAATTGCCGCCTGCAAGGTGGGGAACCGTATAAGCGATATTGCCAATGCCGTATATGAGATTGCAGATAAGCACGGATACGGTGTTGTTTATGATTACTGCGGACACGGAGTAGGGTTGGAAGTTCATGAAGACCCTAGTGTCCCGAACTGTCCTTTCCGCGGTGCAAACCCAAGGATTAAGGAAGGCATGGTTCTTGCAATTGAGCCTATGATTAATCTGGGAACCGCTGATGTAGATGTTCTTGATGACGGCTGGACTGTTGTAACGGCAGATGGCGCAACAAGCTGCCACGAAGAACACACAGTAGCCGTTTTTAAAGATCATACAGAAGTTCTTACAGATTTGAACTATAACGGAAAGTCAGTTCTTCCTCCTGAATTAACTGCGTAAATTTTTGTAACCATTTTCCATTTTTATGATTATATTTTAAAAAGAATAAAATATAACAGGTGGATTATGAATATGAAAACTTTTACAAAATCACTTTCAATCATCGCCGCAGCAGCCCTGCTTACAACAGCCTGCTTTGCGGCTCCTCCAAAAGAATCTAAGTCTGCCTCTGGCAGTTCAACATCAACAGAACGCAGTGTTTCTCCTCAGACTGCCGCACAGGCTCTTACTGTAGTAGAAGCACTGCAGACAACTTTCCGTTCTGTAAGCGAAACTCTGCTTCCTTCTGTTGTAGAAGTTGATGTTACAGAGACAAAGACCTATAAAGACCCTTTTGGCGGAATGACAAATCCTTTTGAATTCTTCTTTGGACGCCCTGACAGCGGAAACGGCGACAAGAAAAAGGATGATGGAACTCGGGAATATGAATCCAAAGGCTTGGGTTCTGGAGTAATCGTAAGAAAATCCGGTACAACCTTCTATGTACTCACAAATAACCATGTAGCAGGTTCTGCTTCAAAAATCAGCGTAAAACTGAATGACGGACGCGAATTTGAAGGAAAACTTGTTGGTGCAGATTCCAGAATTGATATTGCACTTGTTTCTTTTGAATCAAAAGATGACTCTATTCCTGTCGCAAAACTTGGCGATTCTAATGATGTAATGCCAGGCGATATCTGTATGGCCTTTGGAGCTCCTCTTGGATACAGCCAGTCTGTAACACAGGGAATTGTAAGTGCTACAGGTCGTTCAGAAAGTCATATGTCTGCAGTAAGCGATTATATTCAGACAGATGCTGCAATTAATCAGGGAAACTCTGGTGGTCCACTTGTAAATATTTATGGACAGGTAATTGGAATTAATACCTGGATTGCTTCTTCTTCTGGCGGTTCTGTAGGCTTGGGCTTTGCAATCCCAATTAATAACGTAAAAAATGCAATCGATTCCTTTATAAAAAATGGAAAAATTGTTTACGGTTGGGTAGGTGTATCTTTACTTGAAATAAACAAGGAGTTTAAAAAGGAGCTTGGTGTAGAAGATTTTGACGGTGCCTTTGCCGGCGAAGTATTTACTAATTCTCCTGCTTTCAAGGGCGGAATTAAACCAGGTGACTTTATTATTGAACTGAATGGCAGAAGTGTAAAGAATGTTAATCAGCTGGTTCGTGATGTAGGAAGTCTTGAAGCAGGTTCTACTGCAAACTTTACAGTTATTCGTGGTGGAAAACGAATCTCTGACATTGTAGTAAATGTTGAAGAACGTGCTAAAGAAAATGAAATTTCTAACAACCGCATGTGGCCTGGCTTCCTTGCAATGCCTCTTACAGATGAAAGCCGTGAACAGCTTAAGATTGATGATAAACGTGTTCAGGGTGTTATAGTTGCAAATATCGAAGAAAAATCTCCTGCAGCTTCTTTAAGATTACAGAATGGTGATATTATTACCGCTGTAAATGGAAAGAAGATTACAAACCTTGCAGAATTCTACGCTGAGCTTGCCAGTGCACAGAAGTCTGTAAACTTTGATATTTACAGTAATGGCGGTACAATTACTACAGGAACTTATAAATTTTAGAATAGATTGCCGGGTCAAGCCCGGCAATGACAGGTTCTGTGTTATGGGTACCCGGCGTCATATTCGGGCTTGACCCGAATATCCTTTTTCCTATTTTCTAAGCCGAGTAAATCTGATATAATCGCTCTATGTATCGTTTATATGTAGAGCGACGCCCTGGTTTTGAAAACGAGGCTCGCCGTTATCTTTCTGAAATCAATGGATTTTTGGGAATTGCCGGTGTAAAGGCAGTTCGTTATTTCAATCGCTATGATATAGAAAATGTGAGCGATGAAGTTGCAAAAATTGCAGCAAGCCGCATCTTTTCTGAACCTCAGAGCGATTTTGTTTTTACAGAAAGCCTGCCTGAACATAAAGGTCGAGAAATTATCTGGGAATTCCTTCCTGGTCAGTACGACCAGCGTGCCGATTCTGCAGAACAGTGTCTTTCTTTGCTGCGGGCTGGTCTTAAGGGGGTAAAAACTCTTACAGCTGCACCTCTTGTTCGCTGTGCAAAAATTGTTCTTCTTGAAGGCGATGTAAGCGAAGAAGAAATTAAAAAGATTCAAAATTATCTTATTAACCCTGTCGATTCTCGTCTTACCGACGATACAAAACCTGATACATTAAAAATGCATGTTGAAGAGCCTGCAGACATTCCAGTTGTAGAAGGCTTTATCAAAATGAACGATTCTGAAATAGAAGAATACCGTAATAAAATGGGTCTTGCTATGGACCATGCGGATATTGTATTCCTTCAGGATTATTTTAAGGGCGAAGGCCGCGACCCGGTTGAAACAGAAATCCGCGTTTTGGATACCTACTGGTCTGACCACTGCCGCCACACAACATTCTTAACAGAACTTAAAGACATTAAGATTGAAGAAGGACCTTATGCTCCTCTCTTCAAGAAGTCACTTGATAACTACATGGCTATGCGTACAGAAATGTATGCCGGCCGTACCGACAAGCCTGTTTGCCTTATGGATATGGCTGTAATTGGAATGAAGTATCTTAAAAAGCATGGAAAGCTTGAAGATATGGAGGTTTCTGAAGAAAATAATGCTTGTTCGGTTTATATAGACGTACATTATACTGCTGACGAAAATGGTAAGCCTCTGGCTGCCGATGATCCACGTGCAACAGAACGCTGGCTTATGATGTTCAAAAACGAAACTCATAACCACCCTACAGAAATTGAACCTTTTGGTGGAGCCGCAACCTGTCTTGGTGGTGCTATCCGCGACCCGCTTTCTGGACGTTCTTGGGTTTACCAGTCAATGCGTATTACCGGTGCCGCTGACCCAACTGTTCCACTTTCAGCTACTATGAAGGGTAAACTCCCTCAGATTAAACTCTGCCGCGAGGCTGCCCAGGGCTTCTCAAGCTACGGAAATCAGATTGGTCTTACAACAGGTCAGGTAGAAGAAATCTATCACCCTGGCTATGCCGCAAAACGCATGGAGCTTGGTGCTGTAATTGCTGCCGCCCCTGTAGATACAGTTATCCGCGAGCGCCCGGAGCCGGGTGATATTATCATCCTGCTTGGTGGTGGTACCGGTCGCGACGGTATTGGTGGTGCTACAGGTTCTTCTAAAGTTCACACTGTAAAATCAGTTACAACTGCTGCTGCCGAAGTTCAGAAGGGTAATGCAGTAGAAGAGCGCAAGATTCAGCGCCTCTTCCGCAATAAAGAAGTTAGCCTTATGATTCGCCGCTGTAACGACTTTGGTGCCGGTGGTGTTTCAGTTGCTGTCGGCGAGCTTGCACCTGGTCTTGATATCAACCTTGACGCTGTACCAAAGAAGTACGAAGGATTGAACGGAACAGAACTTGCAATTTCTGAAAGCCAGGAACGTATGGCTGTTGTAGTCCGCAAGGCCGACGTAGACCGCTTTATTGCTGCCGCTGCTGCAGAAAACTTAAACGCTGTTGTTGTTGCAACCGTTACAGATACAAACCGCCTTGTTATGAAATGGCGCGGTAAAACAATCGTTGATATTGGACGTGAATTCCTTGACGCCGCTGGTGCTCATCACGAAGCAACTGCTCTTATTGAACAGCCGGCCGCTCCAGAAAAGTCGCCATTGTGCAATCCTCTTGAATCTGCCGCTGCTGAACTTGATAAGCCTGTTAAGTGCGAAGGTTGTGTTAAAAATCATCTTACAGACGCATGGCTTGCAAATATTAATGATTTGGCTTGTTGTTCTCAGCGTGGACTTGGTGAACGTTTTGATGGTTCTATTGGTTCTAGCACAGTTCTTTTCCCATACGGAGGAAAATATCAAAATACACCAGAAGCTGGTATGTCTGCAAAGATTCCGGTTGTTACTCCTCGCGAAACAAGCACTGCAAGCTTAATGGCTTACGGCTTTGACCCACGTGTTGGAAACTGGTCTCCTTGGCACGGAGCAAAAACTGCCGTGCTCAGCTCACTTGCTAAAATCACTTGTATTGGTGGTAAGGCTCGAACTTCACGTCTTAGCTTCCAGGAATTCTTTGGCCGTGCCGTAAATGAAAAGCGCTGGGGTTATCCAGCCGCTGCCCTTCTTGGTTCGGTAGATGCTCAGGTAGAATCTGGTTGTGCTTCAATTGGTGGTAAGGACTCTATGTCTGGTACCTTTGAAGATATCAACGTTCCTCATACACTTGTAAGCTTTGCCGTAACTCATGACGAAGCAAAAAATGTTACAAGCGGTTCCTTTAAGGTAAGCGGAAACAAGGTTTATCTGGTAAGCGTACCTTATTCAGACCTGCTTGAACCTGATTATGAAACTTTCCTTAAAAACAGCGATGTCCTTTATGAATTGAATAAAAAAGGCCGTATTTCTTCTATGTATCCTGTAGGCCCTGGTGGAATTGCAGAAGCAGTTACAAAAATGGCTATGGGTAACATGGTGGGCTTTAAGCTGGATGCAAGTGCAGTGGTTTCGACAGGCTCAACCACCACGGATAATATTAAATCACTCTTCCTTCCAACTTACGGAAATATCATTGTAGAAGTTCCTTCTGCTCACACTGATGAATTTGAAAAATCAGCCTTTGCTGCTGGAACTCTTACAAGTCTAGGTATGACTCTTGACCGCCCTGTAATTCTTGTAGAAAACGCTACTTTGGGCGGTGTAACAAATAAAGAAGTAGAAATCAGTCTTTATGACTGTGTAAATGCTTGGGAAGATAAGCTTAAGGATGTTTTCCCACGTGTAAGTGGGGCCGAAGTTCAGCCAGAGCTTCCTGAATGGGCAACTTCCGTTCATAAATCACTTAGCGACATTCGTAAGGCTCCTGCTTTTGTTCAGCCAACAAGCCGTCCAAAGGTATTGCTGCCGGTATTCCCTGGAACTAACTGCGAATTTGATATGGCTCGTGCCTTTAATCTTGCCGGCGCTGAAACAAAGATTGTAGTTCTTCAAAACCGCACTCAGGCTCAGCTTACCGAATCCCTTGACCGCCTCGCAAAAGAAATGCGTGACGCTCAGATTCTTGCTCTTAGCGGTGGTTTCTCTTCTGGTGATGAACCAGACGGTTCTGCAAAGTTTATTGCAAACGTTCTTAAGGCTGGAAACATCAGCGAAGAGGTTATGAATCTGCTTAAAAAACGCGATGGTCTTGTACTTGGTATCTGTAACGGCTTCCAGGCACTTGTTAAGACTGGTCTTGCAGTTTATGGCGAAATCCGCGATATGACTCCTGATATGCCAACTCTTACTTACAACAGAATTAACCGTCATATCAGCCGCATTGTGCGCACCCGCATTGTTTCTGCAACAAGCCCTTGGGCTAGGCACCCTAGCGTAATTGACCAGCGCAATCACCTTATTGCAATAAGCCATGGAGAAGGCCGCTTTGTCTGCGATGAAGCAACTGCAAAACGCCTCTTCGAAAACGGACAGGTATTTACCCAGTATGTAGACGAGTTCGGCCGCCCTGCAATTGCAGAGCCAGATAACCCGAACGGCTCTGCATTCGCTATCGAAGGTATTACATCACCAGATGGACACGTATTAGGAAAGATGGGACATTCTGAACGCGGTGTAGGCATGGAAAAGAACGGTGCAAGCCTTGAGCTTTTCAAGAATGTAGGAGGAAATCCTCTTACAAATGAAAGTGAAACAACCTGCGAAAACCTCTTTGCAGCCGGCGTTGCATACTTCAAATAAAATTTGCATATAATATGAAGAAATCTGCCTTTCTGAACTTTTGTTTTCTCCTTGGCTTTGTGAGCCTCCTTTGCGGGGGGCTCCTTGTCGGCTGTGCCCGTCCTTCTTTGGATGAATACGGCTGCTTTCAGACTCTGGATGCAGCCATTACCGCCTCTAAAAAAAGCGGGCATAATATTGTAGTTATTGCCACAATGGAAGGCGATGACGCTCAGAGTTCAGATTTTATGGATTCAGTTGTAAGGGCAGATGATTTTTCTGCTGTAAAAGCAGACTATTCCCTTGTCCTTATGGATTTTTCCAGAAAAAGTTTTGATGCCACTCAAACATCAGAAGATGCAGATAAGACAGCGGTAAAAGCTGCCGCAGAAAAAGAAAGAATAATGCAGGAAAATGCCCTTTCTGCAAAACTTTTGAACGTAAGCCTTACGCCTTCCTTTTATCTTCTTACAAAAGAAGGCTGCTTTGTTTCTGAACTTGATTTTATAGATGACATTAATTCTCCTGCTGATTTTATAAAACTTATAGAATCCCAGTCAGAAAAACTGGAAAGAGTAAATGCCCTTATTCAGAATACCCGCACAGGCTCTTCACAGGAAAGGCTTCTGGCTGTAAATGAACTTTATGACAGCACAGACCCGGTCTATCGTCCATTTTTAACGGATTTTATAGAGAAGGGAATAAAACTGGCCGGTCAGGATGCCGCTTTAAAAAGCAAATTCCTGATAGCCCTCACAGATGCCCGGTCTACTAAAGATTTTCTGAGCGGAAATACAGCAGAGGCAGTGCAGGGCTATGTAAAACTTGCAGATAATAAAAAACTTACTCCCCAATACCGCCAGCAGGCCTGGTACATGGCGGGCTATCTGCTTGCAATGTCAGATTCTTCTCAGTATGACCTGATTATTCAGTATTTTCAGAAAGCCATTCAGGCAGCCCCGGAATCCAATGATGCCGTTTCTATTCAGCGGGCTCTGAACGAAATTACAGGAAACTAGCAGATGGAGCAGAGTCAAAGTCCCTCGCCAGTCCTTTTTATAATCCTCATTGTTTTAATCACCCTTTCCATGCTTTTTTCCATTGCAGAAAGTTCTTTTCTGGGAATGAATAAACTGCGCCTGCGTGTTCTTCGCAAAAACCGCGATAAAAAAGCACTTAAAGCCGGCCGCCTGATGGATAAAAAAGAAAAACTTATAAACACCCTGCTTGTTTCTAACGAAATCGTAAATATTCTTGTTTCTTCTATTATAACGTCAATTGCCCTGTCTCTTTTTGGACAGAAAGGAGTGGGAATTGCAACTTTAGTTGCTACAGTCCTGCTTTTGATTTTTGGGGAAATAACTCCAAAATCAATTTCTACACGCTGTCCTGATAAAATTGCCTACGGATTAAGCGGTTTTATAAGCATTATTTACTTTATAATGCATCCCATTGTTGTTGTAATCACTTTTATTTCAAATCTGATTCTGAGGCTCTTTGGAATAAAGGTTGATGCAAAGAAGCAGTCCTATACAGAAGAAGAAATAAAGACTTTTTTTGATATGAGTTCAGAAAGTGGAATTATAGAAGAAGATGAAAACCGCATGATGACTCAGGTTTTTAAATTTGGTGATTTGGAAGCGCAGGATATAATGGTTCCCCGCACAAAAATTCGTGCCGTCTCTCAGGATGCAACATACCGCGATGTAATTGAACTTTCCCAAAGGCTGGGCTTTACCCGTTTTCCTGTATACCGCAAGTCCATAGATGATATAATCGGTGTAATTTACCTGAAGGATATGCTCCCTTATAAAAATCATCAGCAGGATTTTAACATTCAAAAAGTAATGAGACCGCCCCTTTTTATTCTGGGAACTAAAAAAATGTCTTCCGTTCAGGAACTCCTTTTTCAAAATAATCAGTCAATGGCTGTAATTGTAGACGAATATTCGGGAACAGACGGAATCCTTACAGAAAAAGATATTTCGCGCGAAATTTTTTCCCTTCCCGGAGATAACACCCTGCGCGGAAAAGTTTTTGATTTTGATGCAGTAGAAGATAAAAAAGATTTTGAAATTAACGGTTCCGTGCTTATCCGTGATTTAAGGGAAGACCTTCATATAGATTTAAAATCTTCGGTAAATGAAACGATTGGCGGCTGGTTTACAGAGCAGATAGACCGAATGCCCGAAAAAAATGACCTTGTGGAATTTTCCGGCTGGCTTTTCAGGGTTGTAAAGATTCAGTCACATCGTATCGAGCGTCTGAGGATTTCTAAAACAGGGGAGGGCGAAAATGATTTATAACATAGCCATTTGCGCCTGCATTGCCCTGATTATTTTTGGAGTTGCCTTTTTTACTTCATCAGAAACAGCCTATCTTTCCCTTCCAAAACTGAAGGTGCGCAATATGCTTTCAGAAAAAAAGCCTCATGCAAAAACCGTTGCCCGCCTGAAAGAAAATATGGACAGGCTTCTTACTGTTGTTTTGATTGGTACTAACCTTTTGAACTCCCTTGCAACAGCACTTGCAACGGCCTTTGCAATTTCTGCCTTTGGCAGCAGGGGAGCCACCTATGCCCCTCTTGCCATGTCTCTTTTCTGTACCGTGTTCGGGCAGATTATTCCAAAAACAGCCGCAGGCCTTTACCCTGAGCGTTTTGCTTCTTTTTCTGCCCTTCCGCTTTTGACTCTGGAAACTCTGTTTTATCCTGTAGTCCGGCTTTTTGAATCTTTAAGCCGTGCTCTTGTTAAAATCGTAGAAAAAATCATGAAACCTACCGGGGCTTTGCTTACAGAAGAAGAACTAAAAACTCTAATTGATGTAGGGGCTAATGAAGGTACAATAGAAAAAGACGAAAGCTATCTGCTTAATAAAATCATTAAATTTAATAATCTTTCTGCCAGTGATATTATGAAACACCGTTCTTTTGTCCGCATGATTAGTGAAGATGCAGATTATGAGCAGGTGATTCATGAATTTATGACCAGCGGATTTGCCACCCTTACTGTTTACAAGGGCAGCCGCGAAAATGTAACAGGAATCCTGAATTACAGAACGGTTCTTTTTGATGCGGATCTGGAAGATTTAGGGCAGGGCTATGCAGGAAGAAAGAAAGAGCCTGTACTTTTTGTACCCGGTACCTTTTCTGTGCTTGAAGTTTTGAATAAATTCCGCCGTGATGAAAATAAATTTGCCGTAGTTTTGAATGAACAGGGCGAAACTTCCGGCATTATCACAATGGAAGATATTACCAGGGTAGTTTTTGGACGGATGACAGATGAAAATTCGTCTGACCACACCGCTCCTGAAGACAAAATCAAACTGATTTCAGTAAATACCTTTATTGTTCCCGGCGACATGAAGATAGATGATTTGAATGAAGTTCTGGACCTTCATCTTGAATCAGAAGAAATGAATACTATTGGCGGCTGGCTTCTGGAACAGCTGGGCTATCTGCCTTCGGCCGGTACGGTTTTAATAAAAGACAAAAATCTTTTTACAGCAGAAGATGTAGCCATGCGCCGTATTGTGTCTGTAAAAATTAAGATTCAGGGCTCTCGCGGCTAAAGTGAAAGTCTGTAAAACAAAGAAACAGACCATAGCATGCGCTCTGTTCCCCCGTCTACCCCTGTTTCAGCATACTTTGTAATAGTCTGTTCGTTTGAATTAATTCTGGCCTGATAATCCTTTCCATGAGAAAAGGGAATATATTGAAAGGCTCCTGCAATTCCTGCACTATGATGACTGGAAAAACTGTACATTACCTGGGCACTTCCCTTAAGCAGAAGAGTGTATTTTATTTTATCTAAAAAAGCAGTATATCGGACTAAATGTAAATCAAGACAGTTTATGGAAGTTGCATAAGGACTGATGAAAAAATCTGCCTGAATTAAAGTTCTTGGAATCGTTTCAGATTTTAAAGAAAGTCCAAGTAAAAATGAGTTATATTCCTGTTTATAAGAAATGATTTTACCTGAAAGAGTTTTTTCTTCCCAGTTATTGCTTTTGTATTTATAAATGCCGCCATAACTGGACATTACAAGAAAATTGTATTCATAGCCAATAGAAGGCATTATTTTAATCTTAAAAGGAAGGGGAATGTCTGCGCCAAGTCGTAAGCCAAATGAATTATACTGAACTAATTTATTGTCAGATTTAGAGTAATTTGTAAGTTCCGTAGGGTCATCTGCAGCCCATTCTGAGTATAAAGAATTCAGCCAGTCATAATCCTGCATTATTCCGCTGTTTTTAGGAATTCCGAATGCAAAATTAATGTTTGCATGAATAATCTTCCAGAAGTAAAAGTCAGCATCTGTCTTAAAAAGAGGAATGTTTTTTACTTCCCAATCCAGTCTGCTTTCTATATTACCAGTATTCAAACATTCTTCATCAATAACATATTCCCTGACAATTCCGTTCATCAGCCCAAAGGAAGGGCTTATATCAATAGAAAAAAAATGACTTTTTTTTTCTGTTTGTGCCCCAAGTAACTGAACTAGAATTGAAAGAAATAAAATGATTGTAATTTTTTTCTTCATCCTGATTTAATCATAACATTTCCTTATAAACTTTTCCATAAAACTTTTAATTTCTTAACATGTATTTTTTCTTAGATTTTTGATGTGGATAGATTGGGCAAGCCAAATCTTACATACCCGCAATCTAAAAAAAATCTTATGAAATAATTCTAAACTTTTCTCATATTCCCGCCGATAATGTTATCGGATTATTCCGTTTAAAGTAGGCAAAACCTATTTTTTTGTTGATTTTTTTAAACTATTGGTGTATTTTATTTGCTAAGGGGAAATTTAAGGGTGTGTTTCTCTAGGCAGATAAATGCATCGGCTTGGAGATAAAAGAACTAAAGAAATGGAGAGTTTGGCGCCCTTAAAAACACCATCACGTCTATTTCTTCAATTATTAATCAAGTCAAAATAAAAATCGTTTAAAAAAATTAGCAAAGTTATTAAATCTATGTTGGAGGAACAAAAGATGACAAAAAGATTTGCATTTGCCTTTGCCTTTGCGGTAATCTGCACTTTTTTTATGTTTTCGTCATGCGTTCATAACATGGATACTATGATTGCGGATTATAATGGCTGTTTTGCTATTGAAACACCAGTTAATGGATATACAGTGGATGACATTCCTGCAGAACTGATGTTAAAAGACAGTTATGTTGTAAGTTATCTTTCGTCGTTGTGCTTAACAGCACCTAGTGGAGGAACAGCTTATTCCTGGATTGCAGAGGTTTATGAAAATTCTGCAAATGAGGAAGAAGGAACTCTATATAATTTAGGAGGGAATCAAGAACTTGTAGTGTATATGAGAACCAGTGATATAAAACGCTGGGGTACATATAAATTAACCTTAACGGTTACGAAATCAAGTGGTGAAATGCTAAAAGACACTGCTTGGCTTCATGTTTATTAAAAAAGTAGCAAAAAAACTTTGTTTAGAAAAACTATTGGAGGTAAACAATGGTAAAACACATCAAGAAAATTGCAGTATTGACTATGGCTGCAATGCTTTTACTGGTCGGTTGTAGCAACCTTACGAATGGCACTCGTTCTGGTGATCCGGAATTGAGTGGAACACAGTCAGTTTATGTTACTCTGAATAAGAATGTATCGCGTGCTCTTGCACCAGATGCCTTAGATCTCGCAACAACTACAGAGATAAAGTATTATAAAATAACTGGCGTATCATTAATGGGCTATAATTATACTTATGCAGCAGCTACTGCTGATGATACAAATGGAATTAGTGTTGGGGATAATAAAATCTTATACTCAGCATTAGCTGCAACAGGTGGATTTGAACTAACAGGTTTAGTTTTAGATGATTGGAATTTGACTCTAGAAGCATGTGATGATAGTGGAAATACAATTTTGAAAGGAACATCATATTGTGCTTTGAAATCTTCCTCTGTTAACACAGTTGCTTTTACTCTGTCATCTTATGGTCTTGAAACAACTGCAGGAAGTTACAAGATTACGATTAAGTATACTAATACAAATTCTTCATGGAAAGAAAATACTTATTCTATAACTTGGGGACTTTATTCAACAACTACAGGACAGTCTTTAGCACTAACTGGCGGAACCACAGCTGGATCTGCACAGGCAGTTGCTAAAACAACTGCTGATACAATCACTTCAACTGGTATTGAAGCAGAAAAAACTGGAGTAACTCCAGGAAACTATATGTTTGGTGTTTATCTTATGAATGGAGACAATGTTCTTGGTTTTGCATCTGAACCTATAGTTATTGAGCCAGGAAGAGAAACTGCAGCAACATTTACAATCGGAGAAATCATTTCTACTGTACCTAAAGCTCCTACTCATTTAATTGCCCAAAAAATTGAAGGTTCTGAAGATGATGAATTCTACAATGTTCGTTTTGCATGGGTAGATGAATCTGATAACGAAACTCAATTTGTTCTTGTACTTAACGAAGTTGCTGACACTGCTACAGCAAATACTGAAATTGGTACAAGTATTGACTCTACAACATTTGCGGGATTAGCAGGTACATATACTGTACTTAGATATAATACAGTCCTAACAAATATGAAAGAAACAACAGATGATTCTGGAAATATTACTAGAACTCCTTCTGAAATACGATATGTTGCAGGTTCTCTTTATGCAGGTAGTAACGAACTTGTTCTAAAGTTCCCTACAGGTCGTATGTGGGATGCACAGATTATTGCCATGAATGATATTGGTTATTCTACGGCTTGTCTTCGTGAAGCAGATACAGCTGATGGTGCTGGTGTTACATATACTGCAAACTTGACAATAACTTCTGCAAATATTTCAACTAATTCAAAATTATCTGCAATGGGGTCTAAAACTGTTACTGGTTATGGTTTAGGCGCTTCTGCACCATATGAAAGAATCAATCTTGTAAAAATATCATACAATCTTGATGGTGGAGCACTGAAGACAAGTTCTACAAATACTTATCCAGGTTCTACTTATGTAGAGTATGTTATTTACAAAAAGAATCTTGCGGCAGATACAAATGCTGCTAAATATATAAAACTCTATGAAATTAAAACGCTTGGTGGTTCTGAGTATCCTCAGCTTTCAAAAAAAGATGTTGCGTTTACAGAATGGAGAGTAAAGAATTCTTCTAATGAATATGAAGCAGCTGAGTATAATACAAATGGATTTAGAAATATCACAGCTAAGGCCGTTTATGGAGCCATCACAGGTAATATAAATATTTCTAGTGTTTCTGTTGAAGATAAGGCAACACTTGCTGCAGCTGATGTTTTGGCATATTACGGTTCAAATGCAACTTCAACAAATTCAACAAATGATGCAAAGAATGCAACTATCAAGATAGCTCGAGGTGGTAGTGCTCAGTATATTACTGTTTCTGTAAATCAGACTGCAAACTCTTCTACCTTTGCATACTTCCGATTGTATGTTGGTGGAACCTTCATGGAAGAAATTAAGGCAACTGGTTCTGGACAGATTTACTTCCCTAATTTCTCAACTGATTACCTGACACTTGGTTCAAATACTCAGGTTACTGTAGCTGGTATTACAGCAACTGGTAAAACTGATTCTCAGAGTTTCTATATCAAGTTGGCTAACCAATAATTAATGTAAGCAAAGTTTTCCCTCCCTTATCCGTTGGATATAGGGAGGTTACTTTTGCTTTCATTTTTCTAGGATTTTTTGATGAAACGGTACTTCGAGAAATTCAAAATTTTAGTTTTCTCAATGCTTACGGCTATTTTTATATCAGCCGTGTTTTTGTCATGTACAAATCCTATTGATGGTACGGTTTCAAATAAAACTTCAGGTATATCTATTGTTATTGAAAACTATGCCAGTATCAATGTTGAAAATTCTTCTAGAACAATATCTCCTCAAACTCCATATAGTACAAATAATGTTGCATACTTTAAACTTGATGGGGAAAACACAACTGGAGAAACTTTTGAAGAAGCATCAATAACAATACAAAATGACGGTACTGGAACCATATCAGGACTAAAAAATTCTATATGGAATTTTGTGCTTCATGCTTATGATTCAAATAACAAAGAGGTACTTCGTGGTTATGCAACTGCAGATAACCGCTTTGGTTCTGCTTCGGTTCCATTTACCCTTTCTACTGATTATGTTACTACTTATGGAAATTGTGGAATTACACTGGTTTATTCTGATGAAGATTCTTTTAGTTCTGTAACACAAGTACGTATGTATGTGTGTGATTGGATAACACAGCGTGCATTGTATACAACTTATTCATCATCATCTGATTCCGATTTTACTTTTTCTGATTGGACAGATCCAGATAAAGGATATACTTTAAGTTATAATAATATGAACCCTGGCATATATTGGCTTGTTGTTCGTTTTTATTCTTCTGGTGTAGAAATAGGTAATTATTCGGACTTTTTAGATATTCAGCCTGGCTTAAAGACAGAACAGAAAGTAATAATCGACGATGTTCTTTATCGAAGGCCTGATAAGCCAACGAATTTAAAAGTTTATAGAGTGGATTCTTCTCTTACTGATACAGATTATTATAATGTTGTAATTAGATGGACAGATTCTTCTATAAATGAAGATGGTTTTGTATTAAAAGTTTATAGATATTCATTAACAAATACCATTACAGAATATGGTTCAAATTTTGCTACTATTACAACAACAAATCAATCAAATTTCCATGTTTCAGAAGATGGAATTGGTTATGTAGCAGGAAATCTTTTTTCTGGTAGTGAAGAAATTGTTGTAAAATTACAGAATGGTTATTTGTATGATTTTCAGATTTTTGCAGAAAATAGTCTTGGTTTATCTGATGCAGCTTCAAGGGAAGCGTCAACAACCATAGACAATGATTCTACATATGGAAAGCTGACAGGTTATGGAGTTTCTGCAAGTGCTCCATTCAATAGAATTAATAATTTTGCTATAACCTATATGCTTCGAGGTGGTACTTATAAGCCAAACCATATTGAATCCTTCTATCAAAATCTGATTAAGTATTATATTTATGAAAATGAGCCTATAGATTTGTTTGAACCTGGTGAAATTGTTCTTGATGAAAATGATGCAATTTTATCTTCATCAAGTTATCCAATCATTTTTTATGGTAGTGGATTAAAGCCTTGGACAGGATGGACTGATTCCCATAACAATCCTATAACAACAACTTCTGAATATACAAATCTTATGGTTTATGCCAATTATTCAGATTCATCAATTCCATCTATTTCACTAGATAGTGATTATATTTATGCAACATATGGAAATGATGAAGTATCTTCTGCTTATGGAAGTGGGACAAATGTAAATGGGGTATCAAACCTTGTTGTTGGAACATATGTGACACTTACTGTAGATTTGACTCAAAACAGCAATTTTTCGGCATTTGATTTTTATGTCAATGGTATGAAACAAGAGCGAAAAGTTCCGGCAAGTGGAGAAACAACGCTTTCGTATAGTTTTATAGTTTCATTAAAAGGTACGTACACTTTACAAGTTGCTGGTATTTGTAATGATACTGCATTTTATTCAACGGAATATTCATTTAGCACAGCTAACTGATAAAATCTAGTAAAATTAAAAGTAAAAAAAAATTACTCGGCTCTTTTTTGTTTATTTATTACAGTCCATGCTTATAATTTTATTCTACTTCGAGTTCTGCAATTTTGTTTGTTTCTTGCACAGTTTGAACTGTAACATCCTTTACGATTTCTTTTACCTTCTCAATTGTGTTTTCCAATTTTTATAGGCATTTTTCTGCTGAGACGACAGTTTTGTCTTCGAATCTATGTTATAAATAATATTTGCCATAATATGCCTTCCTTATATATACTCGCTTTTAAAAATCATTTTTATCGATTTTTCGGAAAAAATTTTAAAATAAAAAAGGAAAGTGCGTCCGTGCACTTTCCTTTGAATATTTTACAGTATAATAATTCTATGCCTTTTCCGGAATTTTCTGTTCTATTATCTCTTTAACCTTTTCTTCACTCAGTTTTAAGGATTTAGCAATTATTTCTACAGAAACACCGTTTTTATAGAACTCTATTGCATCTTCTCGTGCTTTTTCATTTTTGCCCTGTTCGCGGCCTTCCTCCCGGCCCTCGGCAAGCCAGTCGCGGTATACTTTTTCTGCGTTGAATTCTGTAAGACTCATGGCAAGTATTTCCTCCTTTTGCTCTTTGAAAAAGCCGTTCAAGAGGTTTTCTTTGATTGCCCAGTCCACGGCTTCGTTTACGGCATCCTTTATAGACATGCCCTTTTTTTTGTTTTCTACAATTCTTGATATGTACTGGGTGTAATTATATAACGGTTTGCAGTTTTTTTGAAGAGGCGTATTATGACCAGGGTTAATGTTAATCATTTTGGCTGTCCATTCAAAATCACCCTTTTTGTCTTCCTTTTCAAATGCATCAGAAAGTCTGAGGTATTCAATGTCATCGGTTTTTCTTGCACCATTATAAAAAACAATAAATTCTGGATTAGGGATTTTAACAATCGTCGACCTGAACAGAGTTTTATCTGTTTTATTAAGATGCATCTGGTAAAGCTGGGCAAAATACATAAGGCCTCGAAGTGGCATGTTAGGATTATATGTGGATTGTTGTTCAAAAAGCGTCATCTGGGAATCAACAAGAAAGGAAATGTCATTCCGCATTGTCAGATAAATTACATTCTCTATAGTATTCAGTTCCAAATCATCGGGGTTAGTGTAATTAGTACCGCGAAGAGCGTTGTAGAGCTCAAGCCTCCATTTTTTACTTTGAGGATTATCCCGCCCGAAAATGGCCTTAAATAGTCTGTCTCGAATTTCGCTTGTCACTTCTGGAAGTTCAATTTCGTTCATCTGTTTTTCTCCTTTTATATATTTTTCTCTCCTATATATATACTTGCTTTTAAAAGTTATTTTAGACAATTTTGAAAAATAAAAATTTGTTATAGTTTATCAGGAAGTTATTGTTTCATGTTTTGATGAATTCCTGCGGTCAATGTCAACAACTTTTTAAAAGTTCGCTAACTTTTTTTTTATTTTACAGTATTTTTACCGGAGTGTATTATTGACACAGGTTATTCTTAGGGGGGGCTTAATACAATATTTTAGCAAATTATGTGAGATTTTGCAATATTTTAGTAAATTATGTGAGATTTTGAAGTTCTATTTAAAATACGTTTAGCCTCTTTTTCAGAGGCTTGTTGTGAGAATTTATTCTTTAACTTTATAAACTATGATGCTTTCTTAAGTTTAGGCTTGACCTGTGATAGAACTACATCATCAATATCAAAGTAGACTTCCCTAAATTTTGGCTTTGCGTTTTTTAGGAAAACTCTATCAATAAGGTCTTTCATAACTTCCGGCATTGTTCCTGTAGTATCTGTTTCTACTAGTGTAACTGAATATCGTTTATCTGGATTTGCAGCATCTGTAATCCAAAGACCTTCCTTTTCATTCAAATGTATCAAGATTTTTCTGTCTGTAAGTTCAGGGCAAAAGAATCTGTAACCTTTGAGTAGAAATACACCAGACCTGTCAATATGACCTGGAAATGTTGCCTTTAAGATGCTGTTTACTTCGTTCATGTCGGCTTTTACAAAATGAGTTTCATCTGATTTTGGCTTTACAGGAAACCATTTTTTATAGATTTTAGGAAAATCTTCTTTTAAGAATTTATTTGCCTGTTCAATTGTTTTTATTCCTCTTAAACGGAACAGGTTTGGAAGCCTGTGCTGAATAGTCTGCCAGAATCGCTCAATTCTTCCTTTGGCCTGTGGACTGTGTGCCGGAAACATGTCTACCCCAAGATTTTCCATCATAAGTCCAAACTGTGTAAGATGTTTTTCATCATCCTTTGTTTTCTGATTGACAAAAAATACTCCGGCTTTATCTGGATATAAGGCTTCTGGAATACCGTCAGTTTCAGCCATGTTTCTGAAAGCTTCTACATATCCTAAAGTACATTCATTTTTTGTCATATATAAGCCGACTGGATAGCCTGTAGCATCATCTATAAATCCCTGAATGCAGTACATGTGGCCGTTTTTGAACCAGTCGTAAGGTGTTCCGTCAGCCTGTACAAGTTCTCCTGTATGTTCTTTTCGTTCCCTCATAAGATGAACAGCTGTATTTTTGCACTTATGTTTTATCGGAGAGTAATACCCAATGGCATTAAGGATATGTTTTATCCAGAATACAGAACCTCTGATATGAAAGTCTTCTTCAAGTATTTCCTTGAAAAAAACATAGGTAATATCTTCAAAAGGATTTACTCCATCTACCCTGGTATTCTGAAAAATATCAATGATTCTGGCTTTGTCTTCGGTTCGTCTGAGATCTTCACGAATCCGTCCAATGTTTCCGTGAACAAAAGAATCATCGCCATGTTTTTTATACCGCTGTACAGCTTTTTGAATAGCCCTGATTGTAAGGCCTGCTTCAACAGCAGCTTCCCTTGTAGTTAATTCTTTATTAACTACTTTGAGGATAAGTTTTTTCCTTTCCTCTTGTTGTTGAGTAAGTTTAGCGCTCATAATTTATCAGTCCTTAAAATTATGGTTTTAAACTGAATATAATTATGAGTTATTTTGCTGTCAATAAAGATGTGGTTTAATTAGAGCCAATTGGCGCTAATCACAATTTAGTTTTTTTTAGATGTGCTATCCACTGTCTTGAAACATGGTGATTCCTGCCAATCTGTGCAAGCGTCTTGTTTTCTTCTTTGATTTCCTTGATAATCTGGTCTGTTTCTTCCTTTGAAAGTTTTCTGTATTCTGTATTACGAACAACAATGCTTTTCAGATTGTATTTTTCGTAAGTCTTTTTACAAAAAGAATAAGATATTCCTGTTTCAAAAGCCATTTTTTGAATGCTTCGAGGTTTTTCTTTATATTCATCAAGAATAGTTGTTTCTTGTTTGTTATGGCGTATTTCCTTGAAGTTAGTCGGAATCTTAAAATATGCAGCAAGATTTGAAACTTTATTAGGTTCCACTCCAAGTAATTGGGCAATCTCCTCTCTTGATTTATTTTCTTCAAGCCCTTTTCTGATTATCTGAATATTTCTTTCTTTTCTTTTGATTTGCAATTCTGATTTTTTTATATAATTCATAATATCTTTCTTTGAAACATTAAGGGCTTTTGATATTTCATTATAGGTATTGTTTTGGAGGTAAAGTTTCTTTATCTTTGTTTCTTCTGCGTTGGTTATCATATATTTTCCTTAAAAATAAAGTTTTGTATTTTCTGAGGTGTTCTGTAAAAAAAGAGAATAAAGGCTTTCTCCGCTCAATAATTTAATCTGCGGATTTTGTCTTATAAGCTCTTTTGTTTCGTTCCCTGTCTTTCCTGTGTGGATAAAATATCCTCGTTTTTTGTGAGAGTGGCAGACCTTTATAAACTGTCTTACATGCTCTTCTTTTATGTAATTTGAATAACGCTTTGCCTGGATTATGAAGGTTTCTCCATGTCTTATACACTTTCCGTCAATACCTCCGTCATGCGTGTATCTTTTGTTTCTCTTGACCTTGAATTCTTTTTTCTTGAAGGCAAGAAGAATCAGTTCTTCAAATACAAAAGGGTCTATCTTTCTAAGGTATGACAAAAGCCATCCAGAGTTACCGTTTTGTATTGCATTTATCCTTTTATAAATTCTTTTTGCATCCTGTATTGTCTTAAAATGCCTTGCTCTTCCAAGACTGCGAAAAAAAAGAATTGCTGCACATATAAGAATATAGATAAACCAGAATATCTTACTTCCTGCGTTCATTTCTTTTCCTTTTAGCACCATCTGGCGTTAATTTGTCAGTATGGGCTTTTCTATATTTTTCATATCTTGTTACATCCCCTTTTTTACACAGATGTATTTCAAGTGTGGTATAGTCCACGGTTTTTCCCTTCATCTTAAAAACAGGTTTTCCGCAAGTTTTACAGACTTCAAGGCCGCTTGTTTTCTTTGTGCTTTTACCCTCTTTGTTACAAAAATGAGGCTCCCCTGTAACATCATAAGGAAGCCATTTTTCATTTGCCGTCCGGGTATACATAATTTCCCTTCCGCAATACCTGCAATAGCTCATAAATACTCCTGTTTGTGTTATTTAACTAATTAGCGCCAATTGGCGCTAATTAAGCCGTGATAATATTCTTGATACCTTATCCTGAAAATTTATGAATTTATTTTCAGGACATTTTGCCAGTTCTGGAAATGTTTCTGTAAGAGCTGAGATTATTAATGCAGTTACATTTGTGACAGATTCCTTTTTTGAATACTCTTTTTTATTCTCTTCTTTTCCAGGAGTCAGCCAGTATTTTCGTGGCAGCACAGAAATGTTTTCCTTAATTAACTGCTCCATTTAGTTTTTCCCTTTTTTCAACTATTGTTTTTTCATAATTAATAATTGTTGCACCAACTCCAAATAAAAGAATCAATGCAGCCAGAATAAATGACATAATTCCTTTAATAATCAAAATCATTTTTTTACCTCTTCTATTTAGCGCCATTTGGCGCTGATTTCTTTTTGCTGAATGTATTTATAAAAGTCTGTTCAAGTTTCATTGTCTGTGTATTGAATGAAAACTTTGCCTTGTAAGGCTTTCCAGACTTTCCTTTACAAGATTTAATGCCAGTCTGCTTTCCTTCAAGAAGCAGTTTTGCATCATTGCTCGTTATAGTTGCATTGAAGGCCGTTTTATAAATAATGAAGTTACACTTTGGCTCTTTATTGATTTTCTCACAGAAATAGCTTTTAGAGCCTTCAAAGACCTTTGAACCGCATAAAGGACATTTTCCTAATCCCTGCTTTTCATAGTTTTCAATTTCTGGATGAGTTTTTACACAGTCTCTGATATACTGGATGATCTGCTTTTCAAAAGTTTCTGGAGATGATTCAAGCTGTTTTTCCCATTGTGTTGTCTGATTTATGCTCGCTATTTTTGCTGTAAGCGGATTTTTAAATAAAAGTTTTAAAAGGAAAAATGCTTTTTCCGTAGCGTAATATTTCTTATTAAGTTTTGAAACATACTTGTATTCTTCGAGTTTAGACAGAATATTACCTCTTGTGGCCGGAGTACCAAGTCCTACAAGTTTTTCATCCGAATCTTCCATTGTCGGGTTTTCCATAAATGCCAGGAGGCTGGTTTCCGTAAACTCTTTTTTGGGAGTTGTCATTTTCTTTACGATTTCTGTATTTTTCAAGATACAGGTTTTTTCATCAAAATTTTGAAGTGAATCTTCTTCTTCATTCTTTTTAGCGCCATTTGGCGCTAATTGCTGTTCTGCTTTTTTCCAGCCTTCCTCAACGATTGTTTTTAATGTTGCCTTATATTTATACTCACCGTTTGTAATCCAAAGTGTTTTTTCATCATAAACACAGATAGGCATACAGCTTAAAAAGAAATGTCTTAAAACAATTTCATATATATTTTTTTCTGCTTGTGTTGCTGTCTCTGGAATAAAATCCAGCGGAATCAAGGCATGATGAGAATCAAGCTTCTTTGAATTAAAGATGTGTTTATTGTCTTTTGTTATCAAGCTTGTATTGCAAAATTGTGAAATAGGATATTTGTTTTTTAAAAGATCAAACTTTTCTCTGAACAGTTCAACATCATCATCCCCCAAAACAGATGATGGAGTGCGAGGGTAAGAAAGGCATTTGTGCTTTTCATAAAGGCTTTGTGCAAGTTCAAGTGTCTTGCTTGAAGAATAGTCATATTCTTTTGCAGCAATTTTTTGAAGTTCTGTAAGGCTTAAAAGCTTTGGCGGATTGAGTGACCTGCGTTTTGTTTCTGTCTGAACAGAAATGGCTTTATTTGCTTCGCTGAAAGAATGTGCCTGGTTAATATATCCGTTTATGTTCGGAAAAAAGAATTTATTATTCTCTGGATTAAAAAGCAGGGCTTCTGCCTTATTGCCGTTATTATCTTTCAAATGAGCAACACATTGGTAATACGGCTGCGGTACAAAGTTTTTTACTTCATTATTTCTCTGGGCTATAGCGGCAAGAATTGCAGTCTGTACCCTGCCGACAGGGAGAGTTACCTTATGTCCTGCAAGAAGGGTTTCATAAGGTGTAAGGTTCATTCCGACAAGCCAGTCAGCGTGCTGGCGTGCAAAACCTCTTTTTGCAAGTTCGTTATACTCGTTCCAATTCTTGAGGTTCTTCATTCCCTTTTGAATTACATCTGGAGTAAGAGCCTCGGAAACCCAGAAGCGGTAGCAGTTAGAAATATCAGTAAGGCCTGCTTCCTTAAAGACAATTCTTGCAATTACTTCTCCCTCACGATCCGCATCGGTGGCAATTACAATTTTGTCATGGGAATGTTTTTTAAGAAGGTAAGTTACTTTCTTAATTTGTTTTGCAGTTTCTTCATTCTGGTTATAGATATAGTTTTCTGGAATTATGGGAAGAAGTTCAAATGCCCAGTGCTTATAAGATTCATCATAATCTTCCGGTTTTGCAAGCTCATAAAGATGACCGACACAGTTTGTAATTTCTGTTGAGCCGTCTGTATAAAAGCCCTGAGATTTGTCGAACGGAATTGAGAGCGCATTTCCAAAGGATTGTGCCACAGAAGGTTTTTCTGTAAGTATAAGCAATTTGATTCCTTTTAGCGCTTGAATAAATGTTAGTTTATTTTTTTATTTTAGTCAATAAATAATTTTATTTACACTTATTTCTAATTAGCGCCATTGTCGCTAATTAGAAATAAACTTTTTTAACATTGAAAGATTAATTAACAGACAAGAATAGAAGGAGCGGAAAACAGGAGATCGTAAAAGAATAAATCTGGAAGATTTTCTTCATCGAGTTTTTTCTCCAATTCTGCTAAAAACTGAGTCTGGTATTCTCTGTTCTTTTCGGACAGGTTTTCTTCGGTAACATCTCCGACATTGATTTTAAATCCATATTTTTTTTCAAAACAAGAATCTCCGATGTGGGCCTGGGCAATCAGGCACAAGATTTTTTCTTTGTTTGTGTTAGTCATTCCTTACACCTCCATGACGTTTATAACTTGATTATAAGCGAGGGATTTACTTTTGTAATTAAAGCAACACTTTAATTTTATTGTTAGCTACTCTTTTTTAATTAGCGCCAAATGGCGCTAATTAGCTTATCTGGTAAGTTATGCTTTTGATAATGGCATTTCATTTTAGCGCCGAATGGCGCTAATTATCGTAATGAAAAAATTTTTATACTGAAATAAGGAATTTCAGGTCAAATAAGGCTATTTATAAAGAGCTAATAGAATATAGCTCTTTTACCCGATAGGCAAGATAAAGGAAGTGCTACATTTTTAGTTTTTACCTATTATAGCGGTGCTACATGTGTGTTTTATAGGTAGCACTTTTAAGCACCTTATGTAGCACTTTTATTTATTCTTTTTGCAGTGTAATAATAAATAGTTATTGACATTTTAATTAGTGTAAATTACAATATTAGTAGACTTGAACAAACAAGGGAAATATTTTCTAAAATAAATAAGACTGTTAATTAGCGCCAAATGGCGCTAATCAGGGAGCGTGTTATATGAATAGAATTGTTGTTGCTGTTATGTGTATTCTTTTTTTTGTTTTTATTGCATGTACATCCTACACTGTAAACTATGGAGTAGAGCAGGGTTCCATCTGTGTAAGAAATGATTCTGAAAATAAAGGCCTAGTTGTTCGAGAAGTCTATGTTAAAGATAAGGAGTCAGAAGGATATGAGAGAATCTGGAAAGGAAATCTTTCTGCTGGCTCTTGTGAATTTATAAGTGTTGATGATGGAAATTATTCTGTAAAAGTTCTTGTTTCAGATGATTCTGTTTTTGGCCTTTATTATGAACTTACAACAGGCTATAACATTTATAAAAAAGTTCAGGGTGAAAACTGTGTTTATGTTATTTTTGATGGAAGCGGAGTTTTCTTTGAAGATTAATAATTGAGCTTTGAATGTCATTAAAGTTTGCTTTTGGTTGACATATAAAGAAAACCTTTTTTCAACTGAAAGAGTAAACAAAAGTATAAATAAATTAAATTACAATTAGCGCCAATTGGCGCTAATTAGAAAACAGGATAGGAATGAAAGAATTAAGAGAATATCAGAGTCAGATTGTGAACAAGGTTATTGCTTCAGAAAAAGACATGCTTATATGTCTTCCGACTGGTAGCGGTAAGACTTTCATTGCCTGGTCTGTAATTAAGGCTTTGAATGAAGAAGGGCTTACGGTTGTCTTTGTTGTTCCACGGCTTGAATTAATAGAGCAAGCTGTAAATGAGTTTGGAGATGTAGATGTAATCTGGAGTGATAAAACAAATCTTACTGGAAAGAAATGTGTTGTTGCATCAAAAGATTCTTTGAGGACTCAATATAAATGTGTTCCTGAATGTTCTGTTCTAATTTTTGATGAGGCACATATTTCTCTGGAACAGACTTTTAACCTTGTCCAGCTTATTAAGCCTCTGCGAGTTTTAGGTCTTACTGCAACACCAGAACGGATGGATGGAAAAGCTCTTTTGAAAGGTTTTGATTCACTTCATAAGTTTGGCGTTTTTGATGAGCTTTTACAGGAAGAGACTGTAAGCTCTTTGATAAAAAAAGGTTATCTTTGTCCGTTAAAGTATTACACAAAACCGATTGAAGGAATTGTTGATATTAAGCCTGATGAAGCAAATGGGCAGGAATTATCTGATGAGCAGATGACAGATATTTTTGATACTAATCAAATCTGGGGGGATTTGGTTCAGTCTTATGAAACTTATGGTATTGAAAATGGTATTAAAAGACCAGCTCTTGGTTTTACAAATACAATTGCAATGGGTAAGAAAGTTTGTGAGATTTTTAATAATGCAGGATATAACTTTAAAATCATTACTGGAGAGATGAGCGTAAAAGAAAGGAAGGATCTTATAAGACAGCTTAAGGACAGGGAAGTCGATGGTCTTATTAATGCAGCTCTTTTAACTTATGGCTTTGATTGTCCTTCTGTCAGTTATGCCTTTTCTTGCAGGCATATTAAAAGTCGGCCTTTATGGTTTCAGATTGTAGGAAGAATCCTTAGGACTTGTGAAGGAAAAGAAAATGCAATTTTTGTTGACCACGGAGATTCTGTATCTGAGTTTGAAGAACCTACATGTTCTTTACCGATTCTTGACCCATGTATTGTCTGGAAAGTAAATGGCGAAACAAAAGAGGAACGCCAGAGAAGAAAAAAAGCTCAGAAAAAAGAAAGAGATTCATTAAAGATTTTGCAGGACCTTGATCCTCTTCCTTGTAAGATGGTTGAAATAAAGCCTGAAGATACCTGGGAGAGAATGATAAAAGTTTTACAGCGATTAAAAGCTTTGAATGATAATCTTTTTGAACAGAATCAAGAAATGCAGAACAATCTTAAAAATATAAATAACGAGAAAGAAAAACTTCAGGAAGAATTGAAGTCTAAATCTAATAAAAGATTTATTGACAGTGAAAAAACTTTTGAATTTGTGCGTAAAAATTATTGTTTTATTAGAAATGAAATTTATGAACGAATGCACAATTGTACAGACTGGAAAAATTTATCAGATGAAGAAAAGTCTGAAGAAGAACATTTAATGACAATGAAAAAGCTTTTAAAGCTGGAAATTAATCTTCCTTTTCTTATTGACCATGTTCAATTTAATAGAGGAATGGATTATTGGAAAACACATTGGTCGTATCGACCTAAAGTATGGTAAATGCAATTAGCGCCAAATGGCGCTAATTAGAATGTTTGTGAGAAGATTTTGCAAGGAGAAGATAAATGAATAATATAACTGGCTTAACCCATTTAATTCTGATGAACAATATAAATCGTAATTTGCGTAAGTCTGAAGAATCTGCAGAAAAACATTGTAATAATGCATTGTTCTACTGTAAAACACCAGACGGAGAAGTTTTATCAGCATATTTAATTGATTACGAAGACGAAACTGAGAATGTCATCGTGCTAGATGATTATAAGGGGTATACCTATTTCAGTATGCCAAGAGATGAATATGATGCACAGTTAAAAAACTTTAAAAAGACAGGTTACTTTGATTTTATGAATAAACTTCTCAATACAACAGACGCAAAGTTACGCTGTATGAAAAGAAAGAAACCCGCAGCAATTAAAGAAGCAAATCATTTTGCATTTTTTATAATTTTAGGATTCGTTTTTCTTATTGTTGCTATGTTTTGGGATTTTGCAAAATAAAGGTGGTACAAATATGAATAAATTGAATATCGTAGACATGTTCTGCGGCGGTGGCGGAGAATCAACAGGCCTTATTGAGGCAGCTCATGAATATAATTTTGACATCAATATGAGCGCCATCAATCACTGGGAAAGGGCGATTGAGACCCATTCACAGAACTATCCATTTGCAGAACATCGTTGTGAAAACGTACAGCATATTGAGCCAAATACACTTGCAGCTTCAAAGGACTGCGACCTTATGTGGGCTAGTCCCGGTTGCCAGCATTTCTCAACTGCAAGGGGCGGTAAACCTCGCTCCGAAGACATGCGTAGTCCTGCGTGGGAAGTTTTGCGTTTTGCAGAGGAATTACGTCCGAAGAGAATTATCATTGAAAACGTTCCAGAGTTTCAGACCTGGGGGCCGCTGGATCCAGAAGGACGTGTCATTAAAGAATGTAAGGGGAAAACTTTCAATGTATTTATTGCGGGACTCCGCTCCCTTAATTACATCGTTGACTGGCGTGTGTTATGTGCAGCTGACTACGGTGCTCCGACTTCAAGAAGAAGACTCTTCATCCAGTGCGTAAGACGAGACTGCGGTAAGAAAATCATCTGGCCACAGCCAACTAATGTAAAAGGCGGCGACCTTATACTGCCTGACTGGCATTCAGCGGCAGAAATCATAGACTGGACCATTCCGAGTAAACTCATAAGTGAAAGAAAAAAGCCTCTTGCACCTGCGACTTTACGCCGTATCGAATACGGAATCCGTGAGTTCTGGGGAGATGCTGCCGTGCCGTTCATCGCAAAGCTTTACGGTACTTCAAATGCTGAAAATCTTGATAATCCTCTTTCAACAATCTCTTGTTCTGGTGCGCATCACATGCTGATAACTCCGTTCCTTTGCAGATATAACAAGGGCAATAATCGTGTTCACCCTCCATCCGAACCAGTCCCAACACTGGACTGTTCAAACAGATACGGCTTGGTTGAGCCTTTTATTTGTGGAATAGGTCAGAGTTCTGCAAAACAAAGGAATAGAAAGCTTTCTGAACCACTATCTACAATCTGCACGAAACAGGAACACTGCCTGGTCCAGCCGCTTCTGATCCAGTATTACGGCAACGGCCATGCAGTGCCTTTAAGCGAACCTATTCCGACCCTGACGACAAAAGACCGATATGGACTTATCGGAACAGATGAATATGGCATAGAGCTTGGCTTTCGGATGCTCCAGCCGAATGAGCTTGCAGCTGCAACAGGTTTCCCGAAGGACTACAAGTTTACTGGAACTAAAGTTGAAGTCGTTAAGCAGATTGGAAATGCAGTTCCTCCGAACTTTGCCAAGGCAATATTCAGTCAGATATTGAGCGAGATGACTGCGTAAGGAAACAAGTTATGAAATTTGAGGACTGGTGGAATACAGAAAACATAATTGAATTCTCAAATATGCCTGATGACTATTCAAAAGCAAAATATGTTTATGAAGCTGTCTATAATTCTATGAAAAATTGCCTTAACTGTGGAAAACGCAGACATTGTTTTCTTTGGCATCAGGTAAACAACTTTTCAGAAGCCAATGATGTTAACTTTCATTGTTGCATGAATGACAAATGGGAGGATGAAGATTATGCAGAAGATTAAATGTTTGACGGTTGAAACTTTACTTGATTTATATATGAACTATTTTAGAGAAAAAAGAAATGTAGGAGTTTTTACAAAATATGAAACAAATCCTTTTTCAGGAAGAAAAAGTGTAGATATGCCGAATACCGAACAGCTTAAATATCATAAAGGAAGGTTTGAAGGTTTTCTTTTAGCACACAACTGGCTTTTTGATGACGAGACGGAAAAAGGATTTCTCATTATCAGACGAGCTTCAGATAACAGGATTATCTTGAGATTAAAAGTGGAGTAGTAATGAAAAATATGAATAAAAAGGAGGAAAAAACTATGAGCTATGTAGTAAAAGATTTGCCAGAAATAAAACTTGTTGAGGAACTGTTAAGATTTGACCCGGATGTAAGGGAAAAATTAGAGATGAAGAGCAATAACAAAATCAAATACAGGAAAGAAAAAAATAAATATACAGATAAAAACTTAATAATTTGTGGAACTCGTTGTGGAAAAGGAGTTTCTGTAATTCCTCCAAAAAAAGAAGGAGAAAAATGATGGACGATAAAATAATTTTTAAACCAGAAAAAGGAACCGCTTCCTATAATCCACTTATAGACAATATAAAAGATACAAATACCCAGGAAGCGTTTGCAGGAGCAAAGCTATTTGCATCAGTACTAGGAATGAAACATGTTCGCTCCATAAGCTTGATTTTATTTATTCGTTTTTCAAAATCGATACCTAAAAAAGATAAAACTCTCGCAAAACTAAATGAAATATTAAAAAGTGGAATTTCTTTCAAAACCGTATCAGATATTGGCTGTATTAAGGATAGTGGGCAAGACTGGTATGAAATGGATGCTTTGGTTTGTACATTACTGACGGCGGAGGAAAGGGGAGTTGAAAATGAAAATACCAAAACAAATTAAAACACTTCTCAAAAAGAGGGAAGATTATGCAATGAAATATCTTTCATGCGAATCAGAACTGAATGACTGGTTAGATAGAAAAGGAATATTCAATGAATGTACCTGCGGCGACCGTTCAAGTTTATTTAATACTGGAGTTGATGTTTTTACTCTGGGAAGTGCTGCTACAACAATTGAATATCTTGAAAGTTTAAAAGATTAGATAAGAAGGAGAAATAAATTATGGACAAAAAAATATCTGCTTCATACGAAGCTACAAAAAAAAATGAAGAAATTATCAGCTCTCTTACTCAGGCATTGAAGGAATTTATAGGCTTTGTACTTGTATTAGTTTTTTTAGCACCAATATTCTGCTTACTGTTTGGACAGTTTTTTAATGTTCCAAAACTCGAAGCAAAATATAAAAAAGCTCTTTCCGTTGAAGAAAAAATTGAATCTGACATTTTAAATCTTGAAAGCAAAATGCACATAGTAAAAATATCAAATCACGAAACAGATATATACGGTTCTGATGAACAGATTGAGCTATATAATTCCCTTCAAATTGCAAGACAAAAAGCTATAGAAAAAAGAAGGAAAGCAGAAGACGAGCTTTTTGATGCAGAAAGAATAATTAATAAGTGGAAAGGATATAAATTATATAAAAAATATACGGAACTTGAAAGCTGAGAAGATAAATGAAGAAAGTTTATTGAATCCCTTCTTGAAAACAAGGCAATAAACAAAACGGATAAGGACATGGAGAAATAAAACTATGGATAAGCTTAATAGAATTATTCTTGGTATTGGTATTGGAATTTTTTGTGCAGTAATTGGTTTGCAATTAGGCTTGCATAACTCTGACATCAGGAAATTGAAGAATGAAGTAAAAGAATTACGCTCAGAAAATGAAGCATTTAAATTTTGTTTCAAAAAAATAGGTTTTGTAATTGGTTTTGAAGAATCAGAATCAAGAGAGGAGAAATAAATATGGAAAAAGAAGTATCTGCTTCATACGAAGCTACAAAAACAAACGAATCATGCATGTTGTTTAACAAATCAGAGGATTATTCAATCCTGGGGTTTATCAGTATAGTAGCAATTCTTTGCCTAGCATGCTTTTGTATATCTGGTGAGTTGGAATGTATTCCTTACTGTATTGCAACAGTTATTTGTTGTTTTCTTCTCATTTATGTCATGCATAAATTTAAGCGGTACAGGATAAATAGATTCATAGAAAATAACAAAAGTAATTTCATTTATAGAATTGATGGTAGTATATACGAATTTGCATGTGAATCACAAAAAGAATATTATCAAATTAAAAATAAAGAGTACAGTTTTATAGTATTAACCAATAAGTTTTCTGTTAACGGCAATGGCATTGCTTATGTAATCAGAGACAAAAGTACTTTGTCTGACCCCGATGCAAAAATATACATAGATCAGCGGTGTTCAGAAGAAATAAGAATTTTTTACGACCAGATTACTGAGATAAAAACAGGCAAAATTCTCAATGCAGCTGAACTAAAGCAGTTCTTGAAAGCTGAGGAGAGTAACTAAATGGAAAAAGCTATTTTTTTTATTGTTCTTGGTATTTGTTTAATTGAGTTGGTTGTAATCTTTGCATTACTTAATAAAAAGAAACGAATGCATGTTGCAACTTTAATTGCAATAACTTTTGGAATTGTAGGACTTATAGATACTTACCAAAATAGGAACTTGATATTTAAACATTCTGAAAAAAACATTTCTCAAATTGAACAGAATAATAATGATAATAAAAATATGTTGATAAAGAAAAAAGCAGATGTTTATCATTGCGGTCCTAATGAAATTAATTCAATTGAAGATGTACCTGAAGAGTTTTATAGACATGTTTATTATCTCTACAGACGACCTACAGATGGAAAGTGTGTTTTTTGTTCTGACTATACAATAAGTCCTGACCGTATTCTACTTGATGTAGAAGATGATACTTTCTTTTATTTTGTTTGTAGTAAAGAAATTGCTGACAAAATCCTTGAAATACACAAGTCAAATGGTGGTCCAGGTTCTGGCTGGGAATACTGGAAATAGGAGCAATTTATGGAAAAAGCTATAGAATTTTTTGGTTTAGGAATAAGTTTTATTTTATTTCCTGCAATTGCATTAATATTTTGTTCTATTTCTAAACAGAGACCAACAAAAATAGAATGTCTGTATATGGGGATTCACTGTTTGGGTGGATTAGCTTCTATAATGGCCGGAATTTTCTTTATGGGAAAATTTATAAGATGAGAAAGTTTAAAATGATAAAACTTTATAAAAACGACTGCCTTATTGAAATGAAGAACATCTCTGATAAATCCATAGACTTGATTCTGTGTGATTTGCCCTATGAGCAGACCGCAAGAAACAAGTGGGATTTGAAATTACCATTTGCACCATTATGGGCTGAATACAAGCGAATAATAAAAGATAACGGGGCAATAATCCTGTTTGCAAACGGAATGTTTACTGCAGAGCTGATGATGAGCAATCGGAATATGTGGCGGTATAATCTCGTCTGGGAGAAAACTCAGCCTACAGGCTTTCTTAATGCAAAGCGTATGCCCCTCAGAAATCATGAGGACATCTGCGTGTTTTATAAAAAACTTCCTGTTTACAATCCTCAGAAAACTGCCGGACATAAAAGGAAAGTTTCAAGTGCAAGTTCTAAGACGAAGTACAAGAAGTCTTCTGATTATAATGAGGTCAGCAGGACTTCATACGACAGCACTGAACGCTATCCAAAGTCAGTTCTATGTTTCCCTAAAGACATTCAGAAATCAGCATTACATCCGACTCAAAAACCTGTTGCATTGCTTGAATATATTATCAAATCCTACAGCAATGAAGATGATGTTGTTTTGGATAATTGTATGGGAAGCGGAAGTACGGGAGTTGCATGCCTGAATACAGGAAGAATTTTTATTGGAATCGAAAAAGACTCTTTGTTTTTTGAAACTGCAAGCAAAAGAATAATGCAGGCTGAAAAAATAGGTAAAGAAAAATTTGGGAGGAAGTTTAATGAATAAACGATAACAGAAAAAGACTTGAAGAAATAAAAACTGATATAGAGGAGACAAAATAAAATGGAATCAAAAAAACACATATGTAATAAGATTTGTATAAACACATTTGAAGATTTTCTAAAATCGGCAATTGCAATCTGCATTCTGATAGAAAAATATCAAAGCTACTTTGTCAGAAATATTTTCAAGGCTGCATCGGCTTTTCGCTCAGCATTTAATAAAAATGAAAGCCGGTTCTTATTATATTTGAGCGACAACCTTCATAACGTTCCGGAACTTGCAGAACTTTTCATAGAAACGGTAAGAATATTGGAAGACTGTGAATCTGAGGATGAAATAACAGAACTGATTAAAAAAACAAAAGAAAACTTCCTTCTTAGACTTGTCACTGAAAGGCTTCAGAAAACGGTAGGAATCATAAGAAACAAAGAAGAAAGAAAATCCCTCAAAATAAAGGATAATAATCATATTCTTAGCTGGTGTTACGAACTCAATGCCCTCTCTTCATCCTGTGAAGGTTTGTATACACAGCTCGAAGAATTTATACAAACAAGAGGACAAGAAAATAAATGCCGATGAACAGAGCACTATATCCAAAAAATTGGAATGAAATTGCTTTTTCCGTAAAAGATAATGCCGGTTGGATTTGCGAAAATTGCGGCAAGCAATGTAGGAAGCCGGGAGAACCGTTTGATACACATAAAAGAACTCTTACAACTTCACATCTGGACCATAATCCTCAGAACTGTAATAAAGATAATTTGAAGGCATATTGCGCTCCCTGCCATTTAAGATATGATGCGCAACATCATGCAGAAACTCGCAAGAAAAAGAAAATGACTTATAAAAAAGTGGAGGACACCAATGACCCACAGTGAATTATGCGAGCTTACCGCAAGAAAATTTTGCCAGACTTTTGCTTTATGGGAAGTAAAGGGAAAGTGGGAAAATCCAGATGTGATTACCTGGAATTCAAGTGGCAGAAGTACGATATACGAGATTAAAATGAGCCGTGCTGATTTTCTTGCCGACTTCAAGAAAAAATGCAGACTGGCAGACCATAAAAAAGCAGGTTGTAGATTTGCCTATGTTTGCTACGGAGATTTTATTAAAAAAGAAGAAGTCCCAGAGGATTGGGGATTGTATTATTACATAGACGGAAAGTTCAAGGAAATCAAATATCCGTCAAATGGTTTTGATAATTGGGATGTTCCTAACAGAGATTGGCAAGGCGAAATAATAATGCTTGTAAACTACATACTTTGCAATAAGTATTTTAATCAGCAGAGATATTGTTTTAATAAAAGATATAAACATTATGAAAGGAGTTTGATAGATGACAGAGCATAAACATGAATACATGAAAAAATATCGTGATGAACATAAGGATTCCATTAAAGAAAACCAAAAAAAATACTATCTATCTCATAAAGAGCAATATGCAGAACAAGCAAAGTTGTACAGACAACGCAATAAAGAAAAATATAGAGAACAACAGAGACGTTCTTATTACAAAAA
>JAFUYH010000029.1 GCA_017470605.1 Treponema sp.
CATAGAAGAAATCCGAGGATTTTTGCCTGCAAAAACCGCAGGATTTCCTCGCAAAAAATGCTCAACCGCCTTTTCCAAGCCTTGGTGTAACGGACGTCCATCAGATTTAAATGTGCAAACTTTATAATGCGTTTGCCCTGGGATGAGTCATTATCGGGCTTGACCTGATAATACAATTTGTATAAAATAGACTAATCATTTTATCTTGTGATATTATTTTTGAAACTGGCTGACAGTGGCGGAATGATAGATGTGCTTTTTAATTGCACAAGCTAGAGGCTGCTGGGCGTAATATCGGGCAAGAGTATAGGAGTTATAATATGAAAAAGGGAATTCACCCAGACTACCAGCTTACAAAAATTACCTGCGTTTGCGGTAATGTAATCGAAACACGTTCAACTGTAAAAGACATTCACGTTGAAATTTGTTCAGCTTGCCACCCATTCTATACTGGTAAGCAGAAGCTCGTTGATACTGCAGGTCGTATTGACCGCTTCAACAAGCGCTACGGTATCAAGGACAATAAATAGTTCTTGCTTGAAGAATGAAAAAGGCTTCCTTTTGTGGAAGCCTTTTTTTATGTCACCATCTGTGTACAATCTGCGTATCTTCTGAGCCACCTTGGGACCTTGTCCCGGAGGTCTTTTTCTGCCTAGAAGGTTTCTGCGGTTTTTAATTTAAACTCCCACACCTTGTGGGGCTTCTTGCCTGCAAAATCTGCTGGAATAGTCTGCCCGGTAATTTCTTTACATTCAAAGTCTGTTCCGGCGGCGGTTTTTGGTGGAATCTTGCTCATGTCGAATTTTATGCGCTCTGAATTTGTTGAAAAATAGAGGATTCCACCCGGCGCCAGAATATTCAGACAGTCTTTTACCAGCTGCGGCCAGTCGCGGTTTACGTCCAGAACATCACTTGTTGCCTTACTGTTAGAAAAAGTCGGCGGGTCAAGAATAATCAAATCATATAATTCTTCTGGAGCAAGACTTCCGCCTTTTGCGGCTACTGCCTTTTCCTGCAAGAAGCGCATACAGTCTGCCCGGGTAAAAACGTATTTATTTTTATCTGTAAATCCGTTGATTTTCATGTTTTCTTTTGCCCATGCAAGATATGTATTTGAAAGGTCAACTGATTCTACATAGCGTGCGTTTCCTTGGGCGGCATAAACAGAGAAACTTCCTGTATAGCAAAAAAGATTCAGTACGCGTTTTTTGCTGCTGGAGTCGCGCACAAGGGCCCGCAAAGGCCTGTGGTCAAAAAACAAGCCGGTGTCAAGGTAGCTGCTTAAATCAAGGCGGAAGATTTGTCCCTGTTCCATAACGAGGCCTTCTATAGGAGAGGCTGAAACAGGTTGGTCATGATTGATTTTATTGTACTGGTCATCATCTTTGTGGCTTTTGTGCCCGCGCGATTTTTTTATGATATGCGAAATGTGAAGGCCCAGGACGCTTGCTGCGGCTTCTGCCATTGCTGTAAGCCATTCTTCTTCTTCGGACTGGTCTTTTTCGTAAGGGCGTTCATAAAGGTAAAGAACGGCGTATGTGCGCTCCTTTATTTCTGCTTCAATTCCTGCTTCGTTTGCAGAAAGCCTTTCGTTCTGGGCAGAAAGAAAGCGGGCTGCTTCCATTGTAGAATCAATATCACCTGGTAAAAACTCATATAAATCAAGGGAAAGTGGCAGTTCAGGAATGTCGCGGTCGTAAAGTCTGTAGCAGTTGATGCGGTTTTTACGCATCAGCTTGCGAAGTTCCTTGTATTTTCTTTTTAATCTGTTTGAAAAAAGTTCTGCCTGATATGAGGTCTTGTTTTCTGATGGATTGTTCATGTGGTCAGTTTAGCATATATCTGATATAATTAAAATATGACTGCAACAGAAAAATATCTTGCTATGAATAATGAATTCTGCCGGTTGAGGGATGCAATTTTTAATCCGAATGTGGTAGAAGCTGATGAAGATGAACAGATTCAGCAGAGCGTTCAGATGGCTCTTGGGGTGCTTTGTCAGTATCTTGATTATTATAAGGAATTGAACAAGGTTCATACCCGCGAAAAAAAATAAGACTTCCCCCTATAGGAAAAAATCACTATAATTATCTCATTATTTTGCATTTATCCCACGGCCTGTGTGTACGTGCGGTAAAAATATATTTTGCGTTAGCGCTGGGAGCCCCTGCGCAGCAGCCGACCGCAACGAAGTGAGGACGGTGAGCGTTAGCGAAGGGCGGACATAGCGACCTTCAAAATAGGAAATGCGTTAAAAAAAAATGCGAAAACTTGGAGCAATTTTTTAGCATTTACCATTTTGAAGGGAACGCCCAGCGGAAAGGAATTTTATGGAATTCACAGAATTTGGTCTTGATGAAAGACTTTTGAAAGGAATTGAAGCCGCCGGTTATGTGACTTGTACGCCGGTTCAGGAACAGGTAATTAAGGCTTCTAAGGCAGCAGAGGGCGCTAAGGGCCCTGATTTGTATGTTCAGTCTCAGACTGGAACTGGAAAAACTTGTGCGTATCTCGTAGCAGTTATTTGCGAGATGATTAAGGCTGAAAATGCAGGAAAAAAATGTCTGATTCTGGCTCCAACCCGTGAGCTTGCAGTTCAGATTGAAGAGGAAGCTAAGGTTCTGGTTGGAACTAGCGGGCTTAAGGCATTCAGTGTTTATGGTGGTGTTGGTTACGAAAAGCAGATTGCGGCCTTGAAGAAGGGCGTGGACATTGTAATTGGAACTCCTGGCCGTGTAATTGACCTGAACGAGGGCGGAAACCTTGATTTGAGTAATGCTCACTTCTGCGTAATTGATGAAGCTGACCGCATGTTTGATATGGGATTCTACGATGATCTGCGAAAGATTTTGAAAAAGCTTCCTGAAGCAGAAAGCCGCCAGACCATGCTCTTTTCTGCAACTCTTAATACTTATGTTAAGAACCTTGCCTGGGAATATACCCGTGACCCGGTTGAAATTACAATTGAGGCAGAAAACATTACTGTAAGTGAGATTCAGCAGGAGCTGCTTCATGTTTCCAGCGATGAAAAAATGAAGCTGCTTGTTGGAATCTTGAAGCACGAAAATCCAGAGTCTGCAATTATCTTCTGTAATACAAAGAGAAGCTGCGAGGTTATTGCAAAGCGTCTTGTTATTAATGAAATTCAGGCTGAATTTATGATTGGTGACTTGCCTCAGAGCAAGCGTCTTCAGATTTTGAAAAAGTTTAAGGCTGGAGAAATTAAGATTCTTGTTGCAACTGATGTTGCTGCCCGCGGAATTGATGTTGATGACCTTGCAATGGTTATTAACTACGACCTTCCTGTTGAGGCAGAAAACTACGTTCACAGAATCGGTCGTACTGCCCGTGCAGGAAAGACCGGCAAGGCTTACACCTTCTGCAGCGAACAGGATGTTTACAACCTTCCTGCAATTGAACGCTATATTGAAATGCAGATTCCTGCCACTGTTGCTTATCCAGAGCAGATGGAAGAAGATAAGTCTGCCGGTATGTACATTAAGACAGAAAACTGGCGTGGCGATGATGATTATGATAACCGCGGCGGCTACCGCAAGGGCAAGGACGGAGATATTCACAACCGCCGCCGTGATGACAGAGGTGACAGACACGGACACGGCGGACGTGATGGACGAGACGATAAACGCCGAGATGACCGCCGTGACGGTTACAAGAAGTCTTACGACGGAAAAAAAGACGGATATAAGAAAGATTTCAGCAAGGGCGGAAAGAAGGGGGATTTCAAGAAAAAAACTCCGTATATCGACCCTGCAAAACTGGCAGGCCTTTCTTACGAAGAGCGCATGAAGATGTACAAGGAAGCTTACGCCTCAGGCTCTGCTTCTAATGGTGCAAAAGACAGCTATAAGAAGGACGGCTACAAGAAAGACGGTTACAAAAAGGGCTCTTACAAGAAGGGTGACTATAAGAAGAATGGAAAAGGTGGTTTCGACAAGCTCAACCACCGTAATAATCAGCCACAGGCTCAGAAGCCTGCATCTGCTCCAGAACAGAAAAAGACCTTCTGGCAGAAGGTAAAGTCTTTCTTTGGAAGATAATTTCTGATTGCTAAAACTGAAGCTCCCGGTGTTATGAAGTGAAGTGTACTTCAGGCACCGGGAGTTTTTTTGCACCTATGCAGCTATGCAATTACTGTTGTTCGTGGTTCATCAATTCCGAGAAAATTCTTCAATGCATCTTGAAATATTTTAGAACAATTAACTTTTTTTTCATCTGCAAGAGCTGCAAGCCAGGCGGGAAGGGAAAGTGTTTTTTTTACAAATGTAGTTTTTACGGCCATACGAACTGAAGGCATAAATACGTCAATTAGAACAGGAATACAGTTCTTTTTCAGTTTTATTTCCTGTAGGGGGCTTGGATTCGGAATTGTTTCTGAATCCTGTTCCATTCCAAAAATATATAGGCCAAGTGCTTCTTTTGCATTGTTGATGGCTTCCTCAGTATTATTTTTTTCGGCACAGGATAAACATCCTGGTAAATCTGGAAAAAATATATTAATACCATCTTCTGCATATTCAAAAACAGCAATAAAAGCATATTCATTTTTCATTTATCTTCTCCTTGCCAGATATCCCTGCCTGTTTGAAAATACTTTTTACAGTTCCTAATGGGAGTTTTCGTTTTGGATGTGGTACTGTTACACGTCCGGTTTTTGATGCATGTTTAAATTGATGGTGGCTGCCAACACATGCAACTTCGTACCAGCCATCAGCTTCTATAATGCTTATAACTTTTCGTGATGAGTATTCCAATAAAATCTCCTTAAATAATACATAATAAATTACGTATTGTCAATTTTGTTTTTAAGTCCTTTTTTAACTCCAGTCTTCCATCATAAGGTTAAAATGTTCCTGAAAAAGCAGAAAATCTTTTGTGTTGTTCGTTACTAAAATCAAATTGTTGGCAATTGCGATGGAGGCAATCTGAGTATCAAGTATTGGTGTAGGTTTTCCAATTGAGAGCAGGCGGCTGGTAATGTCAGCATTTATTGATGCTGCGTGTATGTCATAGGGGATTACTGGAAATGAGGGCTGCACATAATCTGTAAGAAAGGCCTGTAATTTTTCTTTTTTTGCTCCAGGTGCAAGTAATTCTATGCCGTTTTTCAGCTCATACCAGGTTATGCTGCTTATAACACAGGTTCCTGAATGCAGCTCAAGGGATGTAAAAAGTTTTTCAGAGGGCTCCGGCTTTGTCACCTGAGAAATTATATTTGTGTCTAAAAGGTAAATATTTTTCAAAACAGTGCTTCTCCTGTACCGTAACTTTCTTTGTTTCTTTTTATTAGATTTTGATACTGGTCATATTCTTCTTGAGTAAGTCCGCCGGTTTTCTGCTTCCATTCATTTACTTTGTCTATAAAGGAAGGCCGGTAATTTGCCTTGAGTTCTGAATATTCTTTAAGCCCAATGATTACGGCTGTTGTTTTTCCATGCTTTGTTATTTCTACAACATCGCCATTTTCTGCAAGGGTAACATATTCGCTGAATTTTGATTTTATATCAAATAGCGGAGCAGTCATAAAGCCTCCTAAGCTTGTCTTAATTAGAATATAGTCATTATATAGTCATAATTAAAGAGCTGTCAAGGTATGTCAGATTGAGGAAAATTAAAAAGAAAGGAGAGAAAAAAAGAATTTACAGATTATTAGCTTCATAGTCAGGTGGCTCTGTGGTGGCGATGTATAAGACTTTCTTTCTGCAGGGAATATGAAATATAATGAAATAACCTCTTTTGAAAGCAAATAAGAAAAACTTTGTTGCTGATATAAATCCTTCTAATATTTTTATACCAGTGCGTGAATCATCTTTTTTAGGGTATCAAGCTGTTCTTTATTTAAGCTTGATAAATCCTTTACTATTTCTTGAATTTCTGCATATTTTGAATTGTGTAAAAAATCTTCACCAGTAACAAGATATTCAACAGAAACGCCCAATGCTTTTGCAATTTTTACTGCAACGTCTGCTGGCGGCATGGAAGGATTTGATGCAACATACGTTAAAAGAGCTCTCGGTTTAATATCAGCCATTGCTGCAAGTTCCTTATGCTGAATTCCTTTATATTCCATTTCTTCTTTTAGTCTTGTTTTGAAGTCCATGACAAAATCATAACTAAATAACGTAGTTTTATGATTGACAGCAACTATATCTCGTACTAAAATTAAATAATAACTACTATATAATGTAGTTGTACTAAAAACTAAATACATAAAATTGTTGTAAGGTTTATAAATGAAACGTTCCTTTCTCTTCGTTGCTTTGTTCTGCATGGCAGAACTTTTTGTTTTCAGCAATCCGACTTTTTCATCTGATTGGGATATAAGAAAGCCTGTAGATACACCTGATTATCATTATGTAATAGGAATTTCTGAACCTTGCATTACGGAAAAACAGGCTGTTTCTGGAGCATGGTATAATCTTTTAGCTTCTTTTGCGTCTTCAATCAGTACCTTTGTAACGGTAAACACTGATGAAACAATTTTTGAAGAAGGTTTTGAGAGCGAAGTTTTAGATACATATACAATAACACTTTCTCATTCAAACTGGAAAAGTCAGGTACCGCTTTATGGTATTCAGCAGCTTGAAAAGAAAATAGAAAAAGATTCTGACGGAATGTATGTGGTGAAAATATTAGGTTGTATGAGTTCTTCAGATTACGAAAAATCTAGAATTGCAGTTTTTGATGAAGAAACATGTTCAAATGCTTATTTATTTTTTCAGGAAAAATTAGCAGAAGACTTTCTGCAAAAATCAGAATCAACATATACAAAATGGGTAAGGTTGAATTGTGCAATATTAGAGTTTACAGTTAATAGTGAAAGTGAAAGGTTTGCATCCCTGACAGAAAAATTTCTTTCTAAACTGTATAGGAATGCTGTTTTTTATAGATGCTCTTTTGAAGGTTTTTCTTCTATTATGATTTATAATCATCCAGATTATTTTGAAACAACGCTTAGGGCTTTAGAAAATACAGGCTGCTTTAATTTTGAACAAAACGGAAGTGTCATCAAAGTCTCAAATAAAAAAGAAAATTCATATTCTGACTTTTTATCCTTTTGCAATAATATGAAGGACTCTAAAAAGATTTCTGTCTTTGGCTCTGAAAGCTTTTGTCTTCCTTCCGGCATGACTTTTACAAATTCAGAAAACCGTTCTGTTCAAAAATTTTCAGATTTTGCCCAAAAGAAATTCGGTATGTCAGTTCAAAAATCTTCTCTTACTTTTGCGACCTTTGAAGAAATGAAGGAATATGTGACAGAGCATAAAAAAGATTTCCCTTCACGTTATTTTGCATTCTGCACAAGTGAAACTAATTATGAAGAGTTTGGAAATAAGGCTTGGGTGAATGCATCTGTATCATTCATGCTTTTTGATTTGGAAAGCGGGGAAGAGTGGGCGAGTGCGGAGGCTTCTTCAATGCCTATGAGTGCGGTTATTACAGCTGTTACAGATGAGCAGGTAAAAGCAAAATCACGCATTGCAATAGACAATGCCTGCAACCCGGATAAGAACCCGGAAAACATTCTTGTAATTATGCAGGAAATTTTTAATCAGTTACCATAAAACAAAATAGATTTTTCAGGAGGATGAAAATGAAAAAAACAATTTTATTATTCACAGTAATGGCAGTATTTGGAACTGTTATTTTTGCACAAAATCAGCCGGAATGGATTCAAAATCATCTAAAATATGGAAGAGAAACTTATGAAAATAAGACAGTAAATGATGAAACAAAATGGACTTATTCAGTTGGTGTTTCAAATCTTCTTACTTCAGAAAGCCGTTCACGCAAAAAGGCAGAACAGGCCTTGCAGGAATCTATAGCAACTAACGTAGCTGGACAGCTTACAAAAAATCTTGACCTTTATGTTTTTTCCGAATATGCAGACGATGATTCCATTCCCGAAGAAGCTTTAATCCGTTATGAAGAGGCTTTGAATCTTGCAGTTTCTGTTAGAGTGCCTAAGGTTGAATTTCTTGAATATTATACAGAGAAAGAAACTGTAGAAGGTAAAAAATCCTATAAGACTTATGTATTAGGACGCTATCTTACAAGCGAATTGCGTGAGTATGTTGAAAAGATTGACGTAAAAGCAGCGGTTGAAGATGCTACGAAAAAAATCGAAAAATCAGAAAATGTAACAATTCCAGAAGACTTGATGCTGCTTGTAACAACAAATATAGAGGAAGAAGTTGTAGAATATGTTGAAGATTTATCAGAATAAGAAAAAAAGAATCATTTATGCACTGATATTGATAATAGGAATTATTTTTACTTTTTCATGCTGTGCATCTAAAAAAAAGATAAATAAAGAAACTTCAGCCTATGACATAAACTATGAGGCAGATTCTCAGGAACAAAGTCAAGAAAAAAAGAATGTTGAATCTTTATATTCACAGATGTTAAAAGATGCTGAAAAACATCTTTCTTTTTCTGAAACTGTTGTAAATGAAAATCCTATTCCTCAATGGCTTGTTTCAGTAAATGACGAAAAAGAGTTCTTATACGCCATAGGCATATCTCCAAAAACAGCTGGCGAGCAGAGGAGCCGGGAGCTGGCCTTGTTGGATGTTCAGAAGAAATTATATGCGCATGGCATTAAAAAAAATTATACGCATGTCAGTACATATACGCAAAGTGCAAAAAATGAAGAGGGAAAAAAATATTTTGTGACGGCAGTTCTTGTGCGTGTGCCGAGAGAGAATAATCAGAAAAATACGGAGGATTTACTATGATAAAAAAAATAATGATGGCAGGAGCAGTCCTGCTTTTGTCTGCCGCATATATTTTTTCAGAACCGCTGAACGTAGACCAAAAACAGCAGCTTAATATTACCCAGAACAGTCAGAAAATCAGAAAAAAAGGCGGGCTGCCACTGTATTTTGCAGATGCCGAAACTGGAAATCCTGTAAGGAATGCAAGGGTTAGTATAAAAGGTGAAGTTGGAAGCTACATAACAGACAAAAACGGATTCATTACACTTCCCGAATTAGGGGACGGAGACTATTCCTTTTCAGTTTCTGCACCGGACTATATCAGTGAATCTTTTGATTTTTCAGTAAAATCTGGATTTATCCCAAACTATCGTTTTGTTTTAAGCCGTACCCTGGCGAGCAAGGAATACCGCATTGTGCTTACATGGGGAGACCAGCCGGCAGATTTGGATTTGCATCTGGAAAAAGATAACGGCTTTCATGTTTCATACCGCAATATGACGGAATCGGCAGACGGAAGTGTCAGGCTTGACCGTGATGACAGAAATTCCTTTGGCCCTGAAACAATTACAATCAAAGGCATGAAGGAAGACGCAAATTATTTTGTCTATGTCGTGGATTTTACGAACAGAGAGAAAAGTGAAAGTTCTGCACTTGCTTCTAGTGGAGCATTTGTAAAACTTTATTATGAAAATTCCGTTTTGGATTACTTCTGGGTGCCGGAAGAAAAAAATGGAAACAGGTGGAATATCTGCACAATTCAAAACGGGCGGATTTTGTATGAAAACAATATAATTTCTGTTCAATAAAGGTAGGTATGGTTGTGAAGAAATATATTTTGATTTTTGTTTCTTTTGTTTTATTTGCCGTTTCTGCTTTTTCAGCTGAAACTTCATTTAAGTTTAAAAGGTCAAGAGATGGAAAAGGCTTGTGCATAGATAAATATACTGGTGATGAAAAATATGTTGTAATAGAACCATATTATGACGGTCTTCCTGTAAGAGAGATAAATTATTTTGCTTTCAGCGAATGTGATGTTGTAATGGTTTGGCTTCCTTCTACTCTTGTAGATATTGGTGAACGTGCTTTTTATAGATGTAATAATCTTGTTCAAGTTACTCTTCCACAATATCTGAATACGATAGGGGATTCCGCTTTTGCTTATTGCCAGAACCTTTCTGCTATACAGATAGACAGACGCTTGCCTCTGCAATATTTTTCTAATTCTGCATTTTCGCATTGTGACAGCCTGCCTATGAATATTCAGCTGGAACTCATACAACTTGGCTACAAGGGGCAATTTTAGAAGTTTTGAAGGTTTAATGTATGAAAAATAATAAAAGAAATTGGATGCAAAAGAAGAGAAATGGTAAAGGCCTAAATTCAAAAAAGGATAAAACATTATTTAAAAGAAAAAAAATTATAGAAATAAAGAGTTATTCATCAGATATCCCTGATGAATCTACTATAGTTACAATTTCTCCAAATGGTAAAGTTGTTGTTAGAAAAATAACAGTTTCTAATGGCAAGAGAATTGTATCATCTGGTAAAGTTTTCTGCCGCATGAAAAATAAAGGTTCTGGTTCAAATAATCCAGGTCCAGGAGTTGTTTCTAAAAAGAAACCATCTACAAAGTCATCAGGCGTTGGTACTGTTGCAAAAGATAAAGAAGAAACTTCGACTAGTACTATAGGGCCTGGAAAACAGCAATAGGAGGATAATAATGCCAACAGTCTTTGAATTGTCAAAGTGGCATAATGATGCCACAACTAAAGTTTCAAATATAATCAGATCGTTAGGATTGTCAGAGGTAGGTATCATTTGGATATTTCACAATGATACTGATTTTTTACAAGTTATTCCCAGTGGAAAACTTGTAATACCTCTAATTCTTGTTATTATTGGCTTGGCCTGTGATTTGCTCCAATATGTATGGCAGAGCTTAATAACTCATATTTTATATCGTAAATACGAAAGAAAATATCCTAAGAGAAAGGATAGGGAAGAAAAAGAGCTTTTTTACAGTCCATGTAATAATTGTTTTTCATATTTTATGTTTTATTCCAAAATATTGCTCGTGATTATTTCTTATTTGTTTCTGGGAGTTTATTTGTTCAGATTTCTTTTACATGTATAGCTTAAGGGATGGGAGAAAAAATGGTTATGGAAACAAAAATTGTTAAGAAAAGATTTATTGTGTTTTTTTTGCAACTACTAATTTGTGCATCACTTTTTGCCCAGCAAAAAAAAGCTGCACTTCTGCCACTTACATCTAATAAGGCCTATACCCAGCAAGGAAAGGATGATGCAGAAGGTATCTGGGGGGCTCTAAGCAATCAAATTTCAAAAAAAGGTGTATTAACAATGGTTAATCGCTCTGATATTGATAAGCTTTTGAGTGAGAAAGAATTTCAGCAGAAAAGTATTTCTGAAAAAGTTAAGGATGCAAAACGAATTGCAAATGCTGATTACCTTATTATAGGCAGGCTTGACGAGTTAGGCGGGTATTATAATCTTTATGAAGATATATATGACCTTGCTGGGGAAACATTAGCATCAGCGTTTGTTGGTGGCATAAAAATGAATGATGTTAATTCTTTTAATAGCAGTGCTGCTGAAATTGCAGATAGATTGTTTTCAGTTCCAAGACCGAACGGCAGAATTTCTATAAAGCAAGAAAAGACAAATGTAACTATGGAATGGGAACGTGCCAGTGATACAGAAACTTTCAGCAGGAAACTTGAATATAAGGTAGTGTATAGCAGCCGCAAAAAAGATTTGGATGATCCATATTTTGCTGAACTAGATGCTAAAAAGGGGTCTGACTGGAAGTTTAATGCAAGGGAGGCTTCTTTTTCTGTTCCAGATGCAGATTCTTTATATTATTTTACTGTCCTTGTAAGAAATCCTTTGGGTGCACAGTCTATGTATGAGGTGAGAAGTTCTACAGGAGCTTCCGTAAAAAATGCACAGACTGGAGCAAGTATTTCAGTGTCAGAAGATTTTATTTTTGTGGAAGGTGGTACATCCCTTATGGGGAGCACATCAGGAGATAATGATGAATATCCTATGCATACTGTTACAGTAGACAGTTTCTATATGTGTGCTCATGAAGTTACTCAGGCAGAATATTCAAGCATAATGGGTAACAATCCAAGCCGTTTTAATGGAGAGAACAGACCTGTTGAAATGGTATCATGGAATGCAGCCATAGAGTATTGTGTCAGAAGAAGTCTTGCTGAAGGTCTTACTCCATGTTACAAGGGTGGAAGCGGAAATTATACCTGTGACTTTTCTGCGAACGGTTATCGTCTCCCAACTGAGGCAGAATGGGAATATGCCGCAAGCGGTGGAAACAAATCGTACCTTAAATCTACTTATAGCGGAAGCAGTGATATTGGCAGTGTTGCATGGTATGATGGAAATAGCGGAAGTTCTACACATGATGTCATGACAAAATCCCCTAATGAACTGGGGCTTTACGATATGAGTGGAAATGTTTGGGAGTGGTGTTGGAATTGGTATGGCAGTTACAGTGGCAGTGACCAGACGAATCCTACAGGCGCATCGTCGGGGTCTAACCGTGTTCTACGTGGCGGTAGCTGGGGCAGCTACGCTTCTAACTGTCGCGTTTCTAACCGTAACTGCTACTCGCCGGGCTACACTTACGACTACCTTGGTTTCCGTGTTGTGCGCTCCAGTTCTAATTAGTAAATAAGACCGCCTAAGGGCGGGCTTAAAAACTGTTTTTTGCAAAGGCAAAAAACAGTTTGATAAAAAGGGAACAGGCTTAATAAAAATTGCGCATCGTCGGGGTCTAACCGTGTTAAACGTGGCGGTAGCTGGAACAACAACGCTTCTAACTGTCGCGTTTCTAACCGTAACAACAACTCGCCGGGCAACACGAACGACAACCTTGGTTTCCGTGTTGTGCGCTCTAGCTCTATTTTTATAATAAGAGGCAGGCTCTGTCGTAATCCTCTTTTGTATAGAATTAGAACCGTCTGTTTCCTGTATATATGGTTTTATTTGTCTGTATGTACGAAAAGATTATCGCAGAAACAAGCGAATCGTTGGCTGCGAAGTGTCTCTTCTTCTGCCGGTAGGCAATTGATTCTGCAAGCCCGAAAGCCGAAGTTGAGACCTTTTTCTGGAGTTTATATGTCACAAATTCAGTCTTTCTTTATCAGTTCTTATGGAGATAATAATCAGTGTGAAGAATTAAATCATTTTCTCCGTTCTCATAAAGTAATAAGACTTACTCATGGTTTTGTTTCAAATTCCGATGCTCCTGGCTTTCATATTATTGTTGAATATGCAGATAATGGAAATGCTGAATCTTCAAAAAAGCGTGTGGATTATCGTGCAATGCTAAAAGATGAACCTCAGAAACTTATTTTTGATTCGTTAAAGAAATTTCGTTCAGAACTCTGTAAAAAAGATAAGTTAATAGGTGCTTATATGATATGTAAAGATGAACATTTATATCAAATGGCGATAAATCCTGATATTTCAATAGAAGAAATTAAATCATTGCCTCATTCTGCGAATATAAAACTTGAAGAGTACGGACAGACTCTTTTTGAAGAATTACAGCGACTGAAAAAAAATGAAACGGGGCAGATTCCTTTTTAATCAGATTATAGATTTTGAAAACATCCGCCTTGCATGGTTAAAGGCAAAACGCGGAAAGACATTTTCTTATGCTGTCATTGCCTTCAATAAAGATGTAAATGGTAATCTGGAAAAAATAAGGCAAAGGCTTATGTCTCAAAATCCTGACTGGGGAAATTACAGGCAGTTTTATATTACTGATCCTAAAAAGCGTTTGATTTCCGCTGCAAGTTTTGAAGAACGTATTATGCATCATGCAATTATGAATGTTCTTGAACCTGTATTTGAACGGCAAATGATTTATCATACTTATGCATGTAGGAAAGAAAAAGGAACTCACAAGGCTATATATTATGCTTTTCATCTGTGTAAGAAATACCAATATGTTCTGAAGCTGGATATAAGAAAATATTTTGATTCTATCAATCATCAGATATTAAAAGAAAAGTTGAACAGGATTATAAAAGACAGTATGTGTTTATTTCTTTTTGATGGAATTATAGACAGTTATGAAATTTCTGACTGTAGTAAAATAGGCTTGCCAATTGGAAACCTTACAAGTCAGTTTTTTGCAAATCTTTACCTTTCATCTCTTGATCATTATATTATAGAAAAACTTCATGCAAAAGCATATTGCCGATATATGGATGATATGCTTTTTTTTGGAAATTCAAAAAGTGACCTAAACAAAATGATTTGCTTCGTCAGGGCTTTTTGCATTGAAAATTTACAGCTGGATTTAAAAGACCCTGTTCTTGTAAAAACTTCACGCGGAGTTCCCTTCTTGGGATATTCTGTAGGCTCTTGTGGTGTTAGACTTTTAAGGTCTAAACAGAGGCAAAAGAAAAAGAAAATTAAAAATCTTGAATATTTATGTTCAATAAATTATATAAGTGAAGATATTGCTGCTCAGAGAATGAACGCGGTTTGTAATATAATTGAAGTAAAATGAATCATATTTATTACAAAAACACATTTTCCCCCTATGTTGCACTAATTCCTTTTTTTTGGTTAAATGTAGTTTATGGCTTCCTGTCGGGGGCGTTGCGGGGGCAAAATAGCTTTGCTATTTATCCCCCTCCTGAATTATAATAATCAATTTTAAGGATTTTTGAATGATTACTGTTAGTGACGTTAGTTTGTCTTTTAGCGAAAAGCCGCTTTTTAAGGATGTTAATCTTAAGTTCAACAAGGGAAACTGTTACGGAATTACTGGTGCAAACGGTGCCGGTAAGTCTACTTTTTTGAAGCTGCTTTCCGGTGAGCTCGAAAAGGATTCCGGCCAGATTTTTATGACTCCGGGCGAGCGTATGGCGGTTTTGAAGCAGGATCACTTTGCTTTTGATGAATATTCTGTAAAAGAAACTGTTATGATGGGCTATCCAAAACTTTATGAGGTGAGCAAGGCCCGTGACGAGATTTATGCTAAGGCTGATTTTACCGAAGAGGACGGAATTAAGTCTGCTGAGCTTGAGGCTGAATTTGGTGAGCTTGGTGGCTACGAGGCTGAAAACGACATAGAACAGATGCTTTCCGGTCTTGGTCTTGAAGAAGAGTTCCACGACAAGATGATGAGCGAGCTGGACGAAGGTCAGAAGGTGCGCGTTCTTTTGGCTCAGGCTATTTATGGTAATCCTGATGCCCTGCTTCTGGACGAGCCTACTAACGGTCTGGATATTGAATCCATCACCTGGCTTGAAAACTTTTTGCTTGATTTTGAGAACACCGTAATTGTTGTTTCCCATGACCGCCACTTTTTGAACACTGTCTGCACTTATATCTGTGATATTGACTTTGGAAAGATTACTCAGTTCAGCGGTAACTATGACTTCTGGTATCAGATGACTCAGATTATGCAGCGTCAGGCTCACGAGCAGCAGAAAAAGACTGAAGATAAGATGAAAGACTTGAAGGAGTTCATCCTCCGATTCAGCTCTAACGCTTCTAAGGCTAAGCAGGCTACTAGTCGCAAAAAGATTTACGACAAGCTGGCAGACAGCCTCGAAGAGATTCCTGTTTCTACCCGCAAGTTCCCTTATGTAAACTTTAAGGCCGACCGCGAAATTGGTAACAATGTTCTTGAAATAAAGGGACTCAACTATAAGGATGCAGACGGCAACGAGCTTTTGAAGAATTTCAGTCTTACTGTAAACCGCACTGATAAAATTGCCTTTGTCGGAATTGAGCATAATTCCATTACGGCTCTTTTTGATATTGTAAACGGTGTAAAAAAGCCTGACAGTGGTGAGTTCTTCTGGGGACAGACTACTTCGCAGACCTATCTTCCACGTGATAACAGCGACAGCTTTAATAACGACCTCAATATTACAGAATGGCTCAAGCAGTATTCCAAGGAGCAGGATGATGCTTATGTCCGAGGCTTCCTTGGACGAATGCTCTTTAGCGGTGATGAGTCTTTGAAAAAAGTTAAGGTTCTTTCGGGTGGTGAAAAGGTCCGCTGTATGCTTTCTAAATTGATGCTCAGCGGTGCTAACTGTATCACAATGGATGACCCTACAAACCACCTTGATTTGGAAGCAATCCAGTCGCTCAATGAGGGGCTTATTGCTTTCCCTGGCGTGCTGCTTTTCAGCTCTCACGACCACGAGTTCATTCAGTCTATTGCAAACCGCATTGTGGAAATTACTCCAAACGGAATTATTGACCGCATGATGAGCTTTGATGACTACATTGCAGACAAGCAGGTTGCAGAACTTCGTGCAAAAATGTACGAGGGTACTGGCAAGAAAATTAAGTATAGAGTATAAAAATTGGGCGGCTATGTCCGCGGTTCGCTAACGCTCAGTCTCCTCGCTTCGCAAGCCTTCGCAGCAAAGCTGCTCGGAGACTCGCTCAAAATGCTCCACTGGAGCATTTTGCCGGCTTTCAGCCGTCGCTCCCTAGGTGGCCCGCTTCGCGGCCGCTCCCAGCGCTATCGCATTCTTCCTACATCTGTCCTTTCAACTTGCTTAAAAAATCCCCGAAAATCTGGCTCTGTTCTTCATCAGAAAGAACTTCTTCCGGTTCGTGGTACTCTACCAGATTTGCCGGAATTTCATCCAGGAAGCGGCTTGGTTCAGTTTCAACAGTCATCTGCATGTGGCGGCGCTTTCGGCAGGCGGAAATAAAAAGTTTGTCTCGGGCGCGTGTAATAGCAACATAAAAGAGGCGGCGCTCTTCTTCCACATCTCCGTTATTTTCTTCTACGGAGCGGGCGTGAGGAATAAGACCTTCTTCGGCTCCTGCAATAAATACAACAGGAAATTCCAGTCCTTTTGAGGCATGGATTGTCATTAGGTTTACCTTTCCCTTGTCGCCTTCGTCATCGCCGTTGTCGCGGCTCATAAGGGTGATGCGGTTCAGGTAATTATAAAGGTTTGGATTTGTGTTGTCCGGGTCGTTTTCCCAGATTTCCATAAAACGTATTAAATCTTCTATATTCTTAAGCTTAAAACGCACTGCTTTTTCGCTTTTTGAATATTCTGTGAGCAGGTGGTCCTTGTAGTTGATGTCTTCTACCATCTGACGTACCTTGTTTGCAAGTCCTCGTCCGCTCAAAAGTTTCTGTCTGTGACTTTCAATAATATCTACAAAGGTCTGTAAATCTTCCTTGAGCACATCGCTTGCCTGAGAGGCCTCTGCGTGAATAAGATAATCAATAGCATTCCAGAGTGTACATCCGTTGAGTTCTGCGGCCTCGTTCATCAGCTGAATTGCGGCCCGGCCAATGCCCCGGCGCGGAGTGTTGATGATTCTCAAAAGGTTAATATCATCATCATGATTGGAGATTACACGAAGATAGCTGATTACGTCTTTAATTTCTTTTCTCTCAAAAAAACTTGTTCCTCCGCTCATTGTATAAGGAATGTTATTTTGCAGCATTGCTTCTTCTATAAAACGGCTCTGAGTATTGGCACGCATAAGTACACCAAAATCATCATACTTACGGTGCTCTTCTGCGGCAATTCCCAAAATTGTTTCGGCGATAAAGTCTGCTTCGTCGGTTTCGTTTTCAGGCATAAAGATTTCAATTGGCTTACCGGCTCCCTTTCCGCTCCAGAGCTTTTTGTCCTTGCGGTTTGTGTTGTGTGAAATTACACCGTTTGCGGCTTCCAGAATTGTACCTGTGGAACGGTAATTCTGCTCCAGACGGATTTCCGTAACGTCAAAATCCTTTTCAAAATTAACGATATTCTGATAGTCAGCCCCCCGCCATGAATAAATGCTCTGGTCATCATCACCAACGACGGCTACGTTTTTATCGGCTAAAAGATGCATCATTTCATACTGCTGGTGGCTGGTGTCCTGGAATTCATCTACCATTAAATACTTGTAGCGTTCTCGGTAACGGGCCAGAACCTCCGGAAATTCGCGGAAAAGTTTTATCGGAAGAACAATAAGATCGTCAAAATCAACGGCATTGTAAAGTTTCAAGCCCTCCTGATACATTTCGTAAAGGGGGCGGTACATATCATTTGCGGTGTCCCAGTTTTTGCGGCCGGTTTTGATATTGGAAATGAGGTTTCCGATTGTGTAAATATCCATTGCCTCCGGCGAAAACTTGAGCTCGCGGCCGCATTCCTTAATCAGGGCAACGCGGTCTGTTTCATCATAAATGGAAAAGTTTTCACGCCAGCCCAGCTTATCAATATCCTGACGCAAAATCTTAACTCCAAAAGCATGAAAGGTTGAAACCGTGAGGTTCTGCAGCTTCTTTTCTGTAAGAGTCTTGATTCGGTCTGCCATTTCTTTTGCGGCCTTATTGGTGAAGGTGAGGGCAAGAATTGAGCTTTGGGGAATTCCCTTGTCCAGCATGTGGGCAATGCGGAATGTGATGACTCGCGTTTTTCCGCTGCCGGCCCCTGCAATAATGAGGATTGCGCCTTCGGTTGTGGTTACGGCGCGGTACTGCTGGGGATTCAGTTCTTTTTTCAGGGATTCCAGATCAAGCATAGAAAGTTAATATAGCAGAAGACAAGAAAATCTGCAATCTTATAAATTCAGGAATGACTGTAATGGAGAAAATAAATATAACAAAAATTTATATATGACTGTAATTTTTCTTATGGAAATATTGTGTATGTGGTATATAATTAATAGATAAGATTTATTAGATTAAGGAGTTGTTCTTATGTCAAAAGAAAAGAAAAAATCCAGTCTTATAGCAACGCTCATGCTTAGCATCGGTCTTTCCATTGCAGCTTTTAACTTTTTACAGACCGTAATTGTTGCACGAAATGCAAGACTGGAAGTTGTTTCTACTTTAACAACAAATTATCAGCAGACAGTTTCTGCCTATACATGGGCTTTGGAAAACACGATTGAAGGTTACTTTAAGGAACTGGATTATTACACAAATGCAGACGTAATGCAGACTGGTGATTTTAATGCCGCCGGCGAATGGCTGCAAGCTCATGAATATGCCAGAGGTGAAGATTTTGATTATATCATGCTTGTTGATATAGGTGGTATATCTTACAATGATATTGGAACCCGTACAAACATTGCAGACCGTGATTACTTTAAGGCCATTTTGCAGCAGGGAAAAGATATTTATATTGATGACCCTGTTGTTTCCAGAACTACAGGAAAGACTATAGTTCACTTTACAAAGGCTGTAAAAGTGAACGGAAAAACATTCGCCGCAATAGTTGGTGTTCTTCCACTTGAAAAAATTACAGCAGAAGTTAATCAGATAAAATTCGGAACTAATGCCTATGGATGGATTCTGACAAGTGACGGTACGGTTATGGCTCACAGAAGTCCTGACTATATCATGCAGAAAAACTTTATTACAAATCCTACCCCTGGGCATGAAGAAATTACAGATATTGCAAAACGAATGGTAAAAGGTGAATCTGGATGGGGAACTGTTGCCGGACATGATGCCGCAAGAGACCTTGTAATTTACGAACCGATTGTTGGAACTCCATGGAGTTTTGCTCTTTCAATTCCTTCTGATATGGTTTACACACTTTCAATTAAGATTAGAACTCAGTTAATACTCTTTGGTACAATTACTGTTGTTCTTTCTGTAATTATGGGTGCCATCCTTATTTCTATATTGATGAAACCGCTTTCTGTAGTTAAGAATGTAATTATAGGAATTGCAAGCGGAAATGCAGACCTTACAAAGAGAATTGAAGTTAAATCAAATAATGAAATCGGTCAGGTTGTTCAGGGCTTTAATCAGTTTACCGAAAAGTTACAGAATATTATTGGTGATGTAAAGACTTCTAAGGATGACCTTAGTGCAGCCGGTGATGATATGTCATCTTCTGCTCAGGACACGGCAAGTGCAATTACCCAGATTATTGCTAACATAGACAGTTTCGGTCAGCAGATTGATAATCAGAAAAAGAGCGTAGACCAGACTGCAGGTGCCGTAGACGAGATTTCTGCAAATATTGATTCCTTGAACCAGATGATTGAAACTCAGTCTTCTGGAGTTACTCAGGCGAGTGCAGCTGTAGAAGAGATGATAGGAAACATTACTTCCGTAAATAACTCTATGGAAAAGATGAACCGCTCTTTTTCAGGTCTGCAGACACACTCTCAGGAAGGTTTCGGCAAGCTTGAAACTGTAAGCATGAAGGTACAGACAATTGAAAGTCAGTCAGAAATGCTGCAGGATGCAAACGTTGCCATTGCAAATATTGCAGAACAGACAAATCTTCTTGCCATGAATGCCGCTATTGAAGCCGCTCATGCCGGTGAAGCAGGTAAGGGCTTTGCCGTTGTCGCAGATGAAATCAGAAAACTTTCAGAAACATCTTCTCAGCAGTCAACCCAGATTACAAATCAGTTGAATCAGATTATGGAATCAATTAAAGAGGTTGTTAATGCTTCTACAGATGCAAGTAAGACATTCTCCCTTGTATCTCAGGAACTTGCAGATACAGACCAGCTTGTAATGCAGATTAAGACTGCTATGGAAGAACAGAATGAAGGTTCTAAGCAGATTATTGATGCTCTTAAGATGATGAATGACAGTACGGAAGAAGTTAGAAACGCTTCTGTAGAAATGCAGGAAGGAAACAAACTTATTCTTTCTGAAGTTCAGCAGCTGCAGGATGTAACAATTTCCATGAAGTCAAGCATGGATGAAATGTCTGTTGGAGCCCAGAAGATTAATGAAACTGGTGCCGTTCTTACGGAAGTTTCTGACCGCATGAAGGATTCTATCATTAAGATTGGAAACCAGATTGACGAGTTTAAAGTTTAATAATTTGTTTTTTCTATATCTCTAAAGGCGGCATCCTTGTCGCCATAAAAAAAAACAACCGGAATTTGTAAAAAATAGATTCCGGTTGTTTGCTTTTATAGTGCTTTCGCGTTATAATATATTATAAAAATTTCGTTTATGGGGAAAAAAATGAAATCTTCTGTAAGTTCATTTCTGTCACGTCATAATTTTGTAAATCATGTAGATATTTATTCTGTTGCTCAGGCAATTTTAGATGATATGCGCAAAGGCCTGCGCAAAGAAAAAGCCGATGAAGATATGATTCGTACCTTCTGCAATCCGCCTGAATCTTCTGCAAAAGGAAAATCTGTAATTGTAATTGATGCTGGCGGAACAAACTTCCGTTCCTGTCTGGTTACTTTTGATGCAGACGGTATTCCGCAGATTTCAGATATGGAAAAAACAAAGATGCCTGGTGTAGAAAAAGAACTTTCCCGCAAGGATTTCTTTGCCCAGATTGCAGATAATCTTGAACATCTTAAAAATAAATCAGACAGAATTGGTTTCTGTTTTTCCTATCCTATGGAAATCAAGGAAAATGGAGACGGCATTCTTCTGGGATTTTCAAAAGAAGTTAAGGCCCCGGAAGTTGTTGGCTGTGAAGTTGGCAGGTGCTTAAAAGAAGCTCTTACAGAACGCGGCTGGAATTCCATCAAGCGTATAACCCTTTGTAATGACACGGTAGCCGCTTTGCTTGCCGGTGCCGCCTGTGCAACAGATGCAGACTCTTATTCATCATATATCGGTTTTATTCTTGGAACAGGCATGAATGCAGCTTATATTCAGCCAGACTGCGACTGCTGTAAGGTAAAAAAACAGATTATTGTTTGCGAAAGCGGCAAATTCCTTTCTGTAAACCGCAGTGATTTTGATATTGAATTTGACAAGACTACAGTAAAGCCAGGAACATTCTTCCTTGAGAAACTTTGTTCAGGTGCATATCTGGGCCCGGTTTCTCTTATTGCATTAAAAGCCGCTGCCCGCGATGGACTTTTTGCTTCTGAAACAGCAGACAGAATTCTGGCAATAGAAAGTCTTTCTCTCATAGAAATGGATAAATTCCTTCACGGGCCTTTTAATACAGAATGTATTCTTGGCGCAATTGCAGATAAGGCTTCAAAAGAAGATGCAGATTCAATTTTCCAGATACTGGATGCAATTGTAGAGCGTTCTGCCCGCTATTCTGCTGCAATTCTTATTGCCTGTGCAATTCAGACTGGTGAGGGTAAAAATGCCAGTGAACCAATCTGTATTCTCTGCGATGGAACAACATTCTTTAAGACTTGGCGCATAAAAGAGCGTGTATACGGTTATCTGGATAAAATTCTTACAGAAGAACTTGGAATTTACTGGAACATCGTTTCATGCGATAATGATATAACTCTTGGAGCAGCAATTTCTGGTCTGATTGAAGGATAAAACTGGATATAGTAAAGGTGGGGTTAAAACGTGTCTTTTAAGAAAGCTTTAGGAAAATCATTTGTCCTTTTGATTATAATTCTCATTCTTATTGTGGGTGGACTTCTGTGGTTTGACAGATTGGGAGTCGTTCATGTAAAAGACCTTTTTGCTCCGGTATATTCCCTGCTGCATAAAGAGCCTCAGACTTCTACAACAGCAACTCAGTCAAAGCCTTTTGTAGCAAATCTTGATGAAGACAGGCTTAAAAAACAGCGGGAAGCCCTTGATATCTATAAAGAAGAACTTGATAAACGCGAAACTGATATAGAATCTTTGGAAAAACAGAATGAACAGATTGCCGCCGAACTGGCAGAGCGTGAAAAAAATCAGGAAGAGCGGGAAAAAACATTTAACCAGACTGTAAAACGATACGATGATATAAATGTAAACGTAGAACAGATTGCTAAAAATCTGAATGGTATGCGTCCTGAGGCTGCAGTAGGAATACTTGAAGCATTAGATGACCAGACAGTCATTGATGTTTTAAGAAAAGTAGAAGAACTTGCGGCAGCCAGCGGTTCTGCATCCATGGGTTCTTACTGGCTTTCCTTAATGGATTCTAAACGTGCGGCTGAAATACAGCGCAAGATGATAAGCAAGCCAGAGTCCCTGGAATAAGTTCAGCTTGGCAAATCTTTCTGCTTACAAGGAGATTTGCCAAGTGTCGTATCAGGCAATTACAGATTTTCTTACAAATCCTGTTCAGATTCAGCAGGATTTTCAGAATTTCAATAATAAAATAGAGCCTCTGAACACAAAATCTTCCTCTTCTTTTGAAGACCTTATTTCTTTTTACAGGGAGATGAATGAAAGTCCTGTAAAAGAAAGCGAAAAGGCCGAAAGTCAATCTTCCGTTCAGGAAAAGCCGGCAGAAAATCAGACAGAAAAAAGTGATGAGTCAAAGGCCAGTCAGGCAGAATCAAAAGAGCTTGCAGAAAAAACTGATGAAAGTCAAAAAACAGATGAAAATCAGAAATCTGAAAAGACTGAAACTGCTTACGAAAAGCCAGTGACCTCTGAAAAATCTGAAAATTCAGAAAAATTTGCACTTGTAATAGACGCTGATGAAAAGTCTGCTAATCCTGTCCAGAAAAAAGAAATTGAAAATTCTTCTGAAAAAAAGGTAAAGACTTTAAAAAAAGAGGATTCAGGAAAAAAATCTGTTCAGAATAAAAAGCTTGAAACAAAAGATTTTGCCCGAATGGAAGAGCTTACTCAGGTTGCTTCTCAGAATGGGCTTGCAAAAGCTGAAAAAAGTGAAAAGACAGATTTGAAATCAGTAAAAGATGACGAAAAATCTGAAAATTCAGCAGAAGTTCTTGAAATTCAGCAGAATTCAGATAATAAGGCTCTGGAAACATTTGCTGCAGATGCACAGAAGCAGGGGGGTGAAAACTCTCATTCTGATTATGCAGAGGGGCATGGAGAATCGGAAAAGAAGGTTTTTACCCTTGATAAAGAGGGGAAAATTATTGTAGAGGACCTGCGAACTGAAAAAACTTCCGCTCAGGAAAATAATGAAGTTCTTGCACCAGAAAAAAAATCATCATTAAAAGTTTCTGAAATAAAGCTTACGGATGATAATACAGCCCAGATTACAATGGATGTGTCTGCAAATGCACAGACAGACATTCTTTCTTTGAACAGTCAGACAGCTTCTGCAAATGGTTCTAACTTTCAGGCCATGCTTTCAAATCAGATTCAGTCAAATGCTTCTGAATTTGTAAAGGCTGGAACTCTTGTACTTAAAGATAATAATCAGGGAACTATAAATCTTATTCTTCATCCAGATGATTTAGGAAATGTGAAGGTTCATCTTTCTTTGGACGGAAAGACAATGAGTGCCCACATTACTGTTTCAAGTAAAGAAGCTTTGCAGGTTTTTAAGGATAACTCTGAAACTCTGCGAGAAGCCTTTATTAAGGGTGGTTTTGATGTTGCTGATTTTGAAGTTGCCTACAATGACGGCGGTTCTTCTAATCAGAATATGAACTTTGATGGTCAGCATGAGCAGAATAACTTTGTTGCACATCATGTTTATAACAACATTAATGGTTCGGCTGTAGACTTTGAAAATACCGTTCAAAAAAATGACGAATTTTCAAATTATTCAATTAACATCGTTGCGTGAAATGACGATAAAAATAAGGCACTGAGAAGTGAGTGAGGTGATGATGGATATACTAAACACACAGAACAGCGTTAATACGCAGATGAGTGCAAGCGAAAAGTTTAACGTGGAAAACGCGGTAAATAACTTTAATAAGACGCTTGTACAAGAGGGAAGAAAAACTTCCCACGAATTGGGTAAGGATGATTTTTTGAAGCTGTTGATTACTCAGCTTTCAAATCAGGATCCTACTTCGCCGATGGAAGATACTCAGTTTATCTCCCAGATGGCTCAGTTCAGTTCTTTGGAACAGATGACAAACATGAGTACGTCATTTGCGAAGATGGCTGCATTTATCAATAGTTCGGAGGCAGCTTCTACCTTGGGTAAAACTGTTGAGCTGAATGTCGGCGATACCGTAACAAGAGGCGTTGTGGAAGGGGCAACGCGTGGGGATAATCCTCAGGTTCTGGTAAACGGTATGTATTACAGTATGGATCAGATTAAAGCGGTTTACGCTGCTGAGTAATCTGAATTAGAAAAGTTAAATATTTTGAAAGGTGGGTGTTAAAAGCAGGGGCCTGCTTTTGACTTGAAACAAGGAGATATAGCTTTATGATGAGATCACTTTATTCTGGTGTTTCTGGTTTGCAGAATCATCAGACAAGAATGGATGTAATTGGTAACAACATTGCGAACGTAAATACCAGCGGTTTTAAAAGAGGCCGCGTAAACTTCCAGGATATGATCAGCCAGCAGATGTCAGGTGCAGCAAAACCTACTGACGAGCTTGGCGGTGTAAACCCTAAGGAAGTTGGACTGGGTATGACAGTTGCAGCCATTGATAATATTTTTACACAGGGAAACTTGCAGTCTACTGGCGTTTCTACAGATATCGCCATTCAGGGAAACGGTTTCTTTGTTTTGAAAAGTGGTGAAGAATCATTCTATACAAGAAACGGTGCTTTTGGTCTTGACAGCGACGGCACTTTGGTAAATCCTGCAAACGGTATGCGCGTACAGGGATGGATGGCAGAAGATGTAAACGGACAGATGCTTGTTTCTACTGCAGCAACACCGACAGACCTTATTATTCCTGTTGGTTCAAAAGACCCTGCAAAGGAAACAACAAACGTAAACTTTGCCTGTAACTTGAATAAAAATACTCCTGAAATTACAGAAGGCGCAAGCCCTGATGATATTTTCAAGGGAACCTGGGGAACTGAACAGAAGATTTATGACAGCTTCGGAAATGAACACATGCTTTCTGTTACATTTACCCGTGTAGTTGGAAATCCTAACCAGTGGCAGGCTACAGTTCAGATTGACCCGGATAACGCAGACTATACTCAGACTCGCGTTGGTCTTGGTACAACAGACGGAATGGAAAATACATTTATCGTAACTTTTGATAATATGGGAGCACTCCAGTCTGTTACGGACTCTGCCGGAAACGTAACAAATCCAGAAGGTCAGGTTGTAATTCAGACTTCTTTTGCTGTTGCTGAATCTAATCCTGATGCAGAGGGAAATCCATATCGTCAGACTTTGAATATTAATCTTGGAACAATCGGAAGTTTTAAGGATACAATTACACAGTCTGCTTCTAAGTCTACAACAAAGGCTTTCTATCAGGACGGATATACACTTGGCTATCTTGATAACTTTAAGATTGATTCAAGCGGAATTATTACTGGTGTTTATTCAAACGGTACAAACCGCACAATCGGACAGATTGCAATGGCAACCTTTGCAAATGACCGCGGTCTTGAAAAAGCCGGTGACAACACTTATGTAGAGTCTAACAACTCTGGTATGGCCCGCATTGGTGAATCTGGAACAGCAGGTAAGGGTAGTCTTATGGCAGGTGCTTTGGAAATGTCTAACGTTGACCTTTCTGAGCAGATGACAGACATGATTGTAACCCAGCGTGGTTTCCAGTCTAACGCAAAGACAATTCAGACAGCAGATACTCTGCTTGAAACTGTTTTGAGCTTGAAGCGCTAGTAAATAAATAGCAGATAGTAAGGCCCCGATTGGTAATCCATCAGCCAGTCGGGGCCTTTTTTTATGCTGTAAATCTGAATGATTAGTTGAATGATTAAAAGGATTCGCTTACAAAAATCATTTTTTCTGTAAAGACTTTCCTGAGCATATCTTCATTTGAATTTATTTCTACATCATCTCGCAGCAGGGCTTCATCAATATTTGAACAGCCAGATGCAAGCTGAGCAAGTGCACGAATGTTCAGTTCTATGTCTGCTTTTTCTTCTGTAACAGGAATGACTTCATTTGCCTTTACCCTCAGAGTCAGATTGTTTTCTTTTATAAGTTCATCTTCAATCCTGATTGTAAAATCACAGTCTGCGGGCTTTTTTATTGTTTCAAGCAGTTTCTGCACGTTTATAACCCTTAGCATGAAATGCTGGCAGCTTCTTTTTTCTATATTATAAGCATCTGGTGAGCGGATGATTTTTAAAAGGTCAATTCCTTTTGGGAGTGGTAAAGTTATGCTTCCGTAATCTGCAGAAAAAAGGGAAAGAAAGTTCAGAATAGCATAAAAACTTTTTCTGTCTGTCCATGCACATTCGTCAACTTTCAGTTCTGCCGCTTCTGCATTATAGACATCCGTAAAAATCAGGTATGCGATTGGCTTATTTTCCATGAGGAAAAGATAAGAAAACTTTCTGTCTATAAACTCTTTTTCGTATTTCATGTGATTTTCCATGATGTCAGGAGTTCGCCGGGCAGAAAGGTTCATTTTTTTAGCAAAAGTTTCGTAAACTTCAAGAAAAGCACTTACATCATCATCCTTTTTCCATCTTTTTATTTTAATTTCCCTGCTGCCAGGAATATTCTGATAATCTTTCAGTACAGATGGGGAAAACTTGTATTCATTTCTGAAGGGAATAACTTCGTAGCCGAATTTCCTGTAAAATTTATGATTAAATGGATAAAGGGCAGAAATAACTTCTCCGTTTGTGTAAGTTTGCGGAATAAGTCTTTCAAAAATCTGCCTTATGGCTCCGCTGTCGCGGTATTCTGGCAGGGTAGAAACAGCCCCGATTCCGCCTGCTTTTACGTTTTTTCCGTCCAGATAAAATTCAAAAGGATTGTTTATAATCTGGGCAATTAAAGTATTATCTTCAAAAGCACCCCAGCCATCTCTCTTGTCTTTTTCATATTCCTGAATCTTTTGTGAATCTGGTTCAGAAAGCTCTATGCGCTGATGAAAACAAAAGGCTGCCAGTTTTTCTGCTTCAAAATGGTCTTTACTTTCAATTTTTCTTATTGTCATAAAATTATTATAACACAGATTCTTATGATTTTGTAAAATTCAGTTTTCCTAAAAATTTAAGTTTTTTACACATTGCAAGCTGACCTGGATTTGTGCCCGGTAGCCCAAGAGGAACTGCAACTCCTAATTCCTGAAAATAATTTTCCCAGAAATCAGAAATTTCCTCTTCATCATTACCAAATTTCATGGGCACGGTTTTAAAAATCGGCAGGATTTCTGCAATATACTGGGAACAGTAAAAAGTGGCGTTATCAGGATAAAATGTGTGGTTATAAGAACAACCCAAATATTTTTCTGCACGATTTTTTACGCTTTCACATTCGATTTCGGGGTATCTGTAGACGAAAATCTCTCTGTCTTCTTCTTTTAGATATTCTTCGAGCTTTTGTTTTGCGACGCCTCTTTTGCGGGAGGCGTGATAAAGCATACCGTCAAAATAGATTCCCACATGGCTGTATGTTTGTGTCGCTTCAACAATGGCTTTGGAGAAGTCTGATTTATCACGCATAAAAAGCAAATCGCCGTTTTGTAAGTCTTTTATTATCATTTCAGGCATAAAAAAAGGCTTCTCACTTTCGTAAGAAGCCTTTGCCACAGGTTGGAATCGAACCAACGACATACGGATTTTCAGAACGATTCAAAACCTGGGATAAATTTTCTTCACGCAAATACTATAGTTTAATACTACACATTCATTAGGTATTTGTCAATTATCTTGCTTTCATTGGTTTTATGTTGTTCTGTTTTTTGTTAAGTTTGGTGTTAAGTTTAATATTATCCGGAAATTTCCGGCGTACGGACTAGTAATCCGTGAAAAATCCGGCGTTCTATAAGGGTGCTTATTCTGTAATTTCAATAAGGTTTTCTTCAAAAGCTACAATGCAGCTTTCATAATAGCCGTCACCAGTTGTACGCGGTCCACTGGAAACAGAATAACCGGCTTCATCAAGCTTTGCAGTTAATTCGTCTACAGCTTCTTTACTTCCAACACTGAAAGCTAAATGTGCGTAACCGGTTCTATATGGGCTCTTTACTTGTTCTACAAGTTCTGGGCGGGTCATTATTTCTAGACGAGCTCCGTCATCAAAGGTTATGAAGTAAGATCTAAAATCAGTATTCGGGTTGTGGTAGCCGTTATTGGCTTTTCCGTTCAGGTAGGTTGTAAAAAAATCTTTTGCTTTTTCCAGGTCTTTTACATACAGAGCAACGTGTTCAATTTTCATAATAATTTTATTATAACACAGTTCCAGAAAAAAGGGGGTCTTTCTTGCCGTTCGCTCCAGCCGTACTTCGTACCGCTTCCGCTCTATACATTCTTCGTGTTCCAGGAAACGCTCCTTCCAAAAAGGTAGCAAAAAGACAGCTCTCTCTTTCACTCATTCCGCTGCACTTCGTTCCGCTCCATTCGTTCATTCGTTCGCAGACTTTTTGCATATACTAGTAAGCTCGCAAGGTGGCCTTTGTGCAAGCGGCGCAAGTAGCAATGCAAGCACAGTCAGCCCAGTCGCTTCGTGCATCTGCTTCGCAGTAGCACTACGCTTTGTGGTCTGCCTGTTTCCGCAGGCGGGCCAGTTTCCATAAGGGTACATTTTTCGTCATCCGCAAACATCGCATTTTGAATTACAGTTCCTCGTGGCGGTTGCAGTAAGAACTCTTTTTGCGAAAGCCGCCAAAGGTCTGCATCGCGCTGAAAATTAGTCGTGAAAAAAGAAAGTGTCGTCCGCGAGGTCGCAACTTAAAATAGCGGGCACGCAAAAGTGTTCCCCCTTTCCCCCCCTCAGAACCCCCTCTTCCCCCCTCCCAAACAATCAGGAATGCAATATACCGCTCTCGGGGGGATTAAGGGGGCAACCTTTTGCTCAGC